>NZ_SUKC01000009.1 GCF_005047635.1 Arthrobacter sp. CAU 1506 | reverse complement strand
CGAGCGCTTTGAGCGTGTGCGGCATCTCGGTGACCAGGACCCTGGCCCGGCCCAGCAGCAAAGCGCCGCAGTTCGGGGACTCCCGGCGCGCCAACCCGACCTGCTTGGCGATCCCTTCACCCCGCCGCGCGGCGGGCACGCCCTTGGCGGCCCGCTCGGCCAGCATCTGCTGCTCCAGGGCGACGATGAGCTGGGCCTGCTCCGCGGCGATCGCGTCCTTCGCGTTCTCCCGCGCGGTGATCTGGTCCACCAACTCCGCAGCAGACGCCCCCAGATCCACCGGCGGCAACCACACCGCGGACCCGTTGCCCGCGGGCAGCCCAACCGCCGGAACCCTGCCGCCAACAGCCGTGGCTTCCGCCGGAGGGGCAACGCCGGCCGGGGTTGACGCCGGCGAAGCTCCGCTGACCGATGATGCGGCCGCAGGTGCCGCGCCAGCAGACACCGCACCAGCAGGGGCGCCATCGGAGGAGACAGCGTCGGATCGTGCGGAGGCCTGCGCCGCGCCAGGCGGTTCAGGTACTGGCGGATCAAACATCTTCAGCGTCTCAATCTTCAGCGCGCATCAAGGGCACGGCATCGACTACGAACGGTCACGGAACAAAGCCCGCAGACGCCACCCGGAAAATCCCTACCGGTGGCCAACGTTTGGTGCTGAACTGCTACTGAAAACAGCCTATAAGTCGGGTCGGACACTATCGGCCGGAGCAAGTTGTGCGCTGGCCTGTTAGGGATTTGCCATGACGGGGAAGGCCGCGCAGGTGCCGACCGAGGCTGGTTCCGCCGACCGGCTGGTTCTGATGTGCACCGATATACCGACCGATGCAGGCCTGGCCGCAGACGTCCATGAGCATGGCGTCCAGGGGCGCGGCATCTGACGGTGCGGGGCTGAAGTCGAACCCGCAGCGGCAACCGCCTGACGTTGAAAGCGATATAGGGCTCGGCGATCAGCCACGGTGCTCAATGTTCGCTCAAGGATCCGCCACGGTCCCCGATTCGCTCAACGGCCGCAGCTATGCGGCCGAGATCCGCAACCGTGCCCGACGGTTCGCCTAAGGCTCCGCGATTCGTTGCGCGGACGGATTACCCTATCCGGCTACGTCTACAGGTGCCTGGCGGCAGGCTTCGACGAAGGGTTCCAGCAAGGCGTGGAGTTGGCCGTCGGGTGAGCCGGGTTCTTCGGGATGCCGCTGCACGGCGAGCAGCCAGCCTTCATCAGGGCGGGCCAGCTCCACCGCTTCAACCACGCCGTCAGCCGCGGTTGCCACGACGCGCAGCCGGTCACCGAGCCGCCGGACCGCCTGATGGTGGCCAGACTGGACGGTGACCGTTGCCGTGCCAAGCGCTGCGCCCAGCAGGCTATCGGGTGCGATCTGCACCGGATGACTGGCCATCGGCGGCTGGGGCTGATGGATCTTGTGGATGGAATCTGCGCCGAGGTCTTCGAACAACGAGCCGGCGAAGGCAACGTTGATGAGCTGGAGTCCGCGGCAAATTCCGAGTACGGGCCGGCCGTTTTCGATGGCCCCGTTGACGAGGTCGATCTCGGTCTCATCGGCTCCGGTGTCAACGCAGTGGACGGTGGGTTCATCGGTATCCCCGCCGTAGCGGGCTGGGTCCACGTCGCCGCCGCCGAGGACGACCACGCCGTCGTAATCCAGGGCGCTGAAGACGTGGCCGGAGGCCGAGTCCAGGACGACGGGTTCCGCCCCTGCGGCGCGCAGGCCGTCGGCCGCCCGGTGGGCCAAATTTGCCAGTCTCTTCGAGAACCACGCCGGATGCGACGGCGCTCCCCGCACGTAGCTGACGGCGATCCGCGGGCGGGCACCGTCGCCGGCCGCCGCGCGGGCACCGCCACCGCCGGCCGCCGCGCTGGCAGCGCCACCGTTGGCCGCCGCGCTGGCAGCGCCGCCGTTGGCGAAGGGATGGGCAGTGCCGCCGTTGGCCACCTGGCGGTCACTGCCGCCAGCCAAGTGCCGGCCGCCGCCGTCGTCATCAACCGAGCGGGACACGGCGGTCAGGCGGGGTAGAGCGGATTGTGGCCGGGGGTGACGCGTTCGGCTTCGCGCACGGGGCCCGGCGCGGTGCCTTCGCCGAACGGGCTGCCGCCGAGTGCTTCGCGGCCGTGCTCGGTCAGCCAGCCGGAGAGGTCCGGGCCTTGCGGGACGATCCCGGTGGGATTGATGTCCTCGTGCACGATGTAATAGTGCCGCTTGATCTGCACGAAGTCGGTGGTGTCGCCGAAGCCCGGAGTCTGGAACAGGTCGCGGGCGTAGCCCCACAGCGCGGGCATCTCGCTCAGCTTGTTCCGGTTGCACTTGAAGTGCCCGTGGTAGACGGCGTCGAAGCGGGCCAGCGTGGTGAAAAGGCGGACGTCTGCTTCGGTGATGGTGTCGCCCATCAGGTAGCGCTGGCTGGTGAGGCGCTCCTCGAGCCAGTCCATCGCGGCCCAGAGCCTGTCATAGGCGGCGTTGTAGGCTTCCTGCGAACCGGCGAAGCCGCAGCGGTAGACCCCGTTGTTGACCTCGGTGTAGATCCGCTTGATGACCGGCTGCATCTCCTCGAGTTTGTCGGCCGGGAGCAGGTCCGGGGCGCCGTCGCGGTGGAATTCCTTCCACTCAGTGGAGAAGTCCAGGGTCATCTGCGGGTAGTCATTGGTGACGACGGCGCCGCTCGCCTCCTCGACCATGGCTGGCACGGTGATGCCGCGCGGGTAGCCAGGGAAGCGCTTGAAGTAATTCTCCTGCAGGCGCTCGGTACCAAGCACGGGATCCCGGCCGTCGGGGTCCAGGTCGAAGGTCCAGGAGCGGGCGTCGTGGGTGGGACCGGGCAGGCCCAGCGAGATGGCGTCTTCGAGTCCGAGCAGTCGGCGCACGATGATGGCGCGGTTGGCCCAGGGGCAGGCGCGGGCAGCAACCAAGCGGTAGCGGCCGGCTTCGACAGGCCAGGCTTTGGCGCCGTCGCCCAGCCCGCCGTTCGGGTTGCCGATGGTGCCGCCGGTCGGGCCGTCGGATGTACGGACGGCGTCGGGGTCGGCGACGATCCGGTCCTCGATGTAGCTGGTGTCCCGGTCGAATTCTTCGCCGCTGTGGACGTAGGCGCCTTTGGTGCTGAATTGTGCCGTATCGCTGGTGTGGCTCATGCTTCCACCATATCTGCGGGTTGGCTTCGGCGGGATGGGAAGCGTCCTTCAGCCGCGCAGTTTGTGCAGCAGCAGCGCAACGTGCAGCGAGGTCCGCGACTCGGCGTCGTCGAGCCGGACCCCCAACTGCTCCTGCAGCCGCGCCAGCTTGGCGTACAGCGTGGGGCGGCTAACGTAGCCATGGCGCGCCAGTCGGGCCTTGTTTCCTCCGGATTCAACGAAGCGCTGGAGCAGGTCAAGGGCGCCCGAGTCCTGGCTGATGGGGGCAAGCTCAGCCTCCGCGAAGGCGGCCGCCCGCGGATCGTCGCGCAGCATGGAGAGCAGACCGCGCAGCCGGACATCGGCCGACCGGTAGAACCTCCGGCCGCCACCGGGCCCTGCCGCGGAGCCGAGCCCCGCCGCGGAGCCGAGCCCTGCCGCAGATTCGGCCACGTGCGCGGCTTCGTCCAGTCCGGCGGCGGCAGCCAGCAGGTCCGGCCGGCCGCGGCCGACGCCAACCGCCCAGTCGACGCTGGCCTGCTCGGCCAGCTGCCCGCACAACCGTTCCAGCACCGGGTCTTCCAACTGCCGGGCGGGCACGGCCAGCAGCACGCCCAGCACGCCGGCCTGCAGGCTGGCAGCCAGGGCCGGCACCCGGGCGGCCGCCAGTACGCTGTGCAGCAGATCCAGCAGCGCCCGCTCGCGCCGCTGGACTTCAATCGGTTCTTCACCAGGCCGCCGATCCAGCCGGAACACCACCGGCAGGTACACGGGCGCCGCCGACAGGCCCAGGGCGGCCGCACGGGCCAGGGCTTCGGATTCCTCCAATGCTCCGGGCCGGCGAAGTTCGTGCAGCAAGCCGGCGCGCGCCTGATGGCCGAGTTCGCGCTGGTCCCGTTCCGCCATCCGGTTGATGGTCAATGCCTGGCCGGCCCGCTCCAGGACCATGACGTCGTCGCCGTCGACACCCGCATGACCACCCGCCTGACCACCCGCCTGACCACCCGCTGGACCACCCGCCGGACCACCCGCCGGCACTACCAGGCGGCCCCAGCGCTGGCCGCGCAGCCCGACGGGCGCCTGCAGCCAGCCCGCGTCCCCGGCCCGGGCCGTCTCCTCGCGGTAGTGCACCAGCCGGGATCGTTCGGCCCACCCGTTGAGCAGTTCCGACGCAGGCACACCGGCGGCGGCGAAGGCCAGCACCAGGTGCGCCACGTCCTCAAGCACCACCGGCGACCCGATCAGCTCGGCCGTGCGGGCCACAATCTCCTCCGGCGGGGCGTTCTCCAGGCTGAGCATGGTGAAGACCTCGTGCACCTGCCTGGACCGCTCCAGCTGCGCCAACTGCCCCGCGACCAGCATCCGGTGCACCACTTCGGTGACCTCGACAAAGCGGATGCGGCGGGTCAGCAGGATGACCGGCAGCGTGGCTTCGCCTGCGGCCTGGCGCAGTGCCGACTCTGCCTGCGGCCGCTGCGCGGTGATTTCGACGACGACGCCGGCGGCACCTGCCGCCGCCAGCTCGCCGAGGTACCGGGCTGCTTCCGCGGACGAGTCCTCGAAGGCCAGCCCGGTAGTGAGCACCAGTTCGCCGCCCTCCAACAGCCCGGCCAGGCTTTTCAGCTCGGCCACATGCACCCAACGGACCGACGATTCGAGGGCGCCGGATCCGGCCAGGACCTCCGGCACTCCGGCACGCACCACCGCCAGATCCAAGACGTCCCGCACAGTCAGCATTGACACAGTGTAAGGCTAATACGTGCATTTCCGACAGGGTGTAAGTGGTGGGCGGCGCGTGACCGGCAGATGATGAAGCCAAGAACCCGACCTCGACGCGCCTCGACACAGACGCGCCACACGGCCCGGACTGGGCAGACGCGGAACTTCACCGAACTACATCAAGGAGCACCATGCAGACCATCCAGCACTGGATCGCCGGGAGCTACGCCAACCCTGATCCCGACAGCCGGCTCGGCGAGGTGACCAACCCGGCCACCGGCAAAGTCTCCTCCCGCGTGGCCCTGGCGAGCGCCGCCGTCGTCGATCAGGCCGTACAGGCAGCGGCGGCAGCATTTCCGGCCTGGCGGGACACCTCGCTGGCGCGCCGTGTGCAGATCCTTTTCGCTTTCCGCGAGCTGCTGAATGCCCGCAAGGGCGAGCTGGCCGCGATCATCACGGCCGAGCACGGCAAGGTGCTGGATGACGCGCTCGGCGAGGTGGCCCGCGGGCAGGAAGTGGTGGAGTTCGCCTGCGGCATCCCGCATCTGCTCAAGGGCGGCTACACGGAAAACGCTTCCACCAAGGTGGACGTCCATTCGGTGCGGCAACCGGTGGGACCGGCGGTGATCATCTCCCCGTTCAACTTCCCGGCAATGGTGCCGATGTGGTTCTTCCCGGTGGCCATCGCCGCCGGCAACACGGTAGTGCTCAAGCCGAGCGAGAAGGATCCGACGGCGGCCAACTGGATGGCCGAACTGTGGAAGGAAGCCGGGTTGCCGGACGGCGTGTTCAACGTGGTGCACGGCGACAAGGAGTCCGTGGACGCGTTGCTGGAGCATCCGGAGATCAAGTCCGTTTCCTTCGTCGGGTCGACGCCGATCGCCCGCTACGTCTACGAGCGCGGCACCGCCTCGGGCAAGCGGGTGCAGGCGCTGGGCGGAGCGAAGAACCACATGCTGGTGCTGCCGGACGCGGACCTGGATCTGGCCGCTGACGCCGCGGTCAATGCCGGCTACGGCGCTGCCGGCGAGCGCTGCATGGCGATTTCCGCGGTGGTGGCGGTGGAGTCGGTGGCTGACGAGCTGGTGGCCAAGATCGCCGAGCGCACCGCGAAGCTGCGCGTGGGCGACGGCATGCGCGGCACGGACATGGGCCCGCTGGTCACGGCAGCGCATCGGGACAAAGTGGCCGGCTACATTGCGGCGGGCGAGGAGGCCGGTGCCGAGCTGGTGCTGGACGGGCGCACGGTGGAACCGGATGCCGAGGGCGATGGCTTCTTCCTGGCACCGACGCTGTTCGACCGGGTGACGCCGGAGATGTCCATCTACACCGACGAGATTTTCGGACCGGTCTTGTCTGTGGTGCGCGTGCCGGGCTACGACGAGGGGCTGACGCTGATCAACGACAACCCGTACGGCAACGGCACGGCGATTTTCACCAACGACGGCGGGGCCGCCCGCCGCTTCGAGAACGAGGTGCAGGTGGGTATGGTGGGCATCAACGTCCCAATCCCGGTACCGATGGCGTACTACTCGTTCGGCGGCTGGAAGAACTCGCTCTTCGGCGACAGCCATGCACACGGTTCCGAGGGCGTGCACTTCTTCACCCGCGGCAAGGTGGTGACCACCCGCTGGCTGGACCCGAGCCACGGCGGCATCAACTTGGGATTCCCTCAGAATATTTGATCCCGCTGCCCTGCCAACCCGACCATTCGCCGTCGTAGTTTGAGGAGAGACAGATGACCACCACCACCGGCACCGCGCTGAGCGCCGAGGAACTGGAAGCCGGCCGCCGCGCCTACGAGCTGGACCGCCAGCACGTGTTCCATTCCTGGTCCGCGCAGGAACTGATCACGCCCATGGTGATTACCCGGGCGGAAGGCTCCTGGGTCTGGGACGGAGAAGGCAACAAGCTGCTGGACTTCTCCTCGCAGCTGGTCAACACGAACATCGGCCACCAGCATCCCAAGGTGGTGGCCGCGATCCAGCAGCAGGCCGGACTGCTCTGCACGGTGGCGCCGCAGCACGTGAACGCTGCGCGCTCGGAAGCCGCTCGGTTGATCGCCGATCTGACGCCCGGGGACCTGAACCGGATCTTCTTCACGAACGGCGGCGCCGAAGCCGTGGAGCATGCGGTACGGATGGCCCGGCTGCACACCGGCCGCTACAAGGTGCTCTCCGCCTACCGTTCCTACCATGGCGGCACGGCGCTGGCCGTGAACGTCACCGGCGACCCGCGTCGGGTGGCCAACGACTACGGGAACGCGGGAACGGTCCACTTCCACGCGCCGTTCCTGTACCGCAGCCAGTTCCATGCCGCGGACGAAGCCCAGGAATGCCAGCGTGCGCTGGAGCATCTGGAGACCACTATCCAGCTGGAGGGCGCCGACCGGTTTGCCGCGATCGTGCTGGAGTCCATCCCCGGCACCGCGGGCATCATGGTTCCGCCGCCGGGCTACCTGCAGGGTGTCCGCGAGCTGGCCACCAAATACGGCATCGTGTTCATCGCCGATGAAGTGATGGCCGGCTTCGGGCGCTCCGGCCGTTGGTTCGCCATTGACCATGCCGGTGTTGTTCCGGACTTGCTGACCTTCGCCAAGGGCGTGAACTCCGGCTACGTGCCGCTGGGCGGGGTGGCGATCTCCGAGGAGATCTTCCAGACCTTCGCCCAGCGGGTCTATCCGGGCGGCCTGACCTACTCCGGACATCCGCTGGCCTGCGCCGCGGCGGTGGCCACGATCAACGCGATGCGCGAGGAGCAGATGGTGGAGCATGCCGCTTCGCTGGGTACCGAGGTGTTCGGTCCCGGGCTCGCGGAGCTGGCGGCGAAACATCCGTCGGTGGGCGAGGTGCGCGGCGTCGGGGCCTTCTGGGCGGTAGAGCTGGTGCGCAACCGTGCCACGCGCGAGCCGCTGGCGCCGTACGGTTCCTCGACCCCGGAGATGAACGAGCTGATTGCGGCCTGCAAGTCCCGCGGGCTGCTGCCGTTCGCCAACTTCAACCGGATCCACGTGGTGCCGCCGCTGAACACCAGCGCGGAGGACGCCCGGACCGGTTTGGCCATCCTGGATGAGGTGCTGAAGCTGGCGGACGCGCACGTCGAGGGCTGACGCTGCGGGGAGGGTTGACGCTGCGGGGAGCTGACGCTGCGGGCGGGCCGAGGGAAGCCCGCAGCGTCAGCCTTGGTAGGTTGTTCAAAGCCACACACACCTACCGCAGGAGAGCCAGGCGCATGGGCATTCATTGGGACCGGCTGGACGAGCGGCTGCGTGCGCAGGTGGAGGCCAACACCACTCAGTACGAGCGGGTACGCCCGGCGCTGGCAACCGTGACGTCCCAATTGCAGTCCGGCATCCGGGACATCTTCCGCACGGCCGAGCTGACGCCGTTGTTCGTCACCGCCCGGACCAAGAGCGTTGATTCGTTCCGGGACAAGGCGTCGCGGATGCTGCAGCCTACGGAACCGGGTGGCGAGCCGGCGCTGGAGTTCCCGGATCCCTTGCGCGAGATCCACGATCTGGTCGGCGTCCGCGTGATTGTGAGCCTGCCGCATGAGATCCGGCAGGCCGCAGCGTTGATCAAGCGCCAACGCAGCGACTTCGACTGCCGAGCCGACCGGGAGAAGGACATCGGCTCGATCGAGTCGGGCACCTATGGCTACTCCAGCCGCCACCTGATCATGCGCACGCTGCAGAACAATACGGTGAAGGCCTACCAGCAGGCCCTGGGCGAACCGGCCCGCGCCACCGGCAGCTACCTGTTCGAAGTCCAGATCCGCACGATCCTGGCGCATGCGTGGTCCGAACTGGAGCACGATATCCGCTTCAAGTCCTCCGATCCGCGGGCCTGGAGCCCCTACTTCGACCGCCAGTTCACTGCCACGGCGGCCATGCTGGAGGCGGTGGAGTCGGCCTTTGCCGAACTGCACGAGCGGTACGAGACCGTCACCGGCTACTGGGACGAAGAGGGCGAAGGAGCGGCACCGCTGACGCCCCGCCGGGTCCGCGAGGTCTGGCAGACCCTGCTGCCGCACGTGGACCGCAAGTCCGACGACGATTGGGGCTGGGCCGCGGAGCTGTTGGCCGCGCATGGCCTGAAGACCACCACCGAACTGGCCGCTTTGCTGAATCCGGAAACCATTACCGATGTCCGCGCGGCCTTGGAGCACCGCTACTCCCCCGGTCCGGACCGGCTGCTGGACGACCTGCTGCTCTGGCGCTTCGGCCGGCGCCACATCGAGCTCACCGCCGGCCAGGACGAACACCGGCGCGAGTCGCTGCAGCGCCGGTTCCGGCAGCTGGAGACGTACCGCTTGGGCATCTAGAGCCGCTCCAGGCCCCTGACACCTAGGTTTCATCACGGCCCTTCCCTACGCTGTGGTGAAACGTTGGATGATCCGCAGCGGGGCAGCTGCGGGTCCAAGCAGGAGGTGCCATGTCCCCTACAAGCCAGAAGACGCGATCCAATCCGGTGTCCGCAGCCATGCGGCCGGTCAATTCGCTGGTTGAGCGCTTCATCCCGAGTGCGCTGGTCTTCGCCATCGTGCTCACGGTCGTGGTGGCCATCATGGCCCTGGCCCTCACCGGCTCAAGCCCGGTGGAGGTGGTGCAAGGCTGGGGCGACGGGTTGTCCGGCCTGCTGTCCTTCATGACGCAGATGGCCCTGATCCTGCTGCTGGGCCACACGTTGGCGAACACCAGGCCGGTCCGCCGGCTGCTCTCCTTTCTGGGCGGCGTGCCGCGCGGCCCGATCCAGGCCTACGTCTTCGTCTTCGTGGTGGCCGCCGTGGCGTCGCTGATCACCTGGGGCCTGGGCCTGGTGGTCGGCGCCTTGCTGGCCAAGGAAGTCGCGGCCCAGTTAAAGGCCAAGGGCATCCGGCTGCATTTCCCGATGCTGGTGGCCGCCGCCTTCTCCGGCTTCGTGGTCTGGCACATGGGTTACTCGGGTTCCGGGCCGCTGACCGCCGCCACGGAGGGTTCCTTCCTGGCCGAGCAGATCGGCCGGACCATCTCGGTCAGCGAAACCACGTTCTCGCTCTGGAACATCCTGGCCGCCATCGCCACCGTGATTGTGGTGGGTGCGGCACTGTCCTTGGTGGCCCCCCCGCGGCGATGACAAAATCGTGGAACTGGAAATTGATGCCCGCGACGGCGAGGCGGACTACGACGACGACGTGGTCACCCCGGCCGACCGGCTCGACGCCAGCCGCATCCTGACCCTGCTCGTCGGGCTGGCGTTGGTGGCTTATTTGGCCATCCACTTTGGCAGCGGCGGCACGCTAACCCTGGACATCGTCAACTGGTCCTTCCTGGCCTTGATTTTCCTGCTGGTCCGCAACCCGTTCGAACTGATCGCGCTGATCAAGCACGCGGCATCCAACGTGGGCGACATCCTGCTCCAGTTCCCGCTCTATGCCGGGATCATGGGGATCATGACCGCCACCGGCCTGATCACCGTGCTGTCGGACTTCTTCGTGAACATTTCCACCCCGCAGACCTTCGGCGTGCTGGCGCTGCTCTCCGCCGGGCTGGTCAACTTCTTCGTCCCGTCAGGCGGCGGCCAGTTCGCGGTCCAGGGCCCCATCATGCTCGACGCCGCGGCGCGGCTGGACGTGGACCCCGCCGTCGCCATCATGGCCGTGTCCTACGGCGACCAGTGGACCAACATGATCCAGCCGTTCTGGGCACTGCCGCTGCTGGCCATCGCCGGACTGAAGATGCGCGACATCCTCGGCTACACCATGGTCACGATGCTCGCCTCGGGCCTGGTCTTCGCCGCGACCATGCTGATCGTCGGCGCCGGCTAGCCGTCTGAAGACAGCTAGCCGGCGAAGGCGAAGCGGTCCCGCCCCACCAGCAAACCGGTGGCTGCCTGCAGGAACGCGATGATGCACAGCAAGGTCAGCGACGCCGCCCAGGCCCCGGATGCGGCGAAGAGTCCGCCGAAGAGCGGCGGGCCGGCTGCGGCGAGCAGATACCCGATCGACTGGGCCATCCCGGAGAGCGCGCTGGCTTCGCGGTGCGTTCGGGTGCGCAGGCCGAAGAGCGAGAGCGCGGTGACCAGTGAGCTGCCGCAGCCGAAGCCCGCCACCAGCACCCAGAACAGCATGATCTGGGGCATCAGCAGAATGCCGAGCACCCCGGCCAGCACCAGCAGCGGCGGCCCCGCGGCAGCCAGCCGCTGGGTGGGCCCGCGCAGGACCACCGGCGTCAGCAGGCTGGACACCACACCGATCAGCTGGAACATCATCAGGTCCCAGCCGGACGCCAGCCCGCTGCGGCCGTGGAAGCGTTCCAGCGTGGGCAGCCAGGTGATGAGGATGTAGAAGATCATCGACTGCAAACCCATGTACAGCGTCACCTGCCAAGCGATGCCGGACTTCCAGACCGAGCCCCTGACCAGGGCAGGAGCCGCCGCCGCTTCCCGGGCCTGGTCGGGAAGCTGGCCGCCGGGGCGCAGCCGGGGCAGCCAGAGCAGCACGGCCGGCACCGCCAGCACCACGAAAGCGGTCAGCGCGAAGCGCCAGCCGGCCGGTTCGCCGCCGATCGGAACCAGCGAGAGCGGCACGGCCAGTCCGGCGCCCAGCGAGGCACAGCCGCCGAGCACGGCGGAATAGCCTCCGGTGAGCGAGGCCATCCGTTCGGGGAAATCGCGTTTGAGCAGCGCCGGCAGCATCACGTTGCACACCGCGATGGCGGAGCCGATCAGCATTGTGCCGATCCACAGATTCGCCAGGGGGCCGGGGATGGGCCGCAGCAAGGTGCCCGCGACCAGCAGCAGCAGCGCACCGAAGACGGTGCGTTCGACGCCGAACTTCTCGCTCAGGCCGTGCGCCAGCGGGGAGACTGCACCGAAAGCCAGCAGCGGCACCGCGGCCAGCACGCCCAGCGCGGCAACTCCGAGCCCGGTCTCCGCACCGATCTGGTCCAGCAGCGGACCGACGCTGGTCAGCACCGGGCGCAGGTTGGCGGCCACCACCAGGATGCCGGCAATCAGCACGCCGGCCGACAGCGCCCGGCTGGTTCCGCGGGTGTCCCGCACGGCCACTCCCTTCATCAATAGATAGTCTCAGGCAACTGTATGCGACAGATCACAGAAAGGGGCACCCGGTCCGCGCAGGAACTGAAGGTTCCGCGCGGCGGGTGCCCCTCCGCCGTCGTACTGGGCTGGAGTCCAGCAGTGGCCCGGACTGGACGCCCGGCTGCTACTTGGCGGCGTCCGCCGCGTCAGCCGCCTTGCCGAGCATCGGCAGGAAGGTGTCCAGCGCCCAAGGCAGGCTCAACGGGGATGCCGCGGAAATGGACAGCGTCAGGGTGTTGTCCGAGTCCGCCACCAGGGCGTCGTTCTTGATCGCGGGGATCTGGCCCAGCAGCGGATCGGTAGTGATCTGCTGCGCGGTCTTGTTATCCGGGACCCAAGTCACGAACACGTCGGATTCCAGCTCGTTGGCCTTCTCCGCGGACCACGGAATGAAGAACTCGGAGGAGTCCTTGGTGGCATCAGTGACCACGTCCGCCTGCACCATGCCTATGCTGCTGAGGAACTTCGGCCGGTTATCGTTGGCGGTGTAAACATTCACGCCGTCACCCTTGGCAGGCTCAAGGTTGCCGTAGATAAAGGTCTTGCCGGCCAGCTGCGGGTACTCGGAGGCCTTGGCCACAATGGTCTGCTCCGTCTCCGCCACCAGGTCCTCGGCCTGCTGGCTCAGGCCCAGCGCCTGGCCGATCATCTTCGTGGAGTCCTGCCAGTCGGTGCCGTACGGGGTCTCGGGGTAGGCAATGACCGGCGCGATCTTGCTCAGCGTGTCATAGTCCTCCTGAGTCAGGCCGGAGTAGGCGGCCAGGATAACGTCCGGGGCCAACTCGGCGACCTCGTCGAAATTGATGCCGTCCACCTCGGAGTACTGCACGGGCGCGTTTTCCGTGCCGATCGCGGCGCCGAGCTCCTCCAGCTTGGCGTCCCGCCAGGGCGTGGAGCCGTTCTCGTTGCCGCCCCAGTCCTCCTTCGGCATGCCGACCGGCACCACACCCAGCGCCAGTGCCACATCGGAATTCACCCAGGACACGGTGGCCACGCGCTCGGGCTGCTCTTTGATCACCGTCTCCCCGAACGCATGTTCAACGGTGACCGGGAACTGGTCCGTCGCTGCGGCTGACTGGCCGCCTTCGGAACCTCCGCCGGCAGGGCCGGTGGAGCAGGCGGTCAGGGACAACAGGACGACGGCGGCGGCAGCAACCAGACCGCGCATGCGTGAAACGCCCAACGTGGGGCCTCCTCGAATCAAAGGGAACGAACAGAAGTAAGGGTAGCCTATGCTCAGTTGGAATAAGCAACTACTTTGTTGCGTATTTCGACGACGGCGCTTCGGCACTGTCCGCGCAGCCCGTGCAGAAGGAGTCGGACCAAAACCGTTGACAAAGTCCGCGGCCCCCTGTGTCATAAGTGAAACTCGTTCATTTCCGGCAGACGCCGGGGCGACAGGAGCGGCCATGGTGGCAGGTTGGATTTTCCACTCCGGCAGGATCTTCGATGGCCTGCGCCTGCATCCTTCAGCCACGGCCGTCGCCGTCCGGGACGGCGTGGTCACCGCGGTGGGGACCGAGGCGGAAGTCCGGGCGGCCGCGGGGCCGCACACCACGGCCGTCGACCTGAATGGCCGTCTGCTGGCACCGGGCTTTACCGATGCCCACGTGCACGCGGTGATGGCCGGGCTGGAACGGCTGGGCTGCGACCTGTCCCAGTGCGTCGGAGCCGATGCCGTGCTGGCCCAGATCGCCGCCTCCGCCGGATCAGGCGACGCCGGATCCGGCGCCGCCGCATCAGGCAGTGCCTGGATCACCGGCGGCGGCTGGCACAAGGCGGACTTCCCGGGCGGCTATCCCACCCGCCAGGTGCTGGACGCGGTGGTTCCGGACCGGCCGGCCTATCTGGTCAATGCGGACCACCACAGTGCGTGGGTCAACAGCAAGGCCTTGGAACTGGCCGGCATCGACGCCTCAACCCCCGACCCGGCGGACGGGCTGCTGGAGCGCGAGGCCAACGGCTATCCGAGCGGGACGCTGCATGAGGGCGCCATGGACCTGGTGAACCGGGCCATCCCGCGCGCCACCGTGGAGGAAATGCGGGCCGGCCTGCTGGAAGCCCAGCGCTACCTGCACTCGGTGGGCGTGACCGGCTGGCAGGAGGCGATCCTGGGCGACTACGCCGGTTATCCCGAGGCCAGCGCCGCCTACCGGATGCTGCTGGACCAGGGCCTGCTCACCGGCCGAGCCGCCGGAGCACTCTGGGTGCCGCGGTCCACCACGGTGGAATCGGTCCCGGAGCTGGTGGCCGAGTTCATCGCGCGCCGGGAGCAGAACGCAGCCGCCGGCTTCCGCACCACCAGCGCCAAAATCATGGTGGACGGTGTGCCGGAGAACCGGACAGCGGCAATGCTCGAGCCCTACCTGACACCGTGCGCCTGTGAGGGCATGGCGGGGAACGACGGCGGTGCCTCCGCCGGCGCGGACCGAGGGCTGACCTACCTGTCCAAGGAGGTGCTGCTGGCAGTGACGGCGGCACTGGACGCGGCCGGATTCGACCTGCATCTCCACGTGATCGGCGACCGCGCGGTGCGCGACGGGCTGGACGCCGTCGCGCGCGCCCGCCGTGCCAACGGCCGCGGCGCCGGGCGCCACCACATGGCGCACCTGCAGATCATCCACCCTGCCGACGTGCCCCGCTTTGGCGAACTGGACGTCACCGCGAACCTGCAGGCACTCTGGGCCTGTAATGACGCACAAATGCGCGAGTTGACCGTGCCGTTGATCGGCCCGGAGCGCGCCGGCTGGCAGTATCCTTTCCGTTCGCTGGCGGCATCCGGCGCCCGGCTGGCGATGGGCTCCGACTGGCCCGTCTCCACACCTGACCCGTGGCAGGCCATCCATGTGGCGGTCAACCGCAGCCACCCCGACGACGGCTCGGACAGCCCGTTGCTGCCGGGCGAGGCGCTGACCCTGGAGGCGGCGCTGGCCGCCTACACGTCGGGCTCGGCCTGGCTGAACCGCCATGACGGCGGCGGCCGGATCGCTCCCGGAGCGCCGGCCGATCTGGTGGTGCTGGACCGCAATCCGTTCAGCCTGCCGGCGGCGGAGCTGCACACCGTCGGCACGGACCTGACGTTCGTGGCTGGCGAACCGGTGTTCGAGAGGCAGGCGGTGCGGGCATGAAAACGTTCTACGACCGGGCAGAAGGAGAAGTCCCGGCCTCCCGGATCGACGCGGCGCTGGCCGGGGCATCGCCCACGCCGTACTGGTTGGATGATCCTTCCCGCGCGGAGGCGCTGCCGCCGCTGCGGGGTTCGGTCACCGCGGACCTGGCGGTGGTCGGCGGCGGCTACACCGGATTGTGGACCGCACTGTTGGCCAAGGAACGTGACCCCGACCGCTCGGTGCTGCTGCTGGAGGGCAACCGGATCGGCTGGGCCGCTTCGGGCCGCAACGGCGGATTCTGCGAGGCCAGCCTGACCCACGGCAGCGCGAACGGGCAGAAACACCTCCCCGAGGAAACCGACCTGCTGGGCAAGCTGGGTCTGCAGAACCTGGACGAGATCGAACAGACCTTGGCCCGGTACGGAATCGACGCCGGTTTCGAGCGGACCGGGACGCTCTCGGTGGCCACCGAAGAGCACCACGTCGCCTGGCTTCAGGAAGAAGCCGCCGAAGACCCGGCCTTGGAGTTCCTGGACCGGTCCGCGGTGCAGCGGGCGGTCGCCTCATCGGCGTACCGTGCCGGCCTGCGCGACCGGCAGGGGACGGCGATGGTGCATCCGGCCAAACTGGCCTGGGGGCTGCGCGACGCCTGCCTGAGCGCCGGCGTCGAAATCCATGAACACACCCCGGTGCGGTCGGTGGCAGGGCGGGCCGGGGTGCTGGCGCTGCGCACCGACTTTGGCTCCGTGGCCGCGGGCCGGGTGGCCTTGGCGACCAACGCCTTCCCGTCGCTGCTGGCGCGCACCCGGCTGCACACCGTCCCGGTCTACGACTACGCCCTGATGACCGAGCCGCTGACCGGTGCGCAGCGCGAAGCCCTCGGCTGGGCGGAACGGTTCGGCATCTCGGACAACGACAACCGGTTCCATTACTACCGGCTGACCACGGACGCGCAGGGGCAGGACCGGATGTTGTTCGGCGGGTATGACGCGGTCTACCATTACGGCCGGTCGCTGAAGCACAGCCATGACCAGCGCCCGGAAACGTTCCGCCGGCTCGCCGCCCATTTTTACGCCACCTTCCCGCAGCTGGCCGACGTCCGGTTCAGCCATGCCTGGGGCGGCGCAATCGACACCTGCAGCCGGTTCTTTTCCTTCTTCGAGACCGCGTACGGCGGCCGGGTGGCCTACTGTGCCGGCTTCACCGGCCTGGGCGTGGGAGCCTCGCGCTTCGGCGCCAACGTAATGCTGGATTTGCTCTCCGGTCAGCCGACCGAGCGCACCCGGCTGCAGCTGGTGCGGAAGAAGCCGCTGCCGTTCCCGCCCGAGCCGCTCGCCTGGCTGGGCGTCAAGCTCACCACCGCCGCCATGGTCCGCGCCGACCGCAACCAGGGACGCCGCGGACCCTGGCTGAAAGCCATGGATGCGGCCGGCATGGGCTTCGACTCGTAGTCCGCTAGTCTGCGCCGATCGCCGCAGCGTCGGCGGGCACGGTGTGCGGGTCGGCGGGCGCTTCGCGCTTGCGCAGTAGCAGCATGCCGGCGGCGACCAGGCTGCAGGCCGCCGCCGCCCAGAACGGGGCGGAGACGTTGCCGAACCACTCGGCCACATGCCCCACCAGGATGGCCGACGCGGCTCCGCCGAGCCAGCGCAGGAAGTTGTAACCGGCGCTGTTCACGGCCCGCGGCCCGGAACCGGCGCTCATCGCGCTGCCGGTGAAGAGCGTATTCAGCACCCCGGAAACAATGCCGGAGACCACCACGCCGGCCACCACCACGGACTTGATGCCGGTGGACATGGCCAGCAGGATCACCGCATAGAGCACGACGGCGGCGATGGCCCCACCGCGCTCCCCCAGCCACCCGGCGACCTTCGGTGCCAGCACCACGCCGGACACGGCCACGCACAGGCCCCAGCCGAAGAACACGAAGCCAATGAACAGGGCACCCTCGTCCAGCACGAACGGGGCCCAGGCGATGATCGCGAAGAAGGCTGCGGTGTAGAAGGCGGACCCGATCGAGGTCAGCAGCAGGTTGCGGTTGCGCAGGGCCAGCAGCGGGTCCACCAGCCGTACCGGCTGCCGGTGGGACTTGTCCTTGTCCTTCTCCAGCATGCTGACGCAGAGGATGGCGCCGACGGCCATCAGGATGGCGGTTCCCGCGAACGGCCCGCGCCAGGTGATGCTGCCCAGCACGGCGCCGAGCAGCGGTCCGATCGCCAGCCCGACCCCCAATGCGGCTTCGTAAAGCAGGATGGCTCCCTGCTGCCCGCCGGCGGCCGCTCCGACAATCACGGAGAGCGCGGTGGCGATGAAGAAGGCGTTGCCCAGGCCCCAGAGCGCGCGGAGCCAGACCAGCGTCTCGATGTCGCCGGCCGCCGCGCAGAATCCGGCCGCGATGACGATCAGCACCAGTCCGGCCACCAGGGTCCGTTTGGCGCCGAACCGGTAGGACATCATGCCGGTGAGCAGCATGGCCACCACTTGCACGCCGAGGTAGGACCCGAAGAGCAGCGTGGTTTGCGAAGGCTCGGCCCCCAAGGACTCGGTGAGCACGTTGAGGATGGGATCCACCAGGCCAATCCCCATGAAGGCGATGACCGCGGCGAAGGCCGTCACCCAGACGGATTTCGGCTGGCCCTTGAGCGCGTCAGCCAGTTTGGCGTGCTGTTGCGGTGCCGCAACGTTGGTCATGGTTTACTCTCCTAATTCTTCAGCCGGCAGCGCGTTTGCTGCTTCCACCGCCAGCAGCCTGGACATCGCCGGTGCGGCCGCCTCCAGCAGGGTCCGGTCTTCGGGTCCGAGGTCTGCCAGCAGGCGGGCGAATTCGCGGTCCCGTTCGGCGGCGAGCGCAGCAATCTGCGAGCGCCCGTCGGAGGTCAGGTCCACCAGGACACGGCGCCGGTCATTCGGATCGGCCTGCCGCTCCACCAGCCCGATCCGGACCAGCCCGGCCACCACACTGGTAGCGGTCGGCATCTTCACGCCTTCCAGCGCGGCCAGCTCGCCCATCCGCAGTTTTCCTTTGTCCATCAGTGTGGTGAGCACCGAGGACTGGGCTGCCGTCACGTCCCAGCCCGGACTGCGCCGGCGGACCATCTGGTAGATCCGGGTCAGCAGCGGCCGGAGTTGCCGGGACAGCTCAAGTTGTTCATCCTGCATACTTAGATGGTCTAACTATTAGCTCTCTGAAGCAAGTTGGACCCCGCCCGGCGCCCGCGGGGACTGGTGTGTCCGCCCGCTCCGGGGGCTGTTCGCCGGTAGGCTGGCCCGGATTCCCCCGCATCGGGCGGGGCTGGGCAAGCAGGGACGGGGCATGGCGTTGTTTTCCACACTCGGGGTGTTGTACGTGGTCTTCCTGATCGGTATGGCCGTGCTGGTGGTGTGGGTGCTGGTCCTGCTGATCAGTTTCCTGCGCTTGAAGAATGCCGAACTCCGGGACGCCGCTGCACGGCGGCAGGCCGAACAAGGCGCGCCGTAACTCCAGCCGGCAAGAAAAGAGAACCGGGGACCTCACGTTCCAGCGCGCGGGAACGTCTGCAGAGGAGAGAATGGAAGCGGACGAAGGAGCGCTATGACCCGCGTGCACACCCTCATCGATACCCCGCTCGGGGAGCTGACGGCCGTCGCCGAGGACGGTTCGCTGACCGCGCTCTACTTCCCCAGCCACAAGCGGATGCCGGACACGGCGACGTTCGGTGAGCGCACCGCCGCCGGCTTCGAAGCGGTCGCCGAACAGCTGGCGGAGTATTTCGCCGGCCAGCGCCGTGACTTCGACCTCCCGCTGGCACCGAAAGGCGATCCCTTCAAGCTGAGCGTGTGGGCGCTGCTGCGGGAAATCCCGTACGGGCAGACCCGTTCCTACGGGCAGTTGGCCGCAGCGCTGGGCGATGTCCATTTGGCCCAGGCGGTGGGCCACGCCAACGGCAAGAACCCGATCTCCATCGTGGTGCCGTGCCACCGGGTGGTGGGCGCGGACGGCTCGTTGGTGGGCTATGCCGGCGGGCTGGAACGCAAGCGGTTCCTGCTGGAGCTGGAGGAGCCGGCCGAAGTGAAAGCCGGCAAACTTTTCTGATGCGAACCCCTCACGCAGCCCGCCCGGCCGCCGTCTACAGGGTGTGCGGATGAAACCCTTCGAGCAGCTGGTCGCTGACCATGGCCCCACCGTGCTGCGTGTCTGCCGAGCTGTGCTGGGTCCCGGACCGGATGCCGACGACGCGTGGTCCGAAGCCTTTCTCTCTGCGCTCAGGGCCTATCCGGAGCTGCCGTGGGACGCGAACCACGAGGCCTGGCTGGTCACCATTGCCCACCGCAAGGCCATCGACGTGGTCCGGCGGCGGGCCCGGACCCCGGTGCCCACCGATCAGCTGCCCGAATCCCCGTCGTTGCTGGGCATTCCCGGAAACGACGACGACGAACTGCGCCAGGCCGTCGCGGCCCTGCCGCTGCGGCAGCGCGAAGCCGTCGCACTGCATTATCTGGCCGGGCTGCCGTACGCCGAAGCGGCCGAGCTGACCGGTTCCACCACGGCTGCAGTCCGCCGCGCGGCCGCGGACGGCATGGCCAAACTGCGGGCGTTCTACCGGCGTGGCCAGCAGCCGGCCGCGGATGTTGCCGCACCCGATGCAAGCGAAGGAGCAATCCGATGACTGCCGAGAATCCCGCTGCCCAGGACACGGGTGCCGGACCCGAGCTGGACCTGCTGACCCGCCTGGACCCGGAGCAGCTGGAGCGGCTGCATCACCGGCTGGAGCAGGAGGCGGCGGCTACCGGCATCCTCGACCTGGTCTTCACCACCACCGACACGCCGGTCGGGACGCTGCTGCTGGTCGCCACG
This sequence comes from Arthrobacter sp. CAU 1506, assembly GCF_005047635.1. Taxonomy (GTDB): domain Bacteria; phylum Actinomycetota; class Actinomycetes; order Actinomycetales; family Micrococcaceae; genus Crystallibacter. Next base: position 170,500 of record NZ_SUKC01000009.1, on the reverse strand, counting down.
GAGCAGGGCCTGGTCCGTGTGGCCTTTGCCAGCGAGCACCACGAACATGTGCTCGCCGGCCTGGCGGAAACGGTCAGTCCCCGCATCCTGCGTTCTCCGGTCCGGCTGGAGTCGGCGGTCCGCCAGTTGGACGAATACTTCGCGGGCCGACGGCGCGTCTTCGACCTGCCGTTGGATCGGCGGCTGTCCAAAGGATTCCGCGCGGAGGTGCTCCACCACCTGCCCGCAATTCCCTACGGCCGCACCGAGAGCTATGCCCAGGTGGCCGCCGCCGTCGGGAATCCCAAAGCCGTGCGCGCCGTGGGCAGCGCCTGCGCCACCAACCCGCTGCCCGTCGTTGTGCCCTGCCACCGGGTGCTGCGCTCGGACGGCGCCTTCGGCGGATATCTGGGCGGGCCCGAGGCCAAGGCCTACCTGCTGGGGCTGGAGTCCGCGGCATGAGCACCCTGTTCGGTGACGCTCCGGCCGGCCCGCGCGAGATCGCACCCGGCGCAGTGCACGTGCCGGGCTGGCTCACCGTGGAGCAGCAGCGCGAACTGGTCGAAGCCTGCCGCGAATTCGGCCGCGGGCCGGTCCCCTACCGCGCCGCAAAACTGCCGGGCGGCCACGAGATGAGCGTGCGGACGCTGTGCTTGGGCTGGCACTGGGCCCCCTACAAGTACACCCGCACGGCCGACGACGTGAACGGCCAACGAGTGCTGGACTTCCCCGGCTGGCTGGCCGACTGGGGCCGGCGGGCACTCGCGGAGGCGTACCAGGACCCGTCCGCGGGCCGCGACTACAAGCCGGACACCGCGCTGATCAACTTCTACGACGACACCGCCAAGATGGGCATGCACCAGGACAAGGACGAGCAGTCGGGCGCCCCGGTGGTCTCGCTCAGCATCGGCGACGACTGCCTGTTCCGCTTCGGCAACACTGAGACCCGGACCAAGCCCTACACCGATATCCGGATGCACTCCGGGGACCTGTTTGTCTTCGGCGGACCGGCCCGGTTCGCCTACCACGGCGTGCCCCGGATCTACCCGGCCACCGCCGACCCAGCCTGCGGCTTGACCGGAGGCCGGCTGAACCTGACCATGCGGGTCACCGGTCTGGGTTGACCGGCCTTCGCCTTGTCCACAGGACCCTATCCACAGTACCGGAGCAGGACGGGACAACCCACGGCACGCTAGGAGAGAATCGATCCATGGAGAAAACCGCTTCCGGCGTCGTGCTGTGCGACGACGGCCTGGCCCGGCCGGCCTGGGCTGCCACGGACCCGCTGCTGCGCGAGTACTACGACACCGAATGGGGCATGCCGGTCCGCGGCGAACAGGGCGTCTATGAGCGCATCACGCTGGAGGGTTTCCAAGCCGGGCTGTCCTGGGCCACCATCCTGCGCAAGCGCCCGGCCTTTCGGAAGGCCTTCCACGATTTCCGGGTTGACACCGTCGCCGCGTATACCGAGGACGACGTCGAACGACTGATGCAGGACGCCGGTATTGTGCGCAACCGCGCCAAGATCCGTGCCGCCATCACCAACGCCAACGCCACCATCGCGCTGCGGGCCGAAGGCGGTTTGAGCGACTTCGTCTGGTCCTTCCAGCCGGACAGCACGCCGTCGCCACGCCACATCGGGGACGTGCCGACCACCTCGCCGGAATCCGTCGCGCTGTCCAAGGCACTGCGCAAACGCGGCTTCGCGTTCGTCGGGCCCACTACCATGTTCGCCCTGATGGAAGCCATTGGCCTGATCGACACCCATCTGGTGGACAGCCACCGCCGCGGTTCCTCCGGCGTGTGGAACTGAGGACTCTCTTTCACAATCACTTCACGCATCCGCCGGCGCGCTGAGATGCGTGCCACAATAAGGTCCACCCGCTGGCTACGCGGCGCCCGGAACGCCCGGGCGCTGGCCAGACACTGCAAGCGTTATCCGGTAAGGAGACCACGTTGACAATTCTTGTTGCCTACGCCCCGCGCCCCGAAGGCCGCGCTGCCCTGAGCAAGGGAATCCAGATGGCCACCCAGAACAACGAGAAGCTGGTGGTGGTCAACGCCAGCCCCGGAGGTGCGCAGAAGGACGAGTCGTTCGCGGACTCCCGCGACGCAGCATGGGTCCAGCATGAACTGCACAGCTCCGGCCTGGACACGGAATTCAAGCAGTTTGTCCGCGGCAAGGATGCCGTGGAGGAGATTGTGGATCTGGTCGAAGAACTCTCGGTCTCGCTGCTGGTCATCGGTCTGCGCAGGCGCTCGCCGGTGGGCAAGCTGATTTTGGGCAGCACCGCCCAAGAGATCCTGCTGACCGTCGATTGTCCGGTCCTGGCGGTCAAGGCCCGCTGATCCATGCAGGTCGACCTGCCGCTGGCTCCGCCGTTCGACGCTCCCGCCGCGCTGGCAGCACTGGCTGCCCACGCGGTCCCCGGCCTCGAGCGGGTCGACCCAGCGGCCGGCACCTGCACCCGCCTCTTCCTGACCGGCACCGGACCGGTGCCGGTCACCGCCACCCTGCTGCCCGACTCCGTCAGCCTGGACATCGGCGCCGAGTCCCCCGCCGCCGTTGCGGACATAACGACGGCGGTGCGCGGCTGGCTCGATCTGGAATTGGAACCGGAGCGGGTGGCGGCGATGTTGGGCAACGACGCCGTGGTCGGCCCGCTGATTGCCGCCCGCCCCGGACTCCGGATCCTCGGGTACCCGGACGGTTTTGAAGGCGCCGTCTGCACCGTGGTCGGCCAGCAGGTCTCGCTGGCCGCAGCCCGCACGTTCACCGGCCGTCTGGTATCCGCCTTCGGCTCCCCCGCTTGCTCGCCCGGCCGCTCCCCTTCGTCTCATTTTCTCCCTCACGAACGGGAGCAGGCGGCCGAACGGGAGCGAACCGCCCATCCGGAGCCGAAGGCCCGTACCGCGGTGGGCCGGTCCCGCCCGCCGAACGAGGCCGTCGCAGACCTGGTTGTGTTTCCCACGCCGGAGACACTCGCAGCTGCCGGCCCCGAAGCCATCCGCCAGGCCGTCGGCCTGACCAATGCCCGGGCACGCACCGTTCATGCCTTGGCCGAAGCTTGTGCTGCCGGATTGCGCATCGCCCCTGACACCGATCACGCCGAGGTCCGCCGCCGCCTGCTGGCACTTCCCGGGATTGGCCCGTGGACGGTCGAGTATCTGGCCATGCGGGCCCTGCACGACCGCGACGCCTACCCAGAGGGCGACCTGGTGCTGCAGCGGGCCCTCGAGGTGAAGACCGCCAAACAAGCCCGCGAACTCGGTCAAGCGTGGGCTCCGGTCCGCGCCTACGCGGTCTTCCACCTCTGGACCGCATCGGCCTACCTGCCGTAAGCAGTCAGGCACCCGCGCGGCGATCGCGTCGGGCTAGCTCCCCCGAGCAGTTCGGGGCCCCGCGCCCTCAGCCCTGTCCGCGGCCGGCCGCACCTGCCCGTTCAATCCGTTCCAGCAATTCCGCCGGCAACTCGAGATGGGGAACCCGCAGGTTGGAGCGGAGATGTCCCGGCTTCACCGTGCCGATCACCGCACTGGAGACACCGGGGTGGTTCAGTGCGAAGGCCAGCGCAATCTCGCTGGCGGCGAAGCCGTCGACGTCGTTGATAAACCGGTATTTGCGTCCCTGGATGAACTTGTGCCGGTGGTTCTTGAGCGCCCGCAGCAGGTACCAGACGTCGCTGGGGGCACCGATCTTGAAGATGTCCCGCGAGTACAACGTCTGCGCGAGCGGCGACTTGAGCTTGACGCCCACCCCCGCTTCCTTCGCCTCGGAGATCACTGCCTCCAGCGAGCGGTCCACTATGTTGTATTCCACCATCAGCGCGTCGAAGATGCCCAGCTTCAGCGCTTTCTTGGCTCCGCCGCGGCCGGTAGAAACGCCGAGCGCGCCGACCGTCCCCTTTTCCTTGAGCTTCAACGCGACGTCGATAGCTGGTTCGGCCGGGTGTGGGAAGCCGTGGAAATGCAGCAGCGGCAGATGGTCGATCTGCAGCCGGCGCAGACTGGCATGCACGCTGTTCTCAATGGCCCGGGGCGAGTAATCCTTCACATTGCGGTTGTTGATCCAGTGGGATCCCGCTTTTGTGGAGATGACCAGGTTTTCCGTCCGGCCCTTGAGGATGCGGCCCAGCCGCGCTTCGGCATTCCCGCGGCTGTAGTTCGGACCTGTATCGAAAACGGTGATGCCGCCTTCGAGGGCCTGGTCGACCAGCTGCGCTGCTTGCCGTTCCGGGAAGGACTTCATGCCCCAGTATCCGCCGGCACCAAAACTGAGTTCTGAGACCTGCAAGCCGGACCGTCCAAGCGAGCGTCGTTTCACCGTGACCCTTTCTGCGGCCGCTGGCCGCCGAATTCAACCATTCACCTCAGCCTACCGGGCACGGCGGAGTGGGGTGGTCGATCTGTGGGGGTTCGACGCGTTGGAGGTTCGACGGGTGCAGGAGGGCTCGACCGGGAGCGGGGTTCAGCGGACGACGCCGGTGCGGTTCCCGTAGGCCCGCAGCGCGAAACCGAGCGCCGAGCAGAGCAGGTAGCCGGCACCGACCAGCAGCCAGCCGGTATGGAAGTTGCCGGTGGCCTCCAACAGCAGGCCCATCAGCAGCGGTCCGGCGGCGAAACCGGCATACATCCCCATCGACACAATGCCGGACGCCGCGCCGACCCGCTGGGCCGGAACCACGCGCATCACGCCCGCCATCACCACCACATTGGCGCCCAGCACGGTGGCGCCATGCAGGATCACGCCCAGCCAGAGCAAGACCGGCATATCGAGCGTCCCGGCTGCCAGGAAGGCAGCGGAGCCGGCGAGCGCGCCGAACCCGAGCAGGATGAGCAAGGTGGAGGCCCGCACACCCTTGGCCATCCGCCGCCCCCACAGCACACGGGAGGTCACGCCCACGACGCCCGACACGCCGGCTGCCACACCGCCCATGACCAAGCTGAAACCGAGTTCCCGCACGGTGAACAGCGGCAGGTAGACGTTAGTGGCCTGCATGCCCAGGCCGGCGAGCAGCGAGTAGCCGGCGAACAGCCAGACCGAGAGCGGGAACCGGGCCTGGGCACCGGCGCTCCCCGGCGGTGCGGCGGCTTGGGATGCGGCGGCCTGCGATCCGGCGGACTCCTCGCGAGGCATGCCGCGCTTCGGTGAGCTGGCAGAGGTTGGGGGCACCGCCGTCGTGATGGGGTTTTCCGGAAGTTTGCGCAGTCCGTAGAGCAGCAACCCGACGGCGACGACGGCGGCCAGCGCGGTGGCGCCCTGCCAGCCGGCCCAGAGGGCGACGATCGGGAAGAACAGGCCGGCGAAGAGCTGGCTGCCCTGGACGCCGGACTGCTTCACGCCGATCCAGCCGGGCCGCTTGGGTGCGGGGACCTGCGAGATGATGATGCGGTTGGTGGTCGGATTGGAGATGGCCTGCGCGGGGCCGGCCAGCAGCGCGGCGATCACCAGCACCAGATAGCTGTGGGCCAGCGCTGCGACTACCAGGGCCACCGCCGTGCCGGCAAAGATCAGCACTAGCTGGGCCCGGTTGGAGATCCGGTCGCTGAGTTTCCCCAGCCCCATGCTGCTCACCGCGGCGCTGGCGAAAATGGCCGTGGCCAGCAGGCCGAACTGGCCCTCGCTGATGCCCAGGTCCTCGATGACCAGCGGGCTGACGGTGCTCAGGCCATAGTTGAGCAACGGGCCCACGCCCATGGCGCATGTCAGGACAAAAAGCAGCGCGCCACTGGGCTGTTTGGACATGCTGCACTCCTCGCTGCCCGATCGGGCTCCGTCCAGCAGGCTACTCTCAGTGACCGCCTTCCCGGCGGCAGGTTGCGCAGCGGTCCGGATCGCTCCGTAACAATGGAGAGTTAGCTCACCTTTCCCGGCGCGCCGTCGTTGTTGTCAGACTCGCGTCAGGCAGACTTCGGGCTCGCCTGAAGCCGCGTCAGCCGCGCAGGATTCTCCCGCCGCAGGCAGCCTCAGGCTCGACGGAGTCACGCCTCATGCACGCAGGGCCCCACCTCAGGCCCCCGTGAGGCGACAGAGTTGGCAGCGCGAGGGCTCGGGCAGCGGCGCTATTTCTTGCCCTTCTGGGTATCCGCGTGGGCATCCACGAAAGCGCGCCGCGGATGCCGGGTGGCCCCCATCGAGGTGATATCGCGGTCGCCGACGACCAGCGAACTCCAGCCGGCCAGCAGGCGCCATTTGTGGATCCAGGTGGGCAGGGCCAGGCCGTGGTAGCCCATCGCCGCGTACCAGGCCGGCTTGCCCTTGAGCTCGTAGCCCAGGATTTTGGCCGCGCCGCGGCCGACGCCGTAGGTCGCCACCGTTCCCAGCGTCTTGTGCCGGTACTCCGCCGGCCCCTGGCCCTGCACCGCGTTGACCACATTCTGGGCCAGCACCTTGGCTTGGCGCACGGCGTGCTGGGCGTTCGGCGGGCAGTATGCGGGCTGCTGCTCCGCGGCCAGGTCGGGAACCTGCGCGCAGTCGCCGGCGGCCCAGGCTCCGTGCACCACCTGGCCGGAGTCGTCGATGACCTGCAACCGGGCGTTCGCGTTCACATGCCCCTTCGGGCCGCGCGGAACATTGGTGTCGTCGAGCACCGGGTTGGGTTTCATGCCCGCGGTCCAGATAATCAGTCCGGCAGGGATGCGTTCGCCGGTGCTCAGTTCCGCGACGGAGTCCTCGCAGGACGGCATGGTGGTCTTCAGCCGCACGTCGATGCCGCGCTCGCGCAGATGCCCCAGTGTCCACTTGGACAGATTCGGTCCCACTTCGGGAGCCACCCGGTCCAGTGCTTCGATCAGCACCCAGCGCAGTTGGGAGCGGTCCAGTTCCGGGTGGGCGTCGACGGCGAGCTTGGACAGATCGCTCAGTTCGGTCAGGGCCTCCACGCCGGTGTAGCCGCCGCCGACCACCACGAAGGTGAGGGCCTTGGCCCGTTCTTCCGGGTCGCTGGTTCCGGCGGCCAGCGCCACGTTGTCCAGCACCTTGTCCCGGCAGTAAATGGCCTCTTCCACGGTCTTGAAGCCGATGCCGTGTTCCTCCAGCCCCGGGGTGGGGAACGTCCGGGTCACGGCGCCGACGGCGAACACCACCTGGTCATAGTCCAGCGAGAGGTCGCCCCCGCCAATTTCGCGCAGCTTGGCGGTTTTGGCCTGGACGTCCAGGGAGACAAGTTTGCCGCGCACAATGTCAACGTCTTTGAGCGCGCTGCGCAGGTTGACCGTGACGATCCGCGGTTCGATTTCTCCGCCGCCTACTTCGGGCAGCAGCGGCTGGTACGTCATGTAGGAGTTCGGTTCTACTACGGTGATCCGTGCCGCATCCGGCCCCAGCCGTTTGCGGATCCCCCAGGCCGTGTACAGGCCGACGTAGCCGCCGCCCAAAATGAGTATGTGAGGCGTCGCAGAAGTGGACATAGTCCAGGCTCCCTCCCTGTTGTAGACAGTGATTCAGTGGTCCTGGTGCATCCTTCGCCGGCTGCCTTCCGGGCCGGCCTGCCGCCACCCTAGCACCGGCCCCGTCTCAGCTGAACCCTCGGTCCGGGCGCAGCCGCTGGTGGAACGCATTCCCGCGGGCACATGCCCCGGCGCGCCCTGCCCGACCCTGCGCCGCGGCCGACTTACAATGTGCTCAGGTGCCTCCGTGAGTGGGGCTGTTGCGGGGGAGCAGGAAGCGGTGGAGGCGGCAAAGCACACAGTGCGCGGGCGGTCGCTCCGTACCTACCGCAGGGCACGCACCACCCTGATCTGCGTGGCCATTTTCTGGCTCTGGCTGCTGCTGGGGGCCGCCGCGTTCGTCGCCGGCATGTTCGACTCCCCCACCAAACTCTTCCTGGCGATGTACGCCGGCGCCGTGGCCGTGTTGGTCTCCATCCCGATAGGCGTGCTCGCGGCCATCTTCATGCTGTTGAACCGGCCTGCGGCACAAGACCGGCGCCCGGCTGCGGACCGGCTTTCATCCGCGGCTGGCTCCGTCCGCTCGGCCGTCGCCGCCGTGCCCTGGGCGGCTGCTGTCGGCCGAGCCAAGGAACTGGGCGGCATGCTGGGTCCGGCAGTCAGCAGCCTCGGCACCGCCACGAAGGCCGGTGTGGGCCGACTCCGCTCGGGTTCAGGGCAGCTGCGCAGGGCCGGAGACACCTTGCCTGCCGGACGGCAGCCGGACGCCGCAGGGCACCGACCGGTCAAACGTTTGCCCTCACGGCAGGGACCAGTCCAGCAGCAACTCAGCCCCCGCGAGCCTTCTGCCCTCCGCCAGCCGCCCGCTCCGCGCAGGCCGCCGATGCCGCCACGGCGTCCGTCCGCCCCGCCGCCTGTCCACCGGTCCAGCCGGGACGGCCGGGACGTCTTCGACGTGGATGAGTTGGCTTCCTAGCACTCCACCACGTTGACGGCGAGACCGCCGGTGGCGGTCTCCTTGTACTTGTCGCTCATATCCCGTCCGGTCTCGCGCATGGTCACGATCACCTGGTCGAGCGACACCCGGTGCGTGCCGTCGCCCATCAGCGCCATCTTGGCCGCGTTCACGGCTTTGGCGGCGCCGATCGCGTTCCGCTCGATGCACGGAATCTGCACCAGCCCGCCGATCGGGTCGCAGGTCAGTCCGAGGTTGTGCTCCATCGCGATCTCGGCCGCGTTCTCCACCTGCATCGGGGTTCCGCCGAGCACTTCGGCCAGGCCGGCGGCCGCCATCGACGACGCCGACCCGACTTCACCCTGGCAGCCGACTTCGGCGCCGGAGATGGACGCCTGCTCCTTGTAGAGCACGCCGACGGCGCCAGCGGTCAGCAGGAACTTCACCACCACCTGCTCCTTGTCCTCCCGGGTGGCGTGCTCCATGCCCGGGCCGTAATGGGTGGCGTAGAACAGCACGGCGGGGATGATCCCGGCAGCGCCGTTGGTGGGCGCGGTGACCACCCTGCCGCCGGAGGCGTTTTCCTCGTTCACGGCCAGGGCCACCAGGTTCACCCATTCCTGCCAGTACTTGTGGTCCCGGTGGGGGTCCTCCTTGCGCAGCCGCTCATGCCATCCCGGCGCCCGACGGCGGACGTTCAGTCCCCCGGGCAGGTCGCCTTCCCGGCGGATCGCCGAATCCTTGCACTCCTCCATCACGTCGAAAATATGCACCAGCCCGGCCTCGATCTCATCGCGCGGCCGGTCGACTTCCTCGTTGAGCATCATGATGTCGCTGATGCCGAGCCCGGTGCTGCGGCAGTGTTCCAGGAGCTCGGCCGCAGTGCGGAACGGATAAGGCAGCTGTTGTTTGGAGGACTCCAGCTCCTCCTGGCCGGCTTGTTCTTCGCCGTCGCGGACAATAAATCCGCCGCCCACGGAGAAAAAGGTGGCTTCGTGCAACACCTGGGCATCGCCGTCGTCCGGTGCTGACAGCACCTGGAAGCGCATGCCGTTGGTGTGCCGGGGCAGCACGGTCAGCGGGTGCAGCACCATGTCCTCGACCCGGTAGTCCAGCACCTGCGCGGCGGCGCCGGGCAGTTCGCTGCCCAGCTGCAGCTTGCCGGTCGCAGCGATGTCCGCCAGCCGCTCCTCCACTTGCTGTGGCAGGATCGCCTCCGGTTCGAAGCCCTCCAGTCCCAGCAGCACGGCGGTGAAGGTGCCGTGGCCGCGGCCGGTGGCGGCCAGCGAACCGTACAGATCCACGCGGAGACCGCCTACCTTCTCCAGCAGTCCGGCCTCGGCCACCTCGCGCACGAACACCGCGGCAGCGCGCATTGGCCCCACAGTGTGCGAACTGGAGGGGCCGATGCCCACGGAGAAAAGGTCGAAAACGCCTACAGCCATGTCATCCCTGTCCTTTCGGGGGTGGGAGGTACGGCGGTGCCGTCCCCGCGTCCGCGGGGACGGCAGATGCCTGGTGGCGGGAGCGGTTACTGTTCCCGCCGGTAGAAGGGCAGTTCGACGACGTCGAACGGTTCCGGCTTGCCGCGCAGATCCACGTCCACCCGGGTCCCGGGCTCGGCGTACTCGGCGTCCACATAGGCCAGCGCGATCGGGTAGCCAAGCGTGGGGCTGGGCTGGCCGGAGGTGACTTCGCCGATGGTCTGGCCGTCCTTGAGCACCGGGTAGTGGGAGCGGCCGGCGCGCCGGCCGGCGCCCTTGAGGCCAACCAGTTTGCGGGCCGATCCCTTTTCCTTCTGCGCCTCGAGGGCCGCGCGGCCCACGAAGTCGCTGTCCTTCTTCAGTGAGACCACGCCGCCCAGCCCGGCGTCGAAGGGGCTGGCCTGCAGGCTTAGTTCATTGCCATACAGCGGCATCCCGGCTTCGAGCCGGAGCGAGTCGCGGCAGGCCAGTCCGGCCGGCAGCAGGTCAACGCTCTGTCCGGCTTCCAGCAGGGCAGTCCAGAGCGAAGCGGCGTTGGTGTTCGGGACGTAGATCTCGAAGCCGTCCTCGCCGGTGTAGCCGGTGCGGGCCAGCAGCAGCTTGAGCGGCGCGCCGGCCACCGTGAAGTCCACCTCGTCGGCGGAGTAGTACTTCATCTCCCGCACCGTGGCGTGCTGGGCCGCGGGCACCAGCTGGAGCAGGATCTCCACCGACTTGGGACCTTGGACGGCCACCAGCGAGGTGTCCGCCGTGGCGTCCTCCACCGTGACGTCGAAGCCCTTCGCCCGCGCCGCCAGTTCCGCGGCGACGGTCGGGGCGTTGCCGGCGTTGGGCACCACCAGGTAGCGGTCCCCGTCCTGGGTCGCCGGACGCCGGTAGATGATCAGGTCATCGATGATCCCGCCCTCGGCGTTGCAGATCAGCGAATACTTGGCCCGGCCCTCGGCGACGGCGGAGAGCTTGCCGACCAGGGCGTAGTCCAGGAACTTTCCGGCCTCCGGGCCGGTGATCCAGACTTCGCCCATGTGCGAGAGGTCGAAGAGCCCGGCGCTGTTGCGCACGGCGCGGTGCTCGGCCAGTTCGCTGCTGTACTTCAGCGGCATCATCCAGCCGCCGAAGTCGGTGAAGGAAGCACCCAGCCGCTCGTGTTCCGCGTAGAGTGCGGTGTGCTTGGGCGTGATGGTGGTCTCGGTCGTCAAGGGGGCAGACCTTTCCTAGTTCTCGAAAGCTTCGGGCGGCGGGCAGCTGCAGATCAGATGGCGGTCGCCTGCGGCGCCGTCGATCCGTCCCACCGGAGCGAAGTACTTGTCCACCTGCAGCCCGGGCACCGGGAAGGCGGCCTGTTCGCGGGTGTAGGGACGGTCCCAGTCGGAGCTGACCACGGCGGCGGTGGTGTGCGGTGCTAGCCGCAGCGGGCTGTTCTCGAGCGGGAAGTCGCCGTTGAGTACCTGGTCGATCTCGCCGCGGATGGAGATCATCGCGTCGATGAACCGCTCGATCTCTTCCAGGTCCTCGGACTCGGTGGGTTCCACCATCAGGGTGCCGGCCACCGGGAAGGACAGCGTGGGGGCATGGAAGCCGTAGTCGATCAGGCGCTTGGCCACATCCTCGGCGGTCACGCCGGACCGGGCGGTCAATTCGCGCAGGTCCAGGATGCATTCGTGCGCCACCAGGCCGTCGTTGCCGGTGTAGAGCACCGGGAAGTGCTCGTTCAGCCGCTTGGCCACGTAGTTGGCGGCCAGCAGCGCGCTCTTGGTCGCTTCGGTCAGCCCTTCGGCGCCCATCATGGCCACGTAGGCCCAGGAGATCGGCAGCACGCCGGCCGAACCGTACTCGGTCGCGGAGACCGGCACGCCCTTGCCCTCCTGCTCGGCCAAAGCGGCGTTGCCGGGCAGGAACGGCACCAGGTGCTCGGCCACGGCTACCGGCCCGACGCCGGGGCCGCCACCGCCGTGCGGGATGCAGAACGTCTTGTGCAGGTTCAGGTGCGAGACGTCGCCGCCGAACTTGCCCGGCTGGGCCAGTCCGACCAGTGCGTTGAGGTTGGCGCCGTCAATGTAGACCTGGCCGCCGGCCGCATGCACCGCGTCGCAGACGTCGCGCACATCGGCGTCGTACACCCCATGCGTGGACGGGTAGGTGATCATGATGGCGGAGAGCGCCTCGGCGTGCTGGTCGATCTTGGCACGCAGGTCGGCGTGGTCGATGGTGCCGTCCGGTGCGGTGGCGACCACCACGACCTTCATCCCGGCCAGCACGGCCGAGGCCGCGTTGGTGCCGTGGGCAGAGGCGGGGATCAGGCAGACATCGCGCTGCTCGTCGCCGTTGGCCAGATGGTAGCGGCGGATGGCGAGCAGGCCGGCGTATTCGCCCTGCGAGCCGGCGTTGGGCTGGATGGAGACGCCCGCGTAGCCGGTGATCGCGGACAGGCGTTCCTCCAGGTCGGCGATCAGTTCGCGCCAGCCGGCAGTCTGGCTGGCGGGAGCGAACGGGTGGATGGAGGCGAATTCCGGCCAGGTCATCGCTTCCATCTCCGCCGTGGCGTTCAGCTTCATGGTGCAGGAGCCCAGCGGGATCATGGTCCGGTCCAGCGCCAGGTCGCGATCGGACAGCCGGCGGAGGTAGCGCAGCATCCGGGTTTCCGAGCGGTAGCTGTGGAACACCGGGTGGTCCAGATAGGACGAGCTGCGCAGCAGGTCCTGCGGCAGCTCGAAGCCGGCAGCCGTCTCCGCGGCCTTGCGGGCCGCGTCCTCCACGCCGAAGGCCTCAGCGACTAGGGCGAGGTGCTCCGCCGTCGTCGTTTCATCGGTGGAAATGCCCACATGGTCGGCGTCGATGCGGCGCAGGTTCACGCCCTTGGCCTCGGCGGCGGCAGCGATTTCCGCTGCCTTGCCCGGAGCCTTCACGGTCAGCGTGTCGAAGAACTGGTCGGCGACCAGGCCGAAGCCGGCGCCGGTGAGCACACCGGCCAGCGTGCGGGCGGCGTCGTTGGCGTGCTGCGCAATCGCCTTCAGCCCCTCGGGGCCGTGGTAGACCGCGTACATGCTGGCTACAACGGCAAGCAGCGCCTGCGCGGTGCAGATGTTGGAGGTGGCCTTCTCGCGGCGGATGTGCTGCTCACGGGTCTGCAGCGCCAGGCGGTAGGCGGGGCGGCCGGCGTCGTCCTTGGACACGCCCACCAGGCGGCCGGGCAACGAGCGCTCCAGCCCCTTGCGCACGGCCATGTAGGCGGCGTGCGGGCCGCCGAAGAACAGCGGAACGCCGAAACGCTGGGTATTGCCGACGGCGATGTCCGCGCCCTGCTCGCCCGGAGGCGTGATCAGGGTCAGCGCCAGCAGGTCGGCGGCGACGGTGACCATGGCACCGCGTTCCTTGGCCTGCGCGATCACCGGGGCGTGGTCGAAGACTCGTCCGGAGGCTCCCGGCTGCTGCAGCACGATGCCGGAAATGTCGCCGTCGGGCAGCCCGGTGGAGAGGTCGGCCACCTCAACCTCGAAGTCCAGCGCCTTGGCCCGGCCCTTGACGACGGCGATGGTCTGCGGCAGCAGGTCGGCGTCCAGCACGGTCTTGCCGGCGGCTTTCGACTTGTTGGAGCGGCGCATCAGCAGCACGGCTTCGGCCACGGCGGTGGCTTCGTCGAGCAGCGAGGCGTTGGCGATCGGCAGCGCAGTGAGGTCCTGCACCATGGTCTGGAAGTTCAGCAGCGCCTCAAGCCGGCCCTGGGAGATTTCCGGCTGGTACGGGGTGTAGGCGGTGTACCAAGCCGGGTCCTCCACCACGTTGCGGCGGATCACGGCCGGGGTGATGGTGTCGTAGTAGCCTTGGCCGATCATCTGCACGGCCGTCACGTTCTTGGCGGCCAGGGCACGCAGGTCGCCGAGCACCTGGGCCTCGCTGCGGGCCGCGGGCAGGGCGAGCGGTTCCTGCTGGCGGATGTCTGCGGGTACCGCTGCGTCCACCAGTTCATCGATGCTTCCGTAGCCCAACTGCTTGAGCATGGCTTCCGCGTCGTTCCGGCGCGGACCAATGTGCCGGTCTGCGAAGGAAGTGCTGCCGGGCCGGGTGGCGAGGTTGGCTTTAGCCGTCATTGAGGAACTCCAGTTGATCTCCGGCATGGGGTGGCCATGCCGGTAGTGAAGGGTTCCTCCCCGCTCTGTGGCTGAACCTGAGAGATTCCGCAGGCGGCTCGGGGGCCTGTTCCTGCTTGCACCGTCGGTGAGCCGGACCGCTGCGGGTCCGACTGCTTTCCAGAGTTGCCTCTCCGCGGCGGTACAGGGGCCTGAGAGATTCCTGGGGAGGTATTGCTCCTACGGCGCCTGCTGACGTAAGTGCTCAGCAGGACTCTCCCGCCGCATGTCGAAGGCTGTATGCAGTTGTTTCTAACTCCTTGAATGGTAGTCGAGCCACTGCCGGGCAACAAGGTGATGACGGTTCCGGCGGCAGCGCCAGCACGAGTGCTAGACGTCCCCGCGGGCGAGCATGCCCTTGACGTAGGCGGCCTGGCCGATGTGTTCCATACAGTCGTCCATGACGCTCACCAACCGGACGCCGAGCTTGACGTGCGGGTCCCACCGCGTGTCGACAATCCGGTCCAGATCGTCCTCGGTGAGCCCGGCCAGGTAGGTCAGCGTGCCGGCATGCACGTCGTCGAAGTAGTCGCGCAGCAGGTCTGCGGATTCCACCCGGACGGCCGCCACCTGTTCGGGCGTGTGGCCGAAGCCGTGGTCCTTCGCGGCCAGCGGCAGGTCGAAGCGCTCCGACCAGCCGGCCAGCCAGTACTGCCGCGTACCGGCGACATCGGCAATGTGGTCGTCCTGGATCCGGGTCAGGTGCCAAACCAGCCAGGCGATTGAGTTGCTGTCGCCGCCCGGCCGGGCAGCCAACTGGTCCGCGTCCAGGCCTTCCAGCACATGGTGGACCCGTTCCTGGATCCGCCCGTAGGCATCGGCCAGCAGGTCATTGAACTTCATGGCGCCTCCTCGTGGCTGACTTTCGCGCCAGCCTACCGGCGCCCGGCTGGCCGGGGAACGGGCAGCAGCTTCAGCCGCGGGGCAAATCCTCCAGGTACGCCGGTGAATCCTCCAGTCGGGGCGAATTCTCCAGCTGGGGCAAATCCTCCAGATACCGGGGCCGGCCCACGATGATCAGGCCCACCGCCAGAAGCAGCAGCGCAGCGCCCAGCAGACCGAAGGAAGCTCCCCAGCCGCCGCTCACGTCGTGCAGCAGGCCGAAGGCCAGCGGGCCGGCGCAGGCAACGGTGTAGCCGATCCCCTGCGCGAACCCGGAGAGCGCTCCGGCGCCGGCCGTGGTGCGGGTCCGGAGGTTGACCAGCAGCAGCGCCAGGGCGAAGGTGCCTTGGCCCAGGCCAGCCAGCGTGATCCACAGCCAGGTGCCGAACGACGGCGAGAGCAGCAGGCCGGCGTAGCCGGCTGCGTAGAAACCGATGAAGAGCAGCCCCAGGCCCAGCGGATTGCGCAGCCGCGCTGCGACCAGCGGCACCAGCAGGCTGGTCGGCAGGGCCAGGATGGCGTAGTAAGCCAGCATGGTGCCGGCCTTCGGCGGCAGCATTCCACTGTCCACCAGCAGCGGCGGCAGCCAAGTGAACATGGCAAAGGTATTCGACGAGGTTCCGGCGAAGACCAGGGCCAGGCCCCAGGCGAGCGGCGAGCGCCAGACGGGCACCGCCGTCGTGCTGGTGGCTGTTGGGGTGGAGGTGATGACTGTTGCCGTGGCGGTGGCTCCCGCGCCCGGTGCGGAACCGCCGGGACCGCCGGAACCGCCGGGACCGGCGGGGCCGGCGGGGCTGACAGGACCGCCTGGGCCGACGGGGCCGATTGGCGACGGGGTGTTATTCGCCGGATTCGGCTGAACGGGTTCCTGGCCGCCGGGGAGGTAGGGCTGCAGCACCAGCCGGGAGATTTTGCGCCGGGAGTGTTCGGCCCAGGCCGTCGTCAGCCAGGGCACCAGGGCCGCGACGCTCACCGCGGCCCAGACCCCGATCGAAAACCGCCAGCCGGCGGCCTGCTCGAGAGGCACGGCCAGCAGCGGGCTGAACGCGGTGCTGACCGCCAGCAACGTCACGTAGAGCGCGGTGATGAGTCCGATCCGGTCGGGGAAATAGCGCTTCACCAGCGGCGGCAACAGGATGTTGCCCATGCCGTAACCGGCCATGGTCACGCCGGACAGGACCAGGAATGTCGGCACATCCGGGGCCAGCGCGCGGCCCAGTTGGCCCACCGCGGCCAGCAGGATTGCCACCAGCAGCAGAAGTTCCAGCCCGAACCGTCGTAGCAGCACGGGCACGGCGAACCCGGCGGCGGCGAAGGCCGCGGTAGGCAGCATGCCCAACACGCCAGTGGAAATGGTCCCGAACGGCAGCTCCGCAGCCATGTCCGCCAGCACCGGTGAGACGCCGGAGACGGCCAGCCGCAGGCTCAGCGCGAGCAACAAAATGCCGGCGAGCACGGTCAAGCGGCCCGCAAACGGGCGGGACTTCCGGGGCGCCGGGCTATTGCTGGAGCGGGAGCGGTCCTCGGAACGCGGTCGGGTATCGGCAGTCTGTTGTGCGGGCGAGGTCAAGCTTGGTCCAGGGGTCGAACGGCCGGGCGGGACGGCCGTGTGGATCCGGCCGGGTTTCACCTTATCCCGTCACGGCGTCGCCGCCCGACAGACTTGCAGACCGGTTACGAACTCTCCGGCGCCAGTTCTTCGGCGAGGATCCAGAAGGTCCGGCGCAGCCTCTCCACGGCAGCTTCGGGCTGGCCGCGCTGCAAGTACTGCACGGTCTCGACCCAGCCGTCGGTCCAGATGGGATAGGCGATGGCGTGTTGGAACAGGTGCAGCCGGGCCAGCGAACGGTCAAGCACATGGGTGTTCACGTCCCGCAGTTCCTGATGGTCGCCGGCCTGAAGGATGATGCCCACCAGGTCGCCGATGGCGCGGTGCGACGCCAGCATGTCTTCGTGCTGCAGGGCAGTGCGCAGATCGTCCGCCAGCGTTGCCATTCTGTTGATCTCGTCGGGCGACAACCGCGGGGCGGCCCGTTCGAACAGCGCCACCAGCACGACGCCCATCACATCCAGGAGCTGGACAGCCTGCTGCCGTCCCAGGTTGGCGATGCGGTGTTCATGCCCGGCCGCCTCGATCAGGCCTTCTTCGGTAAGGGCCACGACGGCGTGGTGCATCTGGGCGTCGTCGGCGCCGAATCGCTTGGCGAGGCCGGACACGGTCACGGTGGTGCCAGGAGCCAGCCCGCCGGCCAGAATCTCGTCCCGCACCCTCTGGACTGCCTTGTCCACTTCCGCCTGATCGGTCATGCTGCCCACCATAAAGATCTCCCGCCGCCTGCGTTTATGACTGGCGTCACATATGAGTAATGTACGTGAAAAGGTGGATCAGGGTCAGACCGCTGGCTAATCTGATGGGACCTGCGGCACAGCGTCGTGCGGCAGGTTCTAAACGTGTCAGGAGGTTCCCGGATGAACGCCATGTACGGCGCCCGGATGAACGCCACCTATTCGGCCTCGGCCGCCGCCAACAGCAAGAACCCGCACGACTGGGGCCGGGCCATGGCTGCCGCGCTGAGCGACTTGGTGGAGCAAAGCGAAAGCGACACCGCGGCGCATGAGGAGCTGTTCGGCGAGCCTCTGCGCATGGTCATCGAGGAGACGGAAAGCGGCGTGGAAATCCATCTCTCCTGGTCGCCGGGCGGGCCGGACATGATGGCCGGAGGCGCCGGCGGCTGAAGCGTTGCGGCCGCCCCGCAGCGGGCCCGGCACTGTTCTGAGGCAGCCGATGCTGCCAAGATGAGTCCATGGTCTACCGCCAGCCGTATGTGCATGACCTGACCGGAGTCTTCGCGGCTCCGCTCCAAGCGTGGAGCGAACGCCACGGACAGATCCGAGGGCACGGGGCGCAGGGGGTGTACTTCGGCGACGACCGCGTGCTGGCCCGCTGCCTGTTAACGGTGAACGGCCAGGAGCCGGAGTGGATCTCCACCCAATCGCGGTCTGCCGGCCGGGCCGACTTCCTTTCCTTCCTGCGGACCGCAGCGGAGGGCACAGACCCGCTGGTGACCCTGAACCGTTCCCGGGCGGTGGAAGGCGGCAGGCTGGGCGAAGCATTGACGTTCACCTCCGCGCTTCAGGATGAGCTGGAGCTCCACGTCCGGGTGGATCTGGTAGCCGACGCCATCCCGCTGGAGCAGGTACGCGCGGGGGCGGCCGGCGACGCCGGTTCGGTGGCCCCCGGCGAGGCCCGCTGGAGCTGGCGCGACGGTACCCGCGCCGTGCTGACGGCCGAGGGCGCCGAGACCGGCTTCGATGGCAGCTTGGTCCGGCTGGAATGGACCGCGCTGCTCAAGCCGGGCACCGTCGTCGTCCTCTCATGGAGTATTGATTACGACGACGCCGGGGCTCCCCTGTCGGCTGCGGCCGCCCCGGTGCTGCGCACGCCCTCGGTCGCCGGAGACGCCAGGCTGCAGCGGCTGATGAGCCGTTCAATGAGCGACCTCAATAGCCTGCGCATGGCCGGGCGGGATGCCCCGGCCGATGTTTTCTTGGCAGCCGGTGCCCCGTGGTTCCTGACGCTATACGGCAGGGAGTCGCTGGTGGCCGCCCGGCTGATGCTGCCCATCGATTCCAGCGTCGCGGAAGGAACACTGCGTGCGGTGGCGCGCTGGCAGGGCACAGCGGAGCGGGACGATACGGGCGAACGGCCCGGCCTCATGGTCCAGGAAGTGCGGCAGCGCCGGCTGTCGATGGCCATGGACGCCGTGGTCCGGGAACTGCCCCCGGTCCTCTACGGTTCACCGGAGGCCACGCTGCTCTGGATTGTGCTGCTGCACGACGCCTGGCATTCCGGCATGCCCGAGGACGCCGTCCGCAACCTGCTGCCACAGTTTGAGGCAGCGCTGGATTGGCTGCGCCAGCACTCCGGCCCCGGCGGCGACGGCTTCGTGACGATGCCGGTGCCGCCGCTCCAGGGGCCCGGACACCAGGGTGCCGGGGATACCCGGGGAGCCTACCGCTATCTGGATGGCAGGACGGCCGGTGGAACCGTTGCCCCGGCCGACCTGCAGGCCTATGCCTATGAGGCCGCCCGCGCGGCAGGGGTGCTGCTGGACTACTTCGGCGAAGCCAACGCCGGCGACGAGTGGCGGGCCTACGCGTCGCGGCTGGCGGGCAACTTCCGCAACCGGTTCTGGTGCTCGGACGAGGCCGGCCCCTACCCGGCCATGGCCCTCGACGACCGGGACCGGCAGGTGGACGGCGTGGGCTCCGGCATGGGGAATCTGCTGGGTACCGGACTGCTGGACGCCGAGGAAACCCGCACGGTGGCCGCCCGGCTGATGGACCGCGCATTGTTCACCGGATACGGCATCCGCTCGCTGTCCGCGGCGAATCCGGCGTACTGGCCCACCCGCCGCCGAGCCGGAGCAGTCTGGACCCAGGACACGGCCTGGACCGTGATGGGACTGCTGCGCACCGGTTTCCAGGAGGAAGCCGCGCGGTTGGCGGCGGGACTGCTCGATGCCGCCGAGGGTTTCGACTACCGGCTGCCGGAACTCTTCAGCGGCCAGGCCGCGCTGGAAGTCCGTCCGCCACTGCCCTACCCGTCGGCCTGCCGGCCGCACGCCGGTGCGGCCGCGGCCGCGGTGCCAGTGGCGCTGGCGCTGGGCGGCTTCCGGGCCAGCGCGCTGTAACTCCCGGAGGTACACGGTCCTGGTTAGGCCGCAGGGACGCGGTCCTGCTTAGGCCGCCGGGACGCGATCCTGCCAGGCAGCCCAGGCGGCGTAGCTGCCGTCGAGTTCAACGACGTCGTACCCCGCCCGGCGCAGTGCGCTGGCAGCCACCGAGTTCCGCACCCCGCTCTGGCAGTAGGTCACGATGGCCCCTTCGGCCGGAAGCTCGTCCAGGTGCCACATCAGGCGGCCGCCGCTGAGCTGGTAGGAGCCGGGGATGTGCCCGGCGATGTGCTCGGTTTTGTTGCGGACGTCCAGGACCAAGGCGGCGTCGAAACCGTCGAGTTCTTCGGGCTGGATGAGTTGCGGGGCGAAGGTGGGGAGCCCATCGATGCTGGTCAGGTAGCCGGCGACGTTGTCGATGCCGACCCGGACCAGATGGTCCCAGATGCCCTGGGCCTGCTCCTGGTCTTGCGCCAGTAAGACCAGCGGGTTCTTGTCCGTCTCCGGGTTCACCACCCAAGCGCCGTAGCTGGCCACCGACTTGCCTGCCGGGACATTCAGCGACCGGACCACGGTGCCCTGATGGACCTCGCTGTTGGAGCGGGTGTCGATGAAGGTTAGAGAATCCTCCGCCAGACCGGCGGCAACGACGTCGGTGGCCAGTTCGGGCAGCGGGCTGCGCTCCCCCATGATGTGCGGGCCCTGGCGGTTCTCCCGCTTCATCCGGCCGAAGTAGGCGTGCGCGTCGGGCTGGCCGTCCAGCAGCTCGTCGATGAAGCCCTGCTCGTCGTTGGCGGCCAGGTAGCGGCCCCACCAGGCAAAGAGGCGTTCGTAGCCCACCGTGGAGGACGGAATGGCGCCCAACGCCTTGCCGCAGGCGCTGCCGGCACCGTGGGCCGGATGGACCTGCACGTAGTCCGGCAGGGTCAGGAACTTGTCCCGCAGACTGGCGAAGAGCTGCTTGGCCCCTTCGAAGCGGGTATCGATGCCACCGGCAGCTTCATCCAGCAGGTCGGGACGACCGAGGTCGCCGGAGAAGACGAAGTCGCCGGAGAGCAGGTACCCGGGCTGGTCGCTGAACGCGCCATCGGTAACCAGGAAGGACAGGTGTTCCGGAGTGTGGCCCGGGGTGTGAACTGCCTTGATGCTGATGTTGCCCAGCGTGATCGTGTCGCCGTCGTAGAGCCGCTCGCCGTCGAACCCGTACTGCCAGTCCGGGCCGCCCTCACCGGAGACGTAGATCTTCGCCCCGGTGGCCGCGGCCAGTTCGCGGGTGCCGGAGAGGTAGTCGGCGTGGATGTGGGTCTCGGTCACGGCCACGATCTTCATGCCGTTCTTCGCGGCAAGGTCCTGGTATACGGCGATGTCGCGGCGGCCGTCCACCACAACGGCTTCGCGCTTGGCCTGACAGCCGATCAGGTAGCTGGCCTGGGCCAGGTCTTCGTCGTAAATGCGCTCGATAAGCATCTGGTGTTCTCCTTCAGGGAAACGGGGAGGAAGTTTTC
Organism: Arthrobacter sp. CAU 1506; assembly: GCF_005047635.1. Classification (GTDB taxonomy): domain Bacteria; phylum Actinomycetota; class Actinomycetes; order Actinomycetales; family Micrococcaceae; genus Crystallibacter. The sequence continues at coordinate 149,503 of NZ_SUKC01000009.1, read as the reverse complement.
TTGGGCTCTGGCCACAATTTTAGATACCCCCATGGGTATGTGGCAAGGGGTTTTCCGCTCGGAACACCCGCCACCGGGGGCCGTCAGCAGAACAGATTAAGGATCGGGTCAGGCGGTGACGGTGCCGGCAGTGACCCACGCCGCGACGGCGAAGATCAGCACGGCAAATGAGATGCGGATGTGCTTGTTCGTCAGGCGGTGCGCCAGCCGGGCGGCGAGGACGGATCCCAGGATTGCCGGGACCGCGAACGCAAGGGTGGTGGGCCAGTCGATGTTGAACCCGGCAGCATGGGCGCTGAACCCGGCGGCGGAATTGATGACGATGATTGCCAGGGACGTTCCGACCGCCTGTTTCACGCGCAACCCGAGAAGGATGGTCAGCGCCGGGACAATCAGGAAGCCACCGCCCACTCCGAGCAGGCCGGTGAGGAAGCCGACGATCAGCCCGACTCCCACCGCCTTGGGCGCGCAGGACCGGATGTTTCGCCCTGGCCCGCTGCTGCAGGATCCTTCGCTTTCACGCGTTGCGGTGAGCATCCGGATTCCTGCGAGCACCATGACGACGGCAAATGCCAGCATCAGGATGTTGGGGTCCAGCAGCCGGCCGACGGCGGCGCCCACCCAGGCGGCCGGGATGCCGGCGGCTCCGACCAGGGCGATCACGAGCCAGTTCAGACCCTCCCGGATCCGGGGCAGCAGGGCGGTTAGCGAGGACGCACCCACCACCAGCAGGGAGGTGGGAATGGCCTGGGCCGGGCTCATGCCCACCCCATAGACCAGGGCCGGGACGGCAATGATCGATCCACCGGCGCCCACCGCGCCCAGGACAAGCCCGACGGCGAGCCCCAGGCCCAGCGCGGTCATCATGCCGCGGTGTTCTCTTCTGGCACCCTGGCGGGGAGCTGCAGGATGGCGCTCTCGCGGGTGGGCTCCTTGGCCGCCTTGTTCCACGGCATGGCCGAGAGGGCCTTGCCCATGGCGCAGGTGTTGGTCGCAGCGGAGAAGGTCAAGCCCGTACCGATGGCGCCGGAAAGCATGCGGACCTTGGGCGAGAGGAACCTGCCCCCGGCCAGGCCCAGCATCACCAAAGAACCTGCAGCCAGGCGGACTTGCCGCTCCAGGCCCCAGCGACCCCTGCCCCTGATGACCTCGCCGCCGGCGGCAGCGAACCCGGGCACTCCGCCGGTGAGGACGTGGGCGGCATCAAGTCCGGCGCCGGCCATGCGCTGGCGGGCCTGCTCGGCACGTACGCCGGACTGGCAGACCAGGACAACACGGGATCCCAACCGGCCCGCCAGTTCATCCGCGTGCTCTGACAGAAGCGGCAGTGGGACGTTGTACGAGCCGCGGATGTGCATGGACTCAAACTCTGCTGCGGAGCGCACATCGATCACCACAAGGTCCTGCTGTTCAGCAAGCCAGGAGCGCAAGGTTTCAGGAGCCAGTGCATTAACGGCGCCAGCTGTGGAGGGGGAAGTCATCAGTGGCCTCTCGGTAGGGGGTGTTGAATACCCCACCGAGTATTACGCATACCCCCGGGGGTGGTCAAAACACCGGTGGGGGTATATAGTTGAGGCCAACGATCCTAGGTATGGAGAGACCCTTTGGAACTGAACCCGACCGAACTCGGCCCCGTGATTAACCGCCTCAAGCGCGCGCAGGGCCAACTCGCCGCCGTCACCCGGATGCTGGAGGAGGGCAGGGACTGCAAGGACGTCGTCACGCAGCTGGCTGCCGTTTCCAAAGCCTTGGATAAGGCCGGGTTTGCCATCATCGCCACCGGTCTGGAGCAGTGCATCACCCAGCAGGATGCCAGCATGAATACCAAGGACCTGGAAAAGCTATTCCTCTCCCTCGCCTGACCATGGAGCCCACTAAGCAGCATGGGGACGCCCGAGGTCTGCTCATTCACTCCGCCGGCCAACTGGAGCGGGACGCCCTCGCCGGAATCCTGCGCAGCGCCGCCAATGCCCGTGCCGAACTTGGCCCGGGGGCTGGCATCGAAGTAGTCATCCAGGGGCCAGGCGTCACGCTCCTGGCCTCGGACTCACCGAGCGTCGGAGCCATCAGCAGCACCGCACAGCTGGACGTGCGCATCCTCGCCTGCGGCAACAGCCTGCGCTCGGCAGGCCTCGCAGCACAAGACCTTATCCCCGGCGTTGACACGGTGCCCGCTGCCATCGCCCACCTGGCCCAGCGCCAATGGGGCGGCTGGGCCTACGTCAGGCTCTAATCCCTTTGGTGTTCCTTTGGTGCCTCTGCCCCGCACGCACACCTGCGTTGCGCCGTCGCGGGGCGTGTCTCTGCCAGCGCCGCGGCGCTAGCGGGGCGCCGCCGTCGCGCTCTCTGCGTCTCCGCTAGCCGCGCGGCACGTCCGGGCCGGTGGGCCAGCGGAGCAGCGCCGCGATGCTTTTGCCTCCCGGCAGCGCACCTTCGGGGACCATGGCCACCCGGGCATCGGTCAGCGCAGCGGCCCGCACCAGCGCCGCCGGCGCGGGGATCTTGGCCAGCAGCTCACCGTTGACCGGTTGCTCGCCGGCCGTGGCGATCCAGGGTTCCGCGTTCAGCACATTGACGTGGTGGTCGGCGAGGGCGTTGTCGTTCATGATCAACGTGCCGACCTGCGCCTGCTGCAGCGCCCGGATGCACTCGCCCAGCCCCACGGTCCACTCCGGGTGGGCCTGCCCGGTCTGGTTGGCCAGCCGGTCCAGGATGGCTTTGCGCTGTTCCGTCCAGACGTGGGCCACCCGGGCGGCGATTTCGGTCCGCAGCGCGTCCTTGTCGGCGCCTCCGGTGCGGGTGTGCGACTCGAAGGTGGATTCGATCGCCCGGCTGGCTTCGGAGAGTTGCTCGACCACCAGTTCACGGGCCCGGATATCGCCCGCGATGATCAATAGCCGCGCCTTGCTGGCCTGCACCACACGATCAATCTCGGCCGCAATTTCATCGGCGTTCTTGCGCCAAATTTCCTCGGTGCGGTGCTGGTAGCGGCCCTGCGACCAGCCGCCGCCGGGGATCTTGGTGAGGTTCTCCCGGTCGCCTTCCACCGTCGTCGTTTCCGCCACGCCGTTTCGGCGCGCGTACTGCAGATGGACTTCACCGCCATCCCGGCCGACCTCTGCCACAACGTACGGGAAGTCCTCACCGCGTGCCTTGAGCAGCGGCACCAGGTCCGGAATCGGTCCGGCTTCGACGACTTCGGGCCCGGACATCGCGCCCGGAAGCACCTCGTTGACTTCTGCCTCGCCGCCGCGGACCAGCACGTAGCGGCGGACCGGCGACGGCATGCCGGTGGCCGGCGAAACAGCCTCGATCACTGCCTGAATATCCGCTTTCGCGGCGCCTTGCTTCTCGAGCGATTCACGCAGCCTGTCCGGCAAGATGTCTCCGGCGCGGAGCGTATCCGCGGTTCCGGTGCTGGCATCAACGTAGACCGTAATCCACGGTCCCGGCTTCTTGTACAGCTCGGCGTACTTCTTGTTTGCTGCGTGGGTCGTATTGACCTGCTCGGCCATCGTGATCACCTTCCCGGGCGATAGGAAATGCGGGGTTTTCTTGATCAGTAGCCCTCACGGTAGCACCGGAAGTTTGGCCCTTGAAGGGGCTGCAGAACTTATCCGAAGCGGCCCGGCGAATCAGTTCACCGGGCCTGGTTCGGCCTGCGTTTAACCGCGGTCGGGATGCGGATTTTTGCTCTCCGGGCCCGGTCCGCGGCCCCTCCTCAGCGCCGCTGCCCGGCCCCCGCTGACCGCCGCTCCCAGAGCCACGCCGACGGCGATCCACCACCATTGGCCGGTCACTGAGGAAATCACCACGCCCAGCAGGATCCCGAAGATCAGGCCCATCATCAGCGGGTTGCCGGGCTGCCCGCCGGTCCTGCGTTCATCAGCCATGTTCCCACCGTAGGCCGATCCGGAGGGGCCAGACTAGGCCCCTCCGGACTCGCCCGGCTTAGCCCCTTTGATACTCGGCGTGCTGCCGGTGTGCTTCGGCCACTTGCTCGCGGATCTTGTCCACGTCCTTGGCCTTGTTGCGGTACTTCGGCTCCATCTGCTCGATCTGGCGCTCTTCCTGCACCAACAGTCCGTAAATCCGTTCGCGCTCGGCTGGATCTGCGGTGTAGGAGAGGTCGATGTAGCTGACCGCGTGGCGGCGTGCATTGTTGATGGCGTTCTGCGCCTTGCCGGCCTTGCTCACCAGCGATGCCACCACGGTGATGACCAGGACGCCGATGATCACGGTGAGTGAGACTCCGGTCGAGATCTCTATGACCGGCACCGGGTTGCCGTCGTTGATGAAGGGCAAGTTGTTCTCATGCAGTGCGTGCAGGATCAGCTTCACGCCAATAAATGCAAGGATGGCGGCCAGACCGTAGGACAGGTAGATCAACCGGTCCAGCAGTCCGTCGATCAGGAAGTACAGCTGGCGCAGACCCATCAGCGAGAACGCCGTGGCGGTAAAGACGATGTACACGTTTTGCGTCAAGCCGAAGATTGCGGGAATGGAGTCCAGCGCAAACAGGATGTCCGTGCCACCGATGGCCACCATGACCAGCAGCATGGGAGTCAGGGCACGCTTTCCGTTCTGGATGGTGAACAGCTTGTCGCCGTCGTAATAATCGGTGGTGTGGAAGAAGCGCTTGGCCACCCGGATGATGAAGTTGTCTGCTTCGTCGCCCCCGTGGGAAGGCTTGAGCAGGTTGCCGGCCGTGATGATGAGGATCAGGCCGAAGGCGTAGAACACCCACGCGAACGAGTTGATCAGCGCGGCGCCCAGGAAGATGAACCCGGTGCGCGCAATCAGCGAGAAGACGATGCCGAACAGCAGCACCTTCTGCTGGTCTTCGCGGGGCACCTTGAAGCTGGCGATGATGATTAGGAAAACGAACAGGTTATCCACCGAGAGCGCCTTCTCGGTGATGTAGCCGGCGAAGTACTCCGAGCCCATCGCCGGACCGCCAAAGATCAGCACCAGAATGCCGAAGACGATGGCTATGCCCACGTAGAGGGCGGACCAAATGGCGGCTTCCCTCAGTGACGGCACATGCGCTTTGCGGATGTGGAAGAAGTAGTCGAAGGCGAGCAGCGCGAGGATAACGACGATCGTGATGCCCCAGATAAGGGGAGAAACGCTCATGGTTCCCTTTCGTAAGCGGGTAGCGGTTTGACCCGCAAGTCTCTCCTCCGGCATTGCCGGTCGCTGCAGCCGGCCGGGCGTCGGTGCCCTACGTGTTGACGGCTGCAGCGCATGGGGGATACTCCCTTACGCATTTGTCAGTCTAACGACGACGGCGGTGCCCGCCTAATGCTGCAAGGGAAACCCAAGGTGGGCTCGGCAGGATCTGTTTATGGAACGGGCCCTGCCTCTGCTGACCGCTGCCGTGCTGGTCGCTGCCGTGGCCGGCTGCTCCGCCGTCGCGGAGAACGCAACGGCGCCGCCGCCCGCAACCGCGTCCGAGTCGGAGCCCGCTCCGTCGGCGCCGGCGCCAGACCCCGCGCCCCTACCCGCGTCCAACACGCCCGCCGCTGTGCCCGCGCCCGTGCCCTCACCCGAACAGGAGTTGTCCGGAACCGCGACGCCGGACGCGGCTGCTGGCAACTCCCCCGGTGCATCGGCCGGTTCGGGCGCGCGATCTACCCAACTGGCGGCTCCCGATCCAGCCCCCGACCAAAAGAACGCCCCACCGCAGCCAACACCACCCGGCAATCTAAGCGACGGCCCCCCTGCCACGGGCTATACACAAGACCGTCCCACCGGCGAGGCCAAGGCCCGGATCGTTGTTGGCACCGGCGCCGCCTTCGGCCAGGCCGGACACGGCGCCTACGTCTGTAAGCTCATCAGCACACCCACCGTCAGCCTGTATTCGGCAGGGGGCTCCATGTCCGGCAGTGGCGTGGCGTTGGCCGTTGAAGCCAACGAAAGCGGCACCACAGTGCTGGAACTGCCAGCCGGCGAAATTAACCTCACCGCCTACTGCACCGACCCCGGAGGGGTTGGGCCCGCCTTCACCGGAACCAGCGCAGCATTCGTCGTCACAGAAGGCGGCAGCACCGACGTCGAAATCACCGCTACCCCGCATCCGTAACGCACCCTTCGCCAGGCACACCATGCAAAGCACGTCGCGCGCCTGACCAAGGCACACCATCCATACCCACCGGCTGACCGCGACAAACCCACGTGACCACCGCGCGCTGATCATGGCACACCGGGCCGGGGCTGCCACGGAATCCAGGCATCCGGACCTACGGACTCCGGGTCTGGATCTGCCCGCCGTGGCCGCTTCCAAGGACACCACCTAGGACACAGGCCGGTCATGGGTGATAGCTTTCGACGAACTGTCAGCCGCACGACGATCTCGAAGCCGGCCAACGCTGAAGGGAGCACCACATGTCCTATTACCTGGAGTATGTCGTTCCGGCCGATCCGGACGAGGGGAATTTCGAATTTCCGGTCAGCGAAGAGCAACGCGGCTATACGGTGCCACTCAGCGAAACCGATGCTGACGTCGTCAGGACTGACAGTCTGCCCGTCCGGTCCGAGGTCTTCGGGGCATCCCTGGCAGAAGCCAAAGAAGCTGCAGAATCCATCCTGTCGCACAGCAAGGCGGACCAAGCACGCCTCTTCGACGACCCCGACGACTCAATGCAGCCCGGCGCGGGCACCTTGGTCGCCAGCTACACCGAGACCGACGGCTGGCAGGACCACGAGTAGTCCCCAGGCACTGCCCCGCCTGCGCTGCAACTCAGGACGCAGAGGGGCATCGTGGCGGGGGTCAGGCCTTATTCGCGCAGGATCACGTCTGAGGCTTCGGTGGAACGGTCGGTGACAGTGGTCGGCGATTCCAGGTGCACAGCACCGGAGGGCAGGATGCCTGCTCCGCCGTAGCGTTCCATGACTTTCAACTGCGCCACCACATCCTCGCCGGCGTGACCGGGCGGCAGTTCCCGCCAGAACTCGAAGCCGCCGCAGTCCAGCAAAGCATCCCGTCGGTACAGCACGCAGCCACCGGCCCACGCGATCTTGTACAGCCGCCAGCAGCCGTCGGCAATCCCCAGCTCAGCGGCGATGTGGGTCAGGTTGGCCGCGTTGTGCAGCTGCCAGCGGGCGAACCGTTCGTCGGAAGGCCGGATCCGCTCCGGGACCACCGGGCCGTCCCACAGTTCGAAGGGCTCCTGCTCCCCCGGGCGCACATCGTCCAGGAAAGACATGCCTTGCACAGCAGCGCCTATAAACCCGCAATCCTCCTGCCGGATGGCCGCAGTCATTCGGGCCAGCATGCCCGGTTCCAACCACACGTCGTTGTCCAGGAATAGCACCAATTCGGCGGTGGCCAGGCCGAGCAAGAAGTCGCGCTGCTCGGCCAGGCCGCGGCGGGGCAGATGCCGTTCCAGCCGTACCGGCCGGCCCTGGGCCTGCAGTACCCTGGTCATCGCTGCGACGGCCGGATGCTCCCACGCGGGTGCTCCGTCGGACTGATCGCTGATCACCACGGAGAACGGCGGGCCGTCCTGGGTGGCCAGGCCGGAAAGCGTCACGGCCAACTCCGCTTCGCGGCCGTAACTGGGCACCAGCACATCCAGCTCGGGCCCCGGCTCAGCTGGCGGCGCGGCCCAGCTGCCCGCACTCCTGCGACTCATGCCGGATCGGTTCCTGCCGTCTGAGGCGAGCCCGACTCCGGAGAAGGCGTCGAGCCACGGATGCGGCGGACTACGGCCGTGGTGGAATGATCGGCGACATAATCCAGGATGCAGACCTCGCCGCCGCAGGCCTCCACCACCGCGGTCTCCTCGAGCATCTCCGGCGAGTAGTCCCCGCCCTTGGCATAGATGTCCGGCCGGATTGCCTCGATCAGCGGGATGGGCGTGTCCGTGTCGAACACGGTCACGTAGTCCACGCAACTCAGCGCGGCGATGATGCCGGCCCGGTCCGCGGCGGCGTTGATCGGCCGGTCTGGTCCCTTCAGGCGCCGAGCGGACGCGTCGCTGTTTAGCGCCACCACCAGCACATCGCCCAGCTGCTTGGCCTGGGTCAGGTAGCGGGTGTGTCCGCGGTGCAGCACGTCGAAACATCCGTTCGTCAGCACAATCCGCCGGCCGGACGCCCGCTCCGCAGCCACAGCCTGCCCAAGTTCTTCCGCATCCAGGGCCGCATCCGAGAAAGTTCCCAGGTGCGCGGCCAGATCCGAGGTACTGCAGACAGAGGTGCCACGCCGGTGCACCACCACGTCGGCCGCCGCCTGGGCCAGATCCAGGCTGGTGGTCAACGGCAGGCCGACGGCCCGAGCCACGGTCAGGCACGCCACATACGTGTCACCCGCCCCCGATGCCTGCTTCTCGCTGACCGGGCTTGCCCACGTGCGGTGAGTTCCGCCGTCGTGCATCAACAGGAGTGAGCCGTCCTTGTCCAGTGTGACGACGGCGGCGCCCGCCCCGGTTGCCTCCAGCAGCCGGGTTGCGCGGGTGGCCACTGCGGCAGCCCGGTCCGTGTCCGGGTCCAACACCACACCCAAGAGGCCGGCGGCTTCTGCGGCGTTAGGGGTGACGAGATCCGGGGCGATCCCCGACCACAGCCGGGGGTCATGGGCATCGACCACCAGCAGCCGCCCGCCGCGGTGCCGGACCAGTACCTCGCGCACCGGGTCGCCCAACCCTCCGGAGCCATAGTCGCAGACCACGACCGCGTCGCTGCCGGCCAGGGCCGCGGGCACTGCCGCAGCCAGCTGTTCCTGGGCCGCTTCGGGCACCTGGTCCATCGTCTCGTCCAGGCGCAGCATGATCTGGTCGCCGCCGATGATCCGGTACTTGGTGGTGGTCAGGACGCCTTCGTGTTCCACCAGCCCCGAGGTGTCCACCCCCGCTTCCTGCAGTAGCGAGCGCAGCCGGCGTCCGGCGTCGTCGGCACCGATCAAGCCGACCATCCGCACCCGCGCGCCGAGGGCAGCCAGGTTCATGGCGGTGTTGGCGGCGCCGCCCGGGGCATACTCTCGCTTGCTCATGTCCACCACCGGTGCCGGTGCCTCCCGGCAGAACCGTTCGATCCGTCCGCTGAACCAGCCGTCCAGCATCACGTCGCCCACCACGGTGACGTGCGGGGCGGCCTGGGCCAGCCGGGCCGGCAGCCAGCCGGCGAGCCCGGAAACGTCCGACAGCGGGGTGCTCATGGCCGGGGTGCTCATGGCCGGGCTCCGCCGGGCAGGCCCATGTGGACCACTTTGACCGTGCTGAATTCGTCCAGCAGTTCGGGCCCGTAGCCAAAGCCGTCGCCGCTGGCCCTGCGGGGCTGGGCGGAGCCGCCGGGCGCGCCGCCGAAGACTGCGTTGACCTTGACGGTTCCGACCTGGAGCACCGCCGCGGCACGGTGTGCATGCTCCATGTCCGCCGTCAGGACGGTGGCGGCCAAGCCGTATCGGCCCGCCGCCGCCAGCTTGAGCCCGTCGTCGAAGCTGTCCACCACCTGGACCGGGGCCACTGGACCGAAGGTCTCCTCCTGCATCACGGCCATGTGGTCGGCGCAGTCCAGCAGGACGGTCGCCGGGTAGTGCGAGCCGGGGCCTTCGGGCACGGCACCGCCTTCCGCGGCAACCGCACCCAGCGAGAGCGCCTCGGCGACGTGCGCGTGCACGCTGTCCCTCAGCCTGCGGTCCACCAGCGGGGCCAGGCCTCCTGCGTTGCGCTTGCGGGCCTCGGCAGCCAGCGCTTCGCAGAACGGCTCGGCGACGGCCCGGTGCACGTAGATGCGTTCGACCGAGGTGCAAATCTGCCCACTGTTGGCAAACGCCCCGATGGCCGCCTGCTCGGCCGCCCAAGCCGGGTCGACGCCCTCGTCCACGAGCAGCGGATCATTGCCGCCGTTCTCGCGGATGACATGGGCCCCGGTGAGCGCCGCAGCCCGGGCAATCCTGGCACCGGCGAGGCTGGAGCCCATGTGCGCGATGACGTCCACGTCCGGATCACTGGCAAGCGCAGCACCCACGGCCGGACCGCCGGTCAACGTGGTCATGACGTGCGCCGGCAGCACGTCGGCGAAAATCCGGCCCAATAGCGCGCCCAGGTGCGGGCAGCGTTCGCTGGGTTTGTGCAGCACGGTGTTGCCGGCCGCCAGCGCCGCGCCCAACAGCCCCGCCGCCACCGCCACCGGATCGTTCCAAGGGGTGAGCACCGCCGCCACGCCGCGAGGTTCGTTGACCGAGTAGTCAACGTTCAACTGGCCGCCGCGCAGGCTGCGGCCGCGGTGCACCGGACCCAGCTGCGCGTACTGGCGCAGCGTTCCGGCCCCGGCCATGACGCCCTCCAAGGCTTCCTGCTCGGGTCGTCCGGTTTCGCGCGCGTTCAACTCGGCAAGCTCACCGGCGTGCTCCTGCAGAGCTGCGGCGACGGCTTCCAGCAGTTCCCCGCGGGCGGCAGCGTCGGTCCCGGCCCAGCCGGGTTGGGCCGCCTTGGCGGAAGCAGCGGCGGCGAGCACATCGTCCGAAGTCGCTTCCTCCAGCGCTCCCACCAGGCTGCCGTCTCTGGGGTCGTACACCTCCAGTGAGGCAATGTCCCGGGCAGTATCGGAATCGGTGGTCATATCGCTCCTTCCGTCCAAGGCGGGGCCAAGGCCGGCCCGCTGGTCGCTGGTGCAGGTCCACATATACGCCATACCGGTGCGCCGTCCGCCGCGGGCGGGTTCGCCTCCGCCGGACCCGCCGCCGACGGCAGCGCCTGCCGCATCGCGTGGTACTGGTTTCCTACCCCTCGCCGGGCGCTTTCAGACAGTCTCCGCCGTAGCCGGATTTCTCCACCGCGGCCTTGGTTTTGTGGGTGCCAGCAGCCGGTTTTCTTCCCGACGTGGGCATGGTTTCTGTCCAACAACGGCCGGGGTTTTCTTGGCGGCCGGGCCCTACCGGCTTCCCGGCCGTCCCGGGTTTCCTTCGGGACACAGCAGGGTTTCGAAGGGGGCCCGGGAGCACCTTCACGAGGGCTGCCGGCTCTGGCCAGCAGCCCTGATGCGTTTTAGGGTGAAGTTCACGAGGGGCGCCCGCGAGGGCGGGATGTATTGGGGCTGTGGCTCGCAGAATGCTCCGGGACTGCTGCAGATACGAATCCCCGCAGCCGGACTACACCGACGGCCGCGGGCTGGGACCCAGGAGGTGGAGATGACCGAGTCCTCCACAGGAGGCGCCGCTTTCGGCGACCAGAGGTTGAGTGCCGAAGCCAGGCACGGCCTTGGAGTCGGACCGGTGCTGCAGCCCTTCGACGATGTACAGAACATTGCGGTTCTCCGCGGCGGTGGTTTGGGCGACGTGCTGTTTTCGGTTCCCGCCCTGGCATCGCTGGCCGCCGCCTATCCGGAGGCGACCGTGACGCTCTTGGGCACCGAGGCCCACGCGGCCCTGTTCCGCGGCCGGTCCGGCCCGGTACACCGGGTAGAGCCGCTGCCGTTCGCGGAGGGGGTCCGGCCGGGACCGGAGGACCCGCGGGCAGTGGCGGAGTTCCAGCAGCGGATGCGCGGCGAGCAGTTCGACCTGGCGGTGCAGTTGCACGGCGGCGGAAGGTTTTCCAACCCGTTCCTGCTGGAACTGGGCGCACGCCACACGGTGGGTACCCGGACCGAAGATGCGGCTCAGCTGGAGCGGTCCATCCCCTACCTTTACTACCAGCACGAGGTGTTGCGTGCGCTGGAGGTGGTGGGCCTGGCCGGCGCCGCCCCTGCCGCGCTCCAGCCGGAACTGAAGCCGTTGGCCGACGAGGAAACGTTGCTGGCCGGGCTGCTCGACGACGGCCGGCCCTCGCTGGTGACCATCCATCCAGGTGCCACCGACCAGCGGAGGAGGTGGCCGGCGTCGCACTTTGGCCAGGTGGCGGCTTGGGCGGCCGACGACGGATGTCAGGTCCTGGTGGTGGGCGATCCGTCCGACGCCGCGCTGGCGGACGAGGTGGTGGAACGGGGCCGCGAGACGGCCGGATCAGCCAGCGGCGGCAGCATCAGTTCGGTGGCCGGCCGGCTCGGATTGGATGAGCTGTCCGCGGTGCTGCGGGCCAGCGACGTGATGCTGGGCAACGACAGCGGGCCGCGGCATCTGGCCCAGGCCGTCGGAACCCCGACGGTGGGCATCTACTGGGTGGGAAACATGATCATGGCCGGGGCGCTGGGCCGGACCCTGCACCGGGTGCATATGTCCTGGATGACGCGCTGTCCGTTCTGCGGCGCAGATCTGACCCAGGTGGGCTGGACGGCAGAACGATGCCCGCATGAATTTTCCTTGACCGCGGAGATCCGCGCCGAGGATGTCTACGCGGATCTCCGTCAGCTTAGGGCCACGAGTCTTCTTCTTCGTGGCAAATGACCATCTCGCGCACTTCGCAGCCTTTGGGCTGTGAGAGCGCAAAGATGATGGCTTCGGCCACGCGTTCCGGGTCGTTGAGCCTGGAGTCGTCCTGCGGCTTGTACTGCTCGGTGCGGTCGTCGAAGAATCTGGTCTTCATGCCGGCCGGAATCATGGTGGTGACGCCGATCTGCCCGCGGGTCTCCGCCGCCAGCGCGCGGCTGAAACCGACCACGCCGAACTTGGAGGCGCAATAGGCGGTGGCGTCGGAGACGGCCTTGATCCCCAGCGACGAGGCCACCGTAATGACCCGGCCGTGCGAGGACATCAGATGCGGCAGTGCCGCCCGCACCACCGAGACCGTGCCCATCAGGTTGACGCCAATGACCTTCTCCCATTCCTCTGCGGGGACGTCCTCCAGCCGGCCGCAGCGGTCAATGCCCGCTGCCGTCACCACGGCGTCCAGCCCGCCGAGCGTGTCCGCGGCCTGCTGCACGGCTGCTTCGACGGCGGCGCGGTCGGCGACGTCGACCTCCACGCTCTTGGCCTGGCTTACCCGGCTCACGTCGCGGTCCAGCACCACCGGTGTGCCGCCGGCTGCCAGGACCGCGTCCACGACCGCCGCGCCCAGCCCGGATCCTCCGCCGGTGACCAGGACCCGGCCGGGGTTGGTTGCTGCACTGCTCATGTTTTCCTCCTAAGGTTCAGGGATGAGGGATCTCACCCGGGTTATTGAGTGGAAAGAAAACGGCATCCCAAGGGCCCGTAGTTCTTCTCTTCTCTCCACTGGATTGTTGGGTCCAATGCGAATGGATTGTTAAGGGTCCGGTGCGACTGGATTGTTGAGGGTCCGGTGCGTCAGCCGACTTTCGCCAGCGCGGCGGCCAAGCCGGTAGTGGAACGGGCCGGGTAGTAGGGCACCGTGATGGTCTGCCCGCCCCAGGACTGGAGCAGCCGGGCTTCGGGCAGCTGGTCGGCGGTGTAGTCGCCGCCCTTGACCCAGATGTCCGGCCGCAACCGTTCCAGCGCCGATTCGGGCGTGGCTTCATCGAAAACCAGCACGGCGTCCACGCACTCCAGTGCCAGCAGCAGCTCGGCGCGATCCCGCTGGTTCATGATCGGGCGTCCCTCGCCTTTCAGGCGGCGGACCGAATCGTCCGAATTGAGGCAGACAACCAGGCAGTCGCCCAGCTTCCGTGCGGCAGCCAACGTCCGCGCGTGGCCTGCGTGCAGCAGGTCGAAGCAGCCTCCGGTGGCCACCACCGTGCCGCCGGCTTCGCGGACCTGCGCGGCGACCCGCATGGCGTCCACTTCCGGCCCGCGCAATGGGACCGGTTCCCTGTCCTGCCGCAACGAGGCCACGCCGCCGGAAGCCAGAAAGGCCGCCGCCTGCCTGACCGCCTCCTCCACCGCGGTGTTCAGCGGCTGCCCGGACGCCAAGGCCGTTGCCAGCGAAGCGGCGAACCGGTCGCCGGCCCCGCAGGTGTCGGCCGCCTCCGTCGCGGGGGCGGGAATGGCCTGCGGCAATTCCCCGTCCTGCTGGATCATCGCCCCCTCCTCGCCCAGGGTGACGACGACGGCGCTGCTGTTCCAGCGCGAGCGCAGTTCCGCGGCGGCGAGCGCTGCTGCACCGGTACCGCCCTTTTCCAGCCCGGCCATCCGCAGGGCCTCCGGCAGGTTCGGCGTCGCGGCAGCCACGCCCTCCATCGGATCCGGGCCGGCGGGGTGCGGATCCCAGACCACCGGGATCCGGTGCACCAGCGGCGCCAGCGCATCGCGCAGCGCGGGTGCTGCGGCCAGTCCGCGGCCGTAGTCCGCCACGATGATGGCGTCGGCCGTCCCGAGCGCCTCCAACATCTCCAGTGTCGGGACCGGCAACGGGGCGGGGGCGCAGCCTTCGTCCACCCTGACCACCGACTGGCCGCCGGCGCGGATGCGGGTCTTCACCGGCGTTGGAGCTCCGGTCGGTCCGGCCACGACGGGGATGCCGTCCAAGGCATCGTGCAGCCGAGAGGAGGCCTCGTCGTCGGACAATGCCGTGACCAAGAGGACGTCCCGGCCGTCACGGACCAGCATCCGGGCCACCAGCCCCGCTCCCCCGGCGCGGTAGGTCGTTTCGGCGGCATCCACCACCGGCACCGGCCCGTCCGGACTCAGCCTGGTGGCTGCCCCTTCCACATCGGCGTCGAGCAGGACGTCGCCCACCACCACAATCCTCATGATCCTGCCGCCCTGCCCTGCGGCCCGTGCTGCGCTCCGGCGCCGTTTCCGTGCCGGGCCACTTCGGCGTCGAACGCCCGGCACAGGGCGTGCAGTGCCATCAGGTGGCCTTCCTGCACATTGGCGGGCTGCGCGTCCACGGCCACATAGTCGTCGCAGAGCCTGGTCAGCGGGTTCGGCGCACTGCCGGTCAACGCCCAGCTGGTGACGCCGATGCCGCGGGCTGTCTCGGCGGCACGCAGCAGGTTCTCACTCTTGCCGCTGGTGGTCAGCAGGAGCAGCACATCGCCGGGCCGCCCGTGGCCCAGCACCTGCCGGGCAAAGAGATGGTCGTAGCCGTAGTCGTTGGAAATCGCCGTGACGGCGGACGTGTCCGCATGCAGTGAGATGGCGGAGAAGGCCTGGCGTTCGCCGTCGAAACGGCCCACCAGTTCAGCGGTCAGGTGCTGTGCTTCTGCGGCGGAGCCGCCGTTGCCGGCTGCCAGCAGGCGCCCGCCGGCCAGCAGTCGCCGGGCCAGCTCGCTCCCCCAGCCGGCCAGTTGGGCCGCCTGGGCACGCAGCGACTGCACTGCGGGCTCGACGGCGCCCAGGTGTGCCAGCACTGCGTCCACCGCTTCGTTTCCGGTCTGCCGCTCGAGAACCGCAGGCACCGGGACGAGTGCAGGGCCGGGCGGCCAGAGATAGGCTGCGGTCCGCGCCGAGGCAATCGGCCCGGCAGAGGTCAGCGCACCGGTGCTGGCGGTTGTTGGGCTACCGCCCGTGACTGCGCGTTTCACAGTGCCTCTCCTTCCAGTTGCCGCGCTCCGGCGGTGACTGCGCTGGACGCGTGGCTGACCGCCAAGTGATAGGCCTTTTCGGTGTCCGCCGCCACCCGGTCCCAGCTGTAGCGGGTGCGGACGCGGTGTTGCCCGGCTTTGCCAAGTTCCCGGCGCAACTGCGGATCGGCCAGCAGCTCGGCCACGGCGTCCGCCACCGCCTGCGGATCGCGCGGCGGCACGTGCAGCCCGGTCTTCCGGTCCACCACGGTGTCGATCAGGCCGCCGACCGAGGCCGCGACCACCGGGACACCGCAGGCCATCGCTTCCAGCGGAACAATCCCGAACGGTTCGTACCACGGCGCGCAGATGACCACGTCGGCGCTGCGCAGCACCGGCGGGATTTCCGTCTGGGACAGCTGGCCGCGCAGCACCAGTTGGTCTTCCACGCCGAGGTCGCGGGCCACGTTGCGCAGCCGCTGCGCCTCCGGGTCGGACGCCAGCCCGGCCGCCCCGGCAGACCCGCCCACTACCAGCAGCTCGACGTCGTCAAGGCCCTGGTCCTTGAGCAGCCGCAGGGCGCGCACGGCCAGATCGGTGCCCTTGCGGGGAACCAGCCTGCCCAGGGTGACAATCCGGTGGGTCCGGCCGCGACGTTCGGCCTCGCCGTCGGCGCTGAAAAGCCCCAAGTCCACCCCGCAGGGCGCGATGGACACATGGCCGCGCGGGATGCCCATGGCCGCCAGCTCGAACACCTCGTCCGAACAGGTGGCGATGATCCGGTCCACCTCGCGGCCCACGGAAGGTTCCAGCCAGGCCCGCTGTGCCGGGCTGGTGTCCTGGGCGCCCTGGTGGCGTCGCTTCACGGTGCCCAGTGCATGGAAGGTCTGCAGCACCGGCACCGGGCAGCCGCCAGGGCGGCGGGCGGCGTCGAGCGCAGCGACGCCGGACATCCAGAAATGCGCGTGCACCACGTCCGGCGGGTTCGCCGCCCAGTCAGCGCTGATGCCGTCGGCCAGCTGGCCCATGAACGGCAGCAGTTCGTCCTTCGGGACCGGTTCCGGCGGGCCGGCGTTGATATGGACCACTTCCACCCCGGGCCTCATGACGACGCGGACCGGCAGCATTGGGTCATCGCGGCGGGTGTAGACGCTCACGGTGTGGCCGCGCCGGGCCAACGCTGCGGAAAGGGCGGCCACGTGTACGTTCTGGCCGCCTGCGTCCACCCCGCCGAGCGCGGCCAGCGGGCTGGCATGTTCGGAAACCATCGATATCCTCACGGCTCTCTCCTTTCGTTGGCGGCCATGGCCCGTCCGGTGCGTGTTGTGGTCTCGGCCAGCAGGCTGTCCCAGTTGTCCAGGAAGGCCTGCAGCCCGTAGTTCTGCAGTGCGGCCTCTCGCGCGACGGCGCCGCGTGCCGCTGCCTCGTCCGGATCGGTGAGCAGCCGTGCCGCTTGGCGGCGCAGCTGCTCCACGTCCGTGGAGATGGCACCGGCCTCCGGTGGAACCGCCCGGGCGGCCTCGGTGCTGGCCAGCGCTACTACCGGCATGCCCAGATGCATGGCTTCCAGGAGCGCCAGGCCCAGCGAAGTCCAGCGCAGCGGGTGCAGATAGAGCCGGCAGCGGGCCAGCTCGGCGTGCAGCAGGTGGCTGGGCAAATCCCCGCGGACACGCAACTGGTCGGGACCCAGCCCGGTCGCTGCGGCCAGCTGGTCGGTTCCCATGCCGAACACTTCCAGTGGCCCGGTTTGCGCAAAGGCCGGCAGCAGGTCTGTCCCGGTGACGCGCCAGCGGCGTACCGGTTCGTTGACCACCACGCCCTGCCGTTCCAGTTCCCCGGTGTAGAGCTTTCCGGGGTCCACGATGCCGTGCTCGATCACGGTGGTCCGCGCCGTTCCACAGTCCCAGAACAACTCGTTGAAGTGGGTGACATGCACCACCGTCATGTCCTGCTGGTCGGCCAGCGGATGCAGCGAGTTGGGCACATCGCCCTTGGGCGTGTTGTGCTCCAAAAACACCGCGGGAATGTCCCGTCCCGGCCGGCGGCCCAGCAGCCGCTCACATTCGGCAATCTCCTCGGGCCGCTGCAGCACCACCACATCGGGTTCTTCGTCGCGTAGCCGGCCCGGCTCCACGTCCCGCACCGACGGCGGCCAGTCGCGGCCGGCGCGGCCCAACCCCCACGCGCCGCCCTCGGACGTGGCGGGGAGCAGGTACTCGTGGCGGCCGCGGACAAAGGCGTCGGTCCATCCACCGTGGACATGCCAGAGCAAAATCTTCATGCGTTCCTCGTCTTTCTCCGGGCGGACAGGTACGTCACGCCGCGGGTCAGCCGCTGGACGGCCTCCAGCACTTCTTCAGGAGTCACATTGGACAGGCAGGGGTGCCCGGGAACGGGGCAGATGCGGGCGCGGCTGAGCCGGCACGGCGCATGCTGGTCGCCGAGCAGCTCCACCGGGACCTTGTAGGGCGCCCAGCGGATCGCCGGCACCACCGGCGCAAACAGCGACACCACCGGAGTGCCGACGGCAGCGGCCAGGTGCGCAGGTCCGGTGTTTCCTGTGACGACGGCGGAGGCTCCGGCGAGCACCCCGGCCAGGCTCCGCAGGTCTGTCTGCCCGCCCAGGTCCAGCGCACCGGGGACGGCCACGGTGGCGGTCAGCTCCCGCTCCTGCGGACCGCCGGTGACCACCACCCGGTATCCGGCGCCGATCAGCAACTCGACGGCAGCGGTATGGTGCAGCGGCGGCCAGGCCCTTGCCGGGACCGCAGCGCCGGGATGCACCGCAATATATGGCTCGTCGCCGGTCAGCGAGGAGGTATCCGGAATGTCGCGGACCTGCAGCCGGCCGTCGTCGCCGGCGGGCAGCCGGTAGCCTGCGGCCGCCGCAATCCCCAGCGCGCGCTCGGCCTCCGGCTGGTCCTCCGGAAAGTCTTCTCCCGGGCGGAGCCGCTGGTCCAGCAGCGAACCGGCGTAGTCCACGGAGGCCCCGGTGATCTGCCCGACGCCGGCCAGCCGCAGCAGCAGCGCCAGCGGCAACGGGGACTGGTGGAAAGAGGTCAGGATGACGGCCTCGGAGATGCGGGATTTGCGTACCCAGTCAGCCAGCGCGGCGACGTGGTGCTGGCTTGCCGGCGGTGCAGGGTCCACGATCCACGGGCTGGCCCAGCTGA
Source organism: Arthrobacter sp. CAU 1506 (assembly GCF_005047635.1). Classification (GTDB taxonomy): domain Bacteria; phylum Actinomycetota; class Actinomycetes; order Actinomycetales; family Micrococcaceae; genus Crystallibacter. The sequence continues at coordinate 131,051 of NZ_SUKC01000009.1, read as the reverse complement.
AAACCTCGGCCACGCCGGGCAGCAACTCCGCGGCAGCTTTGCCCTGCGGGCCGCACAGCATCATGACGTCGTTGGGACCACGCCCTTGCCCGGCCGCCACCGCACGCACCGCAGGCCCGGCCAGCAGCACGTCTCCGGCGCTGTCCAGCCGCGCCACCAGCACGCGGCTCACGGGCGGCCTGCCAGCAACAGCGAGACGGCTTCGGCCAGGTTCTCTGCCACCAGGTCGGCGGCCTCCACCTCTTCGTGCCGGGTGACCGGTGTCGGCACCAGCACCCCCGTCGCGCCGGCCGCAGCGGCAGCCTCGGCGTCGGCCCCGATGTCCCCGATGTAGGCCACCTCGGACGGGTCCAGTCCCAGCCGGCGGCAGGCCGACAGGATCATCCCCGGCTCCGGTTTCCGGCAGCGGCAGAGGTCGTCGGGATGGTGGGGGCAGATCTCCCAGACGTCGAAGGGGCCCAGCAGCTCTTCGACCCGCGCGTTGACCGCGTTGACCTGTTCCCGGTTCAACAGGCCGCGTCCGATGCCGGATTGGTTGGTCAGCACACCGCAGGAGAGCCCGGCAGCCCGGACCGACTCGACCGCTGTGCGGGCCCCCGCCACCGGTCGGACCATTTCCGGATCCGGGTTGTACGGCACGTCCGTGACCAGCGTGCCGTCCCGGTCGAACAGGATGGCCCGCGGCGGGGAGACTGCGGCTGCGCTCATACCAGCACTGTTCCCAGCAAAGCCGTGACCTAAACACTTCGGCTGCCCCTGTTTTGGCATGCGCCCGTCCGGCGGCGGCAGCACCGGGCACGGCAAGCGGATGCTGCAGGCATCTGGCAGGATGGGCCACAGCTAGCGCGGAAGGAAGGGCGTAGTGGCCGAACCTCAAGAACTGGAACGGGACGGGCGGCCGGAGCTGCTGGTGCTCCGGGCGCTGAAGCTGGGCGATCTGCTGGTTGCGGTTCCTGCGCTGCGGGCGCTGCGGGCGGCATACCCGGACCACCGAATTCTCTACGCCGCCCAGGCTTGGCTGCGGCCCATCCTCGAACTGACCGGGTGTGTGGACGACCCGCTGCCCACGCACGGGCTGGATGTTCCACTGGCGCTGCCGCCAGGCCGCGTGGAGATCGCGGTAAACCTGCACGGCAACGGCCCGGAGAGCCGCGGCAGGCTGGAAGCCCTGATGCCGCAGGTCCGGATCGGACACGACGCCCCGGGCTGGAACGGTCCGGTGTGGCCGGAAGACGTGCATGAACGCGAGCGCTGGGCCCGCCTGCTGCAGTGGCACGGGATTGACGCCGATCCGCTGGACTACCGGCTCAACACCCCGGGGGTGCCCAGCCCCTGCCGGGGAGCGGCGGTACTTCACGTAGGCGCCGCATACGGCAGCCGGCTCTGGCCCGCCGAACGGTTCGCCACCGTGGCCCGCGAACTGGCATCCCAAGGGCACCGGATCCTGTTCACCGGCAGCACTGCGGAACGGCCGCGGGCACAGGCCGTCGCCGAGCTGGCCGGACTGGGGCCGGAATCCGTCGTCGCCGGCACCTTGTCGCTGGCGGAATTCGCTGCCGCGGTCGCCGAGGCCGCCGTCGTGATTTCCGCCGATACCGGAGCGGCCCATTTGGCCTCCGCCTACGCCAGGCCGTCAGTGGTCATCTTCGGTCCTGCACCGGTCAGCGTGTGGGGGCCGCCGCCCGGACCGCACACCGTCCTGACGGACGCAAAACTGCGGCTCGGCGAGACATTCGCTGCCGACCCCGACCCGGCGCTGCTGGCCGTCAGCGCCGACGATGTCCTGGCGGCGGTTGCGCAACTTCCGGTGATTACGCCGTCCGCATCGGCTGCCGGGCCGGCGCTGGCTGCTCCCCCAACACCCGGCGCTGAAGCTTAACCAGGATCCGGGCCAGCGTTCGGGACACCTGCATCTGCGTCATGCCGATCCGTTCGCCGATCCGGCGCTGCGATTCTTCCTGGAAGTAGCGGTAAAAGAGCAGTTGCCGTTCCCGCGGTTCGAGCTCACGGATGGCCCCCCGCAGCATCAGCAGTTCCTCGGTCCGTTCGGTACCGCCGTCCGTCGTTGCCAGCGACTCGGCCAGGCTCTGCCCTTCGGGGGTTCCGTCCAATGACTCCGGCCGCAGGCTGCCGTGGCAATTCAGCGCTTCGGCCACGGCATCCGGGCATTCCGCGAGCGCATCGGCCAATTCCTGCAGGCGCGGTTCCCGACCCAGCCGCTGCGCCAGCTCCGGTGTCATCTTGATGGCCGCCGTCCGCAAGTCCTGAAGATGGCGCGGCGGCCGGACCATCCACGAACTGTCGCGCAGATACCGCTTCAATTCGCCGTGCACGGTGGGGACGGCGTAGGCGGCAAAGCCGGCACCGTGGTCCGGATCAAAACCACGGACCGCCTTGAGGAGTCCCAGCCGGGCTACTTGCAGCAGGTCGTCGACCTCCCGCCCCGGGCCGGAATAGTTGCGGGCAATTCCTTCCGCGATGCCCAGATGCCCCAGAACCAGTTCCTCTTCCAGCGCCGCCCGCAAGGAACCCTTCGCGCGCCTCGCTCTGCGGAACAACACCTGCACATCAGCCTCGTTGAAATGCATCGCCAGATCACTCTCACTCGGGGAAGTGCGGGACCAGAATCGCTTCTCCCCAAGAAAACATAAGCATGCTGATTGTGCAACAGGTTGGCGTGGGAAAAATGATCAAAAGCCTTTTCTTCTCCGCGGAGAAGAAGGTATAAGCGGCAGAAGCAGTCCGGCGGGACGCCGGGTTCTCAGTGCAGGGTTGCTCCCGGCACGACGACGGCGTTAGGGCCGGGCCGGGGCTGTTTCAGGACCGGTCCAGGTGCGCCTGGGGCTGTTTCAGCACCGGTTCAGATCCGCCCAAGGCTGTTTCAGGACCAGGGAGTGTCTGGCCGTTCCTGCGTGACGCCGTCGACCACCAGGTCCACGCGCTCGTTGAAGAAGCAGAACAGGTCGCGGATCTTGGGGTTTTCCGGGATCGGGTCCGGGTAACTCCACAGCACATCGCGGATCATGTTCTCGCCCAGCCGGACGGACCAGTACCGGGCCATGCCCTTGTAGGGGCAGCTGGTGACGGTGTCGCTGGCTTCCAGCAGGTCGGTCCGTACGTCCGCGGCCGGCAGGTAGTAGCGGACGGGCAGGTGGGTTTCGAAGAGCAGCAGCGGGCGGATGCTGTCGGCCACCTTCTGGCCCTCAAGGTAAATCTGGACGCGGCGGGAACTGCGCAGCGTATCCACCCGCTTGTAGGGATCGCGGGCATGCACCAGCGCCCGTTCGTCCTCCTCGTACCATTCCAGTTGCCGCCAGGAGAATGTCACGTGTCCGGCCAATTCGGCCAACGCGCCGGTGGGATTGGGGTGCTCCCACGCGCCGGCTTCAGCCCGCTTGCTGCCCAGGGTCACGTCCCAGACCTGCTGGCCGGCGGATCCGGCGTGCGGATTGGCGAGCGCGCCCGGGGTCACGTCCTCCCGCGGCACGTAGTACGTGGGCAGTCCGCCCGGCCCATAGCTGACCAGCAGCTTGGCCCGGGTGCTGTCCGCCACTAGGCTTCCACCCAGCCGGACCCGGATCCGGCGCGCGGTGGGCTCCGCAAAGGGTTTCTCGAATTCCATGGGCCACACGCTACTCTTCTCCGGTCCTGCCGGGCAGAGTGCCAGAATGGGAATTCACCCCAGTGATCAGGAGGCTTGAGTGAGCACCGACGAACGTCGCGCCAACATCTACATCGACAAGCAGACCCCGGCGGCGTACCGCGCCCTCAACGGTCTAGCGCTCAAGGTCGGCGAGGCTGCGGAAGCCGCGGGCCTGGACCGGAAGCTGGTGGAGTTGCTCAATCTGCGCATCTCGCAGATCAACGGATGCGCCTACTGCCTGAACATGCATACCCGGCTTGCGCTGGGCGAAGGCGAAACGGCGCAGCGGCTGTCCGTGCTTCCGTCCTGGCGGGACACCGAAGTCTTCACAGACAAGGAGCGCGCGGCGCTGGCCTTGGCCGAGGCGCTGACCGAGCTTCCGGCCCACCACAGCCAGGAGCGGGAGTATGCGGCCGCCCGCGAACAGCTCACCGACGAGGAGTTCTCCGCGGTCAGTTGGATCACGGTCGCGATGAACGCGTTCAATCGGGTCTCGATCGTCAGCAAGCACCGCGTCCGCCCCAACAAATAAGGCACGACGACGGGGACGCACCAATCGGGTGCGCCTCCCCGCTGTGGTGGCAGCGTAAGACGGCGGGGCGCACCTATTGCGGCGCGGCACCCCGCCGGCGTCGGACCGAGCTCCGTCTACCAGGCGGCTCGCCAGTACTGGTCCGCGCGCGGGTTGCCGTCGCGGGCCACTCCCAGAACCTTCGCCGCGTTCGCCGGCCAGTGCGCGTCCTTCAGCGCAGCCCGGCCAACGCTCACGCCGTCGGCCTGCCCGGTGACCACCACATGTTCGGCCTGCGCCGGGTCCGTCAGCAGCCCGACGGCGGTGACGAACGAATCCGTGCCCTCCAGCGCGTCGCGCACGGCGGCAGCGAGCGGCACCTGGAAACCCGGGCCGGAGGGTCCGTGGTAGGCCCCGATGCCGGCGCTGGAGAGATCGAACGCGGTGACCCCGAGCTCCCGTGCCTCGCCAACAAAGCGGACAGTGTCGGCCAACCGCCAGCCGCCCTCGACCCAGTCGTCTCCGGAGAGGCGGATCGCCAGCGGCTTATGGTCCGGCCAGACGGCCCGCACCGCCGCGATGACCTCGCGCGCGTACCGGGTGCGGTTTTCGTAGCTGCCCCCGTAGGCGTCTTCACGGTGGTTTGTCAGCGGGGAGAGGAATTGGTGGATGAGGTAGCCGTGGGCTGCGTGGATCTGCACAACGTCAAACCCGGCCTCGTCCGCTCGGCGGGCAGCGTCGGCCCAGCTCTGGACGGATGCCTGGATCTCGGGGATGTCCATGGCATGGGGCTGCTCCAAGCCGAAGATGTCGGTAGTTGAGGGGGCCACCGTCTCCCAGCCGCCGTCGGCCTCCGGGATGGAGCCCTCGGGCTGCTCGGGCAACCACGGGTAGGTAGAGGCTTTGGCGCCGGCGTGGGCCAACTGGATGCCGATCGCCGCCCCCTGCTTGTGGGCGAAATCCACCACGGGCTTCCACGCGTCGCGTTGCGCGTCGTTCCACAGGCCGGCATCGCGGTCGGAGATCCGGCCTTCAGGGACCACTGCGGTGGCCTCGGCAACCACGAGTCCGAAGCCGCCGGCAGCCCGGGCTCCGAGGTGCACCAGATGCCAGTCGTTGGGCACTCCGTCGCGGGCGCTCACCGAGTACTGGCACATCGGTGCCAGCACCGTGCGGTTGCGCAGCCGCAAGCCGGTGCCGTCGGGGGTGGTCAGGGTAGCGGGTTCAAAGAGCTTACTCACGAGAAGCCCCAACCGCGCCACCGCAGCGGCTATTCCCGTGCCGGGTTGCGCCCCAAGGCCCGGGCCCAGGCTCCAGGTCTCATGCCCCAGGCTTCAGGCACGACTGGCCCGGTCGGCGTGGCAGCCGGGACATCAGCCTTGTCCGTCAGGCCTTTTCCGGAACCTGCGCGAGGGCATCGATCTCCACCAGGACGCCGGGCCGGGCAGAGCCCACCTGCAGCACGGTGATCGCCGTCGGAACCTGCCCCCACACCTCGGCGGCCGCGGCGTACCCTTCGTTCGCGTCCTGTCCGGCGGCCAGGTAGATATTCAGCTTGGCCACATCCTGCTGGGTTGCACCGGCCTCCTTGAGGACGGCCAGCACGTTGCGCATCGCCTGCCTGGTCTGGCCGGCGAGGTCATCGCTGACCATGTGTCCGTCGGCATTGACGCCGTTCTGGCCACCGACCACCAGCAGCCGCCCGGGCCCGTCCACAAGCACGCCCTGGGAAAACGCCGGGCTGCGGAACATACCTTCGGGGTTGATGTGCTTCAGGCTCATGGCGTTCCTCCGTAGCTGCTCCGCATTGAGGTTCATACGCTAGGCCGTTACGGTCCCGGGCACCAGACCCGCGGACGTCTAAGCTTTCTCATGCAGCCGGGTTGAATACCCAGTACGGGAATGGGCCGCATGAACGGTCACCGTCCGCACGAACGGCGTGCGTGTTGAACAGGCGGTGTTGAACGGCGGCAGCCCGAACGGCGTGCGTGTTGAACAGGCGGTGTTGAACGGCGGCAGCCCGAACGCCGGCCGTGGCGAACACCACATGAACGGTCTATGCCGGATGTGAAAACATAGGGCATGCGTCCGATGCAGCACTCCAGCAAACTCCAGAACGTCCGCTACGAGCTCCGCGGCCCCATTTTGCATGCGGCCAAGAAGATGGAGGCCGAGGGCCACCGCATCCTGCGGATGAACCTCGGGGACCCGGCGCCGTTCGGACTGGAAGCGCCGGAATCCATTGTGGTGGACATGATCCACCACCTGCGCGGAGCCCAGGGCTACAGCGATTCCAAGGGCATCTTTTCCGCACGCACGGCGATCTCGCAGTATTACCAGACCAAGGGCCTGATGCAGATCGGCGTGGAGGACATCTTCATTGGCAACGGCGTCTCCGAATTGATCTCCATGACGCTGCAGGCGTTTTTGGAAAACGGCGACGAAGTGCTGATCCCCGCACCCGACTACCCGCTGTGGACCGCATCCGTAACCCTCTCCGGCGGCAAGGCCGTCCACTACCTGTGCAACGAAGACAACCACTGGTGGCCGGACATGGCGGACGTCGAGGCCAAAATCACCGGCCGGACCCGGGCCATTGTGCTGATCAACCCCAACAATCCCACCGGCGCCGTCTACCCCCGGCACGTGCTGGAGCAGTTCGCGGCACTGGCACGCAAACACGACCTGGTGCTCTTCTCGGACGAGATCTACGAAAAGATCACCTACGAGGACGCCGTCCACATCCATACCGCCTCCGTCGCTCCGGATCTGCCGGTGCTCACTTTCAGCGGGTTGTCCAAGGCCTACCGGATGCCCGGCTATCGGGCCGGCTGGGTGGCCATCAGCGGCCCCCGCGCCGAGACCGCCGCGTACCGGGAATCCCTTGAACTGCTGGCCTCGCTGCGGCTGTGCTCGAACGTGCCGGCCCAGCACGCGATCCAGACCTCGCTGGGCGGATACCAGTCGATTGGCGACCTGGTGAAGCCCGGCGGACGGCTGCGCGAACAGCGCGATCTGGCCTGCCGGCTGCTCAACCAGATTCCGGGTGTTAGCTGCGTCCCGGCCGCCGGGGCCATGTACCTGTTTCCCAAGCTTGATCCCGCTGTCTACCCCTTCGAAGACGACGAAAAATTCGTGCTGGACCTGCTTGAGGAACAGAAGATATTGGTCTCGCACGGCACCGCCTTCCACTGGCCCACCCCGGACCACTTCCGCTTCGTGATCTTGCCTTCGGTAGAGGACATCGAAGAGGCGGTGCGCCGGATTTCCTCCTTCCTGGCCATCTACCGGAAGAAGACGGCCGCCGCCGCTGCTGTCACCGCTGGCTGATCCCGCTGGTTGATCCCGCGGGCCGCGGCTCGGCATCCCGGATCCAAGGGGACGCACTGTTAGGCTGCTGATGTTTCGGCTGCCTTGGTAGGCAGCCTCGGCGCTGACAACGGGGGACCATGCGGATCCAGCTTTCGGTTGCTTGCGTGGTGATGGGCGGGGTGCTGATCGCCGGATGTTCGGGGCCCGGGGCATCCGACGCACGCGCCGCACCTGTTGGAACGGAGAGTACGACGGCGGAGCCGACCGCCGGCAGCGAATCGTCCGGTTCTGCGAGTGGCGCTGGTCCGGAAACCGCCAGCTTTGCCACTCCCCTGCCCTCCGGTTCCGCCGTTGAGCCGGAGGTGGCCCTCAGCCAAGAGGATGCCGAGGCCAATACCGCCTACATTGACAGCTTCCTGGCCGAACAGTGGCAGGCCGGGACCAAGCCTTCGCCTTTGAGCGCTGCACTGCCCGGCGATTGTGTGTTCTTCGACTGGGAATATTCCTCCGGCCCCACGCAGGCTGCCCTCTTCCCCGTGCCCTGCACTGAGACACACGAAGGCGAGGTCTTCGGCGTCGTGACCCATGCGGACCAGCCCTATCCGGGCGAGCGCGCGCTGGGTGATGAGGCCATCCGCTGGTGTGCAGATTTTCTTGAACAGCACCTCGAGAAATTGGCCCCCGGCCATAGCTTCGGGCCATTCTCTCCGACGGAAGCAGACTGGAAAGCCGGCGAGCGTAACTCCGTGTGTTTGTACAGCCCGCCCGGGCTTTTGTCGGAGCGAAGTCACTTCACGAATTAACGCCCCGGCCACAGCACGGCGTGGTGTGTTAATTCGTCGTGAACAGCGGGCGGGTCCTCTTGTGGACGTCCGCGTCCGCCTGCAGTGTGGAGAAGTGGCGCAACGGCCGACGACCCGACTTGAGGAGTACCAACATGCCTGACAGCCCGCTCGACAACTGGGACTTGGTGCCCGGCACCATGGTGGAAGTCCACAAGGACGGAATCATGCTGCGCACCGGGCGGATTGATGCCGTGACGCTCGATGCGGACATCGTCTGGCTCGCCAACAACGGCTCGCACCCGCGCAGTCTGTTTGAGAAGTCCGAGGGGTACCAACTCTGCCTGCTGCAGGACAGGAACTGACCGCGTTCGGAGGATTCCCCCTATCCCCACCTCCAAGCGGGCGCTAGCGTGTCCGACATGGACATGAAACTTGAACTCGTAGCCGTTCCGGTCAGCGACGTGGACCGTGCGAAGAAGTTCTACGTGGAACAGGTGGGCTTCAATGCGGACCACGACTACCAAGTGAATCCAGAGCTGCGGTTCGTGCAGCTCACCCCGCCCGGTTCGGCCTGCTCCATTGTCATCGGCGACGGAATCACCCACATGGCGCCCGGCTCGCAGCAGGGCCTGCAAATGGTGGTTTCCGACGCCGAAGCAGCCCGGCAGGAACTCATCGGACGCGGCGTCGAAGCCAGCGACGTAGACCAGCAGCCCTGGGGACACTTCGTGTACTTCAGCGACCCGGACGGCAACACGTGGTCGCTGCAGCAGCTGCCGCCCCGGGACGCTTCCTGACCCCAGCCACCACATCTGTCTGGTCTGCATCTGTCTGGTCTGCGCTGCCCCGCAGGCCATCTTGGCCCGTGGCCTGCAAGTGCCCGGAACAACGTTTGAGGAACCAAACTTTTTTCGTCGCATCGGAATAAACCCGCCCACGACGCCCGTTCCATTCAATGAAACTGCGAACGGACTACCGAGGGATCAGCATGTTTGAAGCAGGAGATCAGCGGAGAAGCTCTTTCCCGCGCCCTGCCGCCTTGCTCCCCCTCCCCCTTTGTTAGCGCCCTTTCTGCAGCCGGCATCGGCCGGCGTTTTCGCCTAACCAGCAGTCCTAGAACGTTGCCGCGGCAGGCCGGCCTCACCAAAGGCCCGGTCTGCTTCGACACCCCCTTTTCCGCCCGCAACACAGGAGGTCATGTATGACGCTATCCACAACAGGTCAGTCCCCACTGGTCAATTCCACCCCCACCCGGATCCGCAACCTCGGGCATCTGCGCCGCGGCGATTCCGTCGAGGCCCGCATGGACAACGCCGTCCAGTACCGGGGCCGTGTCGACCGCACCGCGCCGGGTGTCGGCCTGGTCTGGATCCGCGACGACGCTGACGGTTCACGCCGCGCGATCAGCACCCAAGATTGCACGGTCTGGCGTTTGCCTGACCAGCAGGCGTAGACAGCAGCGCCACCACCCACAGGCGGACGACGCCGGCACCAGACGTGCCGGTTCGTCCGCTACTGCGTTAAGGCGCCGGTTCTGCCTGACCCGGGCCTTGTCCCTCGGTCCGGCGCGGAGTTGAATGGAGCCACGCCGGACGGGACACGGGAGGTCCGGCCGCCTGAATCGGAGGGCACCATGGCCGTCTCGTTCAACCACACCATTGTTTATGCCGCGGATAAGAAGGCGTCGGCTGAATTTTTTGCGGAGATCTTTGGACTTGGTCCGCCGCAGCCGATGTTCGGGCACTTTATGACGGTCACGCTGGAGGGCGGTGTGGCGCTGGATTACGCCGACGCCAACGGAGGCGTCCAGCCCCAGCACTATGCCTTCTTAGTCGGCGAAGACGACTTCGACGGCATCTTCGAACGCATCCAGGCGGCAGGGATCGACTACTGGGCCGACCCAGCCAGAAACCGTCCCGGGACCATCAACCACAACGACGGCGGTCGCGGTGTCTACTTCAGCGACCCGGACGGCCATTTCCTGGAGGCGATCACCCGCCCCTACGGTTCTGGAACCGGCTGAGGCGAGCGGCTCCGGAACCCATTGAAGCGGCCGGCTCCGGAACCGGTTGAGGCGGGCAGCCGCCGTCGTACGCTGGAGGCAGAGCCGCTAGGAGGGATGCATGGACGAACAGCACGGGACCAGCCGGAATGTCCGCGTCAGCGCGACGGTGAGCGGCCGGGTACAGGGCGTCGGCTTCCGCTATTGGACCCGCGACCAGGCCGAGCGGTTGGGTCTCGTCGGATCTGCGGTGAACCACCCCAATGGAACAGTCGGCGTGGTGGCCGAGGGCCCGCAGGACGCCGTGGAGGAACTGGTGGCGGCACTAGAATCCGGCGCGGCGCCGGGCCGGGTCAGGGGCATCGAAACAACGTACGAGGCCGCGACCGGCCAGCTCAGCGGCTTCGATGTGGGCTGAGGCTTCCGTCCCTTGGATACCATCGGGTCATGACTAACCCAGTAGCCGCAGTCCGGACCGCCCTGCTGGGATGCGGTGTTGCGGACACCGTCACGGTGTTCGACGACGAGGTGCCCACCGCCGTGGATGCGGCCCGGGTGCTGGACTGCGATGTTGCCGCCATCGCCAACAGCCTGGTGTTTGATTCCGGCGGCAGCCCGCTGCTGATCCTCTCCAGCGGTGCAGCGCGGGTGGACACGAAACTGGTGGCGTCCGCGCTGGGCCTGGCGCGCATCCGGCGGGCGGATCCGGACTTCGTCCTGACGCATACCGGACAAGCCATCGGCGGTGTGGCGCCCGTGGGGCACCCCGGGCCGATCCGCACGGTGCTGGATCGTTCGCTGGCCGACCATCCCGTACTCTGGGCCGGCGCCGGTGATCATCGTGCGATGTTCTCGATCGGCTTCGAGGACTTGCGTCGGATCACCTCGGCCGAGGTGATGGACGTCAGGGCAGGCTAACCACGGCCTCTAGGCTGAGGGCTTCCGGACTGACGAGGCTTCCGGGCTGACGAGGCTTCCGGGACCACGGCGGCTGCCAGACGGGCTTCCGGGAAGCGCCCTTCCGGCACGCAGCAAGGTGTGACGATTAAACCGCCAGCCCCGCGGTGTGTTCACGCGGGGCTGGCTCTTGGGGGATCGCCGGCCCGGTCAAAATTGGGGGGTCCGAAAACCGGCTAACGCTGACAGTATGCCACTGGTCGCGTGCTAATTACAGGATTGTGATTTATGTTACGTACCCGCGTAATAGTCGGATTCCCGGTGGGGCGGCCCGCGGATGGGTCACCGAAAGATCAAGGAAACACCGTCCGGCGCAGTGCGACGTAACGGTTTCACCATCATCGCGAAACCACCCGGTCCGGCACCGGAAAACGCTTCTATCCTGAGTGCATCTGCCACGCGATGAAAGGCGGTGCGCCATGAGGAAGCTTCCCACATGGCTGTCCGTGATCCTGCTGGTGCTCGGTCTGGGATTGGTGGCTCCGGGCCCCGCGTCCGCCGCCTCCTATTGCGGGATTTCCTGGGGATCGGCGGCCAAATCCGCACCCGGGAGCACCACCGCCCCGATCACTAATGTCCGCACCGGTCGCCACACCTGCTATGACCGCATGGTTGTTACCCTCCGCGGTGACGTGGCCGGCTACTCGGTGCGGTATGGAACGGTGCGCGCGCAGGGCTCCGGGCGCGTGATTCCGTTGCGCGGCGGCGCCGACCTGGCCGTGGTCATCAAGGCACCGGCCTACAATTCCAGCGGCCGCGCCACCTACCGTCCCGCCCACCCGAAGGAACTGGCCAACGTCCATGGCTACACCACCTTCCGCCAGCTCGCATGGGGCGGAAGTTTCGAGGGCTACACCACCATCGGCCTGGGCGTACGGGCCCGACTGCCGTTTAGGGTCTTCACGCTCGACGGGCCGGGCAAGATGTCCCGGCTAGTGGTTGACGTGGCCCACCGCTGGTAGGCGGTAGCGCACGTGGCAGGCGGGCGGGCTTAGCCGGCAGCCGCTTCCAGGAAGGCCTCGGCCAGCGGACCGGCCGTTTCGGCGCCGAGCTTGCCGTCCTCGACAAACACTGCAATGGCAAGGTCCCCGTGGCCGGCAATCACCCAGGAGTGGGTCTGCGGCGGGTTTTCGGAGCCGTACTCGGCGGTTCCTGTCTTGCCGATCGCCGGCTTGCCAGGCAGATCGGCCAGATTGGCCAAGTAGCCGTCCACCACGGCCGAGCGCATCATGGTGCGCAGCTGCTCGGCTTCCTTTTCGGTCAGCTTCGGCACATCGGGGAGCTCGGCTTTGGGATCGTGTCCGTCCACCAACGTGGGCACCACGGATCCGCCTTTCACCACGGCGGCCATCAGGGTGGCGAGCGACAGCGGCGACGTTTGTACGCGGGACTGGCCGATCATCGAGGCGGCGTGGGCGGTGCCCTCGGAGTCTTCGCGCGGCACGGTGCCCATAAAAGCCTCAATGCCGGGGTTGGCCGTCATGCCAATGCCCAGGGCGCCGGCGGCATCCGCGAGCTGGTCCTGCGAAAGCTTCTGGTGTTCAGAGATGAAGGCGGTGTTGCAGGAGTGGGCGATGGCCTCGGTCAAGGTGATCTTGCCGGTGAAGGCCGCCGGGTAGCTGTCCGCGTTCTCGAAGGTCCGGCCGTCCACCACCAGCTCCGGGTCGCAGGTGACGGCGGAATCCGGAGTCATCCCGTTGCGCAGCAGCCCCAAGGCCGTGGCGATCTTGAAGGTGGAACCGGGCGCGTACTGGCCCAGGAACGCAGTGTTGTAGCCTTCGCTGTCCGGCCCGTTGGCAGCCGCCAGGACGGCGCCCGTCGAGGGCCGCAGCGCGACGATCGAACTCGGCGACTTGGTGTCGGCCAGGATGTCTTCGGCGGCGGACTGCAAGTCCGGCACCAGCGTGGTTTTCAAGTCCTTGCCGTCGGCCGCGTCCTGGTGGAACAGCTGGCGGGTGGGCGCTTCGGCGCCTTCTTCGGCCGGCTCCGAGACGGCGGAGACCGTGACTCCCGGGGTACCGGAGAGCTCTTTGTTGAAGGCCGACTGCAGGCCGGAAGCGCCGACCGTCTCGCCCGCCACCACCTTGCCCTCGGACTTCTCGATGTCCTCCGCTGTGGCTTCCCGAACGGAGCCCAGCACCGGGCCGGCGAAGGTGCGGCTGGGCGCCAGCGGGATCTCGTCGTCCACGGCCAGGAAGCCGTCGATGTCCTCCAGCTTGCCCTGGTCCAGCTTCTTGAAGGCGCCCTCACGAAGGGTGATCGCGTCGACGAAGGCCTCCGGCCCGTAGGCGGCAACCTTCTTCGCATAGTCCGCGGCGTCAACGTCGACCAACGCTGCCAGTTCCCGGGCCGAGTCCTCGGCGGCTGATTCGTCCAGTCCGTTCTTGTCGATTCCGACAATCTTGACCGAGCGGTTCTTGACGATCGCTTCGCCGTCGGCGTCGAGAATTTGGCCGCGCTGCGGTTCGGCCGTGGCCAGCACCAGCCGCTCGCCCTCGGTCAGCGAGGGTTCAACGACCTGCGGTGTCCACCGCACCTGCCAACGGTCGTCCGCATAGTGCAGGTCCGCGGTGGTGGTGTAGCTCCAGCTCTGCTCCGAGTCCGGCACCTGCCAGTCATAGGAAAGGGTGGCCCGGAACAGGTTGGATTCAACCTCTTCCACATCGGTCACGGTGACGTCAGGCTGCCACGGGTCCATCTCTTTGGTCAGCGCCGCTAACTGCTCCTGCACCTGGGCGCCGGTGGCATCGGCGAAAGCCACCGTGGAGACGTCGTTGGCGGCAAGTCCTTTGGCCAGGGCCTGGGCTGCTGGGTCCGGCGATTCCCGCTCCGGAGCGCAAGCAGCCACCGCCGCTGTCAGCAGCAGGGCCATAATGAGTGCAAGTGCGCGCCGAAGCATTCTTCTCCTGGATCCGAGAGTGTCCTGTTCGAATTTATAAGCGCCCCGGGGCGATGTCGAGCCGGGCGGCTGACGGCGAATGCTGCTTGAATGGGTTTCGTCGGGTTGCAACGCCACGGCGCCGGCCGGACAGGACCCAGGTAAGGACATCATGACCGAATTCGCTCCCTCAGCCTCCCGCCGTGCAGCGGTGGTCTGGAACCCTTCGAAGAATTTCAGCTTTGATTTGGTGGCGCTGGTCGAGGATGCGTGCGCCGAAAACGGTTGGCAGCCGCCGCTCTGGATGGAGACCACGCTGGAGGACCCCGGTGCGGGCCAGACGCAGCAGGCGCTGGATGCGGGCGTCGATCTTGTCATCGCGGCCGGCGGCGACGGCACAGTGCGCCGCGTGGCCGGACGGCTGGCCGACACGGACATGCCGTTGGGGGTGATCCCGCTGGGTACCGGCAACCTGCTGGCGCGCAACCTTGACCTGCCGGTGGACGACCCGGAGACCGCGGTACGCATCGCGTTGACCGGCCGAGACCGGAGCATCGACGCCGTGCGTGCGACCGTGGACGGCTCAGGCGACGGCGCGGTGTTCCTGGTCATGGCCGGACTCGGCTTCGACGCCGCGGTCATTGGCGGCACGGACGACGGGCTCAAGGACCGTATCGGCTGGCTCGCCTACGTGGAGGCCGGGCTGCGCAACCTCCCGGGCAAGCCGGTCCGCGCCACGCTGTCCATTGACGGCGGCAAACCCGTCACCCTGCGAATGCGCAGCGTGATGGGGGGCAATTGCGGCAAGATTCAGGGCGGATTCGAGATGTTCCCGGGCGCCCAGATCGATGACGGGCTGCTGGACATCATGACCATTTCCCCGCGCGGCCGGCTGGGCTGGCTTGGCGTGCTGGCCGGGCTGGCCAAGCGCGGCCGGAGCGTTGACCCGTCGGTGGACTACTACCAGGGCAAGGAAGTGGAGATCACCGCCGCCCGGCCGCAGGAGATGCAACTGGACGGTGACCACATCGGCTTGGGCTCCCGGCTCTTGATGCGGGTTGACCCGGGCGCGCTGCTGGTCCGGGTGGCCGCGGACTGACCGACGGACGACGGCGGTGTGAGCCGCCGTGGCTGAGCGCGGCTGCTGCCGCGCCGACAGCCAGGGGCGCGGCAGCGTGCCGCTGCTCACAGTACCGACACAGTTCGGAACATATCTTGAGGTGACGGTTGTTGTACGTGCTAGCGTTCAGCATCCTCCGGCCACCCCACCGGCAGGTTCATACTCCTAGATCACAAGGAATCCCCATCATGATTCGTCGTCGTTTGTCAGTGCTCGGTGCCGCCGCAGCTGCCGCCTTGGTGCTGGCCGGCTGCAGCACCTCCACGCCGTCGGAGTCGCAGCCGTCGAGCTCGGCAGCCGCCAGCACCCTGCAGGAAATCCAGGACGCCGGCGTGATCACGGTGGGTACCGAGGGCACCTACCGCCCGTTCAGCTTCCACGAAGACGGCGGCGGAAAGCTGACCGGTTACGACGTCGAAATCGTCACCGCCGTGGCCGAGAAGCTGGGCGTGGACGTGAAGTTTGAAGAAACCCAGTGGGACGCCATCTTCGCCGGGTTGGACGCCGGCCGTTTTGACGTGATCGCCAACCAGGTCTCGATCAACGAACAGCGCCAGGCCAAGTACGACTTCTCCGAGCCCTACACGGTGAGCACCGGCGTCGTCGTGGTGAAGAGCGACAACAACGACATTTCGTCGGTGGCGGACCTGGAGGGCAAGACCAGCGCACAGTCGCTGACCAGCAACTGGTACAAGATCGCCGAGCAGGCCGGCGCCAAGGTCCAGTCGGTCGAAGGCTGGGCGCAGGCCGTGTCGCTGCTGGAGCAGGGCCGCGTGGACGCCACCATCAATGACGAGCTCACCTACTTGGATTACCAGGCCAGCCATGACAACAAGGACATCAAGGTGGCCGCGAAGACGGATGAGGAGTCGCAAAGCGCCTTCGCCTTTCAGAAGGGCAGCGACGACCTGGTGAAGGCCTTCGACACGGCGCTGGACGAGCTGCGGGCGGACGGCACGCTGGCCAAAATCTCCGAGAAGTACTTCGGCACCGACGTCAGCCAGTAGGCGGCAGGACTGGAGACGCTAACGTAGCCATATGGACATCGATTGGGAACTGCTGGCCAGTTCGCTCTGGCCTATTGTCCAGGGCGGACTGACCGGCACTATCCCGCTGTCGCTGGCCAGTTTCGCCATTGGCCTGGTCCTGGCGCTTCTCCTCGCGTTGATGCGGGTGAGCGGCAACCGGATCTTGGCCGGCATCGCCCGGGCCTACATCTCGGTCATCCGCGGCACCCCGCTGCTGGTGCAGCTGTTCGTCATCTTCTACGGCCTGCCGTCGATCGGCATCGTTCTCGACCCCTGGCCCAGCGCGATCATCGCTTTCTCCATGAACGTGGGCGGCTATGCGGCTGAAATCATCCGCGCCGCGGTCCTGTCCGTCCCCAAGGGACAGTGGGAAGCCGGCCACACCATCGGCATGTCCGGCACCCTCACCATGCGGCGGATCATCCTGCCGCAGGCCGCACGGGTATCGGTGCCGCCGCTGTCCAACACCTTCATCTCACTGGTCAAGGACACGTCCCTCGCCTCGCTGATCCTGGTCACCGAAGCATTCCGGGTGGCTCAGGAAATCGCCGCCTTCAGCCAGGAATTCCTGCTGCTGTACATGGAGGCCGCGGCCGTCTACTGGGTGTTCTGCCTGGTCCTGTCCGCCGGGCAAACCCGACTGGAAAAGAGGCTGGACCGCTATGTCGCCCACTGACGATTCCTCCGTCCCTCAGCCCGGTGCCAAGACGGCGCCCGTGCTGTCTGTTGACCGGCTGAGCAAGTCATTCGGCAGCAACCAGGTGCTCAAGTCCATCGACCTGTCGGTGCAGACCGGAGGGGTGTTGGCGCTGATCGGGCCCTCCGGCTCTGGCAAGACCACCGTGCTCCGCTGCCTTAACGGCCTGGAAATTCCCGACGGCGGACGGGTCGCCTTCGCGGGCGGCCCCGCCGTGGACTTCGGCTCGCCGGTGAACCGCAAGCAGATTTCCGCGCTGCGGGACCGCAGCGCCATGGTGTTCCAGCACTACAACCTGTTTCCCCACATGACCGTGCTGCAGAACGTCATCGAGGGCCCCGTCCAGGTGCAGAAGCGGCCCCGGGCCGAGGCCGTCAGCGACGCGATGTCGCTGTTGGACCGGGTGGGGCTGGCCGGGAAAGAAGACCAATACCCGCACCAGCTCTCCGGCGGACAGCAGCAGCGGGTCGGCATCGTCAGGGCGCTGGCTCTGAAACCCTCGCTGCTGCTCTTCGACGAGCCCACCTCGGCGCTGGACCCGGAACTGGTGGGCGACGTGCTGCACGTGATCAAGGAACTGGCCGATGAAGGCTGGACCATGGCCCTGGTGACCCACGAACTGGCATTCGCCCGGGAAGTGGCCAGCGAAGTGGTGTTCATGGACGGCGGCGTGGTGGTGGAGCGCGGCCACCCGGACCAGGTGCTGCGCGACCCGCAGGAAGAGCGCACCCGGCAGTTCGTCCACCGGTTGCTCAACCCGTTCTAGGCCTCGGGCCGCACGCAGTGTCCCCGAGTTCGCGCCGGCATGTGGCGGTAGCTCATGCTTCCCGGCATCGGCTGCCCTACCCTTCCGGTCGGCCGCTGCGCGTATTTTTGACCACACTTACTGGCCGGTAATTCCGCGTATTTCCGCGCCAGCGCGGCGAAAGTGCCGGAGATGTTGCGCGCCACACCCCTTGAAAATTCATCTGATGTCCATTGAAATGGCACAATGTAATATTCCATGCACCGTTCCGCATGGGGCACCACGTTCCGGTCGGAAGCTACCAACCGCGCTTTCTCCTCTGCGGCAGCATCCGGTCACGAAAGGCAGAACCATGGCCACGACTTTGGCTACCAAGTCTTTGACGGCTCAAACGGCCTCCGAGGCCCACGACCTCCTCAACGCTGCGGTGGAAGAACTGCAGAAAATCGCCGCCATTGACGCTGATTGCGGCATCATGGTGACCCGCACCGGCCCCGGGCAGTTCACCGTGGAGCTGAGCGACGATGTGCCCTACGGCATCACCCAGGAATCACACCTCAGCTAAAACCTTTCGGCAACGGCCGAGTCCGCCAGCAGATGCTCCTGCAGCCTTGACTCCGGACCCTAGGCTGCTACCGTTTCGCTCGTACCTGTAGCCATCCGGCAATCTGAGGAGCGTTCCCGTGGCCAACGTCAGCATCATCGGTACCGGCAACATGGGCCAAGCCATCTCCAGCGTCGTCAGCAAGGGCGGGAACGTGGTCGATACGTTCGAGCACGACGACGACCGGCCCGTCACCGGCGATATTGTTATCCTCGCGGTGCCCTACCCCGCCCTGTCTGACATCGTTCGCAGCCGCGGCGACCAGTTGGCCGGCAAGGTCGTGGTCGACATCACCAACCCGATGAACTTTGAAACATTCGACTCGCTCACCGTGCCCTCTGACAGCTCGGCAGCAGCCGAACTCAGCGCCTCGCTGCCGAATTCTCATGTGGTCAAGGCCTTCAACACCACCTTCGCCGCCACGCTGTCCTCCGGCACGGTCGGCGACCTAACCACCACCGTGCTGATGGCCGGGGACGACGCCGCAGCCAAGTCCCAGCTTGCCGAGGTGGTCACTGCCGCCGGGCTGAACGCCATCGATGCCGGCGCACTGTCCCGGGCCAGGGAACTCGAGGCCCTTGGATTCCTGCAGATCTCCCTGGCAGCTGCCGAGAAGCTCCCGTGGACCGGAGGCTTTGGGGTCGTCGCCTGACCACTTCCTCGCCGGGCGGTCGAAACTCATCACTTCCGCCCTCCGGCGGCTGCCATTAGTTTCGCAGCCGCCTGACCAGCAGCAGCGCGGCGGCGGCCAGCAGGAATGAACTGCCGAACGCCAGCACGAACGCCCAGAGCGGGGCAACAGGCAGCAACAGTGCGAAGGCGACACTTCCCAACGCCAGCCAAAGGGACTGCACCACTGCGTCGTTGATCTGCATGGCAGAACTGTTCGCGCCTTCTTCCCCGTCTTCGGAGCGGTCCAGCATCAGCACGGAGAGCGTGGAAAAGGCCATGCCGATTCCGAGTCCCGCCACGGACCAACCGGCCACGACTATTCCAATTCATGTGCCGGCGTCAATGCTCAGTACCGAGACCCCTACGCCGAAGGTCAGCATCGCAGCTCCGAGTCCCACGCGCCGAACCTTGTGGGCCAGATACCGCACGTTTGCCGCCAGCCAGGACCCGGCGAACCACGCCACGGCCGATGCCGTCAGCAACAGTCCGGCCTGTACGGGGCTGAAACCTCGCTGCTGCACCAAGGCCAGCGGCAGGTAGACCTCCGCGCCCAAGAATGCCGAGCCGACCAAGCCGCGAACCGCAATGACGGCCGGAAGACCGCGGCGCAGCGTCCACGTGCCCGGCGGCAGCAGCCGAGGTGCTGCAAGGAGCACTGCGGCGACGGACACCGAGAACAACAGCACCCACCATTCCGTCTCGCGCTGCCCCGCGTATCCCACACCGAGAATCCCGGCGGCGACGGCAGCCGCCCAGGCCGCACGGGCGCCGTCGTTCTTCACAGCCCCGGTGCCCGAGGTGCGGCGCAGGGCAGGAACCAGGGCCAGCCACGCGACCACGGCCAGGGCAGGCGCAAGACCGAAGACCCAGCGCCAGCCCAACAGTTCGTTCAGCGCCCCCGCGGCCGCGGGCCCGACCAGCGCCGGCAGCACCCAACCGCTGGTCAGTACGGTGAACACCCGGGGGCGCATCGCTTGCGGGTAGGCCTTGGCGATCAGTACGTACATGCCGACGCCGGCCAGGCCGGAACCAAAGCCTTGGACACCCCGTCCCACCAAAAACACCGCCATGGTGGGCGCCAGCGCGGCCGCGGCGAGCCCCAGCGAGAACAGGCCCACACCCCAGCGCAATGCCGGTGCCGGGCCGCGCGAGTCGGTCCAACTCCCGGCCAGCGCGATACCAAGCACGGAGACGGCCATCGGGGCCGAGAAGGCAATGGCGTAGGCTGCCAGTCCGTCGAGTTCCCGGCCGACCACAGGCATGACCGTGGCCACGGCCATTGATTCGAAGGCGAAGAGGAAGGCCAGCGCAAACAGCCCTGCCGTGGTGGCGCGGTAGGAGCGGGACAGCAGCGGCGCCGGCGCCAGAACCACGCTCACGCGTGGGTCCCCTCAGCAACCAGGACCAGCTTGCCGAAGCTTTCCCGCGCCTGCAGCGCACGGTGTGCCTCGGCCGCCCGCGAGAGCGGGAAGCGGGTGTCCGTCAGCGGCATCCGCGTGCCGTCCGCCGCGCGCTCCAGCGCTTCCGTCTCCAATGACCGCAGCCCGCCGGCGCGCGCTGTGAGCGCCGGTCCCAAGATCGTCACCGCCGTCTTGCCCTCGTGCCGGTAAGTGTTTTCCTCACCCGATGACCAGCCGAACACCAGTTGGGTCCCGCCCTCGGCCAACAGCTCAAAGGCGAGCCGCCCCACTTCCCCACCCACGCCGTCATACACCACGGTGGGGCGGCCGAGTTTGCGCAACTGCTGCTGCCAGCCCCGGACACGGTAATCAACAACGACGCCGGCGCCCGCGTTCAGCGCATGGGCAGCCTTCGCCGGCCCGCTGGCAAGTCCAATCACGGTGGCCCCCGCGTTCCGCGCCGCCTGAACCAACAGGATGCCCAGCCCGCCGGCGGCCGACGGGATCATTACGGTGTCCTCGGCGCCAAGCGCGAGCTGGTCGAGAATGCCGGTGGCGGTCCGACCGGTGCCGATCGCAGCGACCGCGGCGTCAAAGCCGAGGCCAGCATTCAGCTCGTGCAAGGAATCCACTGCTGGCAGCGCCTGCTCAGCGTAGCCGCCGCTGGCCATGCCCAAATGGACGGCCACCCGCTTGCCCAGCCACTGTGCGTCCACCCCTGGCCCCACCCGGTCCACCACACCGGCCACTTCACGCCCAGGAACCATCGGCAGCTCCGGCCGGGGCAGCGCACCGAAGCTGGTGCCATTGCGGATGCTGGTGTCGAGCAAGTGCACACCGCTGGCGCCAACCGCGATGCGAACCTGCCCGGCCTGGGGAGCAAGATCCGGAAGCTCCTCATAGACCAAAACGTCCGGGCCGCCGAATTCGCGCTGGACTATTGCGTGCATAGTTTCTCCTTGGGTCTGTTGCCTGCAACTACGGGACTTCCCCAGTCGACAACCTCAACTAGGCTTCAGGTCAAGAGGAAGGAGGGCGACCGTCACCATGCCCGCGGCCAACGTGAAGGAACTGACCCCCGGCGAGCTGTCCAAGCGCAGCGGGGCCGCCATTTCAGCACTTCATTTTTATGAACGGGAAGGGCTGATCAGCAGCCGTCGCACGTCCGGGAACCAGCGGCGATATCCACGGCATATGCTGCGCCGAGTCGCGTTCATCCGGGTCTCGCAGCAAGTGGGCATCCCGCTGCGCGAGATCAAGGCAGCGCTGGACTCGCTCCCACGGGACAGTGCGCCCACCAAGGCCAACTGGGCAACGCTGTCTGCGGGATGGCGGGATCATCTGGACGCGCGGATCGATGAAATGCAGCGCCTGCGCGACGATCTCACCGGCTGCATTGGCTGCGGCTGCCTCTCCTTGCGGTCCTGCACGCTCTACAATCCAGCCGACAGGCTCGGTCAAAGCGGCCCGGGAGCGCGACGGTTGTTGCCGGAGGATCCGCAGGTAGGCCCTGCGGACAACCGCGGGGCCAGCGCTGTGGTTGCCTCAGCCGGCCGGACCTAGCGCCGTCCCGACCGCTTGGCCGCAATAGCCATTCCGGCCAGCACGCCGGCGGCAGCCAGCAGCAGCACGGACACCACGATCAGTGCCGGCATCACGTCCAGCCCCATGATGGACGGCATCACCGTCAGGCTGACGGCGAAAAGGGCGACGACGGCAGCCGCCAGCCACAGGGCAACGGCACGGGGGTTGGGTCCTTCCACGTTCTCCACTGTATCGGCGGATCGTCCGGCTTTGTGACGCCGAAGGTGTCCCGCCGAATGAAGCGCTGTGCTGTCCGGGTGGGATAATTTCGCCCATGGCTCCAGCAATCGCGTACCAAGGTGAACCCGGCTCCAACTCGCATATGGCGTGCCTTGAGGTCCGTCCAGGGTGGGACGCGGTGCCGTGCGCCAGCTTTGAAGACGCCTTCGCCGCCGTCACCAGCGGCGAGACCGAGCTGGCCATGATTCCGATCGACAACTCGATCGCCGGCCGGGTGGCGGATATCCACGCCCTGCTGCCCAAGACCACGCTGCAGATCGTGGAGGAATTCTTCCTGCCCATCCGCTTCAGCCTGCTGGGCATCCCGGGCGCCACGGTGGAACAGGCCCGCGAGGTGCACAGCCATATCCATGCCCTGGGCCAGTGCCGCAAGCTGATCCGCCGCTTGGGACTGACTCCGGTCATCGCGGGCGACACTGCCGGCTCGGCCCGCGAAGTGGCCGAATGGAACGACCCGACCAAGGTCTCGCTCGCGCCGCCGATGGCTGCGGAGCTGTACGGCCTGGAAGTCTTCGCCGAAAAGGTGGAAGACGATCCGACGAACACCACCCGGTTCGTGGTCCTGGCCGATAGCCGGCCCGTCCCCAGCCGCGAGGAACTGCCCGGTCCCGCCGTGACCAGCTTTGTCTTCCGGGTGCGGAACGTTCCCTCTGCGCTGTACAAGGCCTTGGGCGGCTTCGCGACCAACGGCATCAACATGACCCGGCTGGAGAGCTACATGGTGGGCGGCGAATTCGCGGCCACCATGTTCATGGTGGACGTCGAGGGCCATCCGGAGGACCAGTCCATGGTCCATGCCTTCGAGGAACTGGAATTCTTCACCACCGAAATCCGGATACTCGGCGTCTACCCGGCCCACCCGTTCCGGCTGCACCGCGGCGCGGAACAGCCGGCCGGCGCCTAAGGGAAGCGCCTGCCGAGCGGCACGCAGAGCGCCTCCCAGGGTTCTTAACGAACTGTTACCCGTGTTTGACCGGGGCCACTTCCGGCTCTTACCTTGGAAATGAATCACGAGCGCCAACTTCTCAGCCCTGGCTGGTTGGCCGGCAACCCTCTACCGTAGCGGGGTGCTCCAGGTGATGATTCGGCCCGCCGGGTTTGTCGGCAGGCAAGTACGCGTATCCTCCGGCAGCAGCGGATGCGCCCTAGCTTCAAGGATGGCCATGTCCCTGCACAACGACTTGACCCCGAACACCCTGCGCTCCGCCTTCGGTCGTTTCCCCTCCGGGATCGCGGCCCTCTGCGCCGTCATCGACGGCAAACCCCAGGGCATCGTCGCCTCCTCCTTCACCGTGGGCGTTTCGCTGGAGCCGCCGCTGGTGATGTTCGCCGTCCAGAACACCTCCCGGACGTGGCCGGTGGTGCGCCAGGCCGGGCGCATCGGCGTTTCGGTGCTGGGCACCGAGCACGACGGCGTCTGCCGCCAGATTGCTTCCAAGAACGGCGACCGCTTCGCCGGGCTGAGCCTGCACCGCACCGACCAGGACGCGCTCTTCCTCAACGACGCGGCGCTGTGGCTGGACTGCTCCGTGCACCAGGAGTTCCCGGCTGGGGACCACCAGGTGGTGCTGTTGGAGGTGCACGGACTGACCACGCACGACGGCGCGCACGAACCGCTGGTCTTCCACGACTCTGCCTTCCGCCGGCTGGAGCAGCCCGTCTTCGTCTAGGGCCACGGTTGAGGGCAGCCGTCTAGGCCAGCTGTTTACGGCAGCGGGCGCCCTCGGGCCGCCACCCACAGGGCGTACCATTCCTGCCGGGTCATCGCGGCGCCGATCTCCTCGGCCTGGGCGCAGGCTTTGATGCGGTCCGGGTTGCTGGTCCCGACAACCGGCCGGATGGTGGCCGGATGGCGCAGCAGCCAGCCCAGCACCACGGCTTCCTGGGTGCAGCCCTTGTCCCGGGCCAGCTCGGCGACCAGCGCCGCCGTCGCTCCATCCGGGCCGCCCGCTGCCGTCCCTGCGCCGGGGGCGTCCTGCGCGCCGGCGGCCGGTTCCACGGGCCGGCCGCTGTAGCGGCCCCGGGCCAGCGAGCCCCAGGCCTGCAGTTCAACCCGGTGGGCAGCGCAATACTCCAGGGTGCCGTGCGGAAAGCCGACCGCCGACCCTTC
This sequence comes from Arthrobacter sp. CAU 1506, assembly GCF_005047635.1. GTDB lineage: Bacteria > Actinomycetota > Actinomycetes > Actinomycetales > Micrococcaceae > Crystallibacter. The sequence goes on along the minus strand of NZ_SUKC01000009.1, from coordinate 106,763 downwards.
CGGATGGTTGACCAGCACGCTTGATTCAAGCCAGTCCCGCCGGTACAGGCTCATTTCCAACTGGTTCGCTGCAAGTGGCTCATCCAGCGCCGCCTGAAGCCACCGCATCTGCTCGCCGGACATGTTCGAGACGCCCAGCCGGCGGACCTTCCCGGCCAGCCGGAGGCGGGTGAAGGCCTCGGCAATCTCTTCAGCCGGGGCCAGCGGATCCGGCCGGTGGATCAGCAGCGTGTCCACGTAATCGGTGTGCAGGCGGCGCAGGCTTTCCTCGGTGCTGCCCACAATGGCCTCGCGCGATGAGTCGTAGTGGCCGGCCAGCCCCGGAGCCGGCAGCCGGATGCCGCATTTGGTTTGCAGCTGGATGGTCTCGCGAAGTTCCGGGCGATCGGCCAGCACCCGGCCGAACGCTGCCTCCGCCTTGCCGTAGGCGTAGATGTCGGCGTGGTCAAATACGCTGATGCCGATGTCCAGCGCCGCGTCCACGGCAGTGTGCGCGGCAGCGACATCGGCTGCTTCCAGCGGGCCGCGCCCCCAGCCACCGCCCAACCCCATGCAGCCGAAAATCAGGCGGGATCCGGCGTCGTCCATTGGCATGTCCCTTCGCTGGGCAGGCTTCCAGAGTACGTCAACACGGCGCCGAAACCGGGGGTTGTGCCGCCCCGCGGACGGCAGTACGGTAACAGTCGCGGGGCGATAGCGTCCCCAGGCAACCACCATCAGGCCGCCTGCGCCACCCGCACCGCCAGGAAGTTACACCATGGCAGTTCCTCCCAGTCCCGACCGAGGTCCAGACCAGCCCTTCGGTCCTTCGGCAGCACCGGTTTCCGCACCCACGGACCGGGACCGTATCCGGGACGGCACGACCACGTCGCAGCCGCGGGTCACGGTGGTGTTCCTCGGGCTGATGCTCGCCGTCCTGCTCGCCGCGCTGGACCAGACCATTGTTTCGACCGCGCTGCCCACGATCGTCGGGGACCTGAACGGGCTGGAGCACATCTCCTGGGTGATCACCGCCTACATCCTGGCCGCCACCATCGGGCTGCCGATCTATGGCAAGCTCGGCGACCTCTTCGGGCGCAAGAGCATCTTCATCTTCGCGATCGCGGTGTTCCTGGGCGGCTCCATGCTCTCCGGCATGGCCCAGAGCATGCCGCAACTGATTGCCTTCCGCGCCATCCAGGGGGTGGGCGGCGGCGGGTTGATGATCGGCGCGCAGGCGATCATCGGAGACCTCGTTTCGCCGCGGGAACGCGGCAAGTACATGGGCCTGATCGGGGCCGCCTTCGGTCTCGCCTCGGTCAGCGGACCGCTGCTGGGCGGATTCATCACCGACCACTGGAACTGGCGCTGGGTCTTCTACATCAACCTGCCGCTCGGAGCGGCGGCGCTGGCGGTCATCACCACCACGCTGCACCTGCACAAACCGGGCGGCCCGCGGCCCAAGCTGGACTACCTGGGTACCTTCCTGCTGGCCGTCGCCAGTGCGGCTGTCATCTTGTTCACCAGCTGGGGCGGGACCACCTATCCGTGGGACAGCCCGGTGATCATCGGGCTCGGCGCGGTCACCGTGGTCGCTTCGGTGTTGTTCGTGCTGGCCGAGCGCCGGGCCGTGGAGCCGGTACTGCCGCTGCGGCTGTTCCGGGACCGGGACTTCACGCTGCCTACCTTGATGGGTGTGTGCGTGGGCATCGCGATGTTCTCGGCGATCGCCTATTTGCCCACGTTCCTGCAGATGGTGAACGGGGCCAGCGCCACCGAGTCCGGCCTGATGATGATTCCGATGACGGTGGGCATGGTGGGAGCCACCACCGCAACCGGGCAGCTGGTGACACGCACCGGCCGCTACAAGATCTTCCCGATCCTCGGCACCGTGCTGATCGCGGCGGGGCTGGTCATGCTCTCGCAGATTTCGGACACCACACCGTACGCGTTCACCGCCGCCGGCATGCTGGTGCTCGGGCTGGGACTGGGCTCCATCATGCAGAACCTGGTGCTAATCGTGCAGAACAGCGTCCGGCGCCGGGACCTGGGCACGGCCACCTCGGCCACCAACTACTTCCGCCAGATCGGCGCAACCTTCGGCATTTCACTCTTCGGAGCTATTTTCATCAGCCGGCTGACCGAGCAATTTTCGGCAGTGCCGCCAGGCATGGTGACGGCGCTTGGCTCAGGCGGCGGCCAACGCTTCGGTTCGCTCGGTCCCGCGGTGCTCGCGTCGCTGCCGGCACCGGCCCAGGAGTTCATCGCGCATGCCTTCGCCCAGGCACTGCCGCCGATCTATCTGTACGCCGTGCCCATCGTGCTGGCCGCCCTGGTCCTTGCCTGCTTCGTCAAGGAGATCCCGCTCTCCGAGGAAGTGGGCACACCCGGCAACCGGGGAGACTAGCCGGAGCAGGTTGGCGCAGGCCGGAGCAGGCCGGAGCTGCCGGCTGGATGCCCGTCCGGCGGCCGGCGGAATGCCCGTCTCGCGGCTTGCTGGACGGCGGCAGCCGGTGCGGCTGTGTAACGTAAAAGCATGACTACGCGAACCATCGGCACGCTGGACGTCGGCAGCATTGGGCTGGGCTGCATGAACCTCAGCCACGCCTACGGGGTACCGCCAACCCGCGCGGACGCGGCAAAACTTCTGCTGCATGCACTGGACTCGGGTGTGCGGCACTTTGACACCGCCGCGCTCTACGGTGCCGCCGCGAACGAGCAACTGGTCGGTGAGGTGCTGGGCCCGCGGCGGGACGAGTATTTCCTGGCCAGCAAATGCGGCATGACCAGCGTGGACGGCCGGCGGGTCATCGACGGACGCCCGGAAACGCTCAAGGCTACCTGCGACGCGGCGCTGCAACGGCTGCGCACCGACCACATTGACCTCTACTATCTGCACCGCTGGGACAAGACCATCCCGATCGAGGAGTCGGTCGGCGCGCTGGCCGAGCTGGTTACCGCCGGAAAGATCGGTGCAATCGGCCTGTCCGAAGTCTCCGCCGCAACCCTGCGCCGGGCGCATGCGGTGCATCCGATCGCCGCCCTGCAGACCGAATACTCGCTCTGGACGCGCAACCCCGAATTGGGCACGCTGGCCGCTTGCGCGGAGCTTGGCACGGCCTTCGTCGCCTTCAGCCCACTGGCGCGCGGGTTCCTCACCGGCACCCTGGGTGACCCATCGGCGCTGCCGGAGAAGGACATCCGCCGCGGCATGCCGCGCTTCCTGCCGGAGAACTACCCGCAGAATCTGGCGCTGCTTGATGGATTCCGTTCCATCGCGGACGACGCCGGCTGCTCACCTGCCCAGCTTGCCCTCGCCTGGGTGATCTCCCGCGGCGAGCATGTCATCGCGCTGCCCGGCACCCGGAGCACCGCCCACTTGGACGAGGACCTGGCCGCCGCGGAGGTGGCGCTGGAGGCCGCCGTGCTGCAGCGGCTGGAGGCGCTGATCAACCAGGGCACCGTCCACGGGCCCCGCTACAACACGGCCGCCCAAGCGGACGTGGACACGGAGGAGTTCGCCGCCGCCTAGCGGGGCGCAAACACTCAAGCCGTGTACTGGCGGAGGAATTGCACGCTGCGCTCCAGCGCCCGCCAGGCCGCCTCCAGATCCAGGTTGAACTGGAACTGGTGCCCCAGCCCGGCAGTTGTTTGCGGGAAGAATTCCTCGACCGGAGTGCCGTTCTTCTGGAGCGCCTTGACCAGCGCCAGTGAGTGCGGCAGCAGCGGGTCGGTATTGCCCGCGGCGACAAACGCCGGCGGGAAGTTGCCGCCCACATGCCGGGCCACGGAGGCCAGGGCAATGTACGGCCGCTCCAGGTAATCCTTGGCCCCGGTGTAGGACCACAGCACGGTGCGCAGGTAGTTCTGGTTCCCGGCTTGGTCCGCCCCCGCCAGCGACAGGTCATAGGCGCCGCAATGCAACAGCACCGCGCGCAGCCGGTCTGGAGTCGTCGGCGAGGCGATGCCCAGCTTGGTGGCGTACTTCGGGTCTGAGACCACCAGCGCCAACTGCGCCGCGATCTGAGCCCCGGCCGAGTCCCCGGCGAGCACCACCCGCTCGGTATCGATGTGCAGCCGCTCGGCATTGTGCTCCAGATAGCGCAGGGCCGCGGCGCTCTGGCGCACCGGCGCCGGGTAGCGCCGCTTGTGCGCCAGCGAATAGTCCACGCCCACCGTGGTGAAGCCATAGGAGGCCAGGATCCGGAGGTAATTGGCGACGTCGTCCTTGGTGCCGGAGATCCAGGCTCCGCCGTGGATCCAAACGATCGTGGGCAAGCGTAGCGAGTCCCGCGCGGCCTCGTCCGGGAAGAACACGTCCAAGTAGGTGTGGCCATGGTTGCTGAGGTACTGCTGGTCCAGGATTTCGCTGACGCCGTCCGGCACATGGCGGGTCATGGCGTGGGCGGTGCGCCGGCCATCCCGCTCGGCCAATACCCGAAGCAACACCGCCAGCGGCCGGGGGCTGAAGCGCAGCCAGAGGACCACGCCGCCGGCAAGGGCGGCCGGGACAGCCGCCATCACCGCAAGGACCATCAGTGCGCGGCGGAAACGGACCTGCATGGCTGCCTCCCGATTGGCGTGGTGAACCAATCGTGAGCCTGCGTTGCGCGCGGGGCAAGCCCCGATTTTGTCTCTCCCGTGTACGGTCCGGAGCGAGCCCGTCAGCTGAGGGCAACCGCCAGGCTGAGCACGCCCAGCACCAAGGCGACGGGCGTCATGGTCCACCGCTCTGGCTTGCTGCGCGAGATGGCGTTCATCAGCACGCCCACAAACAGGTAAGCCGTCCAGACCCAGATCAGCACCGAGGACAGAGTCTCCGGCAGCGCCTCCACTATCTGCGCCCGATCCAGGAGGATGACCGCAAAGAGGGCATAGAGGATGACGGAGACCACGCTGCCGATGCGGAACTTGGCCGGCAGCACGCGGTGGCTGCCTCCCCAGGCGAACCGGCCCAGCGGCAGGCCCGCGGCAAGCAGGATCTGGAAGACGGCCAGCAGGGCGAGGACGCAGCACGCGGCAACGGCCGCAACAGTGATCACGAGGAGCAGTGTAGCCGCGCGAAGCCGCGGCACCCGCCACTCGCGCGGGCTGCAGCGTGTCGCGGTCGGCAGAGGACCGACCGCGCGTCCTTCGGAAGTGACGCCGCTGCCCAGCCGGAGGCGGCTTGGAAAGTCAGCGCGAGGTGACGTCCGTGGTCAGCGGGAGGTGACCTTTCCGGTCAGCGAGGCGATCGGCCGCAGGAAGATCGGCCGGGCCAGGAACCACGCCGCAACCGTCACCGCGAGCGAGGCGGCGAAGATCCAGAAGCCGGCCCAACCGCCGTCGTCCGTTGCTGCATACATGTGGTTGAGGTTGCGCAGGGCGCCGGTGGCCAGCACCAGCGTCACGTGCACCACGACGAAGGCGACGAAGTACACCATCACCGGGAAGTGGATGGCCCGGGCAGCCTCAATCGGGAAGTACTTGTTTACCGCGGCCTTCTTGGGCCAGGCGGCCGAGGTGCGCAGGCCGGAAATGATGGCCAGCGGCGCAGCGATGAAGACGGTGGCGAAGTAGCTCAGCAACTGCAGGGCGTTGTAGTTCACCCAGCCGTTTTCCAGCGGCCAGTCGAGTGAGGCGTACTGCAGGGCGGTGGACAGCGCATTCGGGAAAACGTCCCAACTGGTGGGCACAATCCGCATCCAGTGCCCGGTGGCGAAGATCAGCACCATGAACACGATGCCGTTGAGCACCCACAGCGCATCCAGCGTCAGGTGGAACCAAAGATTCAGCGTGATTTTGGTGGGCTTGTTCTTGGTCTTGACCAGACCCTGGTTGTTGCGCGTCCAGTAGGCCGGCGAGCGCGTGCCGGTGCGCACCTGCAGCCCGGTGCGGATGATCAGCACCAGGAAGAAGAAGTTGAGGAAATGCTGCCAGCCCAGCCAGGCCGGCAGCCCCACCGGGGCCGACTCGGGCAGTTCAGAGGTGCCCGGGTACGTGACCAGGAACTCCTGCACGCCCGGCAGGGTCCGCAGCCATTTAGCCAGCAACACCACCAGCAACAGCACGACGACGGCGCCCGCTACTGCCGCGGTGATCTTCAGCCACGTCTTGCGCGTGCTTCCGGACGGTTTCGTCGAAGTGGACATCGCCAGCTTTTCCTCGTTCCCTCACGTCCCGTACATTCCGGGGTTCGTGATTCAAGGTACCCCGGCCGCGCGCGATCGTGCCACAAGCCCCACCGGTGGCTGGTTGTGGGCTCCCCCATGGCGCTCCGCCAGCCGTTGCGCCACGGGCGTGGAGACCCGAGTTGCCTGCCGCGCGGACCTATGGCGTGCGCGGCGGCATCCAGGCCAAGCAGTACTGCAAGTTGGCGATGACCGTCTGCGCCGCAGCCTCGGCGTCGCCCGCTTCAATGGCATCCGCGAGGTCCTCATGGCCGGCGCGCAGGCACCCGTCAAAGCCGTCGCGCAAACGCTGGGCCATCTTTGCCCCGTGGAACACGTCGCCAAAAGTGGAATACAGCTCATGCAGCAGCGGATTTCCGGAGGCCACGGCCACCGCCTGGTGAAAGGCCCAGTCAGCGGCGATCCAGCCCTCCAGATCCTGCTCGGCCCACGCCTCCCGGCGCCGGGCAAGCATGCCGCGCATCGCCGCTACCGGACCGTTGTTCGGAGCAGGAGTCTCTAGGGCGGCGGTCTGTTCCGATTGCTCCGGCTGCGCTGTGTGCTCCGGCTGCGCTGTGTGTTCCGGCTGCGCCGTGGGTGCTTCCTGCGCCGCCTGCACCGCTTGTGCCGCCAGCCGGGCGGCCTGGGTGTCCAGGGCGAACCGCACCTGCAGTACATCCTCGTCGTCGTACTCGCGGTAGGCACGGCGTGCGGTGCCGCTGATCTCGCTGGTGGCGCGCACATAGGTGCCGTCGCCGCGGCGCACCTCCAACATGCCGGCGTGGGCCAGGGCCTTGACCGCCTCGCGCAATGTGCCGCGGGAGACGCCCAGGCTGGACATCAGTTCCGGCTCCGGTGGGATCCGTCCACCCAGCGGCCATTGCCCCGCCGCGATGGACTCGCGCAGCCGGGCGGTGACTTCTTCCGCCAGCGGCGGCCGGTGCAAGGGGCCCTGCCCTGAAGCCGCGGTCATTTCCGCCCCTCCCGCACCAGGGAACTCACGCCGTACGCCAGCAGCAACTGCAGCACCGCGCCGGCCACCAGCAGCACCAGTGGAACGGTCCAGCTAGCCAGGGCATCGTGCAGCAGGCCCAACCCGAACGGGCCGAGCGCAGCGAAGAGGTAGCCCACAGACTGGGCCAGCGTGGAGAGCGCGGTGGTCTCGGCGGCGTCGGAACCGGTGCGGCTGATCACCAGCATCAGCAGCGGGAAGACACCGAATCCCAATCCGATCAGGATGGCCGGGACCACGGCCAGCTCCGCGGGCAGCACCAGCAGGGCAAGATAGCCGGCCAGCGAGGCCGCGCAGGTGAGCATGAAGGCCCGCCGCAGCAGGCCGGACCGGGCCGCCATCGCCAGCAGCAGGACGACAGCCGGAATGGAGACCACCTGGACCAGCGCCAGCGTCTGCCCCGCCGCCGCCGAGGACATCCCACGGGAGATCAGGATGTACGGGAACCAACCCATCACCGTGTACACCAGCAGGGCCTGGATGGTGAACAACCCGGTGAGCAACAAACCTTTGCGCGTGCGCAGCAGCGGCCACGGCGACAGGTGGGAGCGGGTGCCGGCAGCCGGGCGGCGCCGGCCAACAAACGTCATCGGCAGGAAGACGGCCAGTCCGACGACGGCCAGCAGCGCCCACGCGGCCAGGCCGAGCAGCGGTGACTCCAACTGCAGGGCCAGCGGCACGCTGATGGCGGCGGCCACCGTTGCTCCCACGGACATGGAGATGGTGTAGGCGCCGGTCATCGTCGACGGCCGGTGCGCGAAGTACTTGCGGATGAACGTCGGCATCGCCACGTTGCAGACCGCCAGCCCCGACATGGACACCACCGTGCCCGCCAGCAGGAAGCCGACCGACTCCACGCCGCGCAGCCCCAGTCCTGCGGCCAACAGCGCCAGCGCCAGCGCGATGGCCCGTTCCAACCCCATCCGGCTGCTCAGCCAGGCGGTCGCCGCGCCGGCCAGAGCAAAGCACAGCACCGGGACGGTAGGCAGCAGCGCCGCGACCAGCGGGCCGTAGCCCAACAACTGCTGCAGATCGTGGAACAGCGCCGCCGCACTGGCAATACCCGCCCGCAGGTTCAGCCCGATCAGGACGACGGCGGCCACCGCCGCCGCGGTCAGCCAGCGGCGGCGGGCGGCCGAAACCGGCTCGGGGGCCGGCTCAGGGGCCGGCTTCTGGACTGCGTTCTGAACCATGGCCGGCTCAGGTGCCGCGTCCCTGGCCGGTGCGGGCTCAGGCGCCGCGTCCGGTACCTGCAGTTCCGGGACCAGGGCGTCAGCAAACTCCACCGCTGCGACGTCGCGGACGTCGTCCTTCACGCTCGCGGGAAATTCTGTCTGGGTCCGGTCCAATGTCATCCCTAAACATTAGACGTTTGATGTTTGTCCCGTCGAGCTGACGCTGAAACCGGGCGATCGACAGGGCCTACAGCGCCCCGTCGTTGAAAACCACCCGGCCGCCGATGATGGTGGCCCCCACTGACATATCCTTAATGGCCCCCGGGTCCACTGCCAACAAGTCGTCCGAGAGCACCGCAAAGTCAGCCAACATTCCCCGCTGCAGCCGGCCCTTCGTCTTCTCTTCGCCAGCCGCGTAGGCAGATCCCGCAGTGTAGGCTTCCAGTGCCTGCGCCGGGGTGACGGCTTCGTTCGGTGCCAGTGGCACGCCGTCGGCAGTGAGCCGGTTGACCATGTCGTGGATATTCAACAAAGGCGCGCCGTGCACGACCGGAGAGTCGCTGCTGCCGGGAAGGACTGCTCCGGCCTCGATCAGCGAACCCATCCGATAGCACTGCAGCGACCGGCTCGGACCCAATGCCCGCATCATGCCGTCACCGAGTTCGCTAATGAACCGCCCCTGAGGCACTGCGGTCACCCCTAGCTCCACCAGCCGGGCCACCTGCGCGTCGCTGGCCACGGCAAAGTGCTCTATCCGGTGGCGAGGATCGTGCCGGGGGTACTGGGCTTGGGCCATCTCGAAAGCATCCAGCGCTGCGTCGACAGCGGCATCACCGATGGCATGGGCGGCGACAGACCAGCCAGCGCGGTGCGCTTGAGTGATCAGGAGCCGAACCTCGTCCTCTTCGAACTGGAGGAAGCCGCGGTTGTCGCCGTCGTCGTGGTAGCAGCAGGACATGTACGCCGATCGGCCGATCAAAGAACCGTCGGTGGCAATCTTCGTCGGCCCGAGGCGGACGTAGTCGTCGCCAAATCCCGTCCGGACGCCTAGGTCCAGGCCGCGCCACGTCGACTCCCCCTCCAACGCGCCGATGTCCCGCAGCACGGTGATGTACGGCATTAGCGTCATCCGGACGTCGAGTACTCCTTCATCGCGTGCCCGCTGGAAGGCGTACAAGTCGATGGTGCTGTTGCCGATGTGGTCGATGGCCCCGATGCCGGGTTCGGTGGCGCTGGTGAGGCCCTCCGAGACACCAACCTCGGAGCCAGCCTTGATGTAATCCACGATTTCGTCTGTACCTATGGGCCGAAACGCGTCCGTGACCAGTCGCTGTGCGGTCTCCTGCAACAGCCCGACGGCCCGACCCGACGGGTCGCGCTCTACGGCACCGCCCGCGACGTCGGGGACTCCATACCTTTCGGAGAAACCGGCCAGCCGGAAAGCCTCGGAGTTGGCCACGCCCATGTGCGCGGAAACGTGCTCAAGCCAGACCGGGTGGCCCGCCGAGACCTTGTCCAGCATCTCGGCCGTGGGATGGGCGCCGATCTTGTTCTGGTCGTATCCCGATCCTTTGATCCACGTTCCGGGTGGCAGATCGCGGGCAAATAGCTCGACGGCGGCGTACAGGTCATCCAGGCTGCCCACCACGTGCGCGCGCAGATCCAACGACCGGAGTCGACGCCCCCGCATGCTCAGGTGCTGGTGCGCGTCGTTGAAGCCCGGCACCGCGTGCGCGCCGCCTAGATCGTAGCGCTCAAGGGCTGTACAGCCCTCCAGTTCCGCATCAAACCCCACGATTCTTCCGCCGAACACACCCATACGGGTCGCAGCGGGGCGCTGCGGATCTAACGTGCGGAATCGGCCGTTCTCGAAAATTGCATCGAGCTGCATAGAAGTCAGTCCTCTTCAGACGTAGGTGCTATAGGTATTGAAGGCGGCCGTGTTCACGCCCGGGCCATGGCCTCCGCAGCCGGAATATCCTCCGCCTGGGTCCGTTTCGAGAGGGCAAACACGCAAGCTGCAGTGACCAGCAGCAGCACCATGTAGTAGCCCACGACGGCCCAGGGCGAACCGCCGGAGAGATTCAGCAACCACTGCGCCACCAATGGTGTCGACCCACCGATGATCGATGAACACACCTGGTACGCCACCGAGACGCCGGTGTAGCGCAGCGGCGCCGGGAAGGACGCTGCCAGCAACCCGGCCAACATCGCGTAGTACGACGCCCCGGTGATCACTGACAGGCTCAGGCCCAGCCCGATCAGCACGGGATCCCGCGTCATGATCAGCAGAAACATCGGGACTGCCACCACGACATTGCCCAGTAGTGCCACCATCATCAGGCGAGTGCGGCCAATCCGGCTGGACACCCACGCAGCAACCGGCTGCCACGCGAACTGCAGGATTGAGATGACGAGCATGACATTGAGCATGGTTTGGCGGGGTACTTCAAGTTCCGTGGTGGTCCAGGACAGCACGAAGGTGTTGCTGAAGTAGGCCGCGGAGATGCCCATAATCGAAGCGCCGATGCCAAGGAACACCTGGACGCGTGCCGTGCGGAAGACCTCAACCACAGGGACTTTGACGACCGCATCGGCCTTCTTCGAGCGGGTGAATTCCTCGGACTCTTCGAGCTTCACCCGGATCACGAGGGCGACAATGACCAGCACCGCCGACAGCAGGAACGGCACCCGCCACCCCCACCCCAGGAAGGCTTCTTCGGGTAGGCGTCCGACCAGCAAGAACATCACACTGGCCAGCACAGCGCCCGCGGGAGAGCCCTGCTGCACCCACATCCCGGCGGTTCCCTTGCGCCCCTTGGCAGCGCTCTCGGTGGCGAGCACCACGGCGCCGCCCCATTCACCGCCGACAGCCAGTCCTTGCACTGCTCGCAGCAGGACCAACAACAGCGGGGCCGCCACACCGATCGAGGCGTAGGTTGGCAGCAAGCCGATGCAGGTGGTTGCAATACCCATCAGCAGCAGCGTGATCACCAGGGTGTTCTTGCGGCCGATACGGTCACCGATGTGGCCGAAGACCAGTCCGCCGATGGGCCGGGCCAGGAACCCGACCCAGAACGTGGCAAATGAAGCCAGCAGTCCGGTCGCCGGGTCCGCATCCGGATAGAACAGCCTGCCGAAAACAAGGGCCGCCGCCGTGCCGAAGATGTAGAAGTCATACCACTCAATGGCGGTGCCGACGAACGCGCCGACCGTGGCTTTGCGTCCCCGGGCCGCTGCGGTGACCGCTGTGTTGCTGGTGCTCATGTGATCCTCATATTCGTTCTGTGATGACCCGCACGATGCGTTTCATCGCGGTCCATTGTGCCCACCCCCACAGCTATGCTGTCTAATACTTATTTTCTTTACTCGCTATTCATCTAGCGCATAGCCCTGAGGAGGCTCCGTGGAACTGCGGGCCCTGCGTCATTTCATCGCCGTGGCCGAAACCGGCTCGCTGTCCGCAGCAGCCCACAAGGTCCACATCAGCCAGCCGTCGCTATCACGGCAGCTGTCCGCCCTGGAGCGGGAGCTGGGCAGGGAACTCTTCGAGCGCAGCGCACAGGGAATGGCACTCAACGCGGCCGGACGGTACTTCCTGCCTATAGCGACGGATCTCTGCAATCGCGCGGAGACCGGACTGAACATGATGCGGGCGCACGGAGGAGCACCGGCGCAGCTCTCCGTGGCTTGCCCCTCGGCCACCGTCACGCATGTCATTGCACCTTTCCTCGCGGCGACGGGAGCCCCGATTGGGGACGCTTTGATCCGGGACCCCGCTGACGTTTACTCCGCATTGCGGCACGGCGACGCGGACATGGCGGTCACCACAGCATTGCCGCCCGCGTCACTGGAGCGCATGCTGCTGCACGAGACACCGGTGAATGTCCAGATGCCAACGGACCATCCACTCGCAGCCCTATCCCAGATCGACGTCGTCGACGCTGCCCGCCACGGGCTCATCCTGATGGGACGGCGCAGCGCCGTACGGGCAGCGACCGATGCGGCTTTCCGCCGCGCGGGCGTCCTGCTCACTGATTTCGCCGAGCCTGAGTCATCCAGCATGGCCCAGGCGATGGCGGCCGCAGGGCGCGGGGCATGTTTGGTGCTCGACGACCCGAACTACGGACTGGCATCGCGCCCCCTGACCTGCGAGGGCGAGGTAGTGACCAGCCCGATCTACGGAGGCTGGGACAGGATGCACTATGCGCACCGGGAAATCCGGGACGTCATGCTGGGCATCCAGGAGTGGCTGCGTGACCGCCACCCGGTTCCGCCGGTGCACAACGTGTAGGGCTGGGCTGGTCCTTCTGCACGCTCCCGTCGCCCCTCAACCGAACGACGTCGGCACCTAGGCTGCATGGAAGCAGGCCGCAAGCACCGACGTCGTTGGTGGAGATGCTGTCCGCTAGTTCGCGAAGACGTCCTGCAGCTGCCCCTGCGGGCTCCACAGGGCCAGCGAGTCGCCGCCGTTGTTCAGCACGGATGCGGTTCCGCCGTTGTAGTAGGCGTCGTCGCTGTTGGTGCCGGGGCCGGTGTAGACCCGTAGCTCGGTGCCTGGGGCAAGGACGTAGCCGGTGCCGATTTCCAGCACGTTGTTGGCCGCGTCGCGGATGATGTAGCCGCTGACGTCCAGGGCGTGTCCGGTGACGTTGCGCAGCACCACGTGCTCACCGGTCTCCGGCTGCACATCGTTGCCGGCCGGATCGTTGACCGCGCCGGCGATCTCCACTCCGGCGCCGGCAGGGAAGGGCTTCTGCCCGTCCAGGTAGCGGACGGTCTGGATCGGGAAGTCGCCGGTGACCGCGTCGACGCCCAGATCGATGGAATGCTGGACGGCTTCGGGCGAGTTGGCGGTGTAGACGCCGATCACCAGGCCGGCGGCCTTGGTGTCGGCCACGTTTTGCGCCGTCAGGGTGCGGTAGTTGGTACCGACCGAATCGGCGAAGCTGGCCCAGGATTCCAGGACGGCCGGACCCGGCACGGTGCTGGCCAGTTGCTGCAGCACGATCTCCGGGGCGATCTGCGCGAACGTGCGGTTGGAGGACTCATCGAAACTCAGGACCTGGATCTTCTCCGCTGCGACGAGCTTCTTCCACTTGGCGTCGGTGCGCAGCTCGTCGGCGACGAGCTGCTCGATGCCCGGGGAGTTCTTCGGCGACTTGATCTCGATGTACACCCCGGTGTTGACCGTGGCGACCTTGGCGGCGTCGTCCAGGTGTGGGATGCGTTCGCCGGCAAACTCGGCGCCGAAGTAGGAGCCGGCGTCGAGCTGCTGCAGTTCGGCCCAGGTGAAGGAGGTGATCGGGTCGCTTGCGCGCTCCGGGAAGACGTCCTCGACGTTGGTGGTCCGGGCCGGGGTGTCGTCGTGGAACAGGAACGGCACACCGTCGGCGCTGAGCTGGACATCGATTTCGAAGAAGTCGGCGCCGGAGGCTCGGCCGTCCTTGAAGGCGGCCACGGTATTTTCCGGGGCCGTGCCGGCGGCACCGCGGTGGCCGATCAGCAGCGGTGCTTCTTGCTGCCCGGCCTTGTTGGTCTGGCCGGTGTTCTGCGCTGTGTTCTGGGCTGTGTTCAAGGCGGTGTTCTGGGCGCTGGCCGGAATGGCGCCGAGGGTAGCGCCGACGGCAACGGCCGCGACGGAGCAGGTCAATGTTCTGATCAAGCGAGATGCCATGGGAATGAGGCCCTTCGTAGGTGGTGTTCGTGCGGTCCCCCTGCGATCGAGCCTCACAGTGGTGGCGGACCTGCCGGCCAATTGGCTGTGAACGTCCGGTGAAAGGAAATATCACTTCCGACGACGAAGGGACGGCTACCTCCCCTGCCGGGACTGGCGCGGTTGCCGGCGCTAGACTCGGAGGGGCATGAACACTTCAGCCAATACCCCAAGTTCGGTGCGCGTTGATGCGTGGCTGTGGGCCATCCGCGCCTACAAGACGCGCTCAGCGGCCACTGCCGCCTGCCGCGCTGGCCACGTGCGCTTGAACGGCAACCCGGTCAAGGCCTCCCAGTCCGTGGTGCCCGGCGATACCCTGCGGGTGCGGCAGCCCGGCTACGAGCGGATCCTGGAAGTCCGCCGGTTGATCGCCAAGCGCGTCGGTGCCGAGGCGGCCTCGCATTGCTTCACCGACCACACTCCGCCGCGTCCGGTGGCTCCGGCGCTGGGCATCCCGCAGCGCGACCGCGGCACCGGCCGGCCCACCAAGAAGGATCGGCGGGACATGGAGAAGCTGCTCGGCGAACGCTAGGAGCCTGCTACTCGGCTGAGGGGTGGACGGTCCGGCCGGGTGAAAGCGGATCGGCGACCGGCCATCCAGCAGCTGCGCTGGGCACTGGATGGCGCCCCGGCTGCGGGAACAATGGTCGCCGGAGGGCCGCCCCAGGCCCCTCAGTTCGCCGGAACGACCAGCAGTCGCCGCAGGCGGGCGAGGTCTGCCCTCAGCCCGCGGCCCAACTGGAACCCCAAGACCGGCTCGAGCAGCCGCAGGGCACCGGACAGCCGGACCTCGAGGTCAGCCGTCACCTCCGTACCGTCGTTCAGCGGCCGAACGGTGTAGGCCCCGCCGCCGCGCCAAGGCCCCCCGGTCAGTTGCCACGACACATGGCGGCCGGGCTCGAAGGACCTGATGCGCCAATCCATCCTGACCTGTTTGCCGCCCATCGAGACTTCGGTATATCCGGCAGTGCCCGCGGCAGCGGCTCCTCCACCGACATATCCGGAGCCGGTCACCGAGTCCCGCCAGCTGGTTTCGTTGCCCACGGCGGCGAGGAAAGCGAACACTGCACCTGCGGGCTGCTCAATGACAATGGAGCCGGAGCGCTTCATTTCGCACCGCCCGGCCGTGCTGCATCCCGTCGCATGGCCGGGACCGGCATTTTCCCCTTCATGCCTTGAGCGTAACCCACTTCACAGAACCGACCGGACGGTACAAGATGGGAATCGGAGACGGCCACGCCGCCGTCCCTTAGATTCGTCATTATCTGAAGGAGACCAGGGCTGTGACCACCACTTCCCATGCCGCTTCGTCCACCCAGCCGGGCTACCGGGTCCAAAACCCCTCCACCGGCGAGGTGGTAGCGGAGTTCCCCACCGCCACGGATGCCGAGGTTCAGGACGCCATCGCCAGGTCCCAGGCCGCCTACACTTCCTGGCGCGAGGTGCCGATCGCGGACCGCGCCAAGGTGGTGGCCCGCCTGGCTGAACTGTTCACCGAACGCGCCGACGAGCTCGCGGCGATCATCACCGAGGAGATGGGCAAGCCGCTGTCCGAGTCCAAGGGCGAGGCCGAGTTCTGCACCGACATCTTCGACTACTTCGCCACCGAGGGCCCCGCGCTGGCAGCGGAGCAGGAGATCAAGGCCATCGGCGGCGGCCGTGCCATGATCCAGCGGCTGCCGGTCGGCCCGCTGCTGGGCATCATGCCGTGGAACTACCCGTATTACCAGGTGGCCCGCTTCGCCGCGCCGAACCTGGTGCTGGGCAACACCATCGTCCTCAAGCACGCCGAAACCTGCCCGCGCTCGGCGCTTGCCATCCAGCAGATCATGGACGACGCCGGTGTCCCCGAGGGCGTGTACATCAACGTCTTCGCCAGCCACGAACAGATCGCGGACATCATCGCCGACCCCCGCATCCAGGGCGTCTCGCTGACCGGCTCCGAGCGGGCCGGCGCGATCATCGGCGAGCTCGCCGGCAAGAACCTGAAGAAGGCCGTGCTGGAACTGGGCGGCTCCGACCCGTACGTGGTGCTGGACACCGACGACGTGAAGGCCACCGCCGCAGCGGCCTGGGCCACCCGGATCGAGAACACCGGCCAGGCCTGCAACTCCAACAAGCGCATGATCGTCATGGAGGACATCTACGACGACTTCGTGGCCGAGCTGACCAACCTGGCCAAGGACCTCAAGCCCGGCAACCCGGCCGAAGAGCTCGAAGGCACCTACGCCCCGCTCTCCTCGCGCGCCGCCGCGGAAGGACTGCACGAGCAGCTCAAGGACGCAGTGAACAAGGGCGCCACCCTGCACGCCGGAGGCACCCTGCACGACGGACCCGCCGCCTACCTGGCCCCGGCCGTGCTCACCGGCGTGACCCCGGAGATGCGCGCCTACCGCGAAGAGCTCTTCGGTCCGGTGGCCGTGGTCTACAAGGTCTCCAGCGACGAAGAAGCCCTGAAGCTGGCCAACGACACCGACTACGGCCTCGGCGGCGCGGTGTTCTCCACCGATGAGGACCGCGCGCGCAAGGTGGCCCAGCGCCTGGAAGTCGGCATGGCCAACGTAAACGGCGTCGGCGAAGCCGCGGACCTGCCCTTCGGCGGCGTGAAGCGCTCCGGTTTCGGCCGCGAACTCGGCCCGCTGGGCATGGACGAATTCGTCAACAAGCGCCTCTTCTACATCGGCGAGTAATCCCGGCGCACAGCGTCCACGAGTGGGCAGGCGCCCTTTCCCCGCGGGGGAAGGGCGCCTGCCCACTCGTCGTTTGGGGGCCTGTAACGCCGGCGAGGCCGGGTCCGGACGCGGTCGGCCGCGGACACCGGCGGCACCGGACCAAGGGACAGCTCAGGCGACGGCCGGCTCCCTGGTCAACTGCTTCAACCGGGCGCCCACGTCCGCAGCCGCCGCGGCCGGAATGTCCTGCCCGCGTGCCAAGGCATTCCGCACGGCCATGAAGTCGGCGGCGGAGTTGACGCAGTCGGCGGCGATGATCTTGCCTTCCCGGTAATACAGCAGCGAGAACTTGTCCGCCTCAGGGTCACCGCGCAGCACCGTCTGGTCGAAGCCTGCGGAGAGGCCGGCAATTTGCAGTTTGATGTCGCCTTGATCGGACCAGAACCATGGCAGCATCCGGTACGGCTCGCGGCGGCCCAGCAACGCTGCGGCAGCGGTTTTCGCGTGTTCTAAGGCGTGCGGCACCGACTCCATCCGCACCCGACCGCCGCTGCCGCGGACATAGGGATTGGGCAGGTTGGCGCAGTCACCGGCGGCCACGGTCCTGCCGTCGGAGCAGAGCCCGTGCTCGTCCACTTCGATCCCGTTCTCCACGGCGAGTCCCAGCTGCTCGGCCAGTTCGGTGCGCGGCACCACGCCAACGCCAATCAGCACGACGTCGGCGCTGACCTGGGTGCCATCGGCCAGTTCGACACCGGCCACCTGGCCGCCGGTGCCGGCCAGCCGGGTGATCTGCGCATCCAGCACCACGAGGGTGCCGCGGCGCTGGTGCGCGGCACGGAAGTACTCGCTGGTCTCCTCCGCGACGGCGCGGCCCACCAGCCGCGGAGCGGCCTCCAGGACCGTGACGCGTTTTCCGGCGGCCCGGGCGCCGGCAGCCACTTCCAGCCCGATGAACCCGCCGCCGATCACCACCACATCCCGGGCAGCTGCGAGATCCGCAGCCAGCCGTGCCGCGTCGGAGGCATCGCGCAGATAGTGCACGCCGGCCAGTTCCGCGCCCTCCAGCGGCAGCCGCCGCACGGCGGCCCCGGTGGCCAAAGCGAGCCGGGAGAAGCGGAAGGTGCGGCCGCCTGCGGAAGTCGCAGCACCGCCGTCGTTGTCCCGTTCAAGGTGGACTATCCGCTCACCGGTAATCAGCGAGATGTCCTGGCCCCGGTACCAGTCCGCGGTGCGGAGCGAGAGCGCAGCGACGTCAATGGTTCCGCCGTGCAGTTCCTTGGACAGCGGCGGGCGCTGGTACGGGGCATGAGGCTCCTCCCCCACCAACGTGATGGGCGAGGTGTCGCCCAACTCGCGCAGGCTGGCCGCCAACTGCACTCCTGTCTGGCACGCGCCGATAATCAGGGTGCCTGCATCCATCGCCATCGTCAGACCTGCGCGTCAGGGAGCCGGACGGCGAGGTCGGACACCACGGGCAGCTGGCAGGAGAGCCGGCTGTTGGCGCAGCGTTCGGAGGCGGTGCAGTCCAGCATCTCGTCCTCCACCTCGCTCATCTCCGGAAGCCCGTCCAGGTAGCCGTCTTCGATATACACGTGGCAGGTGGCGCACATGGCCGATCCGCCGCACTCGGCAACGATTCCGGGGAGTCCGTTGGAAACGGCTACGCGCATCACGCTGGTTTCGGCCTCGGCGTCCAGCACGTTTTGCAGGCCGTCGGGCTGGATGAAGGTTACTTTAGGCATGGTTCATTCCCTCGGTGGTGCTCAGGCGGCGGTCAGGTGCAGCGGGAGGCTGTCCAGGCCGCGGAGCGTGTTGTTGAGCTGCTGTTTCGGCTGGCCGGCCAGCTCGATCCGCGAAACGTGCCGGGCCAGAGCGGTCAGGAAGCACTCGCCTTCCAGCCGCGCCAGCATCTGGCCCAGGCAGGCATGGATGCCGAAGCCGAAGCCGACGTGTCCCGCGGCCTTGCGCTGGATGTCGAACGCGGCGGGGCTCTCCCACTGGCGCGGATCACGGTTTGCTGCGGCCAGGAACATCAGCACCTTGGAGCCTTCCGGCAGAGCGACGCCGGAGACCTCGGTGTCCTTGCTGGTGGTGCGGAAAAAGGTCTGCACGGGCGAGGAGTAGCGCACGGTTTCTTCAAAGGCAGCCCGGGCCAGCGAGGGATCATCCCGCAGGGCAGCGAACTGCTCCGGGTTCTCCGCCAGGCATTGCAGGGCGTTGCCGATGCCGTGCACCGTGGTGTCCACCCCCGCGGAAAGGAAGGAACGGAGCAGCTTGGCCTGGTCCTCCTCGTTGAACCCGGCCTGGGCAGCAGCGGCGTGGATCTGGGCGCCCAGCCCTTCCGATGCAGGGGAACCCGGCCGGCACTGTTCCATGATCCAGCCTTGCGCTGCGGCTCCGCGCTCGAGGGCTCGTTCGAAGTGGCCGTTTCGCGGACCGAAGGTATTGAAGACCATCGAGCCGTAGGGCAGCAGGTTCTCGCGGCCGTCCTTGGCCAGTCCGATGAAATCCGGGAACACGGCGAGCGGATAGGGCTCGGCCAGGTCGTGGACGCCGTCAATGACGCCACCTTGTGCGGCCACCCGTGCCACCAGTTCATCCGCGTGTGCCTGGAAGCCGTCCTTCAACGAGCGCAGCAGTTTCACGGTCAGGATCTTGGTGACCACCTGCCGGGCCTTCGTGTGCTGCGGCGGGTCCGCCTCCAGCAGCAGGCTCGGCGGCCGCCACGGCTTTTCCTTGGCGAAGTCGGAGATGCCGACGCCGCGCGAGGAGACGAAGGTTTCATGATCGGTTAGCACGCGGGAGACTTCGTCGTGGCGGGCCACACCATAGACCCCGTAGCGCTCCAGCCAGAAGACCGGGCCGGCTTCACGCATCTGCTCGTGCGCGTCGTAGGGATCGGTGAGGAAGTCGTCGCTGAACGGGTCCAGGTCCAGCACCGGCGCGTTCGTGGCGAGGGTTTCGGCTGTCATGGAGTTCCTCCTACTCGGCGACCAGCGACTGGACGTCCAGCTCGCTGCCGGTGATCTTGTACTTGAGCATCAGGTCGGCGGTTTTCTGCAACTGCTCCACATCCAGTTCGCCTTGGAACCGGGGCATTTCCGCGGCCTCGACCACGTCCGCGGTCACCTTCGTGAAACTCGGCACCAACTCGACCAGGCGTTCCCGGTTGCCTTGAAGTTCGTCAGCCGACGCCGCGATGGACTTCTTGAAGGCGGCGACCGCTTCGGGGTTTTCCTTGGCGAAGGCCTCCGTGGTGATCCAGCCGGCCACCGGCATGTCCGCCACCGGTCCGCTGAACAAGTCGCCGATCTTGACCAGTCCCGCAGCAGTGGCGCTGGACTGGAAGGGCTCCACCTGCCAGATGGCATCCACCGCGCCGCGTTCAAGCGCGGCCTGCATGTCCGGGTAGGGCATCTCCACCAGCTTCACGTCGTCGGCAGCGAGGCCCGCGTCCTCCATCAGCGCCTTGATCGCCACGGTTCCGATGTTCTGCAGGTTGTTCACGGCGAACGTCTTGCCTTTGAGATCCGCCACTTTTTCGATGCCGGACTCGGCGGTGACGAAGATGCCGTGATCGGCGCTGCCGACGTCGTTGCCAGAGAGCAAACGGATGGGCAGGCCCTTCTCCACGGCCAACAACGCCGAGGTGTAGTTGCTGTAGGTGATGTCGACGCTGCCGGAAATCAGCGCCGGAATAGCGGCGGCACCACCTTGGGTGGCCACCAGCTCGGCGTCGAGGCCGTTCTCCGCGAAGATTCCGGCCTCATCCGCGTTGACGGCGGTGGAGGTGTGCACCAGCGGGAAGTAGCCCACCTGGACCGAGTCGCCCGCTCCGGCACTGGCCTCCGAATCTGCCGCCGCGTTGCCGCTGCACGCGCTCAGGGCGAGCGCCGCCGTCGTCAATACTGCGAAGGTTGCCGCTGTGGTGATGTTTCTCCGTCGAAGCATCTTCATCCTTCCCGCGCCGGGACCTGTCCGTCCCGCATCCGTAGTTCCCGGCGACCTCTGCCGGCACTCAGAACTATGAGGTGTGCCACAATTGCCGAACAGTGTGCTTTCCGATGAAAGGAAAAACTCATGGCGAAGTCGTCAGCCGGACGCTCTGCTCTAAGCCGGATCATGCAGATCCTTGCCGCGTTCGACGTCGATGCCGTCTTCCTGACCGTCTCGCAACTGTCGGCCCGGAGCGGGCTGGCGCTGGCGACCACCCACCGGCTGGTCGCCGAGATGGAACAGTTCGGCCTGCTGGAACGCCAGTTGGACAAGACCTACCGCTTGGGCGTGCGCCTGTGGGAAATCGCTTGCCGGACACCCGGCGCGCTGGGCCTGCGCGAGATCGCCAAGCCGTACCTGCAGGAGGTACAGGCACGGGTGCGCCAACATACCCAGCTCGGGATTTTGGAAGGGTACGAAGTGCTTTTCCTGGAACGCCTCTCCGCGCGCGACGCAGTGGTCAATGTGACCCTGGTAGGCGGCCGGCTGCCGCTACACGCCTCCAGCAGCGGGCTGGTGTTGCTGGCCCACTCGGATGCCACATTCCAGGACGAGGTTCTGGCCGGCGACCTGTTCCGCTACACCGACCAGACTGTCCAAACACCGGAAAGCCTGCGCAGCCTGCTGCAGCAGATCCGCCGCGACGGCTATGCCTGCGGCAGGGGCTACATCCACCCCGAAGCGCGCGGAATCGCTGTTCCCATCCGCGGGGTCAACGATCTGGTGGTGGCCGCAGTGAGTGTGGTGGTGCCGAACGACGACGCGCCCGTCACCGGGCTCGTGCGGTTGCTGCAAGCTGCGGCGCAGGGCATCGGCAAGGATCTCCACGCAGCCTACGCTCCCTCGAATGACCCCGCCGCGACTCCCGGCGGCCGGTACCGGACGCTGGTTAGCTCCTCCCTCGATTCGATGGAATACCTACCCAGCGCGCCCCGCCCCCAGACCCGCCGCTGAGCTGATCTCCGTTTCCGGCTCGGTGTCACGTCGGCTTCCGGCGCCCACCAGCACCGCCCGCTGATCCGGGCATCCGGTGTTCAGCGCATCCACTGTTAGCCACATCCACTGTTCAGCAGGCGCCCTTTCCAGCCGCGGGAAGGGCACCTATTGAATAGTCGTTGGGGATAGGGTGCCGTGGACACCGGGACGGACAGCACGCAGAATGGGCGCATGGACCTGCCGCTGATGCCGCCCGTACCGCCCATGCTGGCCAAAGGGGTGGCCAAAATCCCCGACAGCGGAATGAAATACGAGCCGAAGTGGGACGGTTTCCGCTCGATCATCTTCCGCGACGGCGACGCCGTGGAGATCGGCAGCCGGAACGAGAAGCCGATGACCCGTTACTTCCCAGAATTGGTGGAGGCTTTCCGCGAGCAACTGCCGGAGCGCTGTGTGGTGGACGGGGAAATCATCCTGGTGGGCGAAGGCGGCGACCGGTTGGACTTCGAGATGCTGCAGCAGCGCATCCACCCCGCGGCCAGCCGGGTCAAGCTGCTGTCGGTGCAGACACCGGCCCGGTTCGTGGCGTTCGATCTGCTGGCGCTCGGCGACGAAGACCTGACCTCCCGCCCGTTCGAGGAACGCCGCGCCGCACTGGAGAAGGCGCTCTCCGCCGTCGTCAATCCCATCCACATGACGCGGACCACGGATGATCCGGCGGTGGCCCAGAAGTGGTTCCACGAATTCGAGGGCGCCGGGCTGGACGGCGTGGTGGCTAAACCGCTGGATGGGACCTACCAGCCGGACAAGCGGACCATGTTCAAGATCAAGCATGAGCGCACGGCCGATTGCGTGCTGGCCGGCTACCGGGTGCACAAGAGCGGTCCGGGCCGGGTGGGGTCGCTGCTGCTGGGCATCTACAACGACGACGGGACGCTGGTCCATGTGGGCGTGGCCGGGGCATTCAGCATGAAGCGCCGGGAGGAACTGTTCGAGGAACTCCAGCCGCTGATCGCCGATTCCGGCGAGCACCCCTGGAACCGGGAGCAGCACGAGGCCGGCCAGCGCACGCCGCTCACCTCGGAGGGCAGCCGGTGGAGCGGGGGCAAGGACTTGTCCTTCGTGCCGCTGCGGCCGGAGCGGGTGCTGGAGGTCAAGTACGACCACATGGAGGGCGAGCGCTTCCGGCACACCGCGCAGTTTGTCCGCTGGCGGCCGGACCGCGATCCAGAATCATGCACCTACGGGCAGTTGGACGAGCCGGTCTCCTACGACCTGAACGACGTGCTGCAGTAGCCGGGAGCTGCTTCAGCTTGGCCAACTCCAGCTTGGGCAGCCCCAGGTTCAACCCCCGACGATCGACTGTACTGACCTGGCCCCTCAAACCGCTTGGGACGGGCCAGATCCGTACAGTCGATCCGGTTCAGCGCCAGCCGGCGGCCGGCGCCACGTGCTGCACGATGTTGCCCAGCAGCTTGGCGTTGTAGTCCACGCCCAGGTAGTTCGGCACGGTTAGCAGCACCGTGTCCGCGGCTTGCACGGCCTGGTCGGCAGCCAGGTCCGCGGCAATCTTGTCCGGCTCGCCGATGTAGCTCTTGCCGAACCGGGAGCGGGTACCGTCCAGCATGCCGACCTGGTCATGCTGGTCGGTCTGGCCGCGCAGCCCGAAGTACCGGCGGTCTTCGTCGTCGACAATGGGCATCACGCTACGGCTGACCGAGACCCGGGGAACATGGGCGTGGCCGGCCTTTTGCCAAGCTTCGTGGAACAGGTGGATCTGTTCAGCCTGCAGTTGGTCGAAGGGCACGCCGGTGTCTTCGATCAGCAGCGTGGAGCTCATCAGGTTCATCCCCTGCTCGGCGGTCCAGACCGCAGTGGCCCGCGATCCTGCACCCCACCAGATCCGTTCCGGCAACCCGGCAGAGACCGGTTCCACCGGAAGCATGCCGACATGTCGGCCCTGCATGTGGTTCGGGTCCGCCGGCGCCATTCCCGCGCCGGTGATGGCGCGGCGGAACACCGTGGTGTGGCGGCGGGCCATGTCCGCGTCGGTCTCGCCGTCGGCCGGCCGGTAGCCGAAGGCCGTGGCCCCGTTCAACGCCGGTTCGGGCGACCCGCGACTGATCCCCAGCTGCAGGCGCCCTCCGCTGATCAGGTCCGTCGCCGCAGCCTCTTCGGCCATGTACAGCGGGTTTTCGTAGCGCATGTCGATCACGCCGGTGCCGATCTCGATCCGGCTGGTGCGCGCGGCGATGGCCGACAGCAGCGGAAAGGGCGAAGACTGCTGGCGGGCGAAGTGGTGCACCCGGAAGTAGGCGCCGTCCACGCCGGCTTCTTCCGCGGCCACGGCCAGGTCGATGCTCTGCAGCAGGCCCTCCGCAGCGGTAGGGACGGGCGAACCGATAGCCGGGCTCCAATGGCCGAACGAGAGAAAACCTAGACGCTTCACATCCGGCTCAACACCGCGGACGCTCCGCTGATTCCGTGGCGCCGATTCCGTTGCGCGCAGTCCGTCCCACGAGGAGCTCATGAGGTCACCTCGGGGGTGTTGGGGCCACGACGGGCAACGATGTCGAGTAGCCGATCGACGAGACGTGCCGCCTCCGCCTCGGCCATCGGTTCGGTGAACAGCGCGTAGAAGTACAAGGGCGCCACCACCAGTTCCAGAAGTTCCGCCAGCGTTGGCACCGATTCGCCGCGCTCCGCTGACTGGTCGAGCATCAACTGCAGCTGACGCTCGCGTTCGGCGAACGCAGGCGAAGCCCGATGCCGCTCTCCCGGACGGATCTCCAAGACCACGGCCCGGAGGATCAGCGGAACGCTCCCATCCCTCAGCGACTTCGCGACCGCCGCGGCATAGATGTGGAGGTCATCGCGCAGGGATCCGGTGGACGGAAGCGACGCGGTGGTGGCCGACCACTCGTTGACCACGTCATTCAGCAGGGCTGACATCGTCCCCCACCTTCGATAGATCGTCGCTTGGTGCACCCCCGACACCTCGGCCACCAGCGGGACGCTTAACTCCTCCCACGAGCGCGCTTCCAACAACTCCAGCACTGCCGTGTGAACGGCCGAGCGCACACGTGCCGACCGTCCTCCGGGGCGCTGCATGGTTCGTCCGTGGTCCATGCCGGAATCATAACGCGAATTTCCTTGCATTAATTTTCCCGATCAGCGTATAGTCGCTACCGCGAGGATCTTCGCGTTACCGAAAAACTGAGGGTTGCGCCATGAAGCGACAGGTTTTCAGGTTCACTGACCACTATTTCTGCATGGTGGTTGCGCCATGATGTCGACGAATCGATCAGCGACCGCAGCTGCCGATGGTACTGCCCGTGCTGGGCGGCGGCCGGTACTGGCGTACTGGCCCGCAGCGTTGGGGTTGTCCGCTGCAATGTTTCAGATCGCCACCGGAGTGGCCACCGGCGCGGTGGCCATCACGGTGGCGGCGGCGGCCAGCTGTTACCTGGCCGCCGCCGCGCTGGGTCGCCCCTGGATCGGCTGGGCCGCGATCCCCGTCGCGTCCATCGTGGTCATCGTCAGCGAGATCGCCGGCATCTTCTGGTGGGTGGGCCTGGCGGGCTTCGCGGCCATATTAGTCGTGGTCGGTGTGCTGCGCCGTGCCCAGGTCCGCTCCCTCAGCGCCCAGGGGCTGGCGATGCTCGGCTTTGGCGGCGTGGCCGTCGTCGCCGTCTTGGTCTCCCCACGTCTAGGACTCGCTTTGGCCGGTGTCGCATTGGCCAGTCACGCCGCTTGGGACTACGTGCACTGGCGGCGCAATACGGTGGTCCCTCGGTCGCTGGCCGAATTCTGCTTTGTGCTCGACATCCCCTTCGGGGTCGCGGCCATCGTGCTGGCCATCGTCGGATGGTAACCCCGACGTCTCGCCCCGCCCTTGCCGACCATCGAAACTGCGAACGACCGCCGGTACCCTCTGTACGCCGAATACCGATTCACGGGAAGCTGACATCATGCGGAAACTGACCTACGCCATGAACCTGAGCCTGGACGGCTACATCACGGCGCCCGGTGGCGACCTCGGCTGGAGCGTTCCGAGCGACGAGCTGTTCCAGTGGTGGTCGGACCGGGTGGGGGCCACTGGCTTGGCGCTGTACGGGCGCAAGCTCTGGGAGATGATGAGCTCCCATTGGCCGACCGCCGACCAGCAGCCCGGCGCCACACCGGCGCAGATCGAGTTCGCCCGACGCTGGCGCGACATGCCGAAGGTGGTGTTCTCCTCGACGATCAGCTCGGTCGACTGGAACACCCGCCTGGTCAGCGGCGATGCTGTCACCGAGATCACCCGGCTCAAGACTGAGAATGGCGGCCCCATGGACGTCAGCAGCGCCACCCTCGCTGCGGCGGCCATGCGGGCCGGGTTGATCGACGAGTACGCGCTGGCCACCCACCCCGTCCTGGTGGGCGGCGGCACGCCGTTCTTCACGGCCCTGGACAACTGGGTGAACCTGGATCTGGTGGAGACCCGGAAGTTTCCCGACGGCGTGCTCCTGACGAGGTACGTGTCCAGGCGCTGAATACCCGCGGCGGGCGGCACGTCCACCACGCGTGGTTACACCAGCGTCAGCTCGGTCCCGCCAGCGTCGGCGTTGCCCTACGGTCCGGGTTTGCCTCGGCCGTTCATCCGTCGACGGCCTGCCACGCGGTGACGGCCACCGCCCCGCCGTTGACGATGTCCAGCACCACCGGCAGCTTCTCCCGCTCGGTGCCCGCGTACGGTGCCGCCAGCACGGTGCCGACCCGGGGGTCACCGGCCGCGGCCATCGCGTTCCAGCCCAGCACCGCCCGCGCCGAGGCCCCCGGCTGCAGCACGACGGGTTCCAGCCCGGGGTCGTCCGTCATGAAGGTGCCACCCCGGAAAACCAGCACGCTCATCGCGGAGCCGCCCTCGTCGTCGAACGCGATGTCCGGATAGCGGGCTAGCGTGCAGGCACCCTCGCCGGTGTTGTTGATGAGCAGTTCCTGCGCCCGGTGTCCGGTTGCTGCATCGCCCCCTCCCAGTACGACGGCGGTGTCCCCGCCGGTGCACCACCGCTCGCCCTCGGGATCGGGATGGGGCGATTCAGGCGCCCCTGATTCAACCGCTGCCGACACCAGCGGCGAACCATAGACCACTGGCTCGGGCAGCGGTTCGGCAACCGGCGGCGCGGGTGCTGCCGCCTGGTTCGCGTTCTGCGCCAGCGGAAAGGCCGCAACCAGCAGTACAGCGAACAATGCAGCCGGGAGCAGTCGGAGCCAGCTCCGCGAGCCCGGTTCATCCCGGCTGGCGGAGCGGGCGGAGGTGGCGGGGCTGGCGGAGGTGGCGGGGCTGGCCGGTCCGCCGACGGCTTGCTGCAGCAGCGGGCGGGCGGCCAGCACGGCCGGCAGCCAACCCCAGAGCAATCCCCAGTAGGCGGCCGTTGACACCGCTGGCATCACCGGGCTTGCCAGCTCCAACAACCGGGCAGGCGGCCAGTTCGCGGCGATCCCGCCCAGTGCTACCAATCCGCCGGTCGCGGCCGCAGCGAGAATAACGACGCACCACAGTGCCAGGATCACCGTGCCGCGGCGCGCCGTGCCGGCTGAGGTGATGTCAGGGGTGGTGATGCCAGGGGTGTGGCCAGCGGCAGCGGAGACGGTTCCAGCAGCAGGGGTGCGCCCAGCAGCCGTGGCAGTTCCAGTCGTAGCCGCGCTGGCGAGCGGGGCCAGGGCGTACGCCACCCCTCCCACAGCGAGCGCGGAGACCAGCACGGCTGCCAGCGGCCAAGGGGCCACCGATGATGCCAGCCAGCCCGGCACCGTAGCCGGAAAGACCAACCCCACCGCGCTCATCGGAACCGGCCGACCGCCGGCCGCCATCAGGGCAAAGGCGCCGGTGGTCAGCAGCCACACTGCCGAAGAAGCCGCGCCCAGGACCAGGGCGGCGCGCCGGCGGGAACCAGCCGGACGCCGGGAAGGAGGCGCTGCGCGCCGGGATTCAGTCACGGGGCCAGCGTAGTCGAGGCGGATTCATGCCTCGGCCAGCTTGGTTGAGGCATGAATCCGCCTCGCCCACCGCGGGCGCCGCAGCCCCGTGCGGGCCACCCCGCGGGCCCCGCCCCAAACGACGGAGCAACAGACTCAGCCAGCCCCCACCCCGATGACGGGGGCGAGCAATCTCAGCCGTCCCACCGCCGTCGGGCCGTGACTTTGGCTAGCCGCCGTGCGGGACCACCACGGCGCGGCCGGAGATTTCGCCGGCCTGCAGCTTGCGGTAGGCGTCCAGTGCCTCATTCATGCTGAAGCGCTGGACTTCCGGCACTATCTGGCCGGCCTTGTACATGTCCACCACCTCGTGCAGGTCCTCGATGGTGCCCCAGTAGGTGTTGGTGATGACCGACTCGTACGGGTTGGTGAAGAAGCTCCACTCAAGGGTGCCGCCGGCGATGCCCACGACGGTCAGCCGGGACAGCCGGGCCATCGAGGCGGCGGCCGTCTTGACGGTAGGCCCGACGCCCACAAAGTCGAACGCGGCGTCGACTCCGCGGCCGCCGGTGATCTCGCGGATCCGCTCCGCCTGCCCTTCCCCGCCGGGGACGGTCACCGCGCCGGCTTCTTCGGCCCTGCGCATGGCGTCTTCCTTCATGTCCGTGGCAATCACGGTGGCACCGGTCAGCGCCTTCAGGATCTGCACGGCGATCTGCCCCAGTCCGCCGAGCCCGATCACCAGCGCATATTTGCCGCCGCCGGCCAGATGCGGCAGCGCTTGTTTGATCGCGTGGTACGGGGTGAGTGCGGCGTCGGCCAGCGGCGCCGCGGCAACCGGGTCGGCATCGCCCAGCGGCACCAGATTCCGGGCGGGGACCGAAACATACTCAGCCATCCCGCCGTCGCGCCCCAAACCAACGCCGAGGTACGGCATCTTGGCGGCATTCTCGCAGTAGGTGTCCTGGCCGCGCGAACAGGCCTTGCAGTGCCCGCAGCCGATCGGCCCGTAGACCAGGTAGGCGTCACCGACATTGAACCCCTCAACACCTTCGCCAAGTTCCTCCACCCAGCCGGAATTCTCGTGCCCCAGGGTGAACGGCGGCGGCACCGCGCCCGGTCGGCCGGCCTCGAAATCGTGGTAGATCGCCACATCGGAGTGGCAGGCGCCCGCGCCGGCAACCTTCAGCAGCACTTCGCCGGCCTGCAGCTTCGGCCGCTCCACGTCCTTGATCGTGGGGAACGTCTTGAATTCCTCGAACACTACGGCGCGCATGCTCCACTCCTTCGATCGATCCTGCTGGATGGTTCCGCCAGCCACCCTACCCATCAAAACATCATTAGTCAGCAAGCTGTCTTTTGTGTACCGTGGGGTTTGTGAGGCCGTCACGAACCCGCAACGGCGGGGCCGGCCCGATTCCAAAGGAGGCAATGAATGCAGACCGTGGAAGAAACCATTGATGTAGCCGTTCCGGTCCGTACCGCGTACGACCAGTGGACGCAGTTCGAGTCCTTTTCTAACTTCATGTCCGGGGTGGAGTCGGTGACGCAGCTGACCGACACCACCAACCATTGGAAGACGAAGATCGGCGGTGTCGAGCGCGAGTTCGATACCGAGATCGTGGAGCAGCAGCCGGACCAGCGCATCGCGTGGCGCAGCGTCGACGGCAAGTCGCACGCCGGCGTCGTCACGTTCAGCCAGCTCGGAGCCGACAGCACCCAGGTGTCCGTCCGCTTCGAATGGGACCCCGAAACCTTCACCGAGAAGGCAGGCGCGGCCCTGAACCTTGACGACAGGCAAGTGAAGTCGGACATGAAGAAGTTCAAGGAGTTCATCGAAACCCGCGGCACCGAGACCGGCGCCTGGCGCGGCGAAGTGAACGACAGCGGCCCCACCGGCACCCAGCTCTAGACCTTACTTCCCCTCATAACGACGGCGGTGGGCCGGCTCCTGGAGCCGGCCCACCGCCATGTGCGGCGTCCATCTGTCCGCTGCCCATACCCGGTAGGGTTCCGGTGAGGCCATAAATCTGCGGAACCGAAGGAATTGGACAGATGAAAAGGATGATCGGCGCCCTCATGTTGGTGCTGGCGGGACTGCTGGGAACAGCTTCGGCCGCGCACGCCGTGACCCCCACGGAGGTGGTCGTAGAGGACACCGCCGGCGTCCTTGACCAGAACACGCTCCTGCCCGCGGTCGAGGCGATCGACTTCTACCAACCGACCAAAGTCGCTGTCTATACCTACAACGGCTCTGCCTCTGCCAACCTCAACGAAGAAGTGCTTCGCTTCGCCCGCGCGGAGCATCCGGAGTGGCTCAGCGCCGACGGTCAGAAGTGGGCGGACGGGCTCTTTATCTTCGCGCTGGATCCGGTGGGCCGGTGGGTCGGAACCTATATGGGCGAGGACCGCAAGATCCCGCTGGAGCAGCGCGAGGACATCCAGGAGGCCACCAAAGAACTGTTCCGTGATGCCCAGTGGACCGACGGAACCATCGCCGGCATCGAGCGCGGCGCTGAGTTGATCAACCGCCCGTGGTACCGCTCCGGGGCCTTCATCGGCAGCCTCTGGGCGGGCGGCATCGCCGTCGTCGGGTTCTTCGGAGTCCGCTTTGGTGTACGCCGGCAGAACCTGATCAGGGCCCGTCGCGAGATTGAGCGCGGGGACCGCAGCTACTCCAACGTCTCCATGGACCTGGACGCCACGGAGGTCAATGCGAACACCATTCCGCCGACGTCTGAGTACGGCTCGCGGGTGCTGGAAAAATACCGCGGCTTCATGACCGGCTACACCGAAGCCAGCAAGCTCAACGACAGGGTCCACGCCATGAGCGAGAAGGATTTGAAGTCGGGCAAGAACGTCAAGACAGCGGCCGAGTACGCGCGCATGGCGACGGAGCTGGATGCCCTGGATGACGTCATCGCCGATACCAACACGTTCCTGAACTTGGCATCCGGTTGGGAGCGTGTCTGGGACCGGCAACTGGCACCCTTGCGCGAGGACCTGGACGGCATTGATTCGCTGATCGAGGAGGGGCCGGAGAGCGCAAGATCATCGGCAACGGCTGCGTCGCTGCGCTCTTTCCGCGACCACATCCGGGAGGAACTGGAGGACTGGGCCGCCGGCCTCGCCGACGGACGGACCACACCGGACAGCGCGCTGCGCTTGGTGCAGGACAGCCGGGGCGAATTCACCGAGTTGCTGAAGGCGCACGCGGACACGGTCATCGATGCGTATGCGAAAACGTCCTCGGAGAAGGACAAAATGCGCGAGGAGATGGACGAGGAACTCCGCAGCGGAGAGCGCCGGTCCTCCCCCACCATCTTGGACACGGTGTACCCGCCGTACATGTTCTACTCCGCCTACTCGTTCAACGCCGGCTATAGCTCGGCGCAAAGCAGCGTCGATTCCTCACGCAGCAGCGGCAGCACCACCGGCTATGGCAGCAGCGGCGGGAGCTTCAGCGGCTCGGGCAGTTCGTCCAGGTTCTAGGGTGTGCCTCCGGCGACTGGAGCTCTTGACGACCGCGCAGGCCTGAGTATGGTTAAGGCATCTCTTACATAAGGAGTTGCTTACATGGCAGGGGATCAGCTGAGCTTGGTCTTCGCCGCGCTGGCTGATCCGACCCGCAGGGCCATCCTGTCCCGCTTGCGGCAAGGTTCGGCCACCGCCGGCCAACTCGCAGAACCGTTCCAGATCAGCCGGCCCGCTGTGTCACAGCATCTGCGGGTGCTGGAAAAGGCTGGCCTGATCGAACGGACCGCCACCGCGCAGTGGCGAAACTGCACCCTCCGCACCGAACCTTTGGACGACGTTTCGGCCTGGATTGACCATCACCGCGGTCTCTGGAACGAGCGCTTTGATTTGTTGGACGAGCGGCTCCGCGAACTCAAGGAGAAAACCGAAAATGACTGAACAAACCGCTACCCAAGACAAGCAGTTCACCATCACCCGGGTTTTCGACGCACCGCGCGAGAGCGTCTGGCGCGCATGGACCGACCCGGACGAAGCCGCTCGCTGGTGGCACCCCCGCGAAGTCACCAGCCCGCGCGAGTTTGTCCGGATCGACGGACGCGTCGGCGGGACCTATGAGTACAAGATGATCGCGCCCGACGGCAGCGAATATCCCACGGCCGGGCAGTATCTCGAAGTGGTGGAACCGGAACTGCTCGTCTTCACGTGGGCTTCGCCCGGTGACCGGGTCGAAGATTCACCGATCATCACGGTGCAGCTGGCCGAGCTGGAAGGCGGTCGCACCGAGATGACCTTCCACCTCCGGGGCATCGCTGGCTTCGCCGGGGATAACAATGTCTTCGACGGTTGGAGCGAGGCGCTGGACATCCTCGCGGAGCAACTCGGCTGACTCCTAAGCTGGCGTCTGCCATGACGACGGCGGCGTCCGGCTTCGGTCGGAGGCCGCCCGCCATGACGCGGGAGCCCGGCTTGCCATGCCCGTATTCTTCGGGGCGGAGTGACCTCTACTCGCCGATGTAACGATCGGTCACAGGGGTCGTCGGGCAAAATTTCTCGGGATTTTTCGACCATTTCCGAGGAAACCGGTTTACTCTAGGCCGCAGGGGATTTACCGATCAGCCAATGGGGGCACAACATGCGGGAAAATCAGCAACGTCGTGACGACAATTCGTCCGAAACAATGGAGCGTATGGGCCCAAAGCCCCTCCACGGGATGGGCAGGGACATCGGCATGCCGAACCTTGCCGCCGCCCAAATACCCGGTCCGGGAACCGCACACGTGGTGGCCGGCGAGGACCGGCGGCTGCCGGACGACGCCGCGGATCCGATGGAACAGGTAGGCCATCTCGACCGGCCGCGCCGCAGCCGCAGCTGGATTCCGTGGAGCCGTGGAACCGGCCGGCACCGCCTGGCCTGAATCGGGCCTGAAGAACAGGCGGGCTCCGGTCAACGGATAGGTTCCGCAACCTACCGGTGAAGCTAATCCGGCGATGGTTGCCAGAGACCCTCCTGTCCGTTTCCATGACGCAATCGTGGGCTGGCACCTCCGCAGGTGCCAGCCCACCACCGTCTTCCGCGCCGGTAAGCGCACACCATCCGGGTAATCGATGCATTTCGATCCGTCGGCGGCGGTTCACCCGGGATTCAGCCCGATTCCATCAATGCCACTCCCCGTGCTCCTAGAGTCCGACGGTGGGGCCAGCAAGTGCCCCACTCGCGAACTCAACAGGAGACTTGATGAAGAACCGAAAGGTGTTCACGCGCTGCGCCGCGGCAACACTGGGGCTGGCCGTCGTTGTGGGTCCGATCGCTTCTGCCACGGCAGCGCCGATTGACGGCGCCGCCGAATCCACTTCCACCGTCCTCAACGTTGGCGCCAACGAGTCCGAACGCAACCTTGTCTGGTACTCCAGTTCGTCCAATCCCCAGGCAGCCCGCATCGCTGTCAAGGGCAACGAAGCCAACACCACCCGTACGGTCCTGCCGGTCAAGTCCGGTGCTGCTCAGGCCGAGGGACAGACCTACTACCAGGCCACGTTCTCGGACTTGGCCGCCTCAACGACTTACACCTACCAGGTGGGTTCGGACGTTGACGGCTGGTCCGAAAGCTACGAGTTCTCGACGCAGACCGACGGCGATTTCGATTTCCTGGTGTACGGCGACCCGCAGATCGGTTCCGGCGGCGGCCAGCCCACGGACGGCGGCGCCTGGCAGAACACACTGACGACGTCGACCTCGAAATTCCCCGGCGCGGACTTCCTGCTGTCCGTCGGCGACCAGGTGAACACTCACGACGATGCGGCCGAGTACGCCGATTTCCTGGCTCCCGACCAGTTGCGCGAAAACGCCCTGGCCACGAACGTCGGCAACCACGACGTGGGCCCCAGCTACGGTGAGCACTTCTTCATGCCTAACTCCGACCCGGTAGCCGGTGCCCAGCACCCGGGCCTGGGCAACTACTGGTACGTCTACAACGACGTGCTGTTCCTGTCCCTGAACTCGAACGTTCGGGACAACCAGCAGCACTTCGACTGGATGGAACAGGTCATAGCCGAGCACGGCCAAGACGCCAAGTGGAAGGTCGCAACCTGGCACCACGCCCTCTACTCGACCGCGTCGCACTCCACCGACAGCGACGTCGAGGCCCGCCGCACGGATATGCCGCTGGAGATGTCGAAGCTGGACATCGACTTGGTCCTCTCCGGCCACGACCACGTCTACACCCGCTCGCACCTGCTGCACAGCGGCCATGCGGTCGGCGATCTTTCCGCGCCGAGCAAGCTGGAGAAATTCCCGGGCGAAGTGCTCTACATGAGCCACAACTCCTCCACCGGCTCCAAGTACTACCAAGTCACCGGCATGGACTACCCGTTCAACGCCATCACCAGCCAGGAACGGACCCCGAGCTACACGCATGTGACGGTAACGGACGAGTCCCTGCGTGCCGTCACCTACCAGGTAGCCGACGGAAAGGTCCTGGACGACGTCACGCTCTCCGATGCACCCGAGGGCGCTACGCCGAACCCCGTTCCGGACTACCCGGCGGAGACCGTGTTCGAACCGGAGCCTGTCTTCGACGAGCCGATCGCACCCGTGGTTGACGAAAAAACCGGCGAGGTGACCGCGCAGGCACGTATCCTGACCGGCAATGACGACATCGAGCAGTACGTCGCAACGGGCGAGGTGTACCTGGACTCGTCCGACCTCGAGGTCACCGAAGAGAGCCCCGGCGAGGCCGACACCGAACAGCAGATCATCGGGCTGCGCTACGACCGGTTGGCCATTCCGGCAGGTGCCAAGATCACCTCCGCACACCTGCAGTTCACCACTGATGAGCCCAAGAAGTCCGCTGACCCGTTCAACGTGGCCATCGCCGTCGAGAATTCGGCCGACTCCCTGCCGTTCAAGGAGGAGGACAACAACCTCTCCTCGCGTAGCTTCCTGGACACCACGGTGGAGTGGAAGGACATCCCGCTCTGGACCCTGGCGCAGGAAGCCGGCCCCGACCAGCGCACCCCTGACCTGTCCGCACTGATCCAGTCGATCGTCGACGGCGAAGGCTGGGAAGAGGGCAACGCGCTCACGCTGGCGCTCTCCGGAACCGGCAACCGGACCGCCGAAGCGTACGAAGGCGGCTCCGGTGCTGAGGCCCCGATTCTGTGGGTGACCTATGAAATGCCGGCCGAGCCGGAGAAGAAGCGCGGCAAGTCGGCCGACGCCCCCGGCCACAACAAGGACACCATGCATGACCGCGGCCGCTCCCACCTGGCCCCGGGCCACAACAAGTAATTCACTGCAGCAGGCAAACTGACCGTCGCCGGCCAGTCGCGCAGAAGCGCCGTCCTCCCATCAGAGGGCGGCGCTTCTGTCACAGCCGGGGCGTCAGGTCCTCGGGTCTTTGATGAAAGCCTCGAGGCGCGCCTGCATCTCACCGTAGGAGGTGGCTGCCGGCAGTTGGCCGCCGTCGCGCAGCACGGTGGCAACGTTGACTGCCGCATCCACGGCTGCGCGGTAAGGCAGCGATCCGGAACTCACTCTTCGGATGCCCAAGTCCCCCAGCTCGGCAACACTGAGCGTGGGATGCGCCAGCAGGTTGACCGGCAATCCGATCCCGGCGGCGACACGGCTGATGTCTTCCGGGGCTGCCAGGCCGGGGACAAAGATCCCGTCGGCCCCGGCGTCAGCGTAGGCCTGCGAGCGGAGCAGGACCGCGTCCACGGTGGCTTGTTCGGCTAGCCAGAAGTTGTCCACCCGCGCGTTGATAAACACGTCCGGGGTGCGGTGTTTGATGGCATCCACCTTGCTGGCCAGGACTGCGGGCTCCACCAAACGCCCGGCTTTGCTGTCTTCGATATTGATCCCGGCCACGCCGTGGTCCGCCAATTCGGCCACAACGTCCGCAACCTCGTCGGGGTCATCCGAGTAGCCGTCCTCGATGTCCGCGGTGACGTGGACCGGCAACCGAACCAATTGCGCCACGAGGTCCGCCGTTGCAGTCTTGCTGGATCGGCCGCCGTCGGGCTGGCCGGCGCTGGCCGCAATGCCGAAGCTGGTGGTGCCGATGGCGGCGAACCCTGCCGCCGCAAAGGCCAGGGCCGAGCCGACGTCCCACGCATTCGGCAGCAGCAGCGGCGCACCAGCGTGGTGGAGTTCCGTAAAAGTGGCCATGTCAGTCCGTCCCGGGGTATTCGTCGCAGGTGAATTCCCGTCATCCTACAAGCGCGGTCAACGACCGCAGCGGCGCGCAAGCCGCAGGACTCCCGTGAATGACTAGGACAGCACGTCCTTGGTGCTGAAGCGGCTGTAGGCGAGGGCGCAGAAGACGGCGATGTAGCCGCCCTGCAGGAGGGCGTTGGCGCCGAAGGCATCCCAGGAGATGGGCTGGCGGAGCAGGTCGGCGAAGTCGAGCCAGTGGTAGGTGAACAGCCAGGGGTGCAGCCAGTCGAGCTGCGGCAGGGCGCCAACGATCTGGGTAACGACGGCGAGCACCGCCGTCGTCGCCATGGCCCCGACCGGAACCTCGGTGAGGGTGGAGATGAACAGCCCGATCGCGGCCAGCCCGGCCAGGGACAACGCGACATAGACGGCCACCAGCAGTAGCCGGACCAGGGAGTCGCCGACGCCGATGGTGTCGCCGGAGAGCAGGGTCACCGGTCCGGTGCCGAAGAGGATGGTGCCGATGAGCGCGCCGGTCACCACGATGGTGAGCGCCGCCGCGATGCAGAAGACGACGGCCGCCCCGTACTTGACCGCCAGTAGCCGCAGCCGGCCGGCCGGGGCGGTGAGCAGGTAGCGCAGCGTGCCGTGGCCTGCCTCGCCGGCGATGGTGTCGCCGGCCACCACGCTGATGGTCAGCGGCAGGAACAGCGGAATGGAGACCACCAGACCGGTTAGCGCAACGAACAGGCCGTTCTGGGTGATCTGGTTCAGGAACGGCGGGCCTCCGCCGGGCCCTCCTTCGTCGGCGGCCAGCCGGACCACCACGGCAATCAGCACCGGAACCGCGGCCAGGGCCAGCAGCATGGCCCAGGTCCGCAGGCGCCGGAAGAGCACGCTGAGTTCGGAGCCGAAGAGTGCCCAGCCCGCCGACGCCCGGCGGTTCTCCGGGGCGGACGGCTGTTCCAGTCGGGCAGATCCGGCCGGCTCAGAACCGGCAGTCGTGTTAGGCCCGGCACCAGAATGGAGCACGGAACGGTCCACGGGTCCGCCCCCAGGTTCGGAACTCTGCCGAGCCGCCGCCGAGGAAACGGGCTGCGCAGGAACGGGCTGCGCAGGAACGGGCAGCGCAGGAACGGGCAGCGCAGGAACAGACTGCGGCGAAACGGGCTGCGCGTCATTGGACAACGTCGAACCCCTCCCCCGTCAGTTCCACGTACCGGTCCTCCAGGCTGCCCGCCTCCACCACGAAGCCGCGGATCCGCACGCCGTCGGCCACCAGCGCGGCGGCGATGTTCTCCGGCAGCAGGTCGGGTCGGTTCATCGGCGTGCTGACCTGCCCGTCGAGTGCTGCCGCCGTGCCGTCCGGTTCCAGGCCGAGCCGGCGCAGCACAGCCCGGGCGGCGTTGGCGTCCGGGGTCTGGATGTTCAGGTGGGTCAGGCCCACGCGGCGCAGTTCGTCCAGGGTTCCTTGGGCCACCAGCTGGCCGGCGCGCATCACGGCGGCGTGGCTGCAGATCTGTTCCACCTCGGAGAGCAGGTGGCTGGAGACGAACACCGTGGTGCCTTCGCCGGCCAGCGAGCGCACCAGGCTGCGGACCTCGCGGGTGCCCTGCGGATCCAGTCCGTTGGTCGGTTCGTCCAGCACCAGCAGTTGGCGCGGCATCAGCAACGCGTTCGCGATGCCCAGCCGCTGCTTCATGCCCAGCGAATACGCCCGGACCTTCTTGTTCGCCGCATGCGACAGCCCGACCCGTTCAAGTGCCTCGGCGATCCGGCGGCGGCGGGTTGCTGCCGGGGCATGCCGGTCTGCCGTGTCCAGCCGGCGCAGGTTGGCGGCGCCGGAGAGGAAAGGATAGAAGGCCGGGCCTTCGATCAGCGCCCCGACCCGCGGCAGCACGCTCCGAAGGTGCGCGGGCATCTCCTGCCCGAAGATCCGAACACTGCCGCTGGTGGCGCCTGCCAGTCCGAGCATCACCCGGATGGTGGTGGTTTTCCCGGAGCCGTTCGGGCCCAGGAAGCCGAAGACCGATCCGTGCGGAACGGCCAGATTAAGGGAATCGACGGCGGTTTGCCGGCCGAAGCGTTTGGTCAGTCCGGAGGTTTCGATGGCCAGGGCGGCAGAGGTGCCGCTGCCGTTCACCGGCCCTCCGCGGCTGCCTGCAACTGCTCCAACGGGACGGAGCCGGTGAAGACGCGTCCGTCATCGGTCAGGTACACGTTGAGCAGCGCGGTGGAGATCAGCCGGCCGCCGTCCACAACCTCCGTCGCCTGGGCCAGCAGCGGAGAATCCGCCCAGCCGTCCGGAAGGGCCGCCGCGGGGACTTCCGTCACCGTCTCCCAGCCGGAGCCATGTCTGGTGACCTGACCCCCCGGGTCCGCACCGCCGTCGTTCTTGCCGTGGTGCTTCTCCGCGTCCGAGCCGTGCCGCGGCACGGCGTGCTCGGTCACCGTGGCGCCGGCGGGCGGAGTGAATTCGAACAGCCCGGGGTCCGGCGCACCAAGACTCAGCTTGGTGTAGCCCAGCTGGAACGCCGGCTCCTGCTGTCCGCGGGCCTGCACCTGGACGTTGAGCGGCAGTCCCGTCTCGGCATCGATGGCCAGCACCATGGACCCCACCAGCGTTTGAGCGCTGTTCGGTTCCACCACCAACTGGTACGCGCTGCGGCCCGCGACCGACGTGTCGTCGCCGACGGACAACTTGGTTTCGGAAGTCATGCTCTCCAGCAACTGGTCGACGAGCTGTTCCGGAGAGTACGCCTCGGTCTGCGCGGCACCCCCGTCTTCGGACGTGTCCCCGCCGTCGGTTACCGGCGGCAGGGTCAGGTGGACAGCCTCGTTCTGCTTGGAGTTGTAGACCCACCCCTCCAGACCGTTGCGGATCACGTCGCGCTCGGCAAAGCGGTCGAAAACCTGCAGCCGGGTCCGGTCCGGTCCGCCCCGGTAAACCCTGGCGGTGTGGGTGCCGGTGAGCATCTCCAGCGCGGTGGCCAGTTGCCCGCCCTCTTCCGCCGGCAGATCCTTTGGCAGCTCTGGAAGTCCCAGCGCGGATTGCTGTTCCAGCGTCCCGGTCAGCTCATGGACGTCGCTGCCGGCCGCCATTTCCAGCAGCTGCTGCGGTGTTTTGTCCGGCAGATCGGCGGCGGCGTTGGCTTGCAGCGAAGCGGTCAGCGCTCCGCCGGCAATCACCGCAGGCACGACGGCGGCGGGCAGCCACCGCTTCCAGGTCCGGGCCACGGCATACCACCTTCCGATGCTGAAGGGCTTCGTCCCAGACTACGCCCGCCGGGCGCCGGGGTCACTGGTCACAGCACCCGGACCTCCGCACCCGATCCTCCGGACGGCGCTCAGCGGACCTTGCGCCACGGCCGACATCGTGATCCACACGTGCTTGTACCCGCCCTGCCCCCGTGTTGTAGTTGACGCACGCAATCACATACGGATGCTCCGCGGCGCGGCGGCGAACCCGCCTGCACTGTGGAAATCCTCAAGCCGGCCCACACCCAGGCCGGCAGCCGGAGGGGTGAGTGACGATGGTTGTGCAGCGGTTGTTGCCAACGGAGGAAGCGCAGGACCTGCTGGAGCTGGTGCGTGGCATCGCTGCCCGCGAATTGATGCCGCAGGCGTCGGCGGCCGAAGAAGCCGAACGGTTTCCGCGCGAGGTCTTTCGGACGCTCGGGGAAACCGGGCTGCTCAGCCTGCCGTATCCCGAGGAGTTCGGCGGGGGCAGCCAGCCGGCCGAGGTCTACCTGCAGGTCCTCGAGGAACTCGGGGCTGCCTGGAGCAGCGTGGCCGTGGGCGTCAGCGTGCACGCCCTCTCCTGCTTCCCGCTGGTGCACTTCGGCAGCGACGCGCAGCGCAAGACCTGGCTGCCGGACATGCTCTCCGGCGAAACCCTGGGCGCCTACTGCCTTTCCGAAGCACACGCCGGATCGGATCCGGCGGCCATGCGGACCAAGGCCGTGCGGCACGGCGACGGCTATCTGATCCGCGGCGCGAAAGCCTGGACCACGCATGCCGGCCAGGCCGACTTCTATACGGTCATGGCCAGGACCTCCGACGATCCGCGGCGCGGGGTCTCGTGTTTCCTGGTGCCGGCGGATGCGGCAGGGCTGAGCGCGGCGCCACCGGAGCACAAGATGGGACTGACCGGTTCCACCACGGCCACCATGCATTTCGACGACGTGCACGTTGCCGCCGACCGGATGATCGGCGAGGATGGCCAAGGCCTGGCCATCGCCTACGCCGCGCTTGATTCCGGCCGGCTGGGCATCGCCGCCGTCGCCACCGGGCTGGCACAGGCCGCGCTGGATTTGGCCGCGTCCTACGCCAACGAGCGGGAAGCCTTCGGCAAGCGGCTGATCGAGCACGAGGGACTGGCCTTCCTGCTCGCCGACATGGCCGTGGAAACCGAAACCGCGCGCGCCATGTACCTGTCCGCCGCCCGGTTAAAGGACGCCGGCCTGCCATACGGCCGGGAGGCCTCGATCGCCAAACTGGTGGCGACCGACAACGCGATGAGCGTGACCACCAATGCCGTTCAGGTACTGGGCGGCGCCGGCTACACCCGGGATTTCCCGGCCGAGCGGTACATGCGCGAGGCGAAGGTGATGCAGA
Source organism: Arthrobacter sp. CAU 1506 (assembly GCF_005047635.1). Taxonomy (GTDB): domain Bacteria; phylum Actinomycetota; class Actinomycetes; order Actinomycetales; family Micrococcaceae; genus Crystallibacter. The sequence goes on along the minus strand of NZ_SUKC01000009.1, from coordinate 66,417 downwards.
TCTTCGAAGGCACCAACCAAATCCAGCGGCTGCTGATCTCACGCCAGCTCAGGCGGTGACCGCGCGACTCGCCGCAGGTATCTCGGCGGGCGCTGCTCCCTCGACCCGGGCTACATCCGGTTCTTAGTCCGGGCGGTGGCCGGCGCGGTCCACGGGTCCTCCGGCCACGGATGCTTCGGATACCGGCCGCGCATTTCCGCGCGCACCTGCGCGTACGGGCCGGACCAGAAGGACGCCAGGTCGTCGGTGACGGCCAGCGGCCGGCCGGCGGGCGAGAGCAGATGGAACAGCACCGGCACCCGCCCGTCCACCAGCCGCGGCGTCTCGGCCCAGCCGAAGCATTCCTGCAGTTTGACCGCCACCACCGGGCGCCCGCTGTCCTCCGGGGCCGGGTAATCGATCCACACCCGCGACCCGCTAGGCACCTGGAGGCGCTCGGGTGCCAGCTCATCGAACCGGGCAGCGTCGGGCCAGGGCAGCAGCCGGCGCAGCGGCTCGGCCAGGTCCACAGCCGCGGCGGGCTTGCCGCCGGCCAGCGCCTCCAGTTCCGGCGACAACCAGTCGGAGAGCCGGGCCAGCAACGCGCGTTCGGCGACATCAGGCCAGGGCTCCCCCAACTCCCGGTGCAGCAGGGCCAGGCGGCGGCGCAATGCCTCGGCCGGTTCGGACCAGCCGATAGTGCCCAGCCCGCCAGTCTCCAGTGCACGTGCCACCGCTTCCCGTCCGTCGGCGGGCGACGGTTTGACCGGCGTCGAGGAGAGCACAATCGCCCCCAGCCGGCGCTCGCGGCGCGCCGCCACCCGCCCGGCCTCGAAACGCGCTTCCACCCGGTCGGTCAGCAGCGTTCCCGCGGCGGCTTCCGCCGTGTCCGCGTCCAGCGGGGCCGCTGAACGGATCACCGCCCCGGTTCCGGCGGCATCGCGGCCCTGCGCCCTGGACACCTCGGCCACGGCCAGCCACTCGTGGCCCGCCAGCGGACTGCCCGCCGGCAGACCGGCGCGCGTTCCGGACGCCAGCAGATAGGTCTGGCCGGTAGCGCCGTTGACGCGGCGGGCAACCCGTTCCGGGAAGGCCAGTGCCAGAATCTGTCCCGTTGTTTCCGCTGTTTCCGCCGCGCCCAGCGGTGCACCGCTGCGGGATGGCACGACGGCGGCGCCCTCCTGCCGTGCGATCTCCGCCAACCGCCGCGCCTCCTCGCGCCAGCGCCGGGCTGCCGGATCGCCCCGGCCAGCCGCGCGGAGGGAGGCCAGCAGTTTGGCCAGGTCGGCGCCGGGGGCGCGTTGGTCCCCGGCCACCAGCGCAACGACGTCCGCGGCGAACTGCGGCCCCGCGACGGCCGCGCCGTCCAGCAGCGCCCGACCTAGCCGCGGGTCGGCTGGAACCCGGGACAAGACCCGCCCCAATTCGGTAGCGCGGCCGTCGTCGTCGATGGCGCCTAGATCGTGCAGGGTTCGCAGGGCATCGCCCATGGCCGCGGCCGGCGGTGCATCCGGAAGCTGCAGCCCCTCGCCGCCGAGAGCACCCCAGCACGCCAGCACCAAAGCGGCCGCGGTGAGATCCGCGACGGCAATCTCCGGCGTGGGGTGTGCCGGGGCGGCACCGAACGTCTTTTGGTCATAGCAGCGCACCACAGTGCCCGGTCCTTGGCGGGCAGCGCGGCCGGCGCGCTGGTCGGCTGAGGCCCGCGAAGCCGAGACGGTGACCAGGCCGGACATGCCGCGGGCGGCATCACGGCGCGGCTCGCGCGACAGACCGGAGTCAATCACCAGCCGCACTCCGGGCACGGTGAGCGAGGACTCGGCCAGCGAGGTGGAAACGATGATGCGCGGAACTCCGCCGGGTTCCCGGCCGGAGACGGCGCGATCCTGCGTGGCGGCGTCGACCTGACCGTGCAGTTCCAGCACCTCGGTGTTCCGGCCTCCGGCCCGCTCGAGGCCGGGGCTGCCGCCTGCGCTCCGAACCTTGTCCCGGATCAATGCCGCGACCTGCTGCACTTCCCACGCTCCGGGAACGAACACCAGGGCATCAATGGCAGGATCGCCGCCGATCGCCGTGGCGTGGGCGGCAACCGCAGTGGCGGCGACGTGGTCCAGGAAACCTCGGGTAACGCCCCGCTCATCCAGCCGCGGTCCAGCCGCCGGCGCCCACCGCACCTCCAAGGGATGCAGGGCGGAAGGGCAGTCGACCACCGGAGCCGGCCCAACGCCGTCGGGCGCTCCGATCAGGGAGGCGAACCGCGGAGCATCCAGGGTGGCGGACATCGCCACCAATGTGAGGTCCGCACGCAGCTGGCGCACCTCGCCGAGCATGCCCAGCAGCAGGTCGGTTTCCAGCCCGCGCTCGTGCACTTCGTCCAGGATCACCGCGTCCGTGCCCTCCAGGCCGGGGTCGGCGAGCAGCCGGCGCAGCAGGATCCCCGGCGTGACGAACTCGACCAGGGTCTGAGCACCGGCCCGACGCTCGCCGCGGACCGTGTAGCCGACGCGGCCGCCCAGCGTGCTGCCGTCGAGGAACGCCAGCCGCCGCGCCGCCGAACGGGCCGCGACCCGGCGCGGCTGGGTCACCACCACGCTTGGCTGGCGGCTCAGCGCAGCCCCGGCGGCCAGGTTCGCCACCAGCGGCGGCACCAACGTGGTCTTGCCCGTGCCCGGCGGAGCCTGCACGACGGCGGTGCCGCCTGCGAAGGGTCCGGTTGCGGCAGCGCCGGGGGTCGCCTCGTCGGGCGCCACCGTCAACGCCGCGGCCAAACCGTCCAGCGACTCGGCGAAAACCAGACCCGCGCCGATGACCGCCAGATCGAACGGACGATAGTGGCCACGCGGAGGTTGAGTGGTGCGGGAGGCTGGCTGGGTCACCCTTACATTGTGCCGTGGCGGGATGCGGTCCCCCGGCCCTTCTTCCCCTCCACAAGCCCGGTTTGTCCCTTGGCAGGGCCGGGGAACTGTGCCACGTTGGAGATGGAAACGGAAACAATCTCTGGTGAAGGGACGTGGCCCGGATGCCCAAGACGACCAAGAGCGGCAAGCCGAAGCAAAGCGAACTGCCCAGCACACTGCAGCGTTCAGGCAAGAAGGCGCAGGAGACTTTCGCGGAGGCCCATGACTCGGCCGCCGAAACGTACGGCGACGAGGAACGCGCCCACCGCGTTGCCTACAGTGCACTCAAGCATTCCCACGAAAAAGTCGGCGACCACTGGGAGCCGAAGGAGAAGTACGGCCCCTCGGACCAGCAGGCCAAGGGCGGCAAGAACACCTCGCGGCAGACCAAGGGTGGGGTGGACGCGAACGCTTCCAAGGAACACCTTTACGACCTGGCGAAAAAGCTCGACGTGCCCGGCCGGTCGAAAATGGACAAGTCCCAGTTGGTCGAGGCGCTGCGCAAGGCCAACAACAGGGAGACTCGAAAGTCCCGGTAGGCGGCTGCGCCGTGCCTGAGAGGCACCGGGAACAGGGCCGATTAGGCTAGGGCGCATGGATTTGGAGAGCGCGGCCCGGGAGCTGTATGCGCTGCTGCCGGGTGAGTTCACCGCGGCCCGCAACGCCAAGGCCAAGGAAGCCGCGCAGGCCGGGGACAAGGCTCTGGCAGCACGGTTGCGCGGCCTGTCGAAACCCACGGCAGCGGCTTGGCTGCTCAACATGATGGCAGTCCACCGCCGCGATGAGATCGACGGGGTCATCGAGCTGGGGGCGGCGATGAGCCAGGCGCAGCAGGAACTGGACCCCAGCCAGATGCGGGCGCTGGGCGACCAGCGCCGCGGGCTTCTGTCCGCCATGGCGTCGAGCGGACGGCAGTTGGCCGACGAACTGGGCCATTCAGTCGGCCCGGCCGTCGTCACCGAAGTGGAGCAGACGCTGCGTGCCGCCATGTCCGACCCTGCGGCGGGTGCTGCGCTGGCCAGCGGACTGCTCACCACATCATTCGCTTCCACCGGGCTGGACCCGGTGGACTTGGACGGTATCGTCGCCGTGCCGGAAGCCGTTGGATCACCCGCGCCGGTGTCCGCTGCCCCGCCCCGCCGCAGCGCCAAGGCTCCGGCGCGGGACGAGCTGGCCGAACGCCGGGCCGCCAAGGCCGACCGGGCCGCGAAGCAGGAAGCCGAGGAGGCGGAGCGGCGCCGCCGGTTGGCGCGGGCCGAGGTGGAGAAAGCCGAGCGCCGAAAAGACGATGCCGAGGCCAAAGAACAGAAGGTCTTGGACAAGCTGGACCAGTTGCAGAACCGCCGCGATGCACTCTCCGACGAGCTAAGTGAACTGAAAAAGCGCATCGAGGAGCTGACGCGCGAGATTGCCGCCACCGACCGCACGATCGAAGCGGCCGAGGAAGACCTGGTGTCTGCGGCCAGGACCGCTGACCGGACGCGGAAAGCTGCTGCCGCCGCGCAGCGGGAGTTGGGCGAGCAGGCGTAGCCTCTGCCGCCCGCGGCAGGGTGCGGGCCATGTAACCTAGGTCTCAAGTCCAGTCAGCTGCCGCGCGCCGGCCAGAACCTCGCCAGGGGGAACCATGTGGAGCATTGATGCGGCCAGGTCCGCACTGTTGATGATCGATATGCAGAACGACTTTGTGCTGGAAGGCGCGCCGATGGAGGTGCCGATGGCACGCAAGCGGCTGCCCGAGATGGTGACCGCCGTCGCGGCCTGCCGGCAGGCCGGCATCCCGGTGATCTACACCCGGCACGTGCTGCTCGACTCGTTTGATGTGTCGCCGCTGGAGACCACCTACAACCAGCGGCTGCAGACCGTCGGCATGCGCCGCGGAACCAACGGCGTGGAAGTCGTCGAGGAGCTCAAACCCGAAGCCGACGACTACGTGCTGGACAAGCACCGGTATGACGCGTTCCACAACACCCCGCTGAAAAGCGTGCTGGCCACCATCCGAGGGCTCAACACCGTGGACACGGTGATCATTGCCGGCACGCTGACCGAGGTGTGCTGCGAGTCCACGGCCCGAAGCGCCTACATGAACGACTACAAAGTCGCGTTCCTTTCGGACGCCACCGGAGGCCGCTCCGAAGCTGCCCAAAACGCCAGCTTGGACGCGATCGGGACCTTCTTCGGCCGGGTGCTGAGCACCGCGGACATGGAACAGGAAATCGGCACCACTGCGTAACCGGCAGGCGCCACGGCGGCCGGTTACAGCGGGTTGTCAGTGCGAACCATTACCGTTGCGGCATGATCGATTTCAACAACGCCTCCTTCGTCAAACTCGGCCCCTGCGATCCCGGCGAGGTGGCCCGGGACGTCACCCAGATTTTCATCCACGGGGAAAACATCCTGGCCACCTTCAAGGGCATCCGCGACTATGTTGTCTTCACCGACAAACGCCTGATCGCGGTGAATGCCCAAGGCATGACCGGCAAGAAACGCGACTACACCTCACTGCCGTACTCCAAGATTCAATCGTTCTCAGTGGAAACCGCGGGCACTTTCGACCTGGATACGGAACTTGATCTGTGGTTCAGCGGGTTGGGCAAAGTGCGGCTTGAGTTCAAGGGCAGCGTAGACATCCGATCGCTGTCGCAACTCATTGCCTCTCACGTGCTGTAGGTTCGGAACCGCCCGCGCGGCTGTTGGCGATCGGAAGATCTGGCGGTCGCGTGGCTTGCGGGACGATTTGGTGATCGCGCGGCCCGCGGTCAGGCGGCTTGGCGTTCCCGCTGCCGGCGGTATTCGTGCCAGGTCAGCACCACCACCAGTGCGTCAAAGACGGTCAGGGCCACCAAACCCGGCGTGGGCGAGACCGCGAACTGGTAGATCTGGTAGCCAATAAAAACCAACAGGACAGCGATCATCCACGGATAGGCCCAGAGCTTGTTCATCAGTACAGCCGTCACCAGCACGACCTTCACGGCCCCGTGCACCAGTAGGTAGACGGCCGCATACGCCACGGCGCTGCCGGTCAAGGTGCCCGATGCGTGCAGCAAATGCGTGGCGATGAAGTCCTGCGGGTCCTCAGCGAGTTCGGGCTGGGTCAGCCGCAGGACCAGACCGTGGATCTGCGCTGGATCGGCCACCAGCAGCAGCAATCCGCCGATGATTTCGACAGCACCGTCCAGTCCCTTGAGGATGACCCCGGCGATGAACAGCCAGTCCCACCAGTCCTTCGCCTCACCCCTCCACAGGCTCACGCTCCGAATGTACAGCTTCCATGCGTAGTGCAGAATGTTTCCATGAGTGAGCTTTTGGAGCATCTGGCTGCCAACGTCCGCCGGCTGCGCGATGTCCATGGGATGTCGCTGTCCCAGCTGGGCGAAAAGTCAGGCGTGGCCAAGGGGACCCTGTTCAAGGTGGAGCGGGGCCAAACGAACGCAAACATCGAGACGCTGCAGGCGATCGCGCAGACGTTCGACATCCACGTCACGGAACTGCTGTCGCCGCCGCAGGCCCCCGCCGTCGAAATCATGCTGGATGGCGAGGGCGAGGAAATCACCGATGAAGCCGCCGTCGGCCATGTGCTGCGCCGCCAACTGGTCGGCGCCGGAACGGTGGAAATCCACGCCAAGACGTTCCACCACGGGAAAGTCCAGCTCTCCGTCTCCCACGGCCCGGGCACACGCGAGCATGTGTTCATCCGGACCGGCTCCATCCGCTTGGGACCGCTCGGGCAGGAAGTGCTGGTCCACGCCGGCACGTACGTCACCTACCTTGCGGACCAGTCGCACCGCTGGCAGGCCGAGGGCGGCGACTGCACGTTGTGGATCGTGCACACCTTCCCGCGGACCACGGCCCTGAAAGAAGTTCCGGCCCCAGAGAACGGCTGATTTCCCGCTAGCGGGGGCCGCTCGTCGCGAGATACTCCCCGCTTGTACAGTGGGCGCCACATTCACCCTGGAAGGGCCAGCTTTCCTCTTGCTGGCGCTGTAGCTCCGCAGTGATATGGACCAGCTGACCGAAGCAGCGCCAGCTTTGCTTACCAGTGGGCGACAATGTGGCGCATCCTGCCCGCGGAACGGTGACAACCACACCGGACACCGGCCGCCCGACGACCACGCCAGCCCGACGGCCACGCCGATCACCGGTTCTCCGACGACCACGCCGCCCCGCGGTCACGCCCGGACGCCGGCCCGCCGGATACAGGACGGTCCTACGGCGCCACCCAGGGCCTTCCCGCATCGTGACGCGAATGTGATGCAGACCATTTGACCTACGGTGATGTGCACCATATCTTGGTGTGGTCAGTGTTCATTCAGCAATGTTCTTTGTTCATTCGACGGTTACGCCGGGTTCGTGTCCGGCGCTCATCCCCGTTCACTTTTTTGTGCGTCAAAGGAGACACGTATGTCCAAAACGATCGTCGGCGGCATGGACCGCCGCCAGCTGCTCAAGGTCCTGGGCCTGAGCGCCGCCGCGATCGGCGGCGCCTCCACGCTCACGGCCTGCGGTGGCCTCAAGGGCTCGGCGAGCGGCACCAGCGACGTGCTCAAGATCGGTTTCGTCAGCCCGCAGACCGGCCCGCTGGCCAGCTTCGCCAGCGCGGACAACTACGTGGTCAAGCAGGTCCAGCAGGCGCTGGCCAAGGGGTTCACCGCCGGCGGCTCCACCCGGCAGATCGAAATCGTCGTCAAGGACACCCAGTCCAACTCCACCCGCGCCACCGCCGTCACCAAGGAACTGATCACCCAGGACCAGGTGGACATCGTCGTCGGCTCCGGCACCCCGGACACCACCAACCCGGTCGCCGACCAGTGTGAAGCCTCCGGCGTCCCGAACATCACCACGATCGCGCCGTGGGAGGCGTGGTTCCACGGCCGCAGCGGCGTCTCCGGCGAGGGCTTCAAGTACACCACCCTGTTCTTCTTCGGCATGCAGGAATTCGCCGACTGCTTCACCCCGATGTGGAAGCGCATGGACGTGGCGAACCAGAACGTCGCGGCGCTGTGGCCGGACGACACCGACGCCAACGCCTTCCGCAAGGGCCTGACCCCGCTGGCCGAGGCCCAGGGCTTCAAGATGATCGACGGCGGCGCCTTCCAGAACGGCGCCAGCGACTACAGCTCGCAGATTGCCAAGTTCAAGGCCGAGAACGCGGAGCTGTTCACCTGCACCCCGATCCCGCCGGACTTCCAGACCTTCTGGAAGCAGGCCGCGCAGCAGGACTACCGGCCGAAGCTGGCCACCGTCGCCAAGGTGATGCTGTTCCCGTCCGAGGCCGAGGCGCTGGGCAAGCTGTCCAACAACATCGCCACCGACATCTGGTGGAGCCCGTACCACCCGTACAAGTCCTCGCTGGACGGTACCACCGCGCAGCAGCTGGCCGACGGCTTCGCCGAGGAGACCGGCAACCAGTGGACCCAGGCCCTGGGCTCGGTCTACTCGCTGTTCGAGCTGGCGGTCGAAGGCTTCAAGCAGGCCAGCGACCCGAAGGACCGCGACGACGTGGCGGACAAGCTGCGCAACATGAACACCGTAGGCATGTCCGGCCCGCTGGACTTCACCAAGGGACCGGAGCCGGGCATCGCCGTCCAGCACCCGGTGGGCGGCCAGTGGCGCAAGGGCACCAAGTTCGACTGGGACATCACCATCGTGGACAACACCCCCAACCCGGACGTTCCGGTGGGCGGCGATCTCGAGGCGACCAACGCGTGAGTCCTTTGCTCCAACTGTCCGGACTGGACAAGCGCTTCGGCCAGGTAGTGGTGGCCGAAGCGCTTGACCTCACCGTTGGGGAAGGCGAAGCCGTCGGCATCGTCGGCCCCAATGGTGCCGGCAAGTCATCGCTGTTCGCGATGGTTTCCGGAGATCTGAAGCCCGACGCCGGCCGGGTCACTTTCGACGGCGAGGATGTCACCGCACGTCCCGCGCACCAGCGCTGCCGGGCCGGCATCGGCCGCACCTACCAGGTGCCGCGGCCCTTCGAGGGAATGACCGTGTTCGAAAACGTCCTCGTCTCCGCCGCCCAGGGCTCGGGCCTGCACGGCCGTGCTGCCCAACAGCAGGCCGCCGACGTTCTGGCCGAATGCGGCCTGGCGGCCGCGGCTAACCAGCGTGCCGGCTCGTTGTCACTGCTGCAGCGCAAGCGCCTGGAGGTGGCCCGCGGCCTGGCCACCGGACCCAAGCTGCTGCTGCTGGACGAAGTCGCCGGCGGACTGACCGAGCCCGAAGTGCTCGAACTGGTCGAGCTGATCGGCCAGGTCAAGGCCCGCGGTGTGGCTGTGGTCTGGATCGAACACGTGGTCCACGCCCTGGTGAAGTCGGTGGACCGGCTGCTCTGCCTGGCCGGCGGCCGTTTCATTGCCGACGGCGACCCGGCCACCGTGCTGGCCGATCCGCAGGTGCTGGAGCTGTACTTCGGCGGCCCTGAAACAGAAGAGGGGGCAGCGTGACGCTGCTGGAAGTTGAAAACCTGGACGTCCACCACGGCCAGCTGCACGCCGTCCGCGGCTTCAGCCTGTCCGTGGAACCCGGTGCCACGGTGGCGGTGATCGGCGCCAACGGAGCCGGCAAATCCACCCTGATGCGGGCCATCGCCGGCTCGCACCTGCCCACCGCCGGCACCATTCGGCTGGGCGGCCAAGACATCACGCGGCTGCCCGCCCACCGCAGGGTGGCCCAGGGCATCTCGCTGGTGCCCGAGGGCCGCCGGCTGTTCAAATCGCTGTCCGTGCAAGAGAACCTGGAGACCGGCACCTATCGGGCCGGCAGCGGTCCGTGGAACGTGGACGCGGTGATGGAGCTGTTCCCGTGGATGCGCGAACGCGCCCGGCAAAACTCCGCCTCGCTCTCCGGCGGCCAGCAGCAGGCGGTCGCCATCGGCCGGGCCCTGGTGGCCAACCCCAAGGTGCTGCTGATCGACGAACTTTCCCTCGGCCTGGCCCCGGCCGTGGTCAAGCAGATGTACGCGCTGCTGCCGCGGATCGTCGAGCGCGGCACCGCCGTGCTGCTGGTCGAACAGGACGTCTCACAGGCCCTGGCCGCCGCGGACCTGGTGCATTGCCTGCTCGAGGGCCGCACCGTACTCACCGGCAGCCCGCAAGATCTGACCCCCGCCCAAGTGGAACAGGCCTACTTCGGCCTGGCCCATGCCGGCGGCGGCCCGGAAGGAAACTGACTACCCCATGGATCTGCTCAATACCCTGGTGCAGGGGCTGATGCTCGGCGGCCTCTACGCCCTGTTCGCCGCCGGCCTGTCCATCATGTTCGGCGTGATGCGCATGGTGAACCTGGCCCACGGCGACCTGGCCGTGATCGCCGGCTACCTGGTCCTGGTGCTGCTCGGCGGCACCATGTTCCCGCTCTGGCTGGTCGTGCTGGTCACCCTGCCCCTCTTCGCCGTGATCGGCTACGGCATCCACCGCAGCCTGTTCAGCCGCAGCCTCAAGGCCGGCCCGCTCTCCGCCCTGCTGGTGACGTTCGGGCTGTCCATCGTCATCCAGAACGGGCTGCTGGAAGGCTTCTCCGCCGACACACGCACCATTGACATGGGCGTGCTGAATACCGGCGCCTTCCACCTCAATAACCAGCTCTCCATCTCCTACCTGGGCCTGCTGACACTGATCCTGGCCGTCGTGGTGATCGTGGGCGTGCAACTCTTCCTCTCCCGCACCCGGACGGGGAAGATGATGCGCGCGGTCTCCGACGACGCCGACACCGCCTCGCTGGTGGGCGCCAACTCCAAACACCTGTACGCGATCGCCACCGCCATCGCGTTCGGCACCGTGGCGCTGGCCGGCATCATGTCCGGTGCACGGTCCTCCTTCGATCCGTCGATCGGACCCACCCAGCTGATCTTCGCGTTCGAGGCAGTGGTCATCGGCGGCCTCGGCTCGCTCTGGGGCACCCTGGCCGGCGGCGTCGTCCTCGGCCTGACCCAGGCCTTCGCCGCCCACCTGGACCCGTCCTTCACCATCCTGGCCGGGCACCTGGTCTTCCTGGCCGTGCTCGCCTTCCGCCCCCAGGGCCTGATCCCGCAAAGGACGGTGTGACCATGGCACGCACCACCCCGCCAACCACCGAAGGTACGACGACGCCGGTCGCCGCCTCTGCCGCCCCGCCACTTCCAGGCGCCCTGGTCACCCGCGCCGGACGCGCTTCCAAAGCCAGTGCCGGTGTGCTGGCGCTGGCCGTCATCGTCCTCGCCGCGCTGCCCTACATCGCGTTCGCCGGCACCACCAGCTCCATGGTCACCTTCTTCGTGCTGCTGATCATGGCCAGCATGTGGAACCTGCTCGCCGGCTTCGGCGGCATGGTCTCGGTGGGCCAGCAGGCCTTCGTCGGCGTGGGCGCCTACACCGTCCTGGCGTTCGCCAACATGGGCATCAACCCGTTCGTGGCATTGCCCCTGGCAGCGCTGACCTGCTCGGTGTTCGCCATCCCCACCTCCTGGCTGGCCTTCCGCCTGCGCGGCGACTACTTCGCCGTCGGCACCTGGGTCATCGCCGAGGTCTACCGGCTGATCATCATCCGCTTCGACAGCCTCGGCGGGCCAAGCGGCATGTCCCTGCCCGGCCTGAACGGGATGGACCCGGTGCTGCGCGGCGCGCTGACCTACTGGGCCGCGCTGGCCCTGGCCGCGCTGACCATCCTGGGCTGCTACCTGCTGATGCGCGGCCGCACCGGGCTGGCACTGACCGCGGTGCGCGACGACGAAACCGCAGCCCGCGCCAACGGCGTGGACGTCACCTGGTCCAAACGCCTGGTCTACCTGGTGTCCGCTGCCGGCTGCGGCGCCGCCGGCGGCATCTTGATCATCGACTCGCTCAGCGTCCAGCCCAACGCCATCTTCTCCGTCCAGTGGTCCGCCTACATGATCTTCATCGTGATCATCGGCGGCATCGGCTACCTCGAAGGCCCGCTACTCGGCGCCATCGTGTTCTACGCACTCCAGCAACTGCTCGCCGGCTACGGCTCCTGGTACATGATCATCCTCGGCGCCATTGGCGTGGCCGGAGCCATCTGGCTACCCCGCGGCCTCTGGGGCACCGTCACCAACAAAACCGGCATCCAGCTCTTCCCCGTCGGCTACCGGCTCAACCAGCCATGGACGCTGCCGCCGAACCTGCGGTAGACAGGGAAGGCGTCCGGCCGGCGCCCCGGGAGTCATGGACTCTGCGCGGTGGCGCCGCGCCGGAGAGTTTGCACCGTCGTCGTCCGTTGGACTAATGATTGACGTATCAACAAACTTCCAGAGGACTAGGAGCAGGACATGAAGATCAATGCGCTGGTAGTCGAGGAGAAAAACGCCCCGTTCGTCCGCGAGCAGCTGGAACTGGATGCGCCCGGGCCGGGCGAAGTGCTGGTGAAGGTGGCCGCCGTCGGGCTCTGCCACACCGACCTGATCACGCAGGCCGGGGACATGCCGCTGCCGTTGCCGGGGGTACTGGGCCATGAAGGCGCCGGCGTGGTGGAGGCCATTGGCGCCGGCGTCACCAACGTTGCCGTCGGTGACCACGTGATCATGGGCTGGCCGTACTGCGGCGAGTGCAAGAACTGTCTGCGCGGCGAGCACCGCTACTGCCTGCGGCTGGGCGAGGCGCTGGTCAGCGGTTCGCGGTTCAAGGGGCCGGACGCCGGGAAGTCCGGCTACACCCGGGCCGACGGCAGCAAGATTTCCGGCCACTTCTTCGGGCAGTCCTCGTTCGCGGACTACTCGCTGGCATTGGCAACCTCGCTGGTGAAGGTGGACCAGGACATCCCGCTGGAGCTGGTGGGACCGCTGGCCTGCGGCATCACCACCGGCGCGGGCGCGGTCTTCAACACCGCCAAGCCCGAACCGGGCCAGTCGCTGGTGGTCTACGGTGCCGGCGCCGTGGGACTGGCCGCCATCATGGCCGCAACGAACACGCCGGCGGCCACCATCATCGCCATCGACCTGCACGATTCGCGGCTGGAACTGGCGCGCGAACTCGGGGCTACGCACACCATCAACTCCGGCAAGACCAACGCACTGGAAGAAATCCAGCGGATTTGCGGCGGTCCGGCCGACTACGTGCTGGAGTGCACCGGCAACATCAAGGTGCTGGAGGAAGCCGCGGATGCGGTGGGCATGCTGGGAACGCTGATCCTGATCGGCGGGGCGCCCGCCGAGGCGCGGTTCTCGGTGGACCACCTGCGCACGCTCTGGGGCAAGCGCATCATCGGCACGCTGGGCGGCTCCAGCACGTCGGCACAGCTGATCCCCGGCCTGATCGCACTGTACAAGGCCGGGCGGTTCCCGTTCGACAAGCTGGTGAAGTACTACGACTTCGACCAGATCGACACCGCCGTTGGCGACTCCACCTCCGGCAGCACCATCAAGGCCGTACTGAAGGTCGCCGGCTAATACCCAGACCCTGGCCGCTTCGCCGCGGCCGGAATGTAACTACCCAATGATTGAAAGGACGGGCTATGTCCCTGCTTGATGCTTCCCTGTGGGAGGGCAAGATCTACCTCAACGGCTGGCGCGAGGGCGGTGCCGGCACCGCGTCCTCGGTGGAACCGGCCACCGGCGAGACGCTAGGCACATACGGTGTGGCCTCGGTCGAGGACGTGCACGAGGCCGCGGCCGTTGCTGCCGCCGCGCAGAAGGAATGGGCGTCCCGCAAGCCCGAAGAACGCGCCGCGGTGCTGCGCCGCGCCGGCGCGCTGTGGGAAGAACACGCCGAGGAAATCCAGTCCTGGATCGTGCGCGAATCCGGCGGCATCGGCCCCAAGGCCGGACTGGAAACCCACATCGCCGCCAACGAATGCTACGAGGCCGCCGCGCTGCCCTCGCTGCCGGCCGGCGACGTACTCACCTCCAACGAAGACCGCTGGTCCTTCGCCCGCCGCCGCCCGGTCGGCGTGGTCTCCGTGATCGCCCCGTTCAACTTCCCGCTGATCCTCTCCATCCGCGCCGTCGCCCCGGCCCTGGCGCTGGGCAACGCGGTACTGCTCAAGCCCGACCCCCGCACCGCCGTCTGCGGCGGCGTGAGCCTGATGCGGATCTTCGAAGAAGCCGGCCTGCCCGCCGGCCTGCTGTCCCTGCTGCCCGGAGGCGCGGACATCGGCGCCGCCGTGGTCGAAGCCCCCGAGGTCCGGGTCATCTCCTTCACCGGCTCCACCGCCGCCGGCCGCAAGATCGGCGAATCCGCCGCCCGCAACCTCAAGCGCGCGCATCTGGAACTGGGCGGCAACAACGCCATGATCGTCCTCCCCGGCGCCGATCTGGCCAAGGCCGCGTCAGCCGCCGCGTTCGGCTCGTTCATGCACCAGGGCCAGATCTGCATGACCACCGGCCGGCACATCGTGCACGAAGACATCTACGAGGACTACGTCGCTGCCCTCGCCGAAAAGGCCCAGCACCTGCCCGTCGGCGACCCGAAGACCGGCACCGTCGCGCTCGGCCCGATCATCGACGAGAACCAGCTCAAGCGCATCGACTCGATCGTGCAGGACGCGGTCGCCGCCGGCGCCCGGCTGGCCGCCGGCGGCACCAACGACGGCCCGTTCTACTCCCCCACCGTGCTCGCCGACCTCGACCCGGACAACACCGCGTGGAAGGACGAAATCTTCGGCCCCGTCGCCCCGGTGATCAAGTTCTCCACCATCGACGAAGCCGTGGAACTGGCCAACGCCAACGAATACGGTCTCTCCCTCTCCATCCTCGGCGACGTCGGACTGGCCATGCAGGTCGCCGACCGGGTGGACTCCGGCAAGGTCCACATCAACGAACAAACAGTCTCCGACGAAGCCAACTCCCCGTTCGGCGGCACCAAGAACTCCGGCAACGGCTCACGGATCGGCGGCCACCAAGCCAACATGGACTCCTTCACCGAACTCCAATGGCTCACCGTCCGCCCGGACATCGCCAACTACCCCTTCTAACCAGGCGGCTGGCGCTACAGCTGGCGCCAAACTGACCGTCCAGGCTGCACGGGCCAGGCGGTACTACGCCGCCTGACGTGCACCATCACGACGCCGGTGCCTCAGTGGGTTTCGCACCCCACCGAGGCACCGGCGTCGTTGTCTGCGGGCAGGCGCGGGTCTACGTTAAGGGAAACCGGGCCTCCGGGAGCCGCGTGCCTGCGCGCTTCCCGTGCCGGCGGAGGAGAAGAGGGCACTATGGCCATCCCGGACGACGTTTTCGCTTCGCTTGAACAGGGGCTGGACTGGCAACGGGACCTGTACAAAGAACTGCACCGGGCCCCCGAGCTCAGCATGGAAGAACACCGCACAGCGGGCCGGATCGAAAGCGAACTGGCCGGCTTCGGATACCAGGTCCAGCGCATCGGCGGCACCGGCATCGTCGGTGTCTTGGAGAACGGTCCGGGCCGCACCGTGCTGGCCAGAGCTGACACGGATGCGCTGCCGGTAGCCGAGGCCACCGGACTGGACTATGCCTCCGAAACCACGGGGGTGATGCACGCCTGCGGCCATGACCTGCACGTGGTCTCCTTGCTGGGGGCGGCCAAGCTGATGGCCACGCACCGGGCTGGGTGGGCCGGCACCTACGTGGCGCTCTTCCAGCCCGGCGAAGAGGTAGCCGCCGGTGCGCAGGCGATGGTGGCCGACGGCCTGACCGACAAACTGCCCCAGCCCGACGTCGCCTTCGCCCAGCATGTGATGCCGTTCGAGGCGGGCACTGTGGGCACGACGGCGGGACCGATCCTCTCGGCCGGCGACTCCCTGAAAGTCACGGTCCACGGCCGCGGGGCGCACGGCTCGATGCCACATAATGCGGTGGACCCGGTGGTGCTGGCGGCCTCGATTGTGCTGCGGCTGCAGACCATCGTGTCCCGCGAGACCAAGCCGGGCGAGTTCGCGGTGGTGACCGTCGGCGCCTCCAACGCAGGCACCAAATCGAACATCATTCCGGACCGTGCGGAGCTGCTGCTGAACCTGCGCACCTACGATGTGGCACTGCGGGAACGGATCATGGCCTCGATCGAACGGATTGTCCGCGGCGAGTGCGCGGCCGCCGGATCGCCCCGCGACCCTGACTTCGAGTACTACGACCAGTTCCCGCTGACCAGCAACGACGCGGAAACCACCCAGAAGATCACTGCCGCGTTCACCGAGCATTTCGGTGCCGACCGGGTCTTCCACGCCGAGCCGGTCACGGCCTCCGAGGACTTCAGCCGGATTCCGGACGCGTTCGGGGTTCCGTACAGCTACTGGACGGTCGGCTCCGTGCCGGCCGACATCTACCGGAAAGCCGTGGAGAAGGGCACCGTCTCCGAGGACATTCCGGCGAACCATTCACCGTTCTTCGCCCCCGCCATCGACCCGACACTCTCGGTCGCCACCCAGACTCAGGTCGTTGCCGCGCTGGCGTACTTGGCACCGTAGGGGTTGTTTCCCATGACCTCATCAACATCTGTCCCGGTCCGGACCGATTGGAAACCGACCGACAAGTGGCTGCTGGGCATCGTCCTGGCCGTCATCAACTTCTGGCTCTTCGCCCAGACACTGCTCAATGTCATCCCCGGCATCAAGGACCAGCTCGGCGTCGAACAAACGCTGGCCAACCTGGCCGTCTCGATCACGTCGCTGTTCTCCGGGATCTTCATCGTGGTCGCCGGCGGCCTTGCCGACCGGATCGGCCGCGCCAAGATCATGTTCGTCGGCATCTACCTGAGCATCCTGGGGTCGCTGCTGATCGCGCTGACGCCGGAAAACCTCGGCGGGCTGACGGACTTCATGCTGCTCGGCGGCCGCGCCATCCAGGGACTTTCCGCGGCATGCATCATGCCCTCCACCATGGCTTTGATCAAGAGCTACTACGAGGGCAAGGACCGGCAGCGCGCGCTGTCGTTCTGGTCCATCGGCTCCTGGGGCGGTTCAGGATTCTGCGCACTGTTCGGCGGGCTGATGGCCTCGTCCTTCCTGGGCTGGCGGTCCATCTTCTGGATTTCGATTGTGCTGTCCGTGCTGGCCCTGTTCCTGCTCAGGGGTACGCCGGAGTCGCGTGCCCCCGTCGACCCCAACGCCGGCGAGCGCCACTTCGATTGGGCCGGCCTGGCGTGCTTCATCATCATGCTGGTGGCCATCAACGTCTACATTTCGCAGGGCCCGGCAATCGGCTGGTTCAGCTGGACCGGGCTGAGCCTGGTGGCCGCGTTCGTGGTGTTCGGCTTGCTCTTCCTGCAGATCGAGACCCACCGCAGCTTCGCGTTCGTGGACTTGAAGCTGTTCAGCAACGGCACCTTCACCGGCGCAACGTTGTCCAACTTCCTGCTCAACGGCGCCGCGGGCACCCTGATCGTCTCGCTGGGATTGGTCCAGGTCGCCGCCGGGTTAAATTCGCTGCAGTCGGGCCTGATGACGCTCGGCTATCTGATCGCCATCCTGGCCACCATCCGCGTGGGTGAGAAGCTGCTGCAGCGGTTCGGTCCGAAGAAGCCCATGCTGTGGGGCAGCATGATCACCGGAATCGGGATCCTGCTGTGCTCCACCACCTTCCTGCGCATCGGCGAGTACATCGTGCTCACCGTCATCGGATTCACGCTCTTCGGTGTGGGCCTGGGTTTCTACGCCACCCCGTCCACCGATGCGGCGCTGTCCAACGTCCCGGATGCCCAAGTGGGCGCCGCTTCCGGCATCTACAAGATGGCGTCCTCGCTCGGCAATGCGATCGGCGTCGCCATTTCCGCTGCCCTGTACGTGGCGGCCCAAGCGGTGGACCCGCAAATCATCCAGTCCTGGGGCATCTTCCTCGGCCGCCAAGACAACGTGGCGCTGCGCTTCGGCGGCGCCGTCGGACTGCTGTTCAACGTGTTCATGGTGGTCGTCGCCATCGCCTCGATCATCGTCACCGTGCCGTCCGAGCGCAGCAAAAAGGAGCAAGAAGCCCGGCCGGACGAGGTCGCACCACCTGCTTTCGGCAACTAGGTTCGTCCGGATCCAGCAGCCCGGCGGGGCGTTGACCCCGCTGCCGGGCGGGAGTATCAATGGCGGTTCGGGCACCATGCATTCACCCCTTCAACGGAGGCACTGCCATGTCAGTCCATGCATCCAGCGGTTCCGACATCCCGGGTTACGAGTACGGCACGGTGGCCCAGTCACCGGTCACACTGGCCGAACTTGACGAGCTCAAGGCCAGCGCCATGTTCGGTGAGGAGGATGCCGCCATGCTGCGCCGGGCCGGAGCGGTCCTCGACGACCAGGTCGAGGAGATACTCGATGTTTGGTACAGCTTCATCGCGAGCCAGCCCCATCTGGTGGAGCATTTCTCCCGTCCAGACGGCCCGCCGATCGCAGAGTATCTGGGGGCTGTCCGTTTGCGGTTCGGCCAGTGGATCCGGGACACCTGCACCAAGCCCTATGACCAGGAGTGGTTGGACTACCAGAACGAGATTGCCTTGCGGCACACCCCCGAGCACAAGAACGACACGGACCACGTAGGCTCCACCCAGGTGGTCCCGCTGCGGTACCTGATCGCACTGATCGGGCCGGTGGTCACCACCATGCGGCCTTTCCTGTCCCGCGGAAGTGATTCCGCGCAGGACGTGGATGCCATGATGCAGGCCTGGCTGAAGGCAGTGATCCTGCAGATTGCACTCTGGTCCCGGCCCTACGCGCTCCCGGGCGAGTGGTAACCGGTCAGGGGCGGCCGGCGGGCGTCGGCACCCAGCGGCGTGCTGCGGCGACCAGCATCAAGACCAGCAGAATGATCAGGACGCCGTCCGCCGCGATGTACACATAGTGGAGCGCGGACCCGCCGTCGTCGGTGCCTGCCAGCACCATGTCAGTCCGGCGGTTGAGCAGCGGCCGGATCACCATCACTTTGGCCAACAGCACGACGACGGCGCCTCCCACCAGAGCCCAGAACCTGCGGTCCACGCGCTGCCCCACCAGGGACAGCACCAGCAGCCCGGCCAGCACCAGCTCCACAATGTTCATCGCCGTGAACACCAGCCGGCCGATGCCCAGCCCCAGCGGAATGGTGATGCCGGGAGCCTGGAACTTCAGCGGGGCCTCGATCAGCGAAATGCCGATGATCAGGCCCAGCCAGAGGGCCGGCAGCACCAGCCGTGCCGCAATACGCAGGCGATCCATGATGGGCCTCCTTATCCGGACCCATCCTACGTCCGGGCAAGGCAGCCCCGCCGTCGTCGCCTGTCAGGTCAGGAGCACTCGGCGCCTAGCGGGCTGCGATCCGCACGGACGCGCTGCGTGCCGTCTTGTTGACGTAGTACGTCCTCTTCGCGGTGACGCGGACGCTGATCTTCTGGCCTCGGTCGGCCTTGACCACCCGGTAGCTGGATTTCTTCGCTCCGCTGATTGGTTTGCCGTTGCGGTACCACTGGTGGCCGTAGGAGGTCGGCTTCGCCGAGAACGATCCAGTGGTGGCCCGTAGGATGGCCCCCGCCTTTTTGGTGCCCGTGATTTTCGGCGCCGTTTTCACGCTGAACACCGCTTTACCCACGGAGACAGCCTTGGCGGTGACTGCTCGGGAGGAGTAGCCGGGCTTGGTGACGGTGGCCCGGACCGTAATTTTGGCGCCGATGTCCTTTGCAGACAAGGCGAACGACGACTTGGTGGCACCCTTTACCGGCTTTCCGTTGCGGTACCACTGGTAGGTGATCTTGACGCCCGGCGTCCAGCCTTGCGAGACCTTCAACGTACTGCCGTACCGGGCGGTACCGCTGATCTTGAAGGCTTTGGTGGCGCTGATGGTTCCTGCGGCGACCTTGACCGGGGCGCTGTGCCTGTCCGTGGTGGTGTAGCCGCCCTTAGCCGCGCGCACCCGGGCCTTGAGGTCGGCCCCCTTGTCCGCCGCCGTCAAGGTATAAGTCACCGCGGTTGCCCCACTGACCGCCTGGCCGTTGCGGTACCACTGGTAACCGAGGGTTGCCGCAGCCGGCGCCCATGCTCCCGCCGACACCGTAAGCTTGTGCCCCACCTTCGCCGTTCCGGAGATCGTCGGGGCAGGCGCGGATGTGAAGAGTGCCGGACCCACCGTGACCGACGATGAGGTGTCCGTTCGGGTGGCGTAGCCGGAGAGTTTGACCACAGCCACCACATGGATCTTGGCCCGGATGTCAGCCGTGCCCAGCCTCAGGGATGTGCCGGTTGCACCCTTGATGGCAACAGAGTTCCGGTACCACTGGTAAGTCGCGTTGGATCCGGGCGTCCACGCTCCAGTTGCCTTGATGGTGCTGTCATAGCGGGCGGTCCCGCTGACGACCAGCGGCTTGACGACGGCGATGGTCCGCAGCGTCGGATGAGGCGACGGGTTCGCTGACGGACTGGCTGACGGCGAGGAGAAGCCGCCCGGCGCAGCCGGCGCCGCGGTGCCCGCAATCAACGCCCCGGTCAACGCAAAGGCGGATGCCGCGGCCGTATAGGCCAGAATCCGCGAGGTGCGTGTGCGCTGCGGACGCACCTCATCAAGGCGGCTAGACAACATTTCGGTTCCCCCAAACATCCCCATGTGCTCTTACCGATGGCTCACAGTAACCGCAAAATCTGCCCCGCACCTTGGGAATTCCTGAGGCCGGCACCTCTCGCGGGCACGGCGGCGGCAGCAGCAGGAGGGCTGCAGGGGGTATCCGCGGCCGGCCTCAGCGCGTTCCAGTCCCGGCGATGCCGTCGATGTCTATCGGGAGGTGGGAAGGCCCCCGCAGGAAGGGGCTGGGCCGGTATTCCGGCGGGTCGTCCACCAGCCTCGGGTTCTCGATTCTGCTGGCGAATGCGGCGAGGGCGATCTGGGCTTCCAACCGGGCCAGGGGTGCTCCGAAGCAGAGGTGGATGCCGCCGCCGAAGCCTAGGTGGCCGTTGTTGGGCCGGTCCGGAATGAAGAGGTCGGGGTCAGTGACGTGGGCCGGGTCCCGGTTGGCTGCGGCCAGGAGCAGCGTGAAGGAAGCTCCGGCCGGGATGGTCGTGCCGGCGATGTCGATATCGTCGAGGGCTGTGCGGAACGGGACGAAATGCACCGGCGGTTCATAGCGCAGCAGTTCCTCCACCATCGGGATGGCCAGCTCGGGGTCGTTGCGCAGTCGCTCCAGCTGGTGCGGGTGGCGGAGCAGGGTCAGAGCGCCGTTGGCGATGAGGTTCACGGTGGTTTCGTGTCCGGCAATGAGCAGCAGGAGGCCGGTGCCCACCAGCTGATCCGCCGGCATGCTGCCTTCCGGCCCGTCGTCGGTGGCCATGGCCGAGAGCATGTCGTCGCCCGGTGACTTTCGGTGGGACTCGACCAGTTCTTCCATGAAGGCGCGCAGCTCCGCACCGGCTTCCGCGCGCTTTTTCTGCTGGGTTTCAGGGTCCAGACCCGGATCAGTGGATTGCAGGGCAACGTCCACCCAGACCCGAAAGCGCTGCTCGTCGCTCTCAGGCACGCCGAGCAGCTCGCAGATCACCGTGACCGGCAGCGGATAGGCCAGTTCATCGACGACGTCGATCCTGCTGCGACCCGCCATCTTGTCGATCAGGCCGGTGACGATTTCCTTCATCCGTGGCTCCATCCCGGCGATCCGGCCGGGCGTCGTCGGCGGCCCGAAGTGGCGCATGGTCATCCGGCGGAACTTATCGTGGTCGGGCGGATCCATGCTCAGGAACGTTGGCGTCATGTCGGCGCCGTCGCCCTGGTCCCCGGAGACACCGGCTGCGGCTGCGGCAGGATTGCGGCTGATCTCGGAGCTGACCCGCGGATCGTGCAACAGCGAGACGACCTCGGCGTAGGTGCTGACCAGATAGGTTCCGTCCGGCAGCCGCGTCACCGGTGTTTTGCGGAGGTCAGCATAAAACGGGTAGGGGTTGGCCCGGTTGGAGTAGTCGAGGACCTGCTCCCATGAGCTGGCGGGGGTCATAGCGAATGCTCCTTTGATCGTTGCGCGGTTTCCGCCGGCCTCCGGGACGGTGTGTCGCCGGCGGCAGGGTGGGTCAGTCGGGCGCGGCGTTCGTTGGGGTCGTGGCCGGTCACGACGACGGTTGCGTCCTGGGTGGGGCTGACCGCCGGCCTGAAGCCGGCCGGCACGGCGTGCCCATCGGCCGACTCGTCCACGTGGTGGAAGGCCGGCGGGAAGGGCGCGGCCTGTTCGATCAACGGTTCGTAGAATTCGAGCCACTTGTTCTGGTTGAAGGCAACAGCCGCCACAATGCGGCCCTTGTAGCCGTAGACGGCCAGGAAGCGCCGCTGTACCACCGATCCTTGGACGATGGCGACTTCATCGGCGGCCGAGGGAACCCCCACACTCTTGATTTCGGTGCCGAACTGGACCGACCAGAATTGCGGCACCGCCAGATGCGGCCAGCGTTCGGTCTCGCGGCTGACCATATTGTGCGCAGCAACCTCGGCCTGCGAGATGGCGTTGCCCCAGTGCTCCATGGCCAGGAACTGGTAGCCGTACATCGGCTGCGGGGCGCGCGCTATGTCCCCGGCCACGAAGACGTCATCGGTGACCAGGCCGTTCGCGTCGAAAGCGCGGCAGCCGGCGTCGCAGGCGACTCCCCACACGCCGCAGGCCAACCCGGAGTCTGCGAGCCATTCGACATTGCGGACCGAGCCCAGCGCGGCGACCGCCACGTCGGCCTCAACCGTTGTCCCGTCGGACAAGACGGCCCGGCGCAGCTGCCCTGCGGCATCCCCTTCGAGGGAAGTGACCCGGACGCCGCAGCGCAGGTCCACGCCTTTCTCGAGCTGCAGGTCGCCGGCTATGGCGCCGATCGTACCGCCGAGGGCCGCGACCAAGGGCGCCGGCCCGGCCTCGGCAACGGTGACCGGGAGACCGAGTTCACGGCACACGGACGCGACCTCGCAGCCGATGAACCCGGCGCCGATGACCAGCACCCGGCGGGGTCGCCCGGCCAGGAACTGCCGGAGCTTCGACGCGTCCTCCCGGGTGCGCAACGTCAAGACTCCTTCCAGCGCTGCCTCGGCAGGGTTCGGCCAGGGCCGGGAGCGCAGTCCGGTGGCGATCAGCACCTTGTCGAAGCCGACCCGGCTCCCGTCGGCGAGCCGGACGTGCTTGGCCCGCAGGTCCAGCCCGGTCGCCGCGACTCCCAGCCGCCAGGTGGCCGCGATGTCCCGGCGTTGGGGCAACGAAGTATCTGCCGAGCTCATCGTCCCGGCCAGGAGTTGTTTGGACAGCGGCGGCCGGTCGTAGGGCTCGTGGGGTTCCTCGCCGACCAAGGTCAGCGGGCCGGTGAAGCCTTCCTCACGCAGCCGCTCCGCCGCGTGCAACCCCGTCAACGATGCACCGACAATGACGATCCGGCCCGTTTTCTTGAACGAGTTGCCGTGGCCGTCACCGGCGACGCCAGCTGTCCCCGGCCGTCCTTCCGGATGCTGCGATTCGTTCGGCCCGTCCGTGTGCTCCAGGCTGATGGCCTGGACCGGACACGCGGCAGCGGCCCGACGGATTTTGATGCGCTGCGCTTCGTCCGGGTCCGGGTCGTAGGTGAGCGCCTCGTCCCCCTGGATGCGGAAGACTTCCGGGGCCAGGAAGGCGCATTGGGCGTAGCCTTGGCATTTTGTGAGATCGACGGCGATCCGCATGCCGCACTTCTTCCTCTTGCCGGCTTCCGGCCGTGATCCGCCATGCGGCCGGTGCCTCTCAGGACTAAACCGTGACGGCCCCCGTCCCGGCAGGCCGTGAGGCCCCGAGGCGGGCCCGGGCAGGGGCCCCAAGGTGACTCATGTTCAAGTGAATCGAGTCTAGGCCGGGTGGACGGCGCGGCGGAAGGGCCCTCCGCGCTGCGTCAGCGGTGTGCGTCTTGCCGCTCCGTGTCGGCCGCCGGACTCAGCGCGGCCTTGCGCCTGAGGCCGGCTCCTGGGGGGTCCTCAATGCAGCGCGGACCGTTGATCATGACCGCTCCAACCAGCATCACCACAATGCAGGCGCCCAGCATGGCAAAGGATGCAGTCCACGAGCCGGTAGATTCGTGGACCACTCCGAACAGGAGCGGAGCAACGCTGGCGCCGGCGTAACCGAGGCCCTGGCTGAAGCCGGACAGCACGGCCGAGCCGTGGACGGTGCGCGAGCGCAGGTTGACCATCAGCAGCGCGACGGCGAAGGTGCCCTGACCCAGCCCGGACAGCGTTACCCACCACCAGGTGCCGCTGTCCGGCGACAGCAGCAGTCCCGCATGCCCGCCGATCCAGCACATGGTGAACACCAGGATCGCGGCGATCGGGTGCTTCAGACGGGGCACAATCAGCGGCACCAGCAGGCTGACCGGCAGCCCCAGGATGGCGAAGTAGGCCAAGGCCGAGCCCGCAGCCGCAGCGTCGATGCCGTGCGCGGTGAGATAGGGCGGCAACCAGGTGAAGTACACGTAGGTCTGTGCGGAATTACCGGCCAGGAAAATAGCCAGCCCCCAAGCCACCGGCGAGCGCCAAGGGTTCAGCTTTCCGGCTGCAGGCGAGGCAGCAGCCGGAGCCGGCGTGCCGCCGTCGTACGTCTTGCCCTTACGGCGGTCGCGTGCCGCCTGCACTGCCCACGGGACCAGCACCACGGCGCTGACCGAGGCCCAGAGCGCCAGCGAGACCCGCCAGCCGGCAGCCTCGGCCAACGGGACCGAAAACTGCGGGCTCATCGCGGTGCCCATCGCCAGCAGCGTCACATAGCCGGCGGTGACCACTCCGATGCGGTCCGGGAAGTATTTCCGCACCAACGGCGGCAGCACCACGTTGCCCATGCCGTACCCGGCCATCACCACAGCGCTCAGACCGAGGAAGGGCCAGACCCCGTCGACGGCGGCGCGGCCCACCTGGCCAGCGACCGCCAGCAGCACGGCCGCGACCAGCACCTTTTCCAGCCCGAGCCAGCGGATCAGCGCCGGTGTGCAGAGGCCGGCCGCCGCGAAGACCAGCGGCGGCAGCATGGCCAGCGCACCGATGGTGGTCGCGTCGAAGCCCAGTTCCGGGCCCAGTTCACCCAGCAGCGGGCCCACGGCGGAGACTGCGGCGCGCAAGCTCAGCGCCATGGTCAAGATGCCCAGCAGCGCACCGATCCGCCCGGTCCAGGGCTTGCGGAGGAAGGAGTTCACTTGCCTACCCTAGCCGGGGGCAGCCCCTGTCACCGCGCAGGGTACGGGCCGCGGCGCAGCAGCCTGGCCAGATGAACGGCGTTCCGGGCCGCCGTCGCGGTAGTCGTCGCGGTGACCTCGGGAGTTTCCGGCAGGTCCTGGAAATCGGTGCCATGCATCGCCTCGCCCACCCAGTACGTGGACCCCTGGGCTGGGATGCTGAAGCCGACGTCGCCCAGTCCCTGGTAGAGCTCGGCCGTGACATGGTGGGCGCCGTCCTCGTTTCCGACCACCGCCACCAGCGCGACTTTGTCGAACATGCTGGGCCGGCCGGCCTCGTCGGTTTCGGACAGCTCGGCGTCCAGCCGTTCGAGCACCCGCTGGGCAAGGCTGGCCGGATGGCCCAGCCAGATCAGCGTGGCGAGCACCAGGATGTCCGCCTCCAGCACTTTGGCGCGGATGGACGGCCAGGCATCACCCTCGCCCATGTCTTTCTGCACGCCGGGATTGACGTCATGGTCCGCAACCCGGAGCAGCTCACACTCGACGTCCTGCCGGGACAGTTGCGTGATCACCTGCCGCGCCAGCAGTTCGCTGCTGGACGGTTTGGGTGACGGCGTCAAAGTGCAGACCAGGGCCAGGGCGTTGAGCTTTGTCTCCTCCATGGCGCCATTCTGCTGGTTATGCCGCCGGCACGGAAGGGTGCGCGCCCGGCTCACCGCCCGGTGATGCCATCCAACTGGGCAGCCGAGGCACCCTAGACCCCGCAGCCGCCGGCCGAGGCACCCGCGGAGGCACCGCCGTCGTTGTTCCCGCACGCCGTAACCAACTTACAAGGGGTGACACGCGCCACCGTAAGATGGTGCTGGCGCCCTTCCCGTGCGGCGCCGGGACCGCACCGCCGCCCAGCTGAAGGGCCAGTCGCGGCCCTGAGGAACAAGGAAGTGGTGCCACAAGCATGCTTGACCAGTCAACGATTGAGTCCATCGCCGACGAGTTGGTGGAGGCGGGACGGACCCGCACGCCGGTGCAGCGGCTGACCGCCCGGTACCCGGAGATGACCATTGAGGACTCCTACAAGGTGCAGAACCTGTGGCGGGAGCGCAGTGAAGCCGCCGGACGGACTCTGGCCGGGCGCAAGATCGGGCTGACCTCCAAGGCCATGCAGTACGCCACCGGGATCAGCGAACCGGACTACGGGATCATCTTCGACGACATGATCCTGGAGAACGGCTGCACGGTGAAGTGGGACCAGTACACCCACCCGCGCATCGAGGTTGAACTGGCCTTTGTGCTCAACCGCGACGTCAAGGGCCCCAACGCCACCATCTTCGACGTGCTGAACGCCACCGAGTACGTGGTTCCCGCACTGGAGATCCTGGACTCCCGGATCGAGATGGAAGGCCGCACCATCGTGGACACCATCTCGGACAATGCCGCGATGGGCGCCATGGTGATCGGCGGCAACCCGGTCCGCCCGCAGGACGTGGACCTGCGCTGGATCTCCGCCATCCTGTACAAGAACCAGACGGTGGAGGAGACCGGTGTGGCCGCCGGCGTGCTCAACCACCCGGCCGCCGGCGTCTACTGGCTGGCCAACAAGATCGCCCCGCACGGCGATCACCTCAAGGCCGGCGAAACCATCCTGGCCGGCTCCTTCACCCGCCCGATGTGGGTCCACGAAGGCGACACCGTGTTCGCGGACTACGGACAGCTGGGAACCATCACATGCCGTTTCGAGTAGAACCCGATCCGTCCTTCAAGGACGCGCTGGCCGCCGCCGACCGCCCGCTGGCAGGCATCTGGGTCTGCTCCGGCTCGCCGCTGATCGCCGAGCTGTGCGCCGGCGCCGGCTTCGACTGGATCTTCATCGACGCCGAGCACTCCCCCAACGGGCTGGAGTCCGTGCTGGCCCAGCTGCAGGCAGTGCGCGGCTACCCCGGCATCCCGGTGGTCCGTCCGCCGGTCAACGACACGGTGCTGATCAAGCAGTACCTGGACCTGGGCGCGCAGACGCTGATCATCCCGATGGTGCACAGCGCCGAGCAGGCGAGGGCGGCCGTGGCAGCCACCCGCTACCCGCCGGCCGGAGTGCGCGGCGTCGGGTCCGCGCTGGCCCGGTCGGCCCGCTGGAACCGGATCCCGGACTACCTCACCCGCGCGGAGGAAACGCTGACGCTGATCGTGCAGATCGAGTCAGCGGAGGCCGTGGAGAACGCGGCCGAGATCGCCGCGGTGGACGGCGTGGACGGCGTCTTCATCGGCCCCTCCGATCTCGCCGCCTCGATGGGCGTGATCGGGCAGCAGGAGCACCCCGAGGTGGTGGCCGGCGTGGAGAAGGCGCTCAAGGCGGCCAAGGCCGCCGGCAAGTTTGTGGGGGTCAACGCGTTCGCCGAAGCCTCTGCCCGCCGCTACATGGAGTGGGGCGCTGACTTTGTGGGCGTCGGCGCCGACGTGGCGCTGCTGGCCCGCGGCTCCGAGGCCCTGGCCGCCAAGTACCTCCCCTCGGACGGGGACGGCGCGGCAGGAACGCCGGCCAGTTACTGATCGAAGCAGACAACGACGGCGGCGCTTGGGTGGGGTTCGCAGCCCACCCAGGCGCCGCCGTCGTCCTGCCCGCCCGGCGTTAAGATCCCGGCGTTAAGATCGGAGCAACGAATCTGCGCGTGGTCGAGGAGGGTAAGAAGTGGCAGCTGCACACGGCCGCGCACTTGGTCAGCGGGCCATGAACCCAGCGCTGGCAAGGATCTCGGCCGAGCCCGGCGGCGTCGGGCTGATCGACCACCCGCTCCGTGCGCCCGGCGCAGACGAGGTGGAGCTCAGGGTCAGCCTCTGCGGATTGTGCGGATCGGACGTCATTGTCTACCGTGCCGACCCGGCGGCGGCATCGGTTCCGCTCGGCATGGTGCTGGGCCACGAGTCGGTCGGCTCGGTGGTCCGTGCCGGGCTGTTGGTACCGGAATGGCTCGCCCCGGGGACCCGGGTGGTGCCGATTTCCACCGTCGGCTGCGGGCACTGTGCGGCGTGCCGGGCGGACCAGCCGCACCTCTGCGCCAGACGTTCCGGTCTGGGGCTGACCCAGCATGGACAAGCAGCCTCCCGGGCGCTGGTACCGTGGCGCAACCTGGTGCCCGTGCCGGACTCGGTCCCGGACACCACCGCGGTTCTCGCCGAGCCCGCCTCCATCGCCTGGCGGGCGGTGTCCACCGTAGCCCGGATCCAATCCGGGGAGCGGCTAGCGGTGTCGACCACCCGCAGCATCGGCCTGCTCGCGGGCTTGATGGCACAGCGCGCCGGCGCCGCGGTGACGATGATCGGCCGCGAGGGCCCCGGGCACCAGGCCCGAGTCGAACTGGCCGCCAGCCTGGGGCTGGACAGCACCACCGGACCGCGGCCGGACAGCTATGACGTGTGGATTGAAGCGACCGGCGCGGGTACGCATTTGGCTCGGGCCGTCGAGGAACTGCGCCCCCTGGGCCGCCTGGTCATGGTGGCGATGTACGCCACCGGAACCGCCCCGGCGCCGGTGGTCCGGACCAGTAAGAACCTTGATGTGCTGCACAGCTTCATCTCGACCCGTCCGGACTTTGAACACGCCCTGGCTTTTCTAGCCGGTCTCCCGGATCTGGGCGAGCGCCTGATTACCACCTATCCAATGGACCGGGCCGTGGAAGCACTCCGGCTGACTGCTGACGGCAGCACCGACGCCGCCGGGCGTCCGCTGATCAAGGCCGTGCTGAAACCCAACCTTTGATCCAAAAAAGCCTCGACATGTGACCAATTGGTCACCTATCATGAGCCTATGGATGCCGTGTTCAAAGCGTTGGCGGATCCCACCCGGCGAGAACTGCTGGATGAACTGTTCCGCGAGGACGGGCAGACCCTCACTGCGCTGGAAGCGCATTTCAACATCACGCGCTTCGGAGTCATGAAGCACCTGAGGCAATTGGAAGAGGCCAACTTGGTGGTCACCCGCCGCCGCGGCCGGGAAAAACTCCATTTCCTCAATCCGGTGCCCATCCGGCTCATCCACGACCGCTGGGTGAGCAAGTATGCACAGCCGTGGGCCGCTGGGCTCAGCGACCTCAAATCCCGATTGGAAAATCCCATGGAAAAGATTTTCGAGATCTACATCCGCACCACCCCGGAAAAGCTCTGGGAGGCCATTACGGACAGCGAGATCAGGAGCAAGTACAACTTCGGCAACGGGATCGAGACCGACTGGACACCGGGCTCCAGCTACACCATGACCAATCCCCGTGCGGATGCCCCGCTGGGCGAGGGCGAGAACCTGGAAGTGGACCCGCCGCGCAAATTGGTGCAGACCATGCGTGCACTCTGGGGCGAGGACGTGATCGCCGAAGGCACCTCGCGGGTGACCTGGGAGATCGAGCAGGTGGAGGACTCCTGCCGGCTCACCGTCACCCACGACCAACTGCGCGAAGGCGCCAATGACCAGCTGTACGGCGGCTGGCCAATGATCCTCTCCGGGCTCAAGACCTGGCTGGAAACCGGCGAACTGCTCACCACCCCGGGTTCGTTGATGTACACCTGAGCCGAACGGACACGCGCCCGGAACTCCGACTTGGCCGACGCTCACGTCCCAGGCCTATCGAGGAATCAGCAGGCGCCCATTTCACGGCTGAAAAGGGCGCCCGATGAAGAGTCGTTCCGGCGGTGGAGCGGGACGAGCTTAGGAGAGCTTGGACGCCACCAGCGAGGTCAGGTCCACCATGCGGTTGGAGTAGCCCCACTCGTTGTCGTACCAGCCAATGACCTTGACCTGGTTCCCCATCACCTTGGTCAGGCCGGAGTCGAAGATAGCCGACGCCGGATCGGTGACGATGTCCGAGGAGACAATCGGGTCCTCCGTGTAGGTGAGGATGCCGGCCAACTGCGGGTCTGCAGCCGCTGCCTTGAACGCCTCGTTGACTTCCTCCACGGTGACCTCGCGCCCCACGGTGACGGTCAGGTCGGTGGCGGAGCCGGTGGGCACCGGCACGCGGATGGCAAACCCGTCCAGCCTGCCCTTCAGCTCCGGCAGCACCTGCCCGATCGCCTTTGCGGCACCGGTGGAGGTGGGGACCATGTTGATGGCGGCGGCGCGGGCACGGCGAAGGTCCCGGTGCGGGCCGTCCTGCAGGTTCTGGTCCGCGGTGTAGGCGTGGATGGTAGTCATCAAGCCCTGCTCGATGCCGAAGTTCTCGTGCAGCACCTTTGCCAGCGGTGCCAGGCAGTTGGTGGTGCAGGAGGCGTTGGAGACGATGTGGTTTGTGCCGTCGTCGTACTCTCCCTCATTGACGCCCATCACCACGCTCAGCACGTCGCCCTTGGCCGGGGCGGAGATCAGGACCTTGCGGGCGCCGGCCACCAGATGCTTTTCCGCATCCGCCGCGTCGGTGAAGCGGCCGGTTGATTCGATCACGATATCCACGCCGAGTTCACCCCACGGCAGATTGCCGGGATCGCGTTCGGCGAGGACCTTGATGACCCTGCCGTCCACCACTAGGTCGCCGTCGGCAACCGCGACCTCCGCGGCCAGCCGTCCGACGACGGAGTCGTACTTGAGCAGGTGCGCCAGGGTTTCCGGCGAGCCGAGGTCGTTGATCGCCACGATCTCCAGATCGGAACCCAGCTTTCCCTGCGCGAGGGCGGCCCGGAAGTAGTTGCGGCCAATCCGCCCGAAACCGTTGATACCGACCCGCACTGCCATGGGAACTCCTTTTATTTAGCGTCTAAATTTATGTTCCATTACTATTATCCTGATGCTGCCCTACAAGGTCAAGGGGAACGATGTGAGCACCTCCGCCACCACTCCGCAAGTGCTGCGGCTGGCCAACCTGAAAGCCGTGCTGTCCGTCATGCGGGCGAACGGCGCGGTGACCGGCACGGACTTGATCGAGGCCACCGGCCTGACCCGTGCCACGGCCATCGCGGTCTGCGACGATCTGACCGCCCGCGGCTGGGTCCGCGAACTGCCGGGGGAACGCCTGGTGGGCACCACGAAGGGCAGGCCGGCCCGGCGGTTCGAATTCAATCCGGCGGCCGGCTGCGTGCTGGGAATGGACGTGGGCATGGCGACCGCCACTGCTCTGGTGGCGGATTTGAGGGGACAGACGCTGGCCCGGGTTTCCGAGCGGTTCGACAAGCCGCCGGCCACTGCCGCCTCGCGCCGCGCCACCATCAAGCGGGTGGTCGCCAGCGCCTTGGATGAGGCCGGGCTGGCCCCCTCGGCCGTTTTGGCCGCCGCCATCGGCGTCTCCACGGTGGTGGACCGCCACGGCAACGTGGCTGCCGGACACGAACTGTCCGAGCACTTCGACATCGGGCTGCAGACCGAGGTCTTCTCCGACTACGGCTGGCCGGTCCTGCTGGAGAACGACGCCAACCTGGCGGCGCTGGCCGAGCGCTGGAGCGGCGTGGGAACCGGCGTCGACGACCTTGCCGTCATGCTGGCCGGCGAGCGCCTGGGCACCGGACTGATTGAATCGGGCCGCCTGCTGCACGGCTGCAACGGGGGTGCCGGCGAAGTGGGCACGCTTGAACTGGTGGACGGGGTGGGCAGCCAGGACGGCATCGCCCGGCTTGCCCGCTACTGGGGCAACGAAGCCCTCGCCGCGGACCGGCCAACGCTGATTCGCGAACTGGTCGGTCCGGGAACCAGCCGGGTGTCGGCGCGCTTCGTGTTCGAGGCGGCGGCACGCGGT
The DNA here is from genome assembly GCF_005047635.1 of Arthrobacter sp. CAU 1506. Taxonomy (GTDB): domain Bacteria; phylum Actinomycetota; class Actinomycetes; order Actinomycetales; family Micrococcaceae; genus Crystallibacter. The sequence continues at coordinate 34,847 of NZ_SUKC01000009.1, read as the reverse complement.
GACGAGGTGGCCCAGGGGATCCTGGAACGGATCGGCCTGCGGATGGCCCGGGTCATCGCCGTGCTCGGCACCTTCTTCAACCCCGAACTGGTGGTCATTGGCGGCGCGGTGGCGGCCTCGGCATCGGCCCTGCTGCCCACCATCACCCGTGAACTCCCCCGGCTCACCGCAACCCCTCCGCGCGTGGCCGTCTCCGAGTTCGGCGATGCGATTGTGGCTGCCGGTGCCGTCCGGCTGGCGCTGGATTACGTGGAGGAACACGCCATGGAGCTGGTCCCGGCCGACGCGCCGGCCTGACCTTCGCAGCACTACGGCGCATTAGGCCTGTCGGGGCACCGCCGGTACCTCCCGCCGGGACGGTCAGGTCAGGACGTTGATCGGTGCGCCGCCGAGGTAGGCCAGGATGTCCTCGAGCATCTGGGTGTATCCCAACCGGTGGGCCTCCACGGTAACGAAACCGATGTGCGGGCTGAGGATCAGGTTGGGCACGCCGAGCAGCGGACTGTCCGCCGGCAGTGGCTCCACGGCGTAGACATCCAGGGCCGCCCCGGCAATCTTACCTTCGGCCAGCGCCGCGATTAATGCCGCCTCATCCACCAACGGCCCCCGCGAGGTGTTGACCAGCCGACCCGCCGGACCGAGCAGGTCCAGCTCCGCGGCGCCGACGATTCCCACGGTCGATCCCGCGAGCTTCAGGTGAATGCTGACAATATCCGAGCGGCGGAACAGGTCCTCCTTCGACACCAGCTCCGCCCCGTGTTCCGCGGCGCGTTCGGTGGTCAGGTGCGGACTCCAGGCCAACACCTCCATGCCGAAGGCCGCGGCGTAGCCGGCCATCAACCGCCCCAAGCGGCCGAGGCCCAGCAGCCCGATGGTGGCCCCGGCGAGATCGATTCCCATCCGGGCCTGCCAGATGCCGGCGCGCACGTCCCGGTCGTTCTGCGGAATCTCCCGCGCCACCGCCATCACCAGCGCCCAAGCCAGTTCGGCGGGCGCCGCGGTGCCCTTCTGCGTTCCGCACACGGTCACCCCGCGCTTGCCTGCCGCATCCAGGTCGATCGACGCGTTGCGCATTCCGGTGGTGGTGACCAGCCTGAGGTCCGGCAGCCGGTCCATCAGCTCGGCGGTGATCGGCGTCCGCTCACGCATGGTGACCACCACCTGCGCGCCGGCCAGACGCTCGGCGAGCGCACCGACGTCGTCAAGATGGTCAGTAAAACGTTCGACGGCGATGCCCGCCGGCAACTGGTCCCACGGGGCACTGCTGAGCGCCACGTCCTGATAGTCGTCGAGGATCGCGATCTTCACGAGGCCAGCCTAGCGGCAAGCCCGGCCGGCCCCGGTGCAGGACAGCGCCGGGGCCACACGCCTTGGTTAAACGCCGCAGGCAGGGGCCGGAGAGCTTCCGGACCCTGCCTGCGTGGCGCGGGAATTAGTTGGACGGCAGAACGAAGGCCGAGTCCACCGTGATGGTGACCTTGTCGCCCACCAGCACGCCGCCGGCTTCCAGGGCAGCGTTCCAGGTGATGCCGAATTCCTTGCGGGAAATCTGGGTGGTGGCGGAGAAGCCGGCGCGGGTCGCACCAAACGGGTCAACCGCCATACCGCCGAATTCGACGTCGAAGACCACGGGCTTGGTGGTGTCCTTGATGGTCAGCTCGCCGGCCAGCTTGAACTCCTCCGGGTTGCCCTCAACGCTGGTGGCCTTGAAGGTCATGTTCGGGTACTGCTCCACGTTGAAGAAGTCCTCGCCCTTGACATGGGCGTCGCGGTTGTCGTCGTTGGAGTCGAACGAGGCTGTCTTCACGACGGCTTCGACCGAGGACGAGGCCAGGCTTTCGCCCACCACGAGGGTGGCGTCGGCGTCGGTGAACTGGCCGCGCACCTTGCTGATGCCGGCGTGGCGGACAGAGAAGCCGACCTCGGTGTGGGACTTATCGAGGGTCCAAGTTCCTGGGGTGAGCTGAGCGGCCATGTGGTGCCTCCTGGTTGAAATCTGGTTCTGAAGCTCAGGTGAACTTCATGCTTATGCATCTACAATAACACCTTATGGTTGAAGTGTCAACCAATTTTTTCAGAATGGGCGGCAAAATGTTCACTTTTCGTCGCATTGATGGACCCCCTTTCGTGGACACCCGCATCAGCGGAACAAGGCCCGCTGACAGACCGCAATTGCGGAACGATCGGAAGCGAGCGGCGGCGATTTGTGACTAAATGTGGCGCCAAGGTAGCCGGGACGGGTCTTTAGGGCGGAGCGCCCCTCTGCCCGGATGACTGTCCGGAGCCCGGCGCGCAGGCTAGAGCTCACGGAGAACAGGCAGCGATTTGGTGGCCGGAGAATCCAGCGGCAGACGGTTGTGTTGCGGTCATGCCGGGTAGATGATCGAACCAGGGTCCAAGGCGTCTCCGCGTGCGGAAACGCGGGCCGGAACCGATCGAAGGGCAAGGGCCGGCATGGCAGCACCGCCAGTGTCGAAGGCCGCCGTAGTGACGGCGTGGATGCCGGCCATGCTGGCGGGCATCGTCTCAGCCGCCGTGCTTTTTGCCGTTGCAGAACTGGCCGCCGCGTTCTTCGGTCCGGCCGCCTCGCCGTTTGGCTCCGTGGGTGCCGCCGTGGTTGAACTGTCGCCAACAGGGCTGACCGAATTTGCCATTTCCACCTTTGGAACAGCGGACAAACTGGTCCTGTTCATCGCCATGGGTATTGCCGCAGCGGTACTGGCCGCGGGGATCGGCGTGCTGGCCCTCCGGAACTGGACCGCGGGCGCTCTCGTGGTGGCAGCGCTGGGCACGGGCATGGCCGTGTGTGTCCTCACCCGGGCCGGGGCCGTGCCGGCGGATGCCATCCCCACCGCACTGGGGACGGCAGTTGGCCTGTTCTGCCTGCGCTGGCTGATCCGGCTCCTGCCCGGCCCTGCCCCGGCCACCGACGTCGCCGAATCCGGCACCACCAGCCAGAGGATGGATCCTGATCGCCGCCGGTTTCTGGCAACCGCGGGACTGATGGCCGGCGCCGCCGTCGTCATGGGGATCGCGGCCGGCGCGGTCTCGGCTGCCCGCAACGGTGCACGGCAGGTGCGAGAGGCCCTTGGCCTGCCGGCGCCGGCGCGGCCGGCCAAGCCGTTGCCGAAAGGGGTGCAGGCTCCGGTGGACGGGGCCATTCCGTTTGTCACGCCCAACACTGAGTTCTACCGCATCGATACCGCGCTGTTTGTTCCGTCGGTGGATCCGGCGCAGTGGAAACTGCGCGTCCACGGGCTGGTGGAGGAAGACTTCAGCATCGGCTTCCAGGACTTGCTCGAGGCAGACCTCGTGGAGAGCTACACCACCCTGACGTGCGTTTCGAATGAGGTGGGCGGGGGCTTGGCGGGGAATGCGCGGTGGCTGGGCTACCCGCTGCGGAAACTGCTGGCGCGGGCGCGCCCGCTGCCGGAGGCAGACATGGTGCTGTCCACCAGCGTCGATGGGTTCACGGCCTCAACCCCGCTGGCGGTGCTGACCGATGCGCGGAACGCGCTGCTGGCGATCGGAATGAACGGCGAACCGCTGCCGCTGGAGCATGGTTTCCCGGTGCGGATGGTGGTTCCGGGCCTGTACGGCTACGTGTCCGCCACCAAGTGGGTGGTGGACCTGGAAATCACCCGGTTTGCGGACAAGACGGCGTACTGGACCAGCCGCGGCTGGTCGGACCACGGCCCGATCAAGACAGCGTCGCGGATCGATGTGCCGCGCGACGGGTCCCGGATCGCCGCAGGCCGGACAGCCTTTGCGGGAACGGCTTGGGCGCAGCACCGCGGCATCTCCAAAGTGCAGGTGCAATTGGACGACGGCGATTGGGTCGACGCCGAGCTGGCCGCGGAGGCTTCCGTGGACACGTGGCGCCAGTGGTACTGGGTGCTGGACGGTGTTTCCGCTGGGCAGCACAGGCTCCGGGTGCGGGCCTGGGATGGTGACGGCACGCTGCAAACGGAAACTCCGGCGCCTCCGGCCCCGGACGGCGCCAGCGGCTGGCACAGTATTGAATTCACCGCAGGTTAAGCGCCGGGTCATCTTGGTCACAGGGCAGCCGCGCCGGGCGCGTAAATCCGCACCGAGTCAGCCGGACGCTCCCAGCTTCGGTTGCTATGCTCAATAGCCGCCTCCCGCCGCGGCAGGCGGCCGACCCGCCACCGGCGGGCATCGCCGTCGTTCACGGCGCATCGATTCGCCTAACGTTAACCTTCCCTTCCCGTCCAGGAGTCCGCACCCCGATGACCAGCCCCGCAGTATCCGATCAGCACAAGGACCTTATGGACCGCCGGTACGATTCCGGCGTCGCCGACATCAACCACCTGATCGATGAACTGCGCGAGCAGAAGCCGGGCACCGAGGTTCCCTACGTGGACCCGATCCACAATGCTGACGAATGCCGGATTGTGTCGCTGTACTCCAATATCGGGCAGGCGTCCGAGACCGGCTTTATCTGGCCGGGCGATACGGAGGCTGCCACCCGGATGCTTGGCTTGCAGTGGCAACTGGGCCTGCGGCCGGAATATGTCATGCCGTGGAACGTGCATCCGTGGTTCACCCCGGGCGAGGCCAACGGCAAGCTCACGCCGCCCCAGATCAGCGCCGGGCTCAAGCCCCTGCTGCGGATGCTGGCGCTGGTGCCGCGGGCATCGGTGCTGGTGGCTCACGGAACCGAAGCGCAACGGCTGGCCGCGCTGCTGCTGAAGACCGAGAACCCGCTGCTTTGGCGGCGCGGCTTCAAGACGTTCAAGGTGCGGGCGCTCAGCGGCCGGGCTTTCGCCGGCTCGCCCGCGCGCCAGCAGGAATGGCTGGACGTCATGCATGAGGCCTATGCAGACGCGATGGCGCGCACCGGTTTGGGCCGCCCCGGAAAGTAGCGCGCAGCGCCCGGCAGCATCACCAACGAAGCCGGGCCTAACCGATGCTTCGCTCCGCCCTGCTGCCGGCAAACAGGCGTTTCCAGCCGTAGCGGTTTCGCCACCCCGCCGCTAGCCTGAGCGTGAACGGGAGGAGCGCCGATGCCCTGGTGGATGACCGCGATCCGGCCATGAAGACGACTGCGCCCTCCGGCAAGGCGGAGGAGAAGCAGGGCCTCCTGACCGTCATCATTGCCTTTTGCGCCAATGCGCTGGTGGCAGTGGCAAAGTCTGTCGCCGCAGTCTTGACCGGGTCTGCGTCGATGACAGCGGAGGCAGCGCACTCGTGGGCGGACACCGGGAACCAGATCTTCTTGTTGATTGCCGAGCGCCGGTCGAACAAGCCGCGGGATGCACGCCATCCGCTCGGTTACGGGCGGGAAGCCTACGTCTGGTCCATGTTCGCCGCCTTCGGCTTGTTTACTGCCGGGGCGGTTGTCTCGGTGTGGCACGGCATCCAGGTTCTGCTCACCCCCGAACCGGCCAGCGACTTCATGGTGGCCTACGTGGTGCTGGCGCTGGCGTTCGTGCTGGAAGGGGTTTCCTTTGCGCAGGCGCTGCGACAGGCCAGGAAGGGCGCCCAACACTACCGGCGCCACACGCTGGAGTACGTTGTTGTCAGTTCCAATTCCACGTTGCGGGCGGTGTTCGCCGAAGACTTTGCCGCCCTCATCGGCATAGCCATTGCTGCCTCGGGCGTGGGACTGCACCAAATCACCGGATCCCCCGTCCCGGACGCCATCGGTTCCATCCTGGTGGGCCTGCTGCTGGGCACCATCGCGGTGGTCCTGATCGACCGGAACCGCAAGTTCCTGATCGGTGAACCCGCGACCGGCGAGGTGCGCACCGCCGTCGTGAACCTACTGCTGCAACATCCGGACGTGGACCGGGTGACCTATCTGCACATGGAGTTTGTAGGCCCCTCACGGCTGTACGTGGTGGCCGCGGTGGACATGGCCGGCGACCTTCCCGAACATGATGTTGCGGTGGCGCTCCGTCGCGTGGAACGCGCTCTGGAGGAGCACGACCTCATCGAAGAAGCTGTCCTGACGTTGGCAACAGTTGGCGAACAGCCGCTGCTAGGAGAGTGAACCAAGCGGCCCGTCCACGTCTCGTGCCCGGCCCCTGACCGATCTATACTGTGGGAGCGCCCCGCGACAGGGCCTCAGACCGGGGTCCGCCGGCCGGGGCAACTGGAGAATCCGGTGCGTTGGTCGCTTGAACATACGGTCCCGGCCGTTGTGCCGAGGCCGGGTCCCCCGCCGCCGCTCCGCCACCCGTTGAGCCGTTGGCTGGTCAAGGACAAGGTCCCGCCGGTCGGCCGGGAGAGCGCCCCCGGGTCCGCAACGTATCCCTGGTGGAAGGTCGTGTGCCTGACCGGCGTGGACTACTTTTCCACGCTCTCCTACCTTCCCGGCATCGCCTTGATCGCCGTCGGACCGTTGTCGCCGCTGGCCACGCTGCTCATTGTGGCACTCACGTTGCTGGGCATGCTCCCGCTCTACCGACGGGTGGCTGCCGAGAGCCCGTACGGACAAGGTTCGGTGGCGATGCTGGACCGGCTGCTGCCCTTCTGGAAGGGAAAGGTGGTCATCCTCGTCCTGCTCGGCTTCGTCGCTACCTCGTGGATCATCACCATCACGCTGTCCGCCGCCGATGCAACCGTCCACGTGCTCGAAAATCCCTACGTCCCGGATGCCCTGCAAGGCGGTGCGGTTCCGGTCACCATCATGCTGCTGCTGGTGCTCGGCGGCATCTTCCTCGCGGGCTTCAGCGAGGCGGTGGCCCTTGCCGTGCCGCTGGTCTCCGTGTTCCTGGTCATGAACGTCATCGTTATCGCCGCGGGACTGGCGACGATCGCGCAGGAACCAGGCCTCGTCTCCGATTGGACCCAGGCGGTGACGTCGGCTGGCGCGGGTCCTGGCAGCCTGGCCTTGACTCTGCTGCTGGCCTTTCCCTTGCTGGTCCTGGGACTCTCCGGATTCGAAACGGGCGTGAGCATGATGCCGCTGGTCGCCTCGACCGGAGAAACCCGGGCCCAGCGCCTGGCCTCGCGCATCCACAACAGCAGGAAGCTGCTCACCTGCGCTGCGGTGGTGATGAGCGGATTCCTGCTGGGCAGCAGCTTCGTCACGGCGGTCCTGATCCCGCCCGCTGCCTACGCTCCCGGCGGCCCCGCCGACGGCAGGGCCCTCGCTTACCTGGCGCACGGGATGTTCGGCGAAGGAATCGGGACGTTCTACGACGTAGCAACCGTCCTGATCCTGTGGTTCGCCGGGGCCTCGGCCATGGCGGGGTTGATCAACATTGTTCCGCGCTACCTGCCGCGCTTTGGCATGGCACCCGAATGGACCCGGGCCATCCGGCCGGTGGTCCTGGTCTACACCGGCGTCAGCATCCTGATCACCCTGGGTTTCCGCGCCGACGTCAATGCCCAAGCCGGGGCTTACGCCACCGGGATCCTGGCCATGATGGTCTCAGCGGCCGTCGCGGTGACGTTCACCGTGGCCCGCCGGCAGAAGCGCCGCGGCGCGACCGGCTACGCGGCGCTGAGCTTGGTACTGCTGTACGCACTGCTGGCCAACATCGTGGAAAAGCCGGACGGCATCGCCATCTGCGGGCTCTTCGTCCTCGGCATGGTCACAGTCTCGCTGGTCTCCCGGGTTACCCGGACCACCGAGCTGCGCACCGAAAGGATCGAGTTTGACCCAACGGCCCGGCGGTTCATCAGCGATTCGCTGGACTATGACGGCGCCCTGGACATCATTGCCAAACGCCGGCCGGGCAGCCAGGCCGACTACAGCGCCAAGGAGGCTTCGCAACGGTACATGAACGCTGTGCCGGGAACGGCGGACGTCTTGTTCCTTGAAATCGACATTGTGGACCCGTCTGCCTTTACCAAGGTGCTGCGCGTGCGCGGCGTCGACGTCGATGGGTACCGGGTGCTGCGGGCGGACAGTCCGGCTGTCCCCAACGCGATCGCGTCGATCCTCTTGGCCGTCCGGGACGCGACCGGGGTCCGTCCCCATGCCTATTTCGAATGGTCCGAGGGCAATCCTCTGGGTCACCTCTTCCGCTATCTGCTGTTGGGCCAGGGGGACACTGCGCCGGTGGTCCGCGAAATCCTCCGCCAAAACGAGCCCGATCCGGCGCGCCGACCCGGAATCCATGTCGGCTGATCGACGCCTCCGGCAGCAACAGCGCCATTGCGGTGCGAACAGGGAGCGGCTTAGATTACTGGCATGTCTCATGAACCAGGGATGGGGGCGCCTGGAGCTCAGGGAACCGGGGGGATGTCCGGCGAACCGGAACGTCCTGCGCCGCCGCGTCCGCCACTCTCAGACCGCACACCGGCACCGATCAGAGAGATCCCGACGCCGCCGCCGGCCGTCAAAAGAGTCCGCTTTTTGTGGCTCCTGAGCTTCGCTTCCGGGGTGATCGCGGGAATCTTCGCGTTCTTCGCCCGGGACCAGATTCTCGAGCACGTGCGCGGGCTCATCACGGGTCTGGAGCGGGGCGAAGACCAGCAGACCGTGGAGGCCCTGGCGGTGGTGGTCTTTTGGGGCGCCCTGGGCATGCTGGCACTCGTCATCCTGATCGAAGCGGTGCTGCTGGCTGTGCTCATGCGCCGGCACGGGAAAGTGCGCTTCGTGCTGCTGGCCATGTTGTTGGTCAATGGCGTGGTGACGCTCGTGGCCGATGCGTTTCTGGCGGCCGGCGATCAAGGGGTGGGCATCCGGGTGCTGCTGGTCATACAGCTGGCCCTAGCCGGCGCGGCGGTAGTCGCCAGCGTCCTGCACGGAGCCAGTCAATGGTTCCGGGCCGAGCACCAGACGCGCGGCCGCGCGGCCGCCTGAAGCAGGCTGCACTCCGGCCAGCAGCTCCTCGCAGCTGCGGACCACGGTCTGGCAGATTTCGGCGACGGGCCGGCCGTGCAGCGGATCAGCCGCGACCGCGTGCCAACGGCGCAGGCATTCGAGGGCGTGTTCCCGCAGTTCGTCGTCGGCCGTGTCCCGCGGCAGTCCCAATCTTTCCTGCGCAGAAACACCCTCGCCGCCGATGATGCGTTCGGCTTCGGCAGCCAACTTCGGCTCCAGCGGCAGCCCGGTGGTACGGGCTACCGCAAGCAGCCGAAGTTCGCGGAACGCGTGGGCACTGGCGAGCAGCCGTTCCAGGGTAGCCGCCACCGCATCGGTGCCGGGGCGGGGACGATCGGTCAACAGTTTTTCGATGCCGACCACGGCGGTGCGGGCTTTCAGCTGTCCGGCGCGGGCCTGGAACTGCCCGGTCATCACGGCCAGCAGTTCGTCCAGTCCGCTGCGGCGGGCCAGTTCGTGGGCCAGCACGGTGGGATCCGAGATGCCTCCGCGGAGCAGCGCCGCCGCCAGCCGGAGCCCGAAGACGCCGAAGCGGTCCAGCAAGTCCGCCCGCGCTTCCGGTGAGGCCGTCAGCGGCCCTCCGGGGCGGACAAAACGGTCGGCGGACAGCAGGAGTCGCTCCCGCTCGCGCCTGTCCAGGGAGGCAAGTTCGCTGAGGGTCGAGAACTCCGCCTGCCGCAGGCTGCGGGCTGTCTGCGCCAGCAACCCGGCGATCGGCACCACCCCGAGCGCAAGCGACCGCAAGGCACCATCGCGACGGTAGCGCGCAGCTACCTCCCGGGCGGATAGCAGCGCATCGATCCGGCCCGCGCCGACCTCGTCCGCGCGGGACAAGACCGCCAGCGCGTTGACCGTGCCGCTCTGACCGGCCGCGGTGTCCCGAAACGACTCCAGAAAGCCGAGGTCGGATGCGTGCAGGTGCCGCAGCAAGTAGATGATCGCGTCCGCTTCCGAGGGCGCGTCGGTGGGCGCCAGAAACTCGGTGGAGCGGGCCGATACGTCCTGGGAGAGCGAGGCGATGCCCGGCGTGTCGATCAGCGTGATGTCCCGCAGGGTCTTGGACGGCCAGTCCACCACGAGCTTGGCGACGTCCTCGGCCTCTAATCCGCCCAGCTCGAAGACCAGCCGGCCGACCGTCCGCTTGACCGGTACGTTCCGCGGCGGTCCGGAGCGCGGGTACAGCGTGATCCGCGGAGTGTCGCTGTAGCGGTACCAGGTGACCACGCGGGTGCACTCCCCCGTGTCGGTCGGTGCGATCTCCTCGCCAATGATGGCGTTCAGCAGCGTCGATTTTCCGGCCTTCACCATGCCGGCGATGGCCACCCGCAAGGGCTCGTCCAGCCGGCGTGCATAGCCTTCCAAAAGCCGGCAGGCAGCGGGGTCGTCGCGGTAGGCCTCCATCGCTTCCCGGGCCAGTGCCCGTGCCGCGTCCACGTCCGCTCCCGCTGCCCCTGCCCCTGCCCCTGCCGCACCGTTCATGCCTGGGCCGCCAACTGCGGCGCAACGTCAAGGGCCAAAGCTTGTTTGCGTAGCGATTCCACCAGCGCGAGCGATGCTTTGATCTCCCGGATCCTCAGGTCGCGCTCTTGGTTGAAACTGCTCGCCGCCTTTTGCGCTGCCATCACCGAATCGGCCAGCGAGCGGTGGTGCTCTTCGGCCAGGGCCGTGAAATGGTCCCGGGTGGCCCGCTGGACCATCCGCAGCCGGTCCTTGAGCTGCTTGCCCACCTGGAACACCACCTCGTCAACCTGTTTCCGCACCAGCGCCTTGGCTTCCTGCTGACGGCGCTTCAGCCGGGCCTCCTTGTCTTCCCGGTACGCCTTGCCGCCCAGCAGCAAGCCGGCGCCCACCGAGATCGGGTTGATCAGCGCCATCCCCATAATTCCTGTCAGCAAGCCGAACATCAGCACGCCGCCGTACGAGCCGCGCATGCCGATCAGGATCTTCTGGACCGGCCCCATCCTGCCGGGGTCCAGGTTGGGGATTCCCTCCACCGGATCCAGCACGTTATCCGTGGAGCCGACCTGCAGCAGCGGCAGGGTCACTTCGTCCTGGTTGAAGTGTTCGGCGACCCGTTCCGCCAGCCACAGCGACCGTTCGTTGGTCCACACGAAGGTGTCGGAGACGGCCGACGCCACGCGCTGTTCCAGCCAGTGCACGAATTGGTCCCACTGCGGGCCAGGATCGCCGGCATCGATGGACTGCTCGGCGTCCCGCATAATACTGCGCAGTCGGTCGCGCAGGTCATGCTCCATATCTGAGATGAGATCGCTCATCCCGTCATTGAGCGTGACCTGCCAGCGGGAAGAACGACGGCGGAGCTCATCTGCGCGTTCTTTGGCGGCTTCCAGTTCGGCCAGCATTTCCGGCGTGCCATCCGGATTTTCCAGCGCGCTCAGCTCGGACTTCAGCGACAGCCGCAAATGGTCGGTGGCGGAGATCAGGTCCTGTGCCACCGAGCGCCGCTGCAGCCGCTCGGTTTGGGCCAAGATGTTGTTACGCAGGTAGGCCACCAGCTCCGGAAAGCCTGATTCGGCATTCAATTCACTGTCCCGCAGTGCGGCGGCCTGGAGCCTTAGTTCCGAGGAAACCGGCATCAGCGGCATGTCCGCCCCGATCCCCTGCAAATGGCCCCGGTCCAGTTCGGCCACCCGCCGCCACTGCGGATACAGGTCCGTTTTGGACAGGACTCCGGCCACATTCGGGCAGATCCGCTGGGCCTGCCGCAGGAACCGGAGTTCCGGTTCGGTGAACTCCTGCGATGCGTCGGAGACCAGCAGCATGGCATCCGCCGTCGGCAGCGCGGTCAGGGTGGTCAGGGAGTGGGCCGAGTCCAGCCCGCCGACGCCGGGAGAGTCGACCAAGGCCAGCCCGCCGTCGAGGACCTTCCGCGGGAGTTTGACTTCCGCGGCTGCCAGCCGACGCTCATTGCCCGGGTTTCCCCGTTCCGAAACGTGGTGGGCCAACTCCTCGAGAGCGATCGGACGACGTTCCAGTTCCGCTTCCTCGTCGGCGGATGCGGTACCTTCCTTGGGAACCAGGATGACGGCCGAGGCCGGGTCCCCGTGCTTCACAACGGTAGGCACTGAGGTGGCAACGTCGTCGTCGATGGGACAAACCGGCGCATGCACCAGCGCGTTGATCAACTGGCTCTTGCCCTGTTTGAACTCACCGACGACGATCACCCTGGTGGTCGGGTCTTTCAGCCGCTCGCGGGTTTGTTCCAGGCGGCGCTGCAAGTCTGCGCGTTCGCCCTTCCTGGCCAGTTCCAGACCCTGATCCACCAGCTTGACGAGTTCGGCCACCGTATCCCCTCCTGTTTCCGGCTGCAGCCGGACCGTAACGCTGTGACGCTGTCCAGCAGGAGGTCCCCCCCGGCCCCCTGCTGGACAGCTGATCTGTCGTGATTCAGTTGTCAGGTCGTTTAGTCGACGGTGACATCCGCATCCACTACGTCGTTGTCGGTCAGCAGATCGTTGTTGTCGTTGTCCGCGATGATGACCGAATCGTTGACCGACTCGTCAATCCCGGTGAATTCGGCATCAATGTCGCCGACGGTGGTGGAGTTGTCGTTGAACGAATCCTCGACCTCGATCTCGGCGTCCACCTGCACGTCCGTGTTGGTGGAGCTGTCGTTGAGCGAATCCTGGACGTTGACCTCGTTGAACGAGTCCTCGATCTCGACCTCCTTGTTGAAGGAGTCCTCCACGTTGATGTCGGTGTTCGTCGAGTTGTCCTCGTTGAACGAATCCTCGACCTCGATCTCAGTGGTATTGCCGTTGAACGAGTCCTCGATTTCTACGTCAGTGGAGTTATCGGTCGAGTTATCCGTCGAATGGTCGGAGTTGTCGTTGAACGAATCCTCAACGTCGACGTCCAGGTCAAGATCCGTGTTGTAGGAGTCCTCGACGGAGTGGTCGTCGTTGTAGGAGTCGTTGATGGAGTTGTCCGTATTGCCGATCGCGATGCCGCCGCCAAGGTCGCCCGTGGTCAGGTTGATCGAGTGGTTGTTCTCGTCGCCGGTGGAATTGTCCACATCACCGCCGGCCGCGGTCGAATCGTCGCCCGAGGCCACCACGGCGTCATTGTCGAACCACTGGCTGACATCGCCGTTGGCCCAGATGTTCTGGTTCACGGACTGATCGGTGATGGTGTCCCGGTCGTCCACAATCGAGGTGTAGGAGTAGTTGTTGACGATATGGGTCAACTGCTGCACCGCGTGGTCGTGGTCGTTCCCGCGGTCATCATCGTCGTCATCCCGGCCGCGCCCGTGGCCGCGGTCGTCATCATCGTCATCCCGGCCGCGCCCGTGGCCGCGGTCGTCATCATCGTCATCCCGGCCCCGTCCATGGCCATGGTCGTCGTCGTCATCATCATCGTCATCGTCGTCCCGGCCGCGCCCGTCGCCCCAGCCGCTGTTGTCGCTGGACCAGTCGCCGGAGTTACCACCGTGGTTTCCACCGGTGTTGTACTCGCGGTCGAAGGATGAGCCTGATCCAACCGGTGCGTAGTCCAGAATGACCGGCATGATCGCGTCCACGTCATCCGAGCAGACGTTGGACAGGCCGGCGCTGGCCAAGGCCGCATCGGGGTCTGCGTTGAACTCGTCGGCAGCACGCGGATCGCGGAGCAGGTTCATGATGAATTCGAGAAGAGAGCTAGCAAGCGTAGGCATTATGTTGATTCCCCAATCTAGTCCTACAGGATGTGGCCAAAACTATGGATGGTGGCCCGCCGAGCAATGTTGCCTGGCTTGTTTCCAAGCTACGGTCGGGGTGCTGCTGCCGACATCGGGGCTTCCTCCCCCGCTGACCGCTCCCCGGAGGGGGATTGCCGCTGCCCGGGACTAGGTAGGGTGGGTCGAAGTCCCGGTATGACGCGGAACTACGGCCCTTGGGAGCTGTCTTCGCCCAGTGCAAGACGTAGCTGGGTCAGCAGCTCGGAGCGGTTTGCAGCCCCTAACCGCCGACGGATCCGCGCGATGTGGTGCTCTGCGGTGCGCGGCGAAATAAAAATCGCGGCACCGATCTCCCGGTAGGTCTTGCCCTCCAAAACCAGCCGGGCCACTTCGCGTTCCCGCTCGCTCAAGGCTGCACCCTCCGGAGCAGGTGGTTTTCCGGTGGCAGGGATCTTCGGTGTTTCGTCCTCAGTGGCCGTCGGGGCTGGATGGTTAGCCTCGGTTGTGCCGCGCGTCCCGGGGTGCAGATCCCGTGCGCAGGCCAAGAGCCGACTCATGTCCTTGCGCTCTTCCGCATGCGCTGCCGCGTGCCCGGCCAACCGGGCACCGTCCCAGGTCAGTCCGACAACCGCGAGCGCGCGGGCGGATTCTTCGACTGCCCGCGGGTTGATTCTGCCCGCCAGGACGGAGACCCAGCACCGGCCTGCCGCCGCCAGCACGGCCGCCAAGTGATACTTCCCTGACGCGCGCACCAGCGCAGAAGCGTGCGGGGCCAGCTCGCTGGGCTTCTCCGCCAGGATGGCGGCCTGGACCGCGTACCAGTGCAGTGGAGTAGACCACAACGCGGGCTCGCCCAGCCTCTCCAGCAGCGCCCACGCGTCAGCCATATGCGGCCGCAGCCGTTCGGAATCTCGAAGGCGGGCGGCGGCCACCGCCAGCTCGCCCAGCGGCAACAGGTTGTAAAGGTCGACGGCGACGTGCAGCAGCCGTCCCCGCGCCCGCTCCCACGCACGCACCAAACCAGCCATGTCATCGGTTCGGCGCGCCAAACCCACGTGCAAAGCGTCCAGCAACAGTTCGTCGCGCGGAGTAGGACTGATCCCGACGGCGGTAGCCTCCGCTATCGCTGCTCCGGCGTTGTCCGGATGGTCCTGCAACATGGCGACCCACGCTCGCAGGAGCAACAACCGGAGCCTGTCGGCCGGTCCGCCCTGGCCTCCGCGCAGCGCATCATCGAGCACCGATTCGGCCACCGAAAGCTCCCCGGCGTGCAGCGCCACCAATGCGGCAAGCGCCGCCGGGCTGTCCGGCAGCGGCACTGCGGCACCGGAGGCCGTCAGCATGTCGGAGGCCCGCACCAGGGCTGGAAGTGCGCGTTCGGTGTGTTCGCCAATGGACTCCGCGACGCCCTGTCCCATGAGCGAGACGGCGACGTTCGTCAGCGTTGGTGATCCTTCCGGCCCGTCCGCGGCGAGCAGGCTCCGGGCGGTGCCGCGATCGCCGGTGCCGATCATCACGACGGCGGCGAGGGCGTTGGACGCCTCTGCGGCAGGGGCGCCAACCCAGCGGTAGACCTGGGCACTCCTCGCCAGCATTCCCCGCTGCGCCCACAACGACGCCGCCACATCTGCGCCTCGGCCCTTGTCAGGTGCTTCAGGCTGCGTCAAGACCGGGTCCACCAACCGGCCGGCGACATCAAGGTCGCCGGTGGCCAAGGCTGCCTGGGCGCGCCGCGCCGCCGTCGTTACTTCCGGCGCGCCGGCAGCGCTTGCTTCCTCGTAGAGCGTTGCCGCCAGTTGCGGCTCGGTTGCCAGGGCGCTGTCGCCGGCCGATTGGAGTGTGCTGGCCACCCGAGGATCCTGGAGTCCGCTTCGGGCCAGACCACGGGCCACGTCAGTAGGGTCCGGGGTCATGCCGGTGGAGATGAGGTCGGCCAGGGCGTGTTGGACCGTCCGCACCTGGTGTAGCGGGGTGGTCTGGAGCAGGACGCTGCGCATCAGCGCGGGAAGGGTGCCTTCCGGCAGAATCAGGCCCGCTGCGGCCGCCTGCGACATCAGCTGGTCGATTCCGCCCGGCGCGTCCTCCACTTCGGCCGGCAGCGGCCCTGCCGGGTCGAAGCCAACAGCCAGCGCGAGCAACAACTCGCGAAGACCGGGCTCCAACCTGTCGAGTTCATAGCCGATTTGGTCGACGAGTCCACCGAACTCCAGCGGATCGTTCGGCAGCGGGTGGCCCCCCTCATCGAGGGCTTCCAACACGTGCTGGACCAGCCACGGCATCCCGCCGGTGAGGTCGAAGATCTGGTCAATGGCGGGACCGGGGAGCGGCTCCCCGTGGGTGGCGGCGGTGTGGGCGGCGACGTCGTCCTTGGTCCACGGCCCCAACAGGACCGGCCGGCGGTGTGCCTCAAGCGTTGCCGTTAGCCGCTTCAAAGCGGGCAAGTGCGGCCACATGCGGTAGGCGACGACTACATTGACATTCTGCTGCTCGACCAGCCGATGGATGTGCTCCAAGTCGGGGTCATTCAACTGGTGTGCGTCGTCGATCAGCACGGTGGTTCCCTCGTCCACCGCGCCTTGCTGCAGGACGTCTCTTCCCGAACTCACGGGGATTCCTGCCTCGCTGTAGACCACCGCCAAGTTCTCCAGCAGGGTGCTCTTGCCTGAGCCGCCAGGTCCGGACACGCTGGCCAGCAACCGTGACCGGGGATCCGTCGAGGCCTCAGCCAACAATTGTGCGGCTTTCCGGTTCACCAGCCCTCGCCCAGCGGCCACGTGGCTGTGTCTCGCAGCCGTCATGCCGGCACCGAAGCAGTGGGCTCGGGCGCCGGGATGACTGGCTGCTCCGGGCCGGTCGAAGCCGGAGATGTCGGGGCGTCGGCTGGCGGGGCCTCGACGGCCGATTCGGACGGCGTCGGTTCGGCGGCAGGAGGTGTCTCCGCCGGCTGGGGTTCGGGCTCGGTTGTCGGTTCCGGGGTAACTACAGGCTCCGGCACGGGGGTGGACGGTGCGGGCGCCGGACTCGGTTGTGCTGGTTGGGTCGGTGCCGGGGTTCCAGGATTTGCCGGAGCGGGTGTGCCGGTGCCACTGTTGGCGCCGGGATCGGACGGCGTGCCGGGGGCACCGGTAGGCGTGCCGCCGCCACCGGTCGACGGTGTGCCGTCCGGCGTGGTGGGTGATGTTCGCGCGGTCTGATCCTGCGGGGCGTTCCCCGGGGCGCCGGACGTGGGTGTGCCGTCGGCGCCGCCCTGGCCTGCCTTGTCGGCCGCCTTTGCGTCCGGGGTGTCCCAGGAAACAACGGGACTCATGCCGGGCTGGACCGGTTCTGCTGCCATGACGGAGTTGGCCGGCCCGGCGCCATCGCTTTGCTGGGCAGCACCGCCGGGCATGTAGCTGTTCCGTTCCGCGGCATTGCCTTGGGCGATACCCGGCAATGAGCCGAACAGACCGAAATCTTGGGGACTCTGGGCTGCCGTGGCGGTCAGCGCCGTCAAGGTTGCCACAGCCACCGTCACGGCGGCCGCGCGCACGGAGAAGGCGTGCCGACGGGTGGTCTCCTCGCCGGTGATCGGCTGCCCGACTGGGGCGGGAATACCTTCGGGCGAGAGCTCCCGTCCGCTCACCTTGCTGGTTGCCAGCGTTTGGGTACTGTGCGAGTGGGCCAGCGCTTGCTCCAGGGCCAGAGCCTGCTCGTTGGCCAGCGCCTGCTGGTTCCGGGCCACGAAGTAGGCGGCACCCAAGCTAATCGAAGCCTTAGGATCCGTGTCTTTCGCGATGGGCCGTCCCAACGTGGCTGACAGCATCTGGGCGACCAACGGAATCCGGGACGAGCCGCCGGTCAGCAAAACCGCGGTCAGGTCGTCGGCGGTAACGTTCGCTGCCTCCAGCGCCCGGTTCAGGGAACCGACAGTATCGCGCACCACGGGCTCTATCAGGCCTTCGAACTCCGTCCGCACCAACCGGATACCAGTCTGCACTTCCGGCAGCAAGACCGGGATGGTCGCCTCGGAATCCGCCGAAAGAGCCTCCTTGGCTTCGACGCATTCGCGCCTGATTCGGCCCAGCGCCACCCGAGCCTGCGGTGCACTCAGGTCTACGCGGCTCAGTCCGCCGTCCAGGCTGGCCGCGACGTGGTCGAAGACGAGGTCGTCAACATCCGCTCCGCCCACGCGGTCCAGCCCTTCGGGCCTGCCCAGCAGGGTGAACGAAGAGGTGTCGTCCTTGCGCAGAACGGCGGCATCAAAGGTCCCGCCGCCGAAGTCGTAGACCGCGATCAGGCTCCCGGCCGGCACCCGTGTTTGCGAGCCGTAATGCAAGGCGGCCGCTTCAGGCTCGCTCAGCAGTGTCACGTTGGCCAGTCCGACGGCGGCCAGTGCCTCCCGGATCAGTCCGATCTTGTAGTCGCCCCAGCTGGCAGGATGGGACACCACTACGCATTCCGGGGCCTGGCCTTCCCGCTCTTGAGTCCGGTCCACGACCCACCCGACGACTGTGGCAAAAACGCTCTCCGGGGTGACGAACAGGTCCCCCACCATGATCGGCACAGCGTCACCGATCCGCCGCTTGAATTCGCGAACCACCCGCTCAGGCGAACTGGTGCCCCGTCTCTCGGCGGCCTCACCGACCAGGACGGTACCGTCCTCGCCTAGGTAGATGACCGACGGCACGGCCGCCGCACGCGAGCCCAAGCCGACAGGCTGCGGCTGCTGAGCGTCAGGATCCCCTTCCCCGTAATGGACAGTCGCTGCTGCCGTAAAACTTGTGCCGACATCGACACTCAGTACATAGGCCATGAATCCCCCATTGGACGCCCAGCGAGGAACGTCCCCCACCGCTTTCATACTGTCCAGAGCCACGCTCTGCTTCCCCCGCCGGCCGGATGCCCGCCCGTGTCCATCAGGCTCTGAAGTGACACCTTCAGCTGTCAGCCGCAGTGCCCAAGAATTAGGTGCGGCATGCTTCCCGATGCCGTTCCAACATGGTTCAGCGTAGGAGCGCTTCGGGGGTAAAACAAGGGACATTTCACGCTTCAAACCCCGGCTTCGGGCACGCATGAATTGGTTAATGGTTCACTCTGAGAGTGGTTAAAGGTTGCTTTTAGGCCTTCAAAAACAGGAGTGATTGCAAGGCACCCTTAGTACATATGCCGATACGCGCATCTGCGGGACTGCATTCTTCTCAAGGTGGTCCGGTCAACCGATTACACCTGCTGCATACAAGCAAAAACGGGCGGCCCCGAGTCCCACAGTGCAGAATAAAAATATGTCTGTCACAACCCGGGCTTCCCACACCTTTGCGGTCTTCCTGCGGGGGATCAATGTCGGCGGGATTCGAATTGCGATGAAGGATTTGTGCCGCGCTCTCTCCGATGCCGGCTTTGCCGAGGTCCAAACGGTTCTGGCGTCTGGCAACGTGGTACTCCGTGCCGAGACCGCTGATCCGGCAGCCGTCAAGGAAAGCGTCCAGGCCACATTGCGCGCAGCTTTCGGTTACGACGCCTGGGTCATCGTCAAGAACCGGGAGCAAGTGGCGGCCATCATCGACGGCTATCCTTTCACCCCGGCCGACGACGGAGTCCTCCGGCATGCCTATGCAGTGATCACTACCGGCCCGGACGTGGTGAAGCAGATGCTCGAGGACAACCCCGGGCTTTCACCCGAAGAGCGCGCCGCAGCCGGCGGGGACGTCCTGTACTGGGAAGTCCCCAAAGGAAGCACCCTGGAGTCGAATCTTTCCAAGCACCTGGCCAAGCCGAGGTACAAGCCGCTGACCACCACCAGGAACCTCAACACGATGCACAAGGTGTTGGCGAAGTTCCCGCCGCAAAGTTAAGGCGCACCCGATGCCTGCTACCCCGGGCGGAGGCGCCCGAGCGGAATTCATCCTCTCGGTGGATAGCCCGCCGCAGGGTCACGCTCCTAGACTCGTAGCAGGCAGTCCAAAGCCGCCGCAACCGGCTACGGGCTTTACAGGGAGGGGGGCCTTTTGCTGTTCGATTCAGTCACGTGGATTTCGGCGCTTGTCTGCGCCGGCCCGTTTGCCCTTCTTTTGGCGGCCGGCGCGCTGGTCAGCATTTGGCGGAGCAACCGGCAGCGCTCAGCTCAAGCGGGCTGGTCCCTGCTGGTGCTGGCGCTGCCACTTCTCGGCGCGCTGGTCTGGTTCCTTACCGCATCGCGCTGGTCGGCCACCGGTTTGCCGCGGCGTGATCTTGCTCCCGCAAACCAAGCAACACGCCCATCTGCACCCTGAAGGTTCCAAGGAGGGACTTCCGGACCAGATCGCGGCGTCGGGACCGTGCGGGCCAAAGACTCCGCCATGCCTGCGGGGTATCGAACCATGCCATCTGCGTGTTGGACGGGAGTCGGCCGCTTTCCTACTGTTTCCACTATGACCGTCTACACAGCCGCAGAGTCGACAAGCCCCGCCCGCCCCGCGCATCAGATTCTCCAGGTCGGGCCGGTGAACCCTGCCGTGGCTGCTACCTTGGCCAGCGAGTTCGGCGCCCTGCAGCTCCCGGACGGCCCGGAGCGCGCAGAATTCCTGCTGCAGCACGCCGACGGCGTTCGTGTGGCGGTCTGTTCCGGCCGGGTCGGAGTGGATACCGACCTGATGCGGCAACTCCCGAATCTTGAGGCCATCGTGAACTTCGGCGTTGGCTACGATGCCAGCGACGTCAAGCAGGCGAAGGAACGTGGTATCGCCATCAGCAACACACCGGATGTGCTCACCGACTGCGTGGCCGACACGGCGCTGGCGCTCTACCTGGATGTGCTGCGCCAGACCACCGCAGCAGACCGATTTGTCCGCAGGGGCGAATGGGAGTCAACTCCGTCGTACCCCCTGGCCGTCCGTGCCTCCGGCAAAAAGGTCGGTATCCTCGGCCTGGGCCGCATCGGAAAGGCAATCGCCAAGCGGCTGCAGGCCTTCGGCTGCGAGATCCACTATCACAACCGCCGTGCAGTCGAAGGCTCCGGCTTCACTTACCACGACTCGCCGGCCGCACTGGCTGAAGCGGTGGAGGTGCTGGTCGTCGCCACGGCCGGCGGCCCCGCGACGGCACGCTTGGTCGACGCCGACGTGCTGGCCAAGCTCGGTTCGGACGGCTATCTAGTGAACATTGCTCGAGGCACTGTAGTGGACGAACAAGCCTTGGTCTCCGACTTGGTGGAGGGCCGCTTGGCCGGTGCCGGACTGGATGTTTTTGCGTCCGAACCGCACGTCCCCGCCGAGTTGTTCGGACTGGAGAACGTAGTCCTGCTCCCCCACATCGGCAGCGGAACACACGAGACCCGTGCCGACATGGCCGCGTTGACGCTGGAAAACCTGCGCAGCTACCTGCACCAAGGCTCGCTGGTGACCCCGGTGAGCTGACCGCGGACAGTACTTGTAGGACAAGTTCGATACTTGTAGGATGAGTTAATCTGCACATCCCGCGTAAGGATCGCCATGCCCTACACACCCGATGCCATCCGGCACGTCAAGCTTTCTACCGCCACGTTGCCGCTGGCCACCCCGATTTCCGACGCCAAGGTCTTCACCGGGCGCCAGAAGCCGATGACCGAGGTGGTCTTCCTGTTTGCCGAGATCACCACCGAACAGGGCCACCAGGGCCTGGGCTTCAGCTACTCCAAGCGCGCCGGCGGCCCCGCCCAGTACGCCCACGCCAAGGAAGTCGCCGAGACGATGATCGGCGAGGACCCCAACGACATCGCCAAGCTCTACAACAAGCTGCTCTGGGCCGGCGCCTCGGTGGGCCGCTCCGGCGTCGCCACCCAGGCCTTGGCCGCCCTGGACATTGCGCTGTATGACCTCAAGGCCAAGCGGGCCGGCCTGCCGCTGGCCAAGTTCCTGGGCGCGCACCGGGATTCGGTCCGGACCTACAACACCTCCGGCGGCTTCCTGAACGCCTCCATCGAGGAGGTCAAGGAGCGTGCCAGCCGCTCGATCGAGGAAGGCATCGGCGGCATCAAGATCAAGGTCGGCCTGCCCGACACCGCGGAGGACCTGCGCCGTGTTGCAGCCGTCCGCGAGCACATTGGCGACGACGTGCCGCTGATGGTGGATGCCAACCAGCAGTGGGACCGCGCCACGGCCCTGCGCATGGGACGCCGCCTGGAGCAGTTCGACCTGGTCTGGATCGAAGAGCCGCTGGACGCCTACGACGCCGAGGGCCACGCCGCCCTTGCCGCCGCTTTGGACACGCCGATTGCGACCGGCGAAATGCTGGCCTCGGTCGCCGAGCACGAACGGCTGATCGCCGCCCGCGCCTGCGACATCATCCAGCCTGATGCGCCGCGCGTCGGCGGCATCACCCAGTTCCTCCGGCTGGCCACGCTGGCGGACAAGGCCGGGCTGGACCTGGCCCCGCACTTCGCCATGGAGATCCACCTGCACCTGGCCGCCACCTACCCGCGCGAGCCGTGGGTGGAGCATTTCGATTGGCTCGATCCGCTCTTCAATGAGCGCCTGGAGACCCGCGACGGCCGGATGATCGTTCCGGACCGCCCCGGCCTCGGCTTCACCTTCAGCGATCAGGCCCGGGCCTGGACCACGGACAGCGTGGAGTTCGGCCGCGCCTGACCCTGCCCCGCGCTTGGTCCACATAACGACGGCGGTGCCCCGCACCGCCGTCGTTCCTCCATTTCTCAGAACGAAAGATACGGGAGCGATGAAACCGAATCTGACAACAACCCTGGTCGACGAGTTGCGCCGGCGGATTGTCGACGGCGAGATCGCCCCGGGCGACAAGCTGCCCAGTGAGAGCACGCTGATCGCCGAGCACGGGGTGAGCCGTACGGTGGTGCGCGAGGCCATCACGCGGCTGCAGGCCGAGGGGCTGGTGCATACCCGGCGCGGCAGCGGCAGCTTTGCCCTGACCCCGCCGGTGGAGCCGGACGCATCGCGGACCACCCGTCCGGTGCGGACCCTGCAGGATCGGCGCGCACTGGTGGAATTCCGCACCGGTGTGGAGAGCGAAGCCGCAGCCTTGGCCGCCGTCCGGCGGACCGATCATCAGGTGGCAGCCCTGCGCTCCGCAAACGCTGATTTCTCCCGTTCCGGCTCCAACCCGGCCGCGGCACTGGCCCACGACTTCGAGTTCCACCGGACCGTCGCCGAGGCCAGCGGCAACCCCTACCTGCAGGATGCGATTGCGGCGCTCGGTCCGGCCATGATTGCCATGCCCCGCTACCGGTTGGAGACCAGCGCGGACGAAGGCGAGACCACCCGTCTTGCCGAGGTAGCCGCCGAGCATGCGGCGGTGCTGTCCGCCGTCGAGTCCGGCGATGCGATGGCAGCCGCCGCCGCGATGCGCACCCACCTGGTCAACTCGCGGCACCGGCTGGAGCGCGAATCGGGACACTGACGCGGCCCGAAATCCTGGTGCCCATCTGCTGGGCCCGCCCCATCCTCCGCTCTTAGAAAGGCAGCCATGACAGGATCCGCCGGTTCCCCGGCCGAGGAGTTCGACGTCGTCCTGATTGGGGCGGGCATCATGAGCACCACGCTCGGCGCCCTACTCAACGAGCTGGAACCGACGTGGAGCATCGCCCTGCTCGAAGGACTGGGCGAGGCCGGGCTGGAAAGTTCCCATCCATGGAACAACGCCGGCACCGGCCACGCCGGCCTGTGCGAGTTCAACTACACGCCGCGGCGTCCGGATGGCAGCGTGGACCCTGGCAGCGCCATCAGCATCAATGAACAGTTCCAGGCCTCGCTGCAGTACTGGGCCCATCTGGTGGAAACCGGGCACCTCACGGAACCTGCGAGCTTCATCCGCACGGTGCCGCACTTCGGCTTCGCGCGCGGCGCTGACGGCGTGGACTATCTCCGCGCGCGGCACCGCGCATTGTCCGGCCACCCGCTGTTTGACGGCACCGTTTACAGCGACGTCCCGGAGCAGCTGGCCCAGTGGCTTCCGCTGATGTTCGCCGACCGCCAGTCCGGACCAGCGGTTGCGGTCACCCGAAATGCCGGCGGAACGGACGTGAACTACGGGGCCATCGCCGCCCGGCTGGCCACTGCCCTCTCCGAGAGCGGGTGCCTGGTGGGGTACCGCCACCGGGTGACCAATCTTCGGCAGGCGGGTCAGCACTGGATGCTCGACGTCGAGACCCCCTCCGGACACAGGCGCCTGCGGGCCAAGCACGTGTTCGTCGGTGCCGGCGGCGGGACGCTCCCGCTGCTCCAGAAGGCCGGAATCCCGGAGATCCGGGGCTACGCCGGCTTCCCCATCAGCGGCCGGTTCCTGCGCACCGACAATCCGGCGCTGGTGTCCCGGCACCGCGCCAAGGTCTACGGGCACGCGGCGTCCGGGACGCCGTCGGTGTCCGTGCCGCACCTGGATCTGCGGATCGTCGGCGGCCGGGAGTATCTGCTATTCGGCCCGTTCGCGGCCTTTTCGCCACGCTTCCTCAAGACGGGTGCCCTAAGCGACCTACCGCGTTCTGTCACTCCCGGGAACCTGGGTACGTTGCTATCGGCAGCCGGGACCAATGCGTCCCTGGTCAGCTACTTGGTCCGGCAGATCCTGCAGTCCGTCGACGGGCGACTGGCGGCATTGCGGGAGTTTGTTCCGCAAGCCGACGGGGCCGATTGGGAGTTGTTGACTGCGGGCCAACGCGTGCAGACCGTCAAGCGGGTGGGCGGCCACGGGTCGATCACAGGCTTTGGCACGGAAGTTGTTGTCAGCGCGGGCGGCACACTGGCTGGCCTGCTGGGTGCCTCGCCCGGCGCCTCGGCCTCGGTTTCGATCTTGCTGGAAGTCCTCCGCGCCTGCTTCCCGACGCGTTTCGAGGGTTGGCAGCGGACATTGCGCGGCTTGATGCCCGCACTGGACGGGCAGCGAGCGCCCTCGGGCTTCCGTTCCAGCGACAGCGAACGGGCCCGCCGCATTTTGGGGTTGGACGTCACCGCTGGACGCTGAGCCCGGCGGGGAGCTGAATCCGGACGGGCGCACCGCGGCGAACGCCGAAGCGGCAGCTGGCTGGTGCCTGCTGCCGCTTCGTGTATTTTCTTGTTGGAATGTCAGCCCGATGGGCTAGTCGGCGGCCTTCACTGCCAGCACCGGCCGGTCGGCCTGCAGCAGGATGCGCTGGGCGTGCGACCCCATGATGAACTTGCCTACCTGGCTGCGCTGGCGCAGGCCGATGACAATCAGGGAGACCTCGCGTTCGCGGGCCAGCTCAAGGATCTCCTCGGCCAGGTCGTCGCGGTGCGTCGGGCGCAACACTTCGGCGGTCACGCCGGCGGTCTCGGCTGCCGACTTCAGCCGCAGGATGTCGTTCTCGGAAGCGACGGTCTTGTCGACCAGGGCCCCTTCCCGGGTGGAGTTGACGATCAGCAACTCTTCGCCGCGGAGCTTGGCTTCCGCGATCCCGGCGGACACGGCCGCCTCGCCGACCGGGGTGGGTACATAACCGACCAGGATGCTCATACGTTCTCCTTAGATGTGGTGGGGGAAGAGGTCAGGGAGTTCTTCCGGCGATCCATGGCTGACTTGACCATTGGCCAGACGGCGACCAGCACGAAGACCACCAGCAACGTGGCGGAGATCGGGCGGCCCATGAATCCGGCGACATCGCCATCGAGCACTAGCAGCGAACGCCGCAGGCTCGACTCCAACAGGGCGCCCAACACGAAGGCCAGCACCAGCGGCCCGGGCTCGAAGCCGAACTTCTTCATCAGGTAGCCGACGGCGCCAAAGAGCACCACCAGCAGCACATCGAACATCGAGTTGCGGATGGTGTAGGCGCCCAGCAGGGTAATCAGGGCGGTAATCGGCGCCAGGATGGCGGCACGTACCCGCAGGATGCGGACGAAAAGACCGACCAGCGGAATGGACATGATCAGCAGCAGGATATTGCCGATGTACATGGAGTTGACCACACCCCAGAACAGGTCCGGGTTGTCGACCATCAGCTGCGGTCCCGGGGTTACGCCCTGGATGAGCAGTGCGCCGAAGATGATGGCCATGGTGGCGTTGGCGGGGATGCCCAAGGTCAGCAGCGGAATGAAGGAACTGGTGGCCGCGGCGTTGTTGGCGGTTTCGGGGCCGGCAACGCCTTCGACGGCGCCCTTGCCGAAACGCTCCGGGTTCTTGGCGCGCTTCTTCTCCACCGCATAGGCAGCGAGCGAGGAGATGGTGGCACCGCCGCCGGGCAGGATGCCCAGGAAGAAGCCCAGCACCGAGCCGCGCCCAATGGCACCGGCGGACTGCTTGAGGTCCTTCCTGGACGGCCACACGTTGGCCACGGTTGCCGGCGCCTGGGCCACGCGGTGGCGTTCTTCCAGGTTGTAGAGAATCTCTCCGACACCGAACAGGCCCATGGCCACCGGGACGAAGTCAATGCCGTCGGCCAGGCTCAGGTTGCCGAACGTGAAGCGTTCGGCGCCCGTGAAGACATCGCGTCCCACAGTGGCGAGCAACAAACCGAATGCGGCCGCAATCAGGGCCTTGATCTTGGCGCCGTTGCTGATGGTGGCCACCAGCAGAATGCCGACCAGGGCCAGTGCGGCGTACTCCGGGGGCCCGAAGTCGAGGGCGAAGCTGGCCACCAGCGGGGCCAGGAACGTCAGTCCGATGATGGCCACCGTGCCGCCGATGAAGGAGCCGATGGCTGCAATTCCCAGCGCTGTTCCGGCTTTGCCCTTTCGGGCAAGCTGGTAGCCGTCGAAAACGGTGACCACGGAACTGGCCTCGCCCGGCAGCCGCAGCAGCACCGAGGTGATGGTGCCGCCATACTGCGCACCGTAGAAGATGCCGGCCAGCATGATGATGGCGGTGACGGGCTCAATGCCGTACGTCAGCGGCAGCAGGATGGCGATGGTCGCTGCCGGACCGAGGCCCGGCAGGACGCCGATGAGCATGCCGATGACAACACCCAGCAGGCAGTACAGCAGGTTGGAGGGCATGAGGACGACGCCGAAGCCGTCGATGACCGGTTGCAGGAAATCCATGCGAAGACCTTTGGATCAGGGGGCAAGGGTGGGTCGAGGGTCCCACCGGCGGCTGCGAAGCCAACACGGCGGGAGCGCACAGCCCGCTAGAACAGGTGGGGAATCGAGGTTCCCAAGGCCAGGATGAAGATGCCGTAGAAGGCTGCGACAACCAGCAGGGAGTACAGGATGGCTCCGCGCCAGGTTTCCCCGCCGAGGAACTTCATCCAGACCAAGCAGAGAAGCAAGGCGGGGATCTCGAAACCGATGACCGGCATCAGCCAGACCATCGCCAACAGGGTCGCGAAACCGATGGCCGCCAGCCAGGACAGTTTGGAGAATTTCTCGCCGTCGCGGCCTCCGCGTCGCCCAACAATCAGTTGGGCGAGCGCGAGGACGGCGATGACCAGGCTGACCACGAACGGCCACATTCCGGGCCGGGGCTGGGAGGGAGTTCCCAGCCCCAGGCCGATCGACATGACGAGCCCCGCCACACCCAGCGCGAGCACCACGAGGGATGCGGCGAGGTTGGCAATCGGTCCTGCCGGCGGCGGGGCCTCGGCCTGCCATTGGGCGGCCAGTTGCTCCGGCGTCAGGTCGTCGTCGATGACGTCGACTGACTCACTGCCTTCTGCTGGCTTCTCGCGGTGGGGCGTCATGGTTAACTCGATTCGCTGTGAAGGCCGGTCGGCCTTACGTGGGTAGTGCTACTCGCCGGCCAGCGAGATGTCGTACTTCTCGGTGAGCTCCTTGTACTTGGCAGCCAAGTCGTTCCACTGCTGGACGACTTCCTCGCCGGAGATCTCCTTGGGGGTCAGCATGTTCTTCTCGTTGAACGCCTTGTAGGTGTCTGTGGCCTGGGCGGCCTCGACGGACGCAACCAGCTTCTCCTTCACATCCGCGGGCAGTCCCTTCGGCGCAGCCAGGGCGCGGTACTGGGACACCGGGACCTCGTAGCCCTCTTCAATGGCGGTGGGGACGTCCGGCAGGAAGGTGTTCCGCTCGTCGGAGAAGACGACGATCGGCTTGACGGTGCCGGCGTCGATCTGCGGCTTGGCTTCGCCGAGCTGGATGGTGGCCAATTGGACCTGGTTGCCCATGACCGCGGTCAGCGCGGGCGAACCCGAATCGAACGGCACCGCGGTGCCCTTGATTTCCGCCTGGGCGAACAGAATGGCCTGCGAAAGCTGCGAGCCGGTGCCCACGCCGGTGGTGCCGAAGGTCAGCTTCTTGGAGCTGTTCTTGATGTCGTCCAGGTTTTCAAAACCGGAGTCGGCGCTGGCCACCAGCACGTAGTCGTCCTGTGACAGACCCTTGATGACCTCCAGATCGTCCAGCGTGACGGCTTCTTCTTCAGACACCGCCAGCGGAGTGATGGTGATCAGCGAGGCATTCAGCAGGACGAGGTTCTGTCCATCAGGCTCCATTGCCGCGACTTCCTGGGTTGCCAGGGCGCCGTTGGCACCGGGCTTGTTCACCACCGGAACCGCGACGCCGAGTTCGTCCGCCATGCCTTCGGCCGCGGTGCGCGCGATCAGGTCAGTCGACCCGCCCGGAGCCTGGCCGACGGTCAGGGTGATCGGACCGGCGGGGAATTCTCCGCCGTCGGAGGCTGCGCCGCCCACGTTGCCGCCGCAAGCGGTCAACGCAAGCGCAGCAGAGGCAGCGGTCAGACCGAGGACGGTCCGGCGGATGGAGAGTGCTTTCACTTCGGGCTCCTTGCTCGATGAACAGCGATGTTCGACGGTTCTCAGCCGTGACACGGCTCATATGAAGCAGGTCACTCGTGGCTCGGTCATCGAGCTTAGAAAAAGACTATGATGCATGTCCAAGCCCATTCGTGCATTGAATGATACTTGAAAGGCATCATGTTCACTCTGGACCAGGCACGCAGTTTCATCGCGGTCGCCGAAGAACTGCATTTCGGAAGAGCCGCTGAGCGGCTGAGCATGACCCAGCCGCCACTGAGCCGGCAGATCCAGAAACTGGAGCGCAGTATTGGCGTGGAACTTCTGGAACGGGACAACCGCAAGGTAGCGCTGACCGCAGCCGGGCACGCCTTTCTCGCGGAGGCGCGGAAGCTAGTAGTGTCCGCCGACCGTGCGCCCCGAACGGCGCGCCGCATTGCTGCCGGCCGGGCAGGTGAAATACGCATTGGCTTCACGGCCGCCACCGCTTTCAGCCTGCTCGGCTCTTTGCTCGACGAAATTACACAGGAGCTGCCCGATGTCGACGTCGTACTCGAAGAACTGGTGACGGGAGAACAAATCCGGGCCATCATGGACGGCGACCTCGACCTGGGCCTGGCCCGACCGCCCTTTGATACGGACCTATTCGAATCGCACCTCCTGCTCTCGGAGAACCTCATGCTGGCGGTTCCCAGCGGACATCCTCTGGACCGGCTCGCCCGCCCGCTGGCCATGGCAGACCTGAAGGACGTTCCGCTGATCATGCATTCACCGATCAAGGCGCGCTATTTCTACGATCTGGTGGTGCGCCAGCTACCGATCGAGCACGGCAACGTGGTTCACACCGTCAGCCAGATCCTCACCATGGTGGCGCTGGTCGCGGCCGGCCGCGGGGTCGCCTTCGTGCCCGAGTCGGCCCAGCTGTTGGGCGTCGAGGGCGTCAGTTACTTGCACCTGCCCGGGCTGGCCCCGGACTCGGTGGAGCTGCACGCCATCTGGAGCCGGAACTCGCACAACCCTGCGCTACGCAGGATGCTGGACAGCGTCTGGACCAAAGCCGCCTAGCTGCGCCGGGACCCGAGACCGCGGCAGGGACCCCGCTGCGCAATACTCTTCGTGCATCAATCCATACAAAAGTGGGCTTGGACAGGCATCATCTGGGATTCCTAGGGTGGAACCAACGCAGTCAACCCCGCCGCTACCGGCACCATCGCAAAGGAAGATGCACGTGGCTCAGTACACGCCCCAAGAACTCGCAGACAAGCTCAAGGACGGGCTGCTGTCCTTCCCGGTCACTGCCTTTGACGCGGAACTGAACATTGACGAAGCTGCCTACCGTAAGCACTTGGAGTGGCAGTCCAGCTTCGATGTTGCCGGGCTGTTTGCCGCCGGCGGCACTGGCGAGGGCTTCAGCCTGACCCCGGCCGAGGCCGCCCGCGTGGTGCGCATGGCCGTGGAGGAAGCCGGCAGCCGGGTTCCCGTGCTTGCCTCCGCCGGCGGCTCCACCGCCCAGGCGATCCAGAACGCCAAGGACGCCGAGGCTGCTGGCGCCGAAGGGCTGCTGCTGCTGCCGCCGTACCTGACCGAATGCGATCAGGCCGGCCTGCTGGCCCACGTGTCCGCCGTCTGCGCCGCCACCAACGTTGGTGTCATCGTCTACAACCGCGCCAACGCCATCTACTCCGCGGACACCGTGGCCGCACTGGCCGACCGGCACCCGAACTTCATCGGGTTCAAGGACGCCCTGGGCGACATTGAACACCTCACCAAGGTGTACGCCAAGAACGGCGACCGGCTGTTCTACCTGGGCGGCCTGCCAACCGCGGAGACCTTCGCCCTGCCGCTGCTGCAGCTGGGCATGAGCACCTACTCCTCCGCCATGTACAACTTCGTGCCGGAGTTCGCACTGGACTTCTACCGCGACGTCCGCAATCAGGACCGCGATGCCGTGACCGAGAAGCTCAACCGCTTCGTCCTTCCGTACCTGGAGATCCGCGACCGGGTCAAGGGCTATGGTGTCTCCATCGTCAAGGGCGGCCTGAAGGCCGTCGGCCGCGACGGTGGCCTGGTCCGTCCGCCGCTGCAGGACTTGACCGAGCAGGACATCGCCGACCTGTCGTCCCTGATCGACGCGGCCGGCATCCGCCCGGCGGACGCTGCCCTGCAGAACGCCTAGCGTTCGCCGCCTGCCCCGGCTTCACTTAACTCAGCACGGGGACCCCGGGCGGCTCCCTTGGCCCAACGCGGTCGCCCGAGACGGGCGGCTCCCTTGGCCCAACGCGGTCGCCCGAGACGGGCGGCCGCGTTCCGGCCCTCAGCCACCGTCGACCATCCGCAGTACAGAAGCAGTAAAGAAGGAGCACCCGATGCCCACCACTCAGACAACTCTGACAGGCCATTCGATCATCGCCGGTGAATCCGTCACCGGCACCGGCGGTACCGTCAACGGCTTCGACCCCGCCACCAACGAAACGCTCGAACCGGCCTACAGCCTGATTGATGCAGCCCAGCTCGCCACCGCCACGGCCGCGGCCGCGGCCGAGGAAGCCTTCGATTCCTTCAGCTCGCTGGATCCGGAAACACACGCCGCATTTCTCGAGAAGATCGCCGACAACATCGAAGCCGTCGGTGAAGAGCTGGTTGAGCGGGCGATGGCCGAAACCGGGCTCCCCGCTGCCCGGCTGAACGGTGAACGCGGCCGCACCACAGGCCAACTGCGTCTCTTTGCGTCGGTAGTGCGCCAGGGCGACCACCGCGGTGTCCGCATTGACCCGGCCCAGCCGGACCGCCAGCCGATGCCGCGCGCCGACATCCGTCAGCGCAAGGTTCCGGTTGGCCCGGTCGCCGTCTTTGGCGCCAGCAACTTCCCGCTGGCCTTCTCCACCGCCGGCGGCGACACCGCCTCGGCTTTGGCGGCGGGCTGCCCGGTGGTCTTCAAAGCCCACAACTCCCACCCGGGCACCAGCGAAATCGTCGGCCATGCCATTGCCGACGCAGTGCGCGACTGCGGCCTGCACCCGGGTGTGTTCTCGCTGATCTACGGTCCCGGAGCCAGCATCGGCCAGGCGCTGGTCTCCGACCCGGCGATCAAGGCCGTCGGCTTCACCGGCTCCCGCTCCGGCGGCACCGCCCTGGTGGCCACCGCCGCCGCCCGCCCGGAACCGATCCCGGTCTACGCCGAGATGAGCTCGATCAATCCGGTGTTCTTCTTCGACGGCGCACTCAAGGGCGACCTGGACGCGCTGGCCGCAGCCTACGTCGGCTCGGTCACCGGCTCCAGCGGCCAGCTCTGCACCGCGCCGGGCCTGGTCTTCGTCCCCGCCGGCGAAACCGGCGATGCCTTCGCCGCTGCCGTGAACCGCGCCATGGCCCCGTCCGCCGGACAAACCATGCTGACCCGCGGCATCGCTGAGTCCTGGACCGCCGGCGTCGATTCGCTGGGCAAGCAGGATGGTGTGGAGCTGGTGGCCCGCGGCCAGGACGGAGCCACGCAGAACGCCCCGGCCCCGGCCGTGTTCGGCACCGACGTCCCCACGTTCCTCTCCAACAACGTGCTGCACGAGGAAATCTTCGGCGCGGCATCGCTGATGGTCCGCTACACCTCCACGGACGACCTGCTCGCGGCCGCCAAGCGGCTGGAAGGCCAGCTGACCGCCACCCTGCACATGACCGATGAGGACCAGGCCACGGTCGCCCCGCTCCTGCCGGTCCTGGAGCGCAAGGCAGGCCGCATCCTGGCCAACGGCTGGCCGACCGGCGTCGAAGTGGGACACGCCATGGTCCACGGCGGGCCGTTCCCGGCAACCTCGGACACCCGCACGACGTCGGTGGGCACCTTGGCGATCGAACGGTTCCTCCGCCCGGTGGCGTACCAGAACATCCCGGACGCCCTGCTGCCGGCCCCGCTGCAGCAGTCCAACCCGTGGCAGCTCAACCGGCGCATCGACGGCACCATCGAACGCGCAGGAGAGTAAAGCATGAGCAACCAACCCACGATTGCCGCCGTCGAGGTCGTCCCGGTCGCCGGGCATGACTCGATGCTGCTGAACCTCTCCGGCGCCCACGGTCCGTTCTTCACCCGGAACGTGGTCATCGTGACCGATTCCGACGGCCGCACCGGCCTGGGCGAAGTCCCCGGCGGCGAGAAGATCCGCGCCACCATCGAGGACGCCGGCGCCATGATCACCGGCCGCCCGGTGGCCCGTTTCCGTGGCCTGCTGCGTGAAATCGCCGCTGCCTTCGCCGACCGCGACTCCGGCGGCCGCGGCCTGCAGACCTTCGACCTGCGCACCACCGTGCACGCCGTGACCGCCATCGAATCGGCGCTGCTGGATCTGCACGGCCAGTTCCTGGGCGTGCCCGTGGCCGAACTGCTCGGCGACGGGCGGCAGCGCGACGCGGTGCCGATGCTCGGCTACCTGTTCTACGTGGGCAACCCCGACGCCACCGACCTGCCGTACCTGCGCGAACCGCACGGCGCGGACGACTGGGAACGCGTCCGCCGGGAAGAGGCGATGACGCCGGAGGCGGTGGTCCGCCTGGCCGAGGCCGCGCAGGCCCGTTACGGCTTCCAGGACTTCAAGCTCAAGGGCGGCGTCCAGGCCGGCGATCTGGAAGTGGACGCGGTCACCGCGCTCAAGCAGCGCTTTCCGGACGCGCGCATCACGCTGGATCCGAACGGCGGCTGGCTGCTGCAGGACGCCATCCGGCTGGGCAAGCGGATGCAGGGTGTGGTGGCGTACGCCGAAGACCCGTGCGGCGCCGAAGGCAAGTTCTCCGGCCGCGAGGTGATGGCGGAGTTCCGCCGGGCCACCGGCCTGCAGACCGCCACGAACATGATTGCCACCGACTGGCGCGAAATGGCCCACGCGGTGCGCACCAACGCCGTCGACATCCCGCTGGCCGATCCACACTTCTGGACCATGGCCGGCTCCGTCCGGGTGGCACAGTTGTGCAACGAGTTCGGCCTGACCTGGGGCTCGCATTCGAACAACCACTTCGACATCTCGCTGGCCATGTTCACGCAGGTTGGCGCGGCTGCCCCGGGCGAGATCACCGCACTGGACACGCACTGGATCTGGCAGGACGGCCAAGGCCTGACCAAGCAGCCGCTGCAGATCCGCGACGGGGAGATCGAGGTCCCGCAGACCCCGGGCCTGGGCGTCGAACTGGATCGCGATCGGCTGGCCGAAGCGAACGCGCTCTACCTGGAGCACGGCCTCGGCGCGCGCGATGACGCCGTCTCCATGCAGTACCTGGTGCAGGGTTGGGAATTTGATCCCAAACGCCCCTGCTTGGTCCGCTAGGACCTTCCGCCCGCTTCGCATACCGCGGGGCGGGCGGATTTTTCCGTTCTACCGTGCAAGGCTCTGTCCGGTCGGCCACTCCTGGCCGGCCGGACATTGACGTGATGTGAAGGAGGTTCCGTGGAAGGAGTGCTGCTCGGCTTCGGCATAGTGCTGGTGATCGTGGCGGTGGGCTTCGCGGCCGCCGCCATCTTGCCGCAAAAGGCGCCGGAGATGCAGCGCGGGCTCACGCCGGTAATTTTCTATATCACGAATCCGGCGCTGATGCTGGTGTTGCTCGCGGACACGGACCTCGCGTCGGTGATCGGCGTCTACACCCCGATTGCCTTGATCACGGCGGCTGTTGCCGGCACGGTCTACGCACTGTTCAGCCGCTTCGCGCTGCGGCGCTCAGCCGCACAAACGGCCGGCGGCGCCATGGCCTCCACCTACGTGAACGCAGGGAACATCGGCGTGCCCATCGCCCTCTACGCGGTGGGCAGCGCAGACCCGGTGGTCTCGGTGCTGCTGGCCCAACTGCTGGTCATCGCGCCGATCTACTTGTCCATTTTCGCTTGGTGCCAACGGAAGGCCGCGGCCGCCCAGCCGGTGTCTTCCGACGGCGCTGCTCCCGCCACTGTCCCGCTGTGGCGCACCGTGGTGAGGTCCATCCTCAACCCCGTTACCGTTGCCACCGCCGTCGGCGCGCTGATGTCGTTGACCGGGCTGCACCTTCCGGAGGTGCTCTGGACACCGATTGAAATGGTGGGCAACGCTTCCATCCCCCTGCTGCTAATGCTGTTCGGCATGAGCCTGTACGGGCAGAAGCCCCTGACCCAGCGGAGCCTGCGCGCGGACGTGGCGCTGGGCACCACCGTGAAGCTGATCCTGATGCCGGTTCTCGCCTGGGTGGTTGGGCACTTCATCTTCCAACTGGACGGCGTGCCCCTGCTGGGAGTGGTGGTCATGGCCGCCTTGCCCACGGCGCAAAACGTGTTCCTGTTCGCCAGCCAGTTCAGAATGCGGTCCACACTGGTGCGGGACATCATCTTCCTCAGCTCAATACTCTCGCTTCCCGCCGTCCTGCTTGTTGCCCTGCTGCTGGGCTAACTCGGCGCCGGAGGGCCGCTCTCAGGCGGCCGACGGGCAGCCGACAGGCATTTGTCCACCGTTCGCCTTCAAGTCCAGGGCGAGATCCAGGT
Source organism: Arthrobacter sp. CAU 1506 (assembly GCF_005047635.1). GTDB lineage: Bacteria > Actinomycetota > Actinomycetes > Actinomycetales > Micrococcaceae > Crystallibacter. The sequence goes on along the minus strand of NZ_SUKC01000009.1, from coordinate 256 downwards.
GGAGGCCCTCCTTCGAGGCCAAGGTGTCCTCCAGATACTCCGCCAGCCCACGTTCGGTGACTAGACGGAGATCAGCGATCATCTCCCCTTGCAGCACCGCCTGCATGCTGCTGATGTGTAGCGGGATGAAACTGGCTCTCCGCGTTTCGTGGTGAATTCCACTGCTGCGATGCATGATCAGGCCGCCGTTCTGACGGCGCTTCTGAGCATAATACGAGTACGATAATTGGCGCCATTGACGAATCCGCGGCCGGTT
>NZ_SUKC01000008.1 GCF_005047635.1 Arthrobacter sp. CAU 1506 | reverse complement strand
TAGCGTTGGACACGTCGAGGTCTTTCGGATGGGCAGTGTGAGAACTTCCATCATCGGAAGACCTCGACCTCTATCCGGGAACCGACGCGCCAACGCTATCTACACTCTCGATTCCGATGAGCCTGTTTACCCCTGCTAAAGACTTCGGGCACTTCCCGGCGACGCCCCATCACACTCGATGAATTAGCCATCTTTCCCGTACCTTTCTCAATAAGCACACAGATTTGTTTTTCCAGTTTCCATCGGTTGCGTTGGAAGCAGTGCGTTGTGCACCGCCCATCGGATACACCGCGGCATACAAAGGAGACATCACGACCGCTCAAGAACGCCGCTCAGAAACCTTCGCGGACTCTGGGCCTGCACGCGTTCGCCCACCTCCCGTACAGCCGGTTAAGCTGCGCTCCGGCACTCGGGAACACAGCGCCAAAAGTCTTCTTCTGTCAGCCGATGGTGCCAAAGCCGCTTCTGTCGAACCGCGTACTCGGCCAGCGGGTTCTCGAACCCATAGCTCCGGCGGCTCCAGAACGCTACTTCCACTCTCGTACCGGCAGCGACCGCGTCGTCGATGGCCGGCTTCAGATCGGTGTCACCGGTAAAAAGTACAACGGATTCATGACGGTGCCGCCTCGCTGCCTCCACAAGGTTCAGACCGAGCCGCAGATCCACACCTGCTTCCTTCGGCCGAGCACCCTGCGGGCCATAATGAAGGGGCAGATAATCACCTTTGACTCTTGAGTCTTCGGACCAGGCGGCGACATCACGCTCAAACCGGCGGGCAGCGACCGGGTCGCGGAACCGGTTCGGCTGTCCTCGCACGACGGAGATCTCCGTCACCGGCACAGCGTTTTGCCGGCGTGACGCGATCAGTTCTGCCAGAAGTACCGGAGACACGGTTACCTCAGACTCATCGAAACCCCTCGCGAACAACTGGTGACCGGTCCGGCGGATGTTCTCGAAGTCCATAAAAACAGCAATTCCAGAATTCATGTTTTCCCCTTAGACGCGAAAAACCGCCACCAGAAGGTGACGGCAATTATTCTTCGGATTCTTTATTCTGCGACGAATCCGTTAAAACATATTTCGATCTGACAGAAACTGTAACCACTCGGAAAGCAAAATAAGGCTCGCAGAACGAACCTCTAATCCCATGTTCGCATAGGGCGCGGGAATGTGTCAAATGTCATCAGGAGGCGCTCCGAGTGTGCAGCCTTGAGAGCTAAGAATACCTAGTTGCTCGACTTTGCAACTTAAGTATCGACCATCCTCCCCAAGGGACGTTGGCAGTTCGCCCAGTCGACATCCCACTCTCCAGACGCACCTGTTAGCCTTGCCGGGGCTGTTAGGGCTTTCGACCGGAATAGCCGGTGCACCTCAATTTGGAAGCAGCGCCAGCCGTGCTAAAGCTGTAATACTTCCCAGCAGTTCGTCGGGCGAACGCGACAGGTCCAGCGGGAACTCTACGATCTCTACGTCGGCGTTTCGCACTTTGCGCACCCGCATCGGACCGGCGTCGGCGTAGACCAACCAAGCCCGCGAAACGTTCAGCGCGGTGCAATAGGCCAGCATTTGGTATTGGTCCGCGTTAGGGTAGCCGGACCACGATGACGCCTTGTACTTCGCGTCGAATACGGCCACGGGTTTCCCGTCAATCACATGTACGACGTCGGCGAACATGGTCACGCGCGGTCGTCGCGTACCGTCCGGCTCGTCGAGGAAGCAGCGGTATTGCGGCTCGGTCCGCCCGGGTGCAGCGGCCAACGCCTCCTTCAGCGCGGTGGTGACGAAGTCCTCGAACACCGCAGCCATGTTGATCACAAAGGAAGCAACCCGATGTTTCCCGGAACCGGCCTCGGCGGACATATTCCTCAGGACAAGTTCGGCCAGGCGGAGGGCAGGCTGGTAGTGCGCATTCGCCCGGGACTCGCTCCAAGCAGGCAGCTGCGCCCCGGCTCGGAGGGGGGCCACGCCGTCGAGCTGGGAGTCCAGATGGGCCAGCCGTCCGCGTATCCCGGCTGATAGGCGCGGCAGTTGGAGCATCCGACGCAGCGCGGCACGCAATATCCGGTTTTCCGGGATGTCGATGGTGAACTCGTCGTAGGAGACCTCCAGCGGCAAAAGCATGCCGGGCCGCCGTGACATTTGATCGCTGACCCGAATGCGCCCTCTTACAGTGCGCAGCGAGGCCTCGACATGAACGTAGCCGGACAATGCACCGCGGGCCAGGGCCCGCTCACCCTGCCGCACCAGGGATTCAGCGAGTGCCGAGAACAGATCCTGGTCTTCGCTGGCAGCCACTTCGTCGGGCCGGAAGCCCGGATTCTGTGCGTAGCCGAGCAGGAACAGCAGCCGATCCAGCCCCACCCTCGACTTGGGCCGGACCTCCACCAACAGCTCACCTACCTGCACAGCGCCCACGCGGCCAGCCGGCAGCACCCGCCAGCCGCCGCGCACGTCCGGCTGCACGGAGACCAGACCGCTGCCGTTCAGCAGCGCCGCGGCGTCTCCGTCGAACTCGGCCAGTGTGGGCTCCTGCTGGAGTTCGTCCAGCACCAGGTGCCGCGCCACCTCAGTCCGTCCCGGCGCCGAAAACAGCCTCAAGCGGCTCCGCTTCGAGCTCCGCGTACTCCCCCAAAACAAGATCCACAGCGCCAACAGTCCTCGAGGCCTTCTTCCGGATCGCGGCCAGCCCAAACCGCTCATGGACCTGCTCGCGGCTAAGCCGGCCGAAGTAATGCTCTTCCAGCAGCGGAAGCAACTCGTAACGCCAGATCCGCTCCAGGCCGGCATCGCTTTCGGCATGCTCCTTCATGAAGTAAGACGGGCCAACCATCAGGTCCCGGTCGCCGGCCTCCAACTCCGAGTTCAGGGCATCCAGCAGCCGTGCGCGCAGAGGGTCCTTCCCCTGCGCTTCCAGATAGCGCTCCAGCATGCCCTCGATCATGCCCTCCAGTGGGTGGAGTTCCACAAACGCGAAACGGCGGCGGATAGCCGCGTCCACCATGGCGATGGAGCGATCGGCAGTGTTCATAGTGCCAATAATGAACAGGTTCGGCGGCAGCACGAAGGTCTCGGTAGGACTGTATTGCAGGTTAATGCTCTGGTCTCGGTACTCGAGCAGGAAGTACAGCTCGCCAAACACCTTCGCCAGGTTCCCGCGGTTCATCTCATCAATGATTAGGAAGAACGGCTTGTCCCGGTTGCCCTCTGCGGAGGCCTCCGCCGCAATCCGGCGCAGCGGTCCCGGCTCCAAGCTGAAGCTCACCTGCCCGCCCTCGCCCAGCGCCGGCCGGTAGCCCTCGAAGAAATCCTCGTACGCGTAGGACGGGTGGAACTGCACGGTTTTGACATGGTCGCCATACTCGTCGCCTGCCAGGAAGCGGGCGATCTTTCCGGCCAGGTACGTCTTGCCGGTACCGGGCGGGCCATAGAAGACAATCTGGTTTCGCGTCTGCAGCAGCTCAACGATCTCCTGCAGGTCCTCGCGCTGTACATGCAGTGCTGCGGCCAGTTCCTCGGTCGCGTCGCTCAATTCAGGCACGACGGCGCGCTGCGACTGCGGCGCGGACGCAGGGTCATCGGGGACTTCCGGGAGCAGGTCTGGAGTCTCCCGCAACCACTCGTTGATCGCCGTTAGGCCGTCCGTGAAGTCGACGACGGTCCCCTGTTCCTCCAACAGGCGAGGCAGCGGAGCCGGCAGGTCTTGGGTTGCCACGGGAAGACTGCGCCAGGCGACTTCGCGGCGCAGCCTCGACGTCACTTCGTCCCCGTACTCGGCCTCACCAACAACGACACCGATATATAACCGATCATCCGCTTTCGTGACCACCAGGTCCTCCGGCCGCATGAGGTTCAGGAAGCGGTGGAATTCGAGCGACCGCTGCTTGCGCTCCGCGTAGTCCACATGCTGGTAGCCGTCATTCACCGCCTGCTGCACTTCAGACAAGGAACTGCCCGGTTCCGGAGATCCGAGGTGCTGTGCTCTGGCCGAAACGAAGCCGCCGTCCAACCACATCTGAAGCATGGGCGTACCGCTCTGGTTCTGCCGCACCAGCCAGGCCTTTTGGCCACCCTTGCGAACACCGGAGCGGGACCACTCGCTTAGGTAGGGGTCCACGTACCAGTCCACACGGGTGCCGGCTGCAGCATCTTGAACCTTGCGGATGGCCGCCAAATCGCGGGAGATCGACGGGTCGTCATCGCCGGAAGATCCACCGATTTCGTGCAGGTACGCCTGTCGAATCCGCCACCTGTGGTTCCGGCTGGTCACAGGCTCGAAGTAGCTGGGCCAAGCCATGTACTCCACGGCATAGCGGATGCCCCGAGGTTCGTCGTCGACCCCTTCGGTCAGCCGCGCGAATTCATCCGGATCGGCGAGCGCCTCCTCAATAACCTTCATGGGCTGCCGGCGAACGTGCTGCACAAAGCGGGCCAGCCAACAGAAGTGCTGCCATTGGCGAACGCTGTAGCCGGTTCCACCGTGGAATGAACCTCCAGCGTGAAGCCCGTCCAAAACCACATCTGGAATGCTGGCTTTGATTTGGGACCATCCAAGGATCTCATGCATCCTGGAGAGCTTGGTTTCACCCTTGACGTTCTCCAAAGGAAGGTTCTGTAAGGCCATGAACTCCGCGGCCATAACGCAAACACCATCCGGTGCATCACTAAGCTGCCGCTGAAACTTGTCCATGAAGGAGCCGGGACCATCGTCGTAGTTGGCGAAGATGCGGCGCAGGAGCTCTTCTGCGTTCTCCGCAGTCCAGGTCGGCTCCGTCCACAGCGGAGAGGATTCTCCACGTAACCCAGCATCAATGATGGCGCGACCCGCTGCCTCAACCTTTGGCACCGGGCCAAAGCCACGCTCAACTAAAGCTGTCATCAGTCTCCCCAACTTTGTTCAGGATCGGCGGACCGGCCCGCCCCTCATCTCATACCAACGTATCCGTTAGGACCGTCAACTCAACGGCACGCCATGAATGCGGCAGGGACACATGTCACGGCATTGCGGGGAACGCATATGTCCATGCGAGTCGATTCAGGGCCCCGACTCGCATGGACGAAAGCTGAACAACGATCCGTACCTCCATTGCTGCACAGGGGACTGCTGCCATATGGCTCGGCGCAAGCACCCGCTCGCGGTCGGAGCTAGGGGCTTCTGCTCAGCTAAAGCGCCTGCGGGTGCCAGGCCCTTTCGCCGGCGGCAGACCCGAAGCCGGTGCCATCGGCCGGGGCGTAGTCGGGCCAGGCGAGGCCGGTGGGCGGCATGAAGTCGGCGGGCAGCAGGGCTTCGGTGGGGTCCGCGGCCTTGCGCTGCTTGAACTCCTCGGTGGCCGACGCCAGCAGGTCGGGCGAGGTCAGCATGTCCACGAAGGTGCCGGCGATGGTCTTGCCGGCCACCTCGATGGTCGGGTCGATGGCGGCGGGGATGCCGCCGAGGGCGTTCATGACCCAACCGGGGTAGGCGCCCTTGCCGGGTGCCGGCTTGAGCGCGGGCCGGGAGATGTAGAACCGGACGGTCGGGGCGTAGTGCGTCATCTCCACGTAGTCGTCGCTGGTCCAGTTCTTCTGCCACGGCGCCAGGTGCTCGCGCAAAGCAGTTTCGGCGTCCTGCGGGGAGATCAGCGATTCGCACTCGTCCAGGAAGGGCTTGTCCATCGGCTCAATCCCGAGTCCGGACTGGATCTCACGCGCGGCGGCCACGGCGTCGTCGTTGTATAGAGGAGCGCCCACCTGCTCAAGGTTGTTGTACAGCGCCTGCGCCAGCGCGTGGTTGGTGATGCCGGGGCGGTTGCGGGCCACCCAGGTGGTCTCCACCCGGCAGTGCGCCATCGCGGCGGCGTGCTCGGCGTTGCGGTCCAGCACGGCCAGCACGTGCTCGGCCATCTCCAGCGTGGGGCAGCGCCAGGAGTACTGGATCTGCACAATCCGCGCCGGCAGGTTATCCGCAGTCGCCTGCCCCGAGCCGAGGATCGCGTCCGAGAGGCTCCAGCCGCCGAAGCTGGGCAGCATGGCGTCCTGCATCACCCGCGAACTGGTGTACATCTGCATCAGCGCCACGTTCGCCCCCGGCGCGCGGGCGGCCGAGTGCGACGCCGGGATAGGCGAGTTCGGGTTGGCCGAGAGCTGCCAGGTTTCCGGCTCGTCGCAGATGAACGAGTAGACCTTCGAGTAGTAGGAGCCGCACTGGGTGTCCCAGCGGGCAGTGTTGCACAGGGGCAGCATGTAGAACGGGTGGAAGCTGACGATCGCGTCCACGCCGTCGTAGTAGCCGCGCAGCCCGTGCACCACCTTGGAGCCCTGCACCTTCTCCGCCGGTTCGCCGGTGTAGCGCAGCGTGCCGGCGATGCCGTGGACCTCCATCGCGTGCTTGGTGCCCAGCAGTCCGGCCAGCGTGGAGATGCCCAGCGCCGAGTGCGGGTCGGTGTGGCCGGGAGCGAACGCGCTCAGGCCGTCGCGCGGGGTTTCCTCGGTGGAGGCGGCCTGGCAGTTGCCGGGCACCGCGTCGTACTCGGCATAGGTCAGCAGCACCGGTCCGCCGCTCCCCTGCGCCCACTCGGCCTTGAACGCGGTAGGCATTCCGCCGCTGCCCTCCTCCACCTCGAAGCCCTCGGCGCGCAGCCGCTCCACATACCAGGCGGCCGACCGGTATTCGCGCCAAGCCGGCTCGGCGAGCTCCCAGATGTGCCGGTGCCATTCGGAGAGCCGGTCCATGTTCGCGTCGATCCACTCGCGGGCGGTGGCCTTGGCATCGCCCGCGAGGCCGGCGGGGACTGCTGCGGCGGTTTCCTGGGTGGTGCTCACGGGTTGGTCCTTTCGGGTGGTGCTGTTAATAAGGTGCAGAGGAAAGTACGACGGCGGTGCGTGGCGCCGGACGGTGCGCTCGCGTCTCCACGCGTTCGCTGGCGCTCGCTTGGTCGACCACCGGGTGGCGCCGGTGGTCAAAGGAGGCGCGCCAGCGCCGAGTAGAGACCCGGCGACCACCGAATCGCCGGGTTACTCGAACAAGGCGGTGGGGACGTGGAGTAGGCGGAGTCCTCCGGCATCGATGGCTGCGGCGAGCGCCGGGGCGAAGTCCTCGGCGGCGGTGATCCGTTCGCCGTGGCCGCCGAAGACGGTGGCCAGGGCAGCCCAGTCGGGCTGGACCAGGTCCACGCCCACCGGAGCGATCCCGCGGTCCAGTTCGTTCTGCCGGATCTCGCCGTAGCCGCCGTTGTCCGCGCAGACCACCACCAGGTCCAGCCGCTGCTCCACCGCGGTGGCCAGCTCCTGAACGGCGAACATCAGCGCGCCGTCGCCGAGCACGCAGACCACCGGCCGGTCCGGCGCGGCCACCTTGGCGCCGATCGACGCCGGCAGGCCGTAACCCAGCGTGGCGTAGGCGGGCGTGTACAGGAACGAGTGCGCCCGCTCCTGCGGCACAAAGCTGGCGGTGCCGAAGTACGTCACCTGCGAGGAATCGCCGCCGAGCACCGCGTTGGCCGGCAGCACGGAGGCCACTTGTTCGGCGAGCGCAGCCAGCGGCGGGGCCAGTTCGCGGGCTGCATCGCGCAGCACCGGACGCAGCCGGGCCACGCGGTCGGCGCCCCGGTCTCCACGCGCTCGGTTCTCCACGCGCCCGGTCTCCACGCGCTCGCTGGCGCTCGCTTGGTCGACCACCGGGGGATTGTGTTCCTCGAGGGCGGCGAGTAGTTGGGGCACGACGGCGGCGCTGTCGCCGACGAGCGGAACGTCGGCCACAATGTTCTTGGCCATCTGGCCCGGCAGGATGTCCACCCGGATCACCGTGCCGCTCGGGTGCAGCTGGTTGAACCAGAGTTCGGCCTCGCCCACCTTGGAACCGATGACCAGCAAGACATCCGCTTCCTCGCACAGCTGCTGCGCGGCGGGCAGCCGGATGTCCGAGCCGAGCGAGAGCGGATGCGATTCGGGCACCGCGCCCTTGCCGTTGAGCGTAGTCACCACGGGGGCGTCCAGTACTTCGGCCAACTGCAGCAACTCCACGCCAGCCCGCAGCGAACCGCCGCCGGCCAGAATCACCGGCCGGCGCGACTCGGCCAGCAGCTGCGCGGCGTGCCGAATGGCCTGCGCGGAGGCGCCCGCCGGCTCGTGCGGGGCGGCCGGCTCCAGCAGCTCCGCCGGGCAGTCGCTGGGGCCTTCGAGCACGTTGAGCGGAACCTCGATGTGCACCGGCCGCGGGCGCCCGTAGCGGAACAGCTCGAACGCGTCGTGGATGGCCTGCGCGGCCTCGGTCCCGGTATGGACGCGGCGCGACCACTCCACGATCGCGCCGGCGGCCCCGGTGGCGTCCTTGGTTTCGTGCAGCGCGCCGACGTCCGCGAACTCCTCGCCCTCGGGCACGCCCGGGGACAGGATGATCAGCGGCCGCGACTCGCAGTACGCGGTGCCGGCTGCGGAGAGCGCGTTGAGCAGGCCCGGCCCGGACGTGGTGATGACGACGCCGGGCAGCCCGGTCTGCTGCGACCAGCCGTCGGCGCCGTACCCGGCACCTTGTTCATGCCGGCTGGTCACCGCCCGGATGCCCAGCGGCGACAGATGCCGGTAAAACTCCAGGTTGTGCGTGCCGGGGATGCCGAACACCGCGTCAATCCCGTAGTTGTGCAGCAGCGTCAGCACGGTCAGGCCCACGTTCTCCGCCACCACGCCGTCCGGAAGTTCGACGGCGGGGACGGACTGGGCGCCCGGCCCGGCTTGGGATTGGGTCGGCAGCGGGGCCCGGTCAGACAAGGCCGGCTGTGACAGGGCCTGCTCAGACATGGCTGTCTCCGGCGAGCGCCGGCTCCCGGGTAGCGTCCGCGGCATACTGCGCCTTGCCGCCCACCCAGGTCTGCAGCACCTGGATCTGCGCGATGGTCTCCGGCGCCACCACCAGCGGGTCGGCGGAGAGCACGGCGAAGTCGGCACGCTTGCCCACCGCCAACGAGCCGAGGTCGTCCTCGCGGCCCAGCGCCCGGGCGCCGTTCAGCGTGTGCGCCTCCAGTGCCTGGGCCGCGGTGATCCGCAGCGCGTCCGATCCCAACTGGTGCCCGCGACGGGTCACCCGGGTCGCCGCCGCCTGGATCGCTTCCAGCGGGCGAGGCTCGGCCACCGGAGCGTCGGAGCTCAGGGTCACCGGCACTCCGGCTTCCACGAACTCGCCCAGCGGGTTGAACCGCTCCCCCGGCGTGCCGACGGCGGCGGTCACCCCTTCGCCCCAGTTGTAGTAGTGCTGCGGCTGGTTCACCGGGAAGATGCCGGCGTCGGCCATCCGGGTGATCTGCTCCGGCGCGGGCAGCCCGCAGTGCTCAATCCGGTGCCGGGCGTCGGAGTCCGGGTGCTCGGCCTGCGCGGCCTCGATCGCGGAGATCACCATCTCCAGCGCCGTGGGCGACTGGGCATGCGTGGCCGTCTGCAGCCCGGCGGCGTGCGCCTTCAGGATCAGAGCCGCGTAGTCGGCCGGGTCGTGATACAGCTGGCCGGTGCGGCACGGGTCGCCCACATAGCCGTCCGGGAAGTAGGCGGTCCAGCCGCCCAGCGTGCCGTCAGCGTAAAACTTGAAGCCGGCAAAGCTCAGGTGCGCGTTGCCGAACGCCCCGGTCATGCCGATCTCCAGCCCCTCCTCCAGCAGGTGGGAGAGGAAGTACATGCTGTAGCGGATCTTCAGCTGGTCGGCCTCGGCCAGCCGCAGGTACATGTCGAACTCGCGCCGGGACACCTGGCAGTCGCCCACCGTGGTGACGCCGCCGGCCAGGAAGTCCTGCTGCGCGGCGGAGAGCTGGCGCAGGTGTTCCTCCGGAGCGTCGGCCAGGTGGAAGTTGGGTCCGTGGTGGCCTACCTTCACGCCGTTCAGCCCGGTGAGGATGTTGCACGCGGCGTCGGACAGCTCGCCGGTCAGCTCGCCGTCGGCGTCGCGGAAGAACTCGCCGCCGGCCGGGTTGGGGGTATCCCGGGTGATGCCGTTGAGTTCCAGCGTGTAGCTGTTCACCACGCCGCCGTGGCCGGAGGCGTTCATCAGGTACACCTCGCGGTCCGCGGCCACCTGGTCCAGCTCCTGCCGGGTGGGGTGGCGGCCCTCGGCCAGGTTGCGGTGCTCGTAGCCGTAGCCGCGCACCGGCTGCCCGGCCGGGGCGGTCTCGGCGGCCGCGCGCAGCAGTGCCACGATCTCCGGGATGCTTCCGGCCTGGTCCGGTCCGCAGTCCACCCAGGTCTTCATCTGCCCGTACATCAGCGGGTGCGCGTGCGGATCCACGAACCCGGGGACCACCACGGCGTCGCCCAGGTCCTGGTGCTCCGGTTCGCGCAGCCCCAGCCCGGCCGCAGTCTGGCGGCATTCCGCCTCGGTGCCCACGGCGGCTACCCGCCCGGCGGCGACCAGCATCGCCGTCGCGCCCTTGCCGGAGGGGTCCAGCGTGTGGATGGTGCCGGCGGTGACCAGCAGCGGCTGGAAGTCGGCGGCGTCGTCGAACGTCTTCAGCTTGCGCATTACTTAAAGCTCTCCTTGTTCCAAGTACCTTCGGTACCGGCGTCGGCAGAACCGACAGCGCCGGGGTAAACATCGTCGTCAACGTGCTGCGGCGCGATCGCCAGGCAGACGAGGCCCAGTGCGCCCATCGCGGCGAACAGCCCGATCACCGACCACACCGTGCCGGTCGCGTCCCACAGCAGCGTGGCGGCCAGCGGGGACAGGCCGGCCCAGATGGCGGCGGCCAGGCCGTAGGAGAGCGAGATGGAGGTGTAGCGTGCCTGCGGCTTGAACAGCTGGGACAGGATGGTGGCCACCGGGGCGTAGGTGAAGTTCATCGCCACGCGGACCACGGCGAAGGCCACGAAGATCATCCATTCCGGTCCGGTGGACATCAGCAGGAACTGCGGCACGATGAACACCACGGAGCCGATCAGGCCGATGGCCATCACCCGCTTGCGGCCCCACTTGTCGCCCAGCCAGGCGATGCCCAGGCAGGTGATCAGCTCGAAGAACGCCGCCACGGACATGGCGTTGAGGATCAGCGTCTCGTCCAGGCCCACCGACGGATCCGTGCCGTAGGCGGTGGCGAAGGTGGTGGCCAGGTAGTAGCCGCCGGTGGAGATGGGCAGCAGCCCGATGCCGATCAGGATCGGCTTCCAGTTCTTGCCCAGCGCGTACTTGATCGGCACCGACTGCTCCTGGCCCGCCACCTTGTCCTCGAACACCGGGGATTCCTCCACCCGGTAGCGGACCCAGAAGCCCACGCCGATCAGCACCACGGAAAGCAGGAACGGAATCCGCCAGCCGCCGTCCACCAGGAACGTCTCGCCCTGCGCGGAGAGGATGCCGAAGATCAGCGTGGCGCCCAGCGCGCCGGCCGGGTTGCCCAGCTGCGCGAAGCCGCCGTAGAACGTCTTGTACTTCTCCGGCGAGTGCTCCACCGCCATCAGCACGGCGCCGCCCCACTCGCCGCCCACGGCCAGGCCCTGCAGCACGCGCAGCAGCACCAGCAGCACCGCGGCCCAGGAGCCGATGTTCTCGTACGTGGGCAGCACGCCCACCAACACGGTGGACAGGCCCATCACCAGCAGCGTGATCACCAGCGACGGGCGCCGGCCGAACTTGTCGCCGATGTGCCCGAAGATGACGCCGCCCAGCGGCCGGACCAGGAAGCCCACCGCGTAGGTAGCGAAGGCCGCGGCGATGCCGGCCAGCCGGTCCGCCTCCGGGAAGAAGAGCGGGCCGAAGACCAGGGCCGCGGCCGTGGCGTAGATGTAGAAGTCGTACCACTCGATGGCGGTGCCGACGAAGGCCGCGAATCCTGCGCGGCGGGCCCTGGCGTGGCTGAACTGCGGCCGGGTTGCTGATGTGTGTGACATGGTCTTCCACCTTGGGGTGTAGGCATGGATGCCGGTGTGATCCATGCAACTGTAGGGCGGCGGCCAAGATCCGACAAGAGCAGAAATTTTGCGTTAGGCGCTGTTGAATTCAGTTTTGCGCAGGTTCTGGCGCACTATTTTCCGAATGTGCTTGCATGTGGGCTGCATCACTGGATAATTGACGACGGCGGTGCTCACTTGGGAGGTTAAGGAAACTTTGGCGGACTACACCGAAACGATCGACACAAAACTCGTCCGCGCCCTGCAGCAGGAGGGCCGGGCCAGCTATCAGGACCTGGCCCGTGATCTCGGCCTCCCGCGGGCCACGGTGTCCGCCCGGTTGCGGGAGTTGCTGGACACCCACACCGTCCGGGTGGTGGCCGCGGTGGATCCCGCGTTCCTCGGCCAGCATGTGATCGCGCACGTTTCCGTGGTGGCGTCCGGGCCGGTGCGCAATATTGCCGAGCGGCTGGCCGACTGGCCGGAGGCCGTGCTGGTCTCCGCGGTCGGCGGCACGCATGACCTGGTCGCCGAGATCCGCGTGGCCACCCACGACGAACTGCATGGCGTGCTCACCCGGCTGCGCGAGCACCCCGACGTGGCCTATATCGACACGCTGGTTTACACCCGCCTGGTCAAGGGCTTCTTCATCTCGCAGTACGCCGGAGAGGTCACCATCGATGGCGTCGATACCCAGCTGATCGAGATCCTGCAGCAGGATGGCCGGACCAGCTACCGCGACCTCGCCGCCGCCGTGGGCCTCACGCCCACCGCCGTACGCTCCCGGGTCCAGCGCCTGCTCGACGCCCGGATCATCCGGATCAGCGCCGTCGAGTCCCGCGGCGCCGGCGGCCGGCAACTCTCCATGGGCGTCGGCCTCAACCTCTCCGGCGACAATGACGCCGTCCTCGAGCTCCTGCGCAGCTCATCGCACGTGGAGTTCGTTGCCCAAACCGTCGGCCGCTTCGACGCCATCGCCACCCTCGCCGCCCAATCCCCCCGCGACCTCCTCGCCCAGCTCGAAGAAATCCGCAGCCTCCCCGGCGTCAGCCGCACCGACTCCTGGCTCCACCTCGAAGTCGTCAAAGAAGATTACGCAAGACGTATTTCGTGACAGCGAACCACCTTAACGCGTGCGCCTAGCCCCGCCTATCCAGCCGAAGCCCGCCGCGCCACATAAATAGGAACTCCTCTCGCCCGCGGATATCCCGGCCCACCCGAAATCAAATGGGTGTTTTATTTGCACGCTGACGATAGACTGAGGTGAATCGATACACGTGTTGGGGGAACTAGTGAGCGGTGGCATCTGGGTCCGCGCATCAATAACTCCTGCGGAAGTGTACTGGTTTCACACGGGATGGTGCCATCATCGACAGGAATGCTCCACACATCCCCGCAGCGCGGACCTCTCCCCGTCAGGGAGCGCCCTCAAGTGGGTGCCCCTACCAGCGAAGGTCATTACTGACTGCAGCCCGCTGCTGCGGGTATTCCGTGCTTGCTGGGGGCATGAGCCGCTTCCCATGTACCTCCGAGATGAAAAAGTCACGGCGTCGCGGGCCACATCAGTTTGGCCGGACCACCGTACAAGCCGCGGATATCGGGCGGTCCGGTCAACGGTGGAGGAAGGGGGCTCATCGCATGACTGACGAGCTAGTGCGAGGCTTTGACGACCAGCGTCCGCGGAGTTGGCTCGACGCTTTCCCTTGGCTAAAGGGAGTTGCTGAGCCTGGCACCCTTCCAACCTGGACGGAAATGATCGACGGCGTGAGTCTGACGACTCGTATTCAGAGGCTTGCACACGTCTCTGAGCTTGCTATGGAGAGACTCACACAGTGGACCGTCGGGCAAATCTTTCCTGGTTTGAACCCCGAGCTAAACCTACTCGAGATCCGCCTACCGGCAAGGGCGGTCAACGCCCTCGGACGTAATAGTTGCAGCACAGCCGGCGACCTTATCCCGCTCAGACTTTATGAATTGATGGAGTGGCGCCAGATCGGTGTCGGCACAATAGACTCCATCTTGCAGGCGCTGGCAGACTCCTCGGCATCCGCCACTACCCCCACAGTGACCACCCTTGCATCTTCGGATGAAGAGCAACAGCCGGAGGCACCGCCAGCTCAGTTAGCGTCCGTCATCGAAGATCTTAGGCAAATTGCCGCTTGGTACGCTGTTGTTGGCCTGCCGGAGCAGCCGTTGCTTGGGGCCCCATTGCCCCCGGGCAGTCCCGGCTTAGTGCTCATGGCCAGGCGCCGGCTCGAAATGCTGCGGGCTGAGGAAATTCTGGATGGCGAGTCCGAGACAGATGTCGCCGCCCTATTCGACAAAGCCTTTGCAACACTGGATAAACGGGCCGTAGACGTTCTTGCGAACAGGTTGTTCGCAGACGCTCCCCTCACTCTGGATGAAATTGGTAGATCGTACGGCGTAACCCGTGAGCGTATCCGTCAGATTGAGGGCAAGGCTCGCGGTGCCATGCTCGGCTTCATCTCGGAAGGTGGCCCCTTAGCGATGGTCGCGGATACCGCCCGCACGCTTATCGGAACAATTCGTCCGCTTGACGACCTGCTTGCCCTGATGCCAGCGCTCGGAAAAGCAATCGATTTCGTGGGTCAGCCCGTTTGGCGTGTGCTAGATGGGCTGGACGACGCGTACGAAATCGAGGACCGCTGGTGTGTTGTGCCGACTATGCAGTCCGCTGAAATGCTTACGCGAACTCAGCTGGAGGAGCGGGCAGACCAATACGGTGTCGCCCGGCTCGACGAGCTTGACCTGGTCGAGTCCAGTCAGCCGGGACGGCTGCCCGAGCTAACGGCTGCGTGGTTGCGGCGTTGCGGTTACATCGTAGATGGAGACGCCGTTTACACACGTGTCGGGTCCGTCGGTGACTATGCCGCCGCTGTGCTGTCGGTGGGAGGCTCCCCTTTGAGCGGACAGGAGATTGTCGACCGTTTCTCGTTTGATCGCAGCGTTGGGTCAGTGAAGAACGCGCTGAGCCAAGACGACCGCTTTGAACGTGTCGATCGGGACCTCTGGGCGCTGAGGGAGTGGGGAATGGATGCGTATGCTGGTATCCGTTCCGTTATCCGGGAGCAGGTGGCCAGGAGCGGTGGACGAGCCAGCCTGAATGACCTGATCGAGTACATCACGGGACGATACACCGTGACGGCGAACAGCGTGATCGCCTACGCCAACATGAAACCGTTCGAGGTCCAGGACGGAGTCGTCCGGCTGTATTCGGGAAACCATGAAATCCGCAAAGCTCCCGCGAGTACGCGCCGTCTATTCCGCAGGGCCGACGCGTGGGCCTACCGCGTCCGCATCACCACAGACCATCTGCGGGGCAGCGGGTCAGCCGCTCCTGTAGCGATTGCCAAGATCGTCGGCCTCCAGCCTGGTGAGTCGCGGCAATTACCTTCGCCGCTTGGCCCACAGCTTGTCGCATGGACGGGTACTCAGCCCTCCTTTGGAACCATCCGTCGCTTCTTAATGGACCAGGACATAGCAGTTGACACAGAAGCTTTCCTAGTGCTCGGGGACGACGGTAGTTTCAGCTTCGAGCCCGCCAGCGAGCCCGTCGGTCAGCCTCTTCTGGACGCTCTCAGCCTGACCGGAGCGGCCCACACCCTCGACCCCGAGGGCGCTCGCCGATCCTTGGCCGTTGCTCTCGGGCTGCCGGAGCCCAGCCCTGTTATAAGCATTATTGGGGCTTTTCGAGAGCGCGGCGATGAGGATATTGCCGAACTACTGGTCGGCATCCGCGAGCATCTAGACGGGAGAGGCAGCGCTGAGCGCCCGAAGCACCGCGGTAACGTCGACGAGATCTTGGACTTGCTGTGACGGAAGTACCTCTAGGACTTCGCTCACTGCACCTAAATGATCGCTACCGTAGTGACCAGGAAGATGTTGTCGCAAATTTCTTCGTGCCGGCCTTTACGGTTGCTACAAGTTACAGCCGCGCAGTTGGTTACTTTACCTCGACCAGTCTGGCGCTGTACGCAAGGGGAATCGAGACGTTCTCCGAGCGTGGCGGGACGATGCGCCTAATCGCATCTCCACATCTCAACGAAGACGACATCGTCGACATCGAGCGGGGCTATGATGTGCGCGCCGTTATCGAGCGCGCCACCGTTCGCGAACTCGATTCGGAAGGTTCTGAAGCTGTGCTGGAGGGCCTCGGACTGCTGGGGCGCCTCATCGCGGAAGGCCGGCTGGATATCAAATTGGCATTCATAGAGCAGGAAGGCCGCATCGGCATCTATCACGAGAAGATCGGCATTTTCCGCGACGATCTAGGTGACTTGGTTGGTTTCACAGGCAGCAGCAACGAAACCTACGGCGGCCTTATGGCAAACTTCGAATCGGTTGAAGTGTACAAGGGATGGGTGACAGGCGACGGTGCCCGGGCACTACGCCTGGAGCGCGACTTCCAAGAGCTGTGGTCCAACCAGACACCATCCCTGCGTATCGAACCTTTCCCCGGCGTGGCCCGCGCACGCTTACTCGAGCTGGCAAAAGAGCGCCCAAAAGCGTCCCTGCTAGGAAGGGACACGGCCCTAACGCCCGCACCAGTAGCCACCTTGGAGCCTCCCCATCTCACCATCCCCAATTGGCTGACAGTCCGCGACTACCAACGTAATGCTGTCGAATCATGGCTGGGTAACCAGGGGCGGGGCATCCTCAAGATGGCGACCGGCACCGGTAAAACCAAAACGGCAATGATCGCTGTCACCCAGCTGAGCCGCGTCCTCAGGGAACACGAACAGCCGCTTGTGACGGTAATTGTTGCTCCGCAGCAGCATCTGGTCGACCAATGGATCACGGAGGTCGAGGAGTTCGGCGTTAAACCGATCGCGATTTATGAATCCAGCAAAAAGTGGCAGCCGATTGTCGAAAGCCAATTAAGCTCCCTTCGGATGGGCCAGCGATCGCTAGTCGTAATGGTCGCAACTAACTCGTCCTTCGCAGGTTCTAAATTCCAGTTAGTGCTCTCGCGCATCTCGCAGCACCTTGCCGTGATAGCTGACGAAGCGCACAACCTAGGATCCTCCACCTACTTGGCAGCGCTACCAACGAACGCAACATACCGACTGGCTCTGTCCGCCACACCCGAGCGCTGGTTCGACGATGAAGGCACCGATGAACTCATCGAGTACTTCGGGGAGATCGTATTTGAATTGCCGATGAGTCAGGCGATTGCCATGGGCGCCCTCACCCGATATCACTATTACCCCCGCCTAGTGGAATTAGCTGCGGATGAAACTCAGTTCTATGTCGATCTAACCGCGCAGATTGCCCAACGGATCGCCTCGGGCGAAAATATCGCGGACTCTCAAGACGAATCAGTTCTTGGTCGACTATTACGGGATCGGGCGAACATACTTGGGCACGCCGGGGGTAAGGTCGCCGCACTCGAAGCAGACCTGCGTGAAAACCGTGACAGCTGGTTTCAGCTGGTCTATTGCGCTGAAGGTCGATGTCCCCGACCATTCGGCGAAGCGCCGGGGCAAAGGCAACTCTCCGAAGTCACGGGGATGATCGGTAATGGCTTACGCCTCTCAGTTCATGACTATATTGGCGAGACGCCGCGTATCAAACGGAAGGAACTACTAAGGAGGTTCAGCTCGGGCAACGACCTTCGGATCCTTGCAGCAATGAAATGTCTCGATGAGGGCGTTGACATCCCCGATGCACGAATCGGCTATCTGCTGGCTAGCAGCTCAAACCCTCGCCAATTCATTCAGCGTCGAGGACGACTGCTGCGGCGCGCGGAAGGCAAAACGCATGCAATCATCTTTGACTACCTCGCGGTGCCGCCCGCCGACGCACCGATCAACTTCGACGTCGAGCGAACACTCCTGATCCGCGAACTCCAGCGCGCCAACGAGTTCGGTAGGTTATCGGAGAACTACGAGGAAACTCTGAAGGTGCTGCGTCCGCTGAAGGAGCGGTACCAACTCATGGACCTGTGATAGCCAATTGACAAATTGCAAGGAAACCTGAAAGGAGCGGGCACGATGGCTGAGGCACGGAATGAGCGCCAGGTGCTAGATGAACTGACGGAGGAGGAGCAGCACCTGCTGAGGCGGGTGCTAGAGATCGAGAGGTCGAAATTGCACCTATCCACCTACGACGCAACCGATGACTTGCTCACGGTAGTCAAGGAGATCCTGCCTTGAAATTACAGTCCATCACTCTCACCAACTTCCGTCAGTTTGAAGGTGAGCAGACGTTCGACCTTTCAACGGACGACGTGCGCCCTGTGGCCATGCTTTTTGGCGCGAATGGCGCCGGCAAAACCACCTTCCTCAACGCTTTCACATGGTGCTTATACGGCATTCTGTCGGACGACCTCGAGCAGAAGAACCGCTTGGTCAGCGACGGCGCGTGGGCTCGTACCGCCATTGGTGCCAGCATAACCGTCGCCGTAGACATCCATTTCGAGCACGAGGGGCTCAACTACCGACTCTTACGCTCGATGAGCTTGCGCAAAGAATCCGATCTCCAGCAGTCGGGCGCTCCCCAGATTCAGTTGTGGGTGACCAGTCCGGACGGCTCCTCTGAGATCGTTGAGGGTCCGCAAGTCAAGGTTTCGAGCATCCTTCCCGAGAGCTTCAGTCGCTTCTTCTTCTTCAATGGTGAGCGGATCGAGAAGCTGGTTGCGGGTGGCGCATACGCAGAAGCCCAAAAAGACATCAAGATGCTCCTAGGGCTCGAACAAGTGGAGAGAGCCTTAGCCCATCTTAAGAAGGTCGACAACAAAGTAACGGCGGACCTGCGTAAAAAGGACGGTGGGGCCCTATCCAAGATTCAGGAAACCATCGACAACCTGAATGAGCGTGAGACAACAACAAAAGATGCGCTTGTCGTGTCCGAGGGCAAGCATGCTGCGCTCTCGGAAGAACGAGAAGGGGTCCTCGCCGTTCTTCGACAACACGCCGAAGCGGCTCCAATCCAAGAAAGACGCGATCAGGTAGGTAAGGATCTAAACCTCGCTCGCGATGAGATGGAAGCGGCTCAGAACAGACGTTCTCACCTGATCGCAACCCGCGGGTTTCTGGCCTTCACCGATCCTCTCTGCGGTAAGACAGAGGCAATGGCACAGAGCCTTTACCGGCGTGGCGCCCTTCCGGCTCCCCTCAAGCGCGAGTTCGTCGACCAGCTGCTCGACGAAGAGACCTGCATCTGCGGTACCAAGTTGGCCGAGCATTCGCCCGCATGGAAACAGGTTCAGGAGTGGAGGCATAAGGCCGGACTCCAGGAAGTCGAGACGGCGTGGCAGAAATTGCGCGGCCAGATCGAGCTGATCGGAGGCGCCCGTAACGATCTTCGCGAAGCACTCAGCACCGTCATCCAAGAAATCGATGACCTGAATGATCGCATCAGCGAGTTGGTGGCGGAGAGCTCGGAACTCGACTACAAGCTACGGGACAGCCGGCACGAGGAGGTCGCACTCCTTGAGAGCAAACGTATTGAACTCGATAATCGGATAGCCGCCCGCCTGCAGGAGATCGGCGGCTTGAAGAACGATCTGCAGACCATCGCGAAGGATCTGGAACACCAGAACCGCGAACGCAGCAAAGCCGAGATCGAGGATGAGCTGGCGGCTCGTGCCTTGGGGCGCTCAAACCTCGTCACTCACGTCCGAAAGGCGCTTGCAGAAATCCTTGCGATCCGAGAGGCGGACATGAGACGGCGCCTGGACGCGAAGCTAAAGGAGATCTACAGCGAAATCACATTCAAAAAGTCCTACATTCCTACTTTGAGTGAAAACTTCGAATTGTCGCTCTACGACGAAGTTACGAACCTTCCGGTCGGCAAGTCCACTGGGGAGAACCAGATCCTGAGCCTAAGCTTTGTCGCCGCTGTCTCGACCTTGGCCCGGGAGAGCAAAGAGCTTCAGGATGCGGAAGTCAGTGGTGCGCCGGACGCAGGCGTATACCCAATCGTCATGGACGCGGCATTCGGATCACTCGACGTAAACTATCAGACGGCGGTTTCGAGGGCGCTTGCCAAATTGGCCCCGCAGTTGGTGGTTCTGGTGAGCAAGAGCCAAGGCCTCGGGAATGTGCTGACTGAACTTCGACCCTTCCTAAGCCACCTCGGGGTCATCCAGAGTCACGCGTCTGGAAGTGGAGTCGAGCCGGAGGACATCGAGTTGAGCGGCACACCCTACCCATACATTCGGCCGTCGGAGACGGCGTACTCCAAGCTGCAGGAGATCGAGATTCGATGACGAGTCCACAAACAGACGTTCGCGCGAGGCGGCCACAGGATCATGCTGTGCTCATTGAAGTGATGCAGCTAGAGGCCGGCTTCCCGACTTACCGCGATGTTCTTCTCTTCGCCGCCGCCGTCGGGTGGAATCAGGACCGGCGCGTCCCGCTAAACGGAACAGGGGGCGAGGGTATCCGCATCGATGTGTTGACCAACCCCCTCTACAGTGATTCCTTAATCAGCATGATCGCTGTCAATGCCGTTTCGGATGACCCCGAGATCCTCGACGCCGCCCGTCTTGAGGAACGGATCCGGATCTTCGAGGAGTACGCCAACGGCGGGCTGGAGTACATCCAGGAACAGATCAACACCCGCCACCAGACAGCGGCGTTGGTCGTGCTCGAAGTCGTCACTACTGCTTTGGCTCAAGAGGGCGGTATTAAACCCATGAGCGTCGATGAGCTACTCGGCGGGGTGAAATGGTAAGTCGACCAGGAAAATCCTACTAGCCGGGATGAGACGAGGGCTCGCCCTGGGGCTCGGACGAATGACCGCAGTGTCTCAGACGGTCGGCACCTGAGACCGACCGCCTGAGTCAGCCGCGAATAAGCCGGTGACCTTGGATCTTCACGTGTGCGGCCTCGAGAGTTTCCATCCATCCTTTGAGCGTTCCGATGCACTCTGGATGATCGTAGAGGCCGGCTTTCATCTCTGATCGAGTGAGGCGCGCGTACCGAGTTCGATTCGTGTCGTCAGGGCCCAGGAACTCTTCTTTGCGATGAAGGAGGGGCGGATTTTCCGAAGTGCGGTAATCCCTGAAGTCGACCGTGAGATTCCGCAAATTGACCGTGACGGCTGACTGAAGGGTCGGATGCGGAACCCGGTCGAAGTCGGGATAGCTAAGATATGAAACTTTGGGTTCTGCCACCGAAAGCTTGATCATGTTGGCGTGCTCGACCGTACCAGCAAGCACCCGCGCACACCCTTCATAGACCTGGAGTATGGGCGGGATCTGGGCCATAGCGGAGTGGTGCACGTACAGTGCAGTAGGCGTCTGCTTCCCGATTTTCGAACTTCGGGCACTCATAAATAGCTTCGCCTGGTTTCCACAGGCAAGAAGAAGTCGATCACCCTGTAGACAAGCCTCCCTATAAGCGCCGAAGAGCATTCGGATATCGGCGCCCAAGACTCTGTCCAGTTGCGAGAAACTGGGCCTCCGGCCAAACCGGGAAAGCGCCACGTAGATCAGGAGCTCGGCCCGCCGCCGGAGGACAACCTGCTCCCAATAGCTGTCAGAGGTGACCTGCCGGATCAGGCGCTCGGCGCGCCCTACACTTCCCAATACATCCTGAATCCGCAAGAGTTCCTCACGCTGGAGTTCAACTGGCCGAGGCGGGCGGGCGTGCGCCTGCATGAAGGACAGCAGGGGAGCGAGCGTTTTCTGATTCCCTTCATAGAGGACATGCGGATCAATTGTGATGCGTGGGCGGTAGGTATAAATCCTCGACGCGGTGAATCGGTGTGCTGCCGCCTTATCCCGGAACACGTAGAAGACGCCCGGGGCAGCTGCGTACGGCTTGACATCCAGCGTCTGTTCGATCCAATCTGCTAGTTCGGTCTGTTCGTAGAATTTCTGAAAAGTGCCCGTGCGCGTGATGACTCCGTCCCCGAGGGGGCGCCCGCCGAGGTTCCGGCCATCCCACGTCAAACGTGCGGATACCACAAGCAATCCCGTTGCGAGAGCCCACGCTGACTGCAGGGTCTGGGCACGCTCTTTCTTGCTTTCAATGACGTTGAGAACATAGCCCAGGTTCACGACTTCGGCTGCTCGTCTGTCCACATTCGGTCGGTGCACCGGGTCCCATCCCTCGATAGCATAACCGAGGGCCAGAAGGTGCCGTATGTCGTCGCCTTTGCCGCAGCCATAGTCGAAGACCGTATTATCCTGCCCCAACAGACCGTCAGCGATTGCCGTTGATATCGGCCGCGAGAGACCTGTTCGGCTGAGCGCCGTCTTATGACGCGCTATGGGCGTGTCGGTCATGATGGAGCTGGCGGCTCACTCAGACCCATGTTGGCAAGTCCTGCGATATCGGAGGACCGAGGGTCTCCAACGAGATAGCCGATGCCCCTATGCAGATGAAGCCGGAACTGCTGCGCCAGTGTCTCCTCTTCCGATGGCAGGCCATCATTGTGGCAGCGGAGCCTCAGCAGTGCCCACAAAACGTCGCCGAAGTCGCCCCCGAAAGTACGCCAGTTCATCTCAACGTTGCTGTCCAAGGTGAGATTGAGTGCCGGCGGGGCGGTAGGCTCAGCAAGTGAACGACAGAGGGCCCAGCGGCAAAGGACATTCCAGTGCTGAATTCCCGTGCGGCGCTTCAGCGTGATGAGTTGGTCCCTGGCTGTCTGCGACAAGCGGATGTGTTCGATCGGCATTATTTCTCCCAGAAGTAGCCGGTTTCGACGCGCGTCGCATTGGCATTTACGTCGAATTCCAAGTGGTATGTGAGGCCAGTGCTGGGCGAAATGCGGGCGAAGGCCTCCTCGTCGATTTCGGTGTCCGTCGACAGCAACACCACCTGATGACTGGCATTTGGAAAATAGCGTTCCAGTAAATGCTCACGGTGGGATCCGTCGAGACGCCCGAGCGGCGTATCGATAACCACCGGGAGCGGCTGGCCCGATGCGCGTGCCAGACCCCAGAGGAGCGCGACCGCCAGAAGTTGTCGTTCCCCGGCGGAAAGGTCCTTGGCGGGCAGCGGCCGACCGTCTGCGCCCGTGAGCGATACCTCGTGCGTCTCAGGGTCAATCTGAACGTCGGTGATGAGATTCTCCTTGCGGAGCAGCATGCCGAGTGCCTCAAGGATCAACTGCGAAATTCGCTCAAGGTGTCGGCGTGCTGCAGCAATACGCAGATCCTCCAAGGTCGCACGGACACGGTCGACGTGCTCAACCAGCCGTCGATCGTCGTCGGCGGTCAGATTCACCAGTGCTGCCTTGTCTAGCGCAGCTTCGTAAGCTGCGTTGGCCTTGGCGCTGGCCGCGCGTGTGGAAGCGACGAGTTCGACAGCAACCGTGTGGGCAGCTTCGGCTCGAAGGAGTTCGTCGCGAGCATCCTCACGTTGCCGGCGGAGCGGGGCGAGTGCTTCTGGATCGGGTATGGCAGCCAAGACTCGCTCAGCCTGGTCTAGCTCGCTCTTGAGCTCTTCCCTCCGATCGACAGCTGACTGCAGGCGTTTGCGTGCCTCCGGGAGGGTCGTCGTCAGCAAAGCTTCCAACGCCGACGGATCCCGGAATCCTATGATTTCCTCGGCATCTACGAAGACGCGCCGCCCATCTCGATCACTCCTGAGGAGCTGTTCGACAGCGGCAACCGTAGCCCCATTCATGTTGGCGCCTCGAAGCTCCCGGAGCACAGCGAAATCGCGCGCTTCGAAGGCTTCAAGCATCAGGGTGTTGCGCTGGGCGTCGGCCTCGCGGTGCACTTGGTCACCCAACTGTTCAAGAAGTCCATCGAGCTGCAGCAGTGGGGATACCCCTGAAATCTCATGCCGGATGTGGTCCTCGCACTGTGCCAGTCCCGAGCGCACGATGCCTGCATCTGCTTCCGCCGACTCGCGTCGATCGAGAAGATCGCCCCCGGCAGCGCGATACGCTTCGGTTGCCTCATGGAGTACCTTCTGACGGCGCTCCATTTCGGTCCTGCGACCTGCCTCGGCTTGGACTGCAGTTTCCTCAGCCTGGCGGCCAGCGGTTAGCAGTCGGTTCTTCTCCTCGACGATCTGACGGAGACCATCCGGCACCTTCTCGCCCTTGTGGCGTCGTTTGAGAACAGTGAGGTCCGTGCTGAGGCGTTCCACGAGATCGAGACCAAGCAGGGCCGCAAGGGCCGAGCTGAGGACCTGACGGGAACGGTCCATGTCGGCGAGGGCCTCGATCTGCTCACCGTCAAAGAAGAAGAGCCCAGCGATCCCTCGGGGGAGGAACGTCTCGACGTGTTCATTCCAAGTCGAGGTCAGCGACTGGTCGTACCTACCGTTGACGGAAACCAAGAGGAGTTCACGGATCGAGGCGCCCGCGTTCTTCCAGCTGCGTCGCACCGTATAGGTGTGCTCCGCCCCCTCCTGGTGCGCTGTGAAGGTAAGTTCGATGACAGCGCCTTCACTTGCAGGTACGCCACGATGTATCAAGCCCCGGAGGTAGTTTTCGTAGCCGCCTGCACGTCGTCCGGTGCCGTGCGCGAGCGAACCGTAGAGAGCCAGCTGAATCGACTCCAGAAAAGTGGTCTTTCCAGCACCATTGAGGCCGCCGACTAGCACGATAGGCTTGTCTGGTGAGGGCGGAGTTAGGTCAATGACGTGCCGTCCGGCGAAGGTGCCCACGTTGTGGAGAACGAGTTCATTCAGGATCATGACGCGGACTCCGAAACCGCCCGCACGTAACCATCGGCGATGTCGAGTGGGTCAGGATCATCTGGTTCCGGATCCTGCTCGGTCCGATCCATAGCCGTCTTGCGCTTCTGCGCCCGAAGTGTGGCGTCCGCTTCGTCGTCGTAGAAACCACGCCGAAGAGCTTTTTCCAAGGACTCAAATAATCCGGCGCGCCGCACCTGGGAGCGGTGGCGCTGCTCAATATCCAGCAGTTCACGAACCAGCTCGAAATGAAGGCGATCTTCCCCAACGACCTGTTGCAGGGACTTAATCATGTCGGCCCCGAGAGGCAGGTGCTCGTCAAGCGGCTTGCCCGGATATGGCTCTCCGAGCGCAGCCTGATAGAGGCCGGGAAGATGGTCCTCAAATTCGTGCTTGTCAACGACCCAAATTCGTCGGATCTCCTCGAGTTCCGCCAAGGTCACCAGCTCCAGCGAGCGGACATACTCCGGGCCGTTCTCCCGGATCCAGACCTGTGCTTCTAGCAACCGCCTCAGCCAGTCCTCACGGGCAGACTGCGTATACGGTCCCGGAATGGGCCGGTCATGGAAGAGCTGCACCGAGCCGTTCATTCGGCGGAAATCCCTGAGGTGACGGTCATCGGGGATATCGAGTGCGTTGCGGAGTTCCAGAAGGGGCAGCATCCACTCCTTCTCTTCGTCATTTTGGATCATGGCTGCCATAGATTTGTCCTGTTCGACAAGCGTGCAGGTCCAGCAGCCGAAGCGGCTGCTGCCACAGCTGGGCGTCGAAGAATCAACGACAAGCGGGCACTCACCGTCGGCCGAGGCGCCTTGGTACATCGTGAGCAGTTCCTTGTTGGAGTAGCCCCAAGGATTGGGGGACTGCATGAGGAATGTCCAGACGTCATCGTTTGACCAGTTTTCAACTGGTGAGTAGACAAGGGCGTTCGGCAAGGATTCGTTAGGGCTTAGGAGGTCTCGAACCCGCCGTGACTCGAGAGCTGACATTCGAGCATTTCGTCCGGAACTTTCAGCCTTCCGGGTGCCGAGCACCAGAATGGCTTCGCCATGGGAGCGCACCATCTCGCGGATGAAGGAGTTCGAGGGCTTGATCTTTAGCCGTTCGGTGCACCAGCGGAACTTCGGGCGAGGCGCAGGGTATCCGCGCCCGATGAGATTCACCCAGAACGTATCGGTAACGGCGGGCGTCAGCTTATGCGGAGTCAACGGCAGATGATGGGCCTCTGCTGCGCTGGCCATGACTTCGAGCGAGTGGGTCACCCATGCGGAGACGACAGGATTCTCGACAAGCGTGTCCGTACTGATGACATGCACCGGCTTCGTGCGTTGCTCTGGTTCCAACCCCTGAAGCGCGAGCCAGACGATCTGGAGCGTCGCGGTAGAGTCCTTCCCGCCTGAATAGCCTACAACCCACGGTACGCCGTCAGCTAGATACAGCTGCTGAGTCTGGGCTACTAGCCCGTCGATCGTAGCGGCGAAACCGAGATCATCGAAGGCTGACCGGGACCGGGGGCGGATGGGCAGGCTGATCGTCGTCATTTCTCTCCTCGGGTAAAAGCATCCTCTGCGCGCTGTTCGTCGGGAGGGAGCGGCATCCCAAGCACGGTTCGAATGTATGCGGTGGTAAGTTCCACGTTGGTGCGGCTTTTGCTGACCTTGCCGGCGGTAGTCGCGCGGCCTTCCCAAGTATCAGCGTTGTTGCGGTGCCAGTCGATGGTGCGCAGTTTCCCCAAACGCTCCTCCCAGGCGTATGGGATGGGACTCTCGCGGAGCAGGGTGTTGCCCACTCGGCCCAGGGCGTGCAGCGCGATGCTGTGGGTGTGGATGAAGTCTTGACGAACTTCACCAGCCGTGACTTCACCTCGGTAGACCTGCTGCCACACCGAGAACTGGCCAGCGACGATGCGCCAGAACTCGGTTGCAAGGTCGACGCGTTCAGTCAATGAGTTTGTCTTGACCTCATTTAGCAGGGCACTCGTCGCTGTGTGCAGCGCAGATAACGTGAACAGCTTCCGCGAGCGGGGCGCCAAGTTGCTGCTCTCCATCTCGGTCAAGTCGCTGAGGAGCGGGTTTTGGGAGACGACAAGCCTCGAGATGGCCGCCATCGGGTCACGATGATCGTAGAGTACGCCGATCGACTTTGCTGGGCGAATGGCGTAGCGATTCAGGTCAGCAAACATTTGTTGACAACGGTTGAGGCCGACGTCAATGAACATGACTATGGCGATTGTCTCGTCACCGAGAGCGGGATTCTCGGTTAGAGCCTGTTGAATGGCAGCTCGGCGGTGCTGCCCGTCGTTGATTATAAAAGTGGCTGACATGGGGATCGTCAGCGTACCGACCCGCTCCGCAGGGCCGGTGTCCCCTAGCGGCGATTCAAAGCGCACGTCAGCGTTCACCGAGGCGGTCAGCGCTGAGAAGATATAGCTGTCCGGATTCTCCACGATGTAGCGCGCCATCTCAGGCACCCGCGCTTTATTGAGGGAACGCTGCGCGCGCATCTCCGGGGGCAACTCCTCCTCATTATATAGGAAGAGGCGGGGGACGATTCGCAGGGGGCACATAGTCACGTAGTACTCGTGCCCCGCCTGGACGCCGCGGATGGCAGGAAAGGCATATTCGAACTCGCCAGACTTGGCGCTTGAGACTCCGCCGCCCGGAATTGGAGGGATCGACCTCTTTTGTGGCATGTTCCGATTCAATCATGTTTGGATGTCTACATCCAAACAACACGCCACTTTTCTCCAAACACGACTCCATACGCTGGGTTAGGCTAGCAGATATGAGCGTAACGAACTCCGATCCCAACGCCGAGAGACCCCTTACACCAGGAATGCCGGTCTACTTGGACTTCAACGCCACCACGCCCGTAGATCCTCGCGTGGCGGAAGAGGTGATGACTTACATGGCGTCCGAGTTCGGCAATGCCGGCAGTCGGACGCATTCCTACGGACAGCGGGCTAAAGAGCGCGTCAAACAGGCGCGGGGCGAGGTAGCGGCCGTGGTAGCCGCTCAGGTCGACGAGGTCATCTTCACCAGCGGTGCCACCGAGAGCGACAACTTAGCAATCTTAGGGCTAGCCGCACACGGCGAGGCCAGCGGCAAGCGCCATGTCATCTCCACGCAGATCGAGCACAAGGCGGTTCTGGAGCCTCTTGAAATTCTCCAGGCACGGGGATTCGAAGTCGAGCTGCTGCCCCCCACCGAGGGCGGATGGGTTTCACCCGAAGCTGTCGCGGACGCGCTGCGTCCCGACACATTGCTGGTGTCTGTGATGGCCGTCAACAACGAAACCGGAGTAATCCAACCGATTCCGGAAATCGGCAGGGTGATGTCGGGCCACGACGCATACTTTCATGTGGATGCCGCCCAAGCGTTCGGCAAGCTGATTGAGCCGCTCAGGAACCCGCGTATCGATCTCCTGGCGGTTTCTGGGCACAAGATTGGCGGCCCCAAAGGCGTCGGCGCACTCATTTGCCGGCGGCGGGGTTACAAAAGGATCCCCCTCACACCGCTCATGTTCGGCGGCGGGCAGGAACGCGGCCTTCGCCCTGGGACCCTTCCTGTGCCTCTCATTGCCGGGATGGGAACAGCGTCCACATTGGCGCTGAGAGAATCGGAGCACCGATCGCAAGCGGCTATGGAGATCAAGGAAGAACTCCTAACAGTTTTGGCCCCGCTGGGCGCCGAAGTGAATGGTGATCCGAATCGGACGGTTGCTAGTACGCTCAACGTCTCCATCCCTGGCGTCGATTCGGAGGCCGCCATCGTGGCGCTCAAGGATATTGTCGCCTTGTCGAACGGCTCAGCTTGCACGTCACAAGCTTACGAACCGAGTCATGTCTTGACGGCAGCGGGGCTCGCTCAAGTCAGAGTGGAGAGAGCGCTCCGACTTTCTTGGGGACCGGGAACGGCGGGGCTTCCCTACAGGGAGATCGCGCGGCGCCTCCGCGCTCTGCAGGAGCGCTAATGGTAAGTCATGAGCCAGGGCAGCGTCTTGTGGGACATGCCAGGGATTTGCGGGGCCAACAGCACAATCGGCCCCTTAGAACTTCCATATTGATGCTGGGAGCCCTACAGGCAAGCAGCGCTTTTCCGGTCGGGGGTAGGGAGAGCCGCTAGAATCGCATATATTTGCGCGCAGTACAAGAGCTGCGCCGCATCGTCCGGGCAGACCACGGGTGTGCAGACACATTTCACAAAACGAAAATTGCAGGAAGGAACATCGGGCGGAGGACACCAGGCAGATAAGCTAGGTCGTGATTCCCCGGCCTTGGTTCGTCGAGAATGAGAACGTAACTAATTCTTCTGTAGACATTTCTCTTCTACCGACGGATTCACCGAACACTTGAACGTCCGCTGGAACGCAGAGGAAGCGTCTTCATACTGATCAATTTGAGCTTGGGTAATCTCTGTACCAGCGGCACCGTCTTGGCTAGGATCGCCAAACATCAAGGCTCTGGTGAGGTTGTTCATTGAGACAAGCTCCTCAAGTTCCGCATGTGGTACGACTTGATATGTAGCATCCAAGTATTCGGTCATCATTTCGCTGACCATGGCCCGCGCACCATTCACGGCGGCATCACTCCCGCCCACCGTTGCTCTCAAAGCCTCTTTTGCTGCCCACAGTTTTCTCTCTGCAATTGCAACATCGTTAAGAATAGGGCCGATAGCTGCTCGCCTCTCGGCCTCCAGTGTTTCCTTGGCTAGCTGGTCATTTTGCAACCAAGGAACTACAACCGCTGTGATTGAGATGAGAATCGCGACGATCGATAAAATGGAGGTCTTTGAGATGCTCGCTTGCTGCGAGGCTGGCGGCCGGGAAGAGGACACTGCCAGCAAACCTAACTGCGCCTCCAGATCGGAGATCCGCCGCCCATAACGCCAAAAAGCCATTAGATTTCCCCACTGTATACCATGTCAGACTCGACTATATCCGTCAGACGAACAATGTCAAAATGTTAACGGCTTTAAATCTTACTGCACTTTAGAGATAACATTGCGGTTTCCCTGTATCCCTGCAGAAACAACCGGCTTCGGTAACACATACCCGTGGCAGCCCATAAGTCGTGCGACCTGCCCTTCTCGGCAGGCTCGGCAAGTCGTCATCTTGTCTGGGTTATGAGCCAGCACGGAGCGGGCAGCGCACACGTCTCGCGCTACCTCAACTGCCTTTTAGATCGCACAATCCGACGCGTAAGTTTGCTCTCTCGCCCACCGCAGGCGCAGCCCTGGCGATTGCGGGAGATCCGGTGAGAACACTTCGCAAGCCTACTTACAGGCCCAATCCCATATGGACGGTAGTCTAAACCAACAATTACAGCGGGGACGAATGGAGACCAATGATGGGATCGGAGGCGCCGATGGCAATCAGGAAGCGGCTCAAGCATAGCGGCGACATCGGAGAAGTGGATACTCTGAAAGAGTTCCTCCTTATGGGCGCGGTGGTGAACTCGCTAACCGGATCCGATTATGGACTAGACCTCCACATTCAGGTTCCGCTGAGACCGCAGGAATACAATAAGTTAGGAAACTCTTGGTCCCTTTCGGGACGAGTCGCACATGCGCAGGTCAAAAACATGACCAGCGGACAAGATCCCTCCCCCGCAGTGGAGCGAGTCAGGGGATGGATAGCCGGAGCTGAAGTCGGAGTTCCGACATTTCTGATCATCCTCAAGGGAGACCGGAAGCGCTTTGCGTCTCCGCGAGACTTGAAGGCGACACTTGCGGCGTGGGAAGAAGCGCATGCTGAAAATCTGTCGAAGGATGCTCGCCGAACTGAAACGGACGAAACGGAGCCGAAAACCCCGAAGACCGTGACCCTCCCTGAAAAAAACACTCACGCCTTCCGACCGCAGACGTTTCCGTGGCTACTTCACCTGTGGACGAGCTATCCAGGCGTGATGATGAAATCAGACGTTCAGGACTGGCTCTGTCTGGATTCACAAGATCTACTTGCACGAGGACATCAGTTCATCGCCGAAGTTCTGCTTGCATGGATGAAATCTCATCACTCTGACACGACACCCGTGCTTTCCAAGACGGAAATAGCCGTCCGAGCAGAGAATGACGGATTGTGCGTGTTTGAAGGCTCCGACGCGATCGCAGGAGCGCTCGCCATAGTCCAGGCAGGGTTCCGGACGATGTACCAGGAGGAGCCGGAATCGTCGCGGAAGGCGGAGCTTTTCGGATGGGATGCCATAAACCATCTAGGTATGGCCTGGAGAAGGCATCAACGATACCCGCACTCAAACCTAATGACATCCTACTCAACGAGCCCTCACACGGGACGGTCGTTAAACGAAGCCATCCAGCTACTTGAGGACGTGATGGAGTTCCATCGTTACTGCGCAAGCGGTTGGCAGGCCACGGAGGATGGACCCCCGCCCGCGCCGGATGCGAATGCCGCTGTCCAGGCAGGCCAATGATGCAAAATCACTCAATGGGAGTACCAAAATCGCATAGAGCACTTTGAAGCCTTGCACCGGAAGACCTTCACAGCTTGGCGCGGGCGCTGCGAGGAAGTAGCAGACCTCGGCCTCGTCAACCGGAAAATCGTCCGCACGATACGGCCGCAACTGCAGTTCTGACTGACACAGAAGCGCTTCTAGGAACCACCATGGTTGTTCAGGGTATGCAAGAATTCCACGGGCGCGATCGGTTTGTTGCTGAGCCCGAAGGGGGAGAACGCTATGACCCGGAGCGCAACAAGTGACCCACTTAGCCCCCCTTAACTATTGAGGATCCGTTTCCTTGTGGCACCTAGCGGATGTCTGTGGTCACGATTATGCTAGTGCCCTACAACTGAATATTCTTCATGTCCATCTACCGACCGTGAGGCCGAAGGCCCCACCGTCAGATACGTAGGTACAACAAATGATGAGCTTGGAAATCCAGTCTGCTGTGAGCACCCTCCAGCAGCAATCCGAAGTCACACGTGCGTCTCTCGACACCGTCGAACTCGACCGCATCGACCGTGCGCTCGACGAACTGATTCGCAACCATACTAAGACCAGCCAACCTCTTCGCATGGTCAGGAGCGCGCGTGCCAACGCGCTGAAAGTCGTCAAAGACCGCGCCAGGCAAGGTCTGGTCTCCTTCGACGATCCCGACCTGTATGCAGCCAAGCGCGCTGAGGCAGAGGCAGCCAGCGCCTACGACCCGCTCGCGGAGTTCGAGTTGCTCGATTGGCTCGATTCCACGCCGTCCCTGACCGTGCACCAACGCCAACTACTCAAGGCCGTTGCCCGGGGCCACGACGCCGAGTCCCTCGCTTGCGCTGCCGGACTTCCAGTCAAGCGCATGCGTGAGCGCATCTCGCGTGCACGAAGTGCAGCCTTCGCCGGCTACATAGCTGAGGTGACGTGCGCATGAAACCCCGCAGATATGCCCTCAGGCCATGGCTAATCCGCGCTCTCATCCCAGAGGGCGTCATTGGCGCCTACGTCCTGTGGTCGCGCGGCACTCCCGCCTATGTGGGCCGAAGCGACACCAGCCTACGCCGGCGTCTGCTCGAGCACTCCCAGAACCGGCCACACGCCTACTTCACCTACGACGTCGTTTTCTCAGCACACAACGCCTACGCCATGGAGTGCTGTCTGTTCCACGCTCTCGCCGACCAAACCTCCAATCTTATCCACCCACAGCGCCCTTCAATCCACGAGCCGCCCTGCCCGTTCTGCATCGAGACCGTCCGTATCGTGCGCTCCAACCGCCTCGACATCCCGTCCATTCCCGCCTGACTCACCCATATCGCCCGGGCCGCCGAACGCCTCCCCGGCAGAGAAAAGGAACGAAAACATGACTACCAACCCCATCTTCCAGGCACCATCCTCCGCAACTGTCGATGCGGCCCGCACCTCGCCTATCATCGAAGTCGATAAGGCGCTGGAGAGCATGCGCGACGCCGGTTTCGACCTCACCGCGGCCGTAGGCGAACCGATCGACAACTCGATCGAGGCCAACGCCACGGTCATCCGGATCGAACCCATGTACTCCAAGGACAGGAAGCACATCACGGAAATCGCCTTCGCCGACAACGGGCGCGGTATAGACCTTCCGGTGCTCGCCAAGGTCCTTAAGATGGGTTACTCGAGCCGCTACGGGCAGCGCAAAGGTCTCGGCCGATTTGGTGTCGGCCTCAAACTCGCTGCTCTTAGCGTCGGCACCCGCATCGAGGTCTATGCCAAAGCCGCCGGTAGCAATGCCTACTACCTTGCTTATCTGGACCTAGACGAGATCAGCGCCGGGAGTCAGACGGAAATTCGGTCGGTTGAGGTAGGCGGCTGGCCGAAAGAATACGTCGACTTGATGAAGGATTTTAAAGGTGAGCCCTTCGAGAGCGGAACCCTCGTCCTCTGGCAGCACATCGACCGGCTCTCAAGCGGAGGCACGTACGGTGCCTCACTCGACACCAAGATCGCGGACCTGCGCAAATTTATCGCCCGAGCTTACCGTCAGTTCCTCGATCAGGGCCTGAACATCATCCTAGCGGGAAAGCCAGTAACGTTGCATGATCCGCTGTTCCTGCTGGACGACCCTCGCATCCAGACACGCTATGGCATGCGTGATGGGCTTGGTCCCGATAGCCTCAAGGGCAAGGTTATCGAGGAGACCGATCTCACAATCGACGACCACCAAGTGCACGTCAGCGTGTCAATCGCCCCGGAGATTTTCCGTCACGAAAAGGGGAAGGGCGGTGAAACTGATCTCGACGGCAGGGATATTCGCGAGTTCCAGATCAATCAAGACAACGAAGGCCGCATTAGCATGATGCGTAATGGCCGCGAGATCTACTATGACATCGTTCCCCGAATGCTCACCGGAGGCGTGACCGTTGGCGACCGTTACATCGGTATTGAGGTCTCGTTCCCAGCTGAGCTCGACGAGTACTTCCAGGTTCGCCATGTCAAGAGGGGCGCTGAGCCAGTAAGCAAGCTCCGCAACGCGCTCCGCGAATGGCTCAAGCGCCCGGTAACACAGGCCCGTAAAGAGATCCGACGTCATTGGGACGAAGTCCGGATCACACAACAGGCGGAGAGCGTCGATGGCCGTGACCCAGCCGTCCAGGAGGCAGTCGATCGCGCCGAGCAGACGGCGCCCCGTGGACAGGCCAGCTTGAATCTCACCCTTGAGCAGGAAAGCGCGAAGATCGACGAGATCCTCGACGAACTGGAGATCAACACGGAGGCTAACGCCAACAAGGCAGATGGGATCCGCGCACATATTGCTCAGCACTCGATGACGATCCTCGACGGCAACTGGCCCGGCAAGGAACTCATGACTGTCGACCACCTAAATGCAAAGGCCATCCTCCGCCTGAATCACCGTCACCCGTTCATCCGCGACATCTACGATGTGCTACGAGAGACAGCGGACAAGCCGTTCGACGAGCAGGACGCCGCCGAAATGCACAACCTCATTCGCCGCACGTCCATGGCACTTGACATGCTATTCCTCGCCTACGCAAAGGCAGAGAACCTCCACCGCGAGCCCGAGGAGTTCGAGGACCTGCGCAGTTATTGGGGCCAACACACTCAGGCGTACATGAAGGAACTCGTTAGGTTCGACGAATAACTCCAAGAAGTGAACGTCAGCATGGGTGCTCCCCACGCACTTTCCGGTGAATGGGGAGCCATCTATGAGCCGCTACCTGTTTCGTTGGTACCACGCGATAATCTGAAGAATCAACTAGGGCAGCAAGATTATGAGATTGAGAGGGCCAGGTAGATGGATAGCAAAGCGATTAGAGACAACGGGCTCCTCGAAAGGTTTCGAGCCTATCTGTCCCCCAGCGACGACGAATACACCGCAGCCCTCAAATCCGGCCTCTTAGTAGTTGATACCAATGTACTGCTCAACGTTTATCGATATCACGAAGATGCCCGCGAAGATTTGCTCCGTACACTTGAAGCCTTCCACGATCGGCTGTTCATTCCGCATCAGGTCGCAGTGGAGTTCTGGCGGAACAGGGACGCGACTATAAGAGAGGCATCAAGTGCGGCGGACCAGTTGAAGAACGAGCTCAGCGGGCTTGCAGACAGGTCGAGGCAATCGCTATCTAGGTGGGCTAAACGCGCGGGGCTGGCCGACTCCCGAGTCCAAGAACTACACACGATTCTTGACGCGGCTCATGATCGAGTAATTGTACATGTCGAAGAATTCAGCGATGGCGGCCTCGACTCGGCCATCGACACCAATCGTGACCCGGTTCTTGCTCGGTTAGTAGCTATCACCAACGAATGTGTAGGTGCGCCGTTTCACGAAGATGAGGTGGAGCAGCATTCCCGCGAGGCGCAGCGGCGAATCGATGAGCGACTGCCGCCTGGTTACGAGGACGCTGACAAGTCTGGTTTGGCTCCGCATGGTGACTACATGCTGTGGCGTCAGATACTCGATGTCGCCATAGCGAGGCCAATGGATATCGTTTTAGTTACCGGGGACGTCAAAGAAGACTGGTGGCGTCGTGAGAAAGGGCAGATTCGGGGACCACGGATCGAGCTCTTCGAGGAACTCAACCGGGAGTCAGGACACCGACTCTTCATGCTCCGACCGGCCAGTCTGCTTGAAAGGGCGAAGGGCGCGCTCAATCTGGATATTCGCCAAGACTCGGTTGAGGTGGCCGAGCGGATCGACCGCAACTCGTTCGATCGGGAACGACAGCGTTACTACGCCGCTCCAGCTCTTTATCCAGTGGTGAAGCTCCCAGACGGTCGCAAGGGAGATTACTTGGAAACCTTGATTCAAATGACTGAAATCGCGCGAGATGAGCCCGGTTATGAGCAATTCGTTGAGTCATTCCAAGAAGCGTTTCCGTCAATCACTCTGGCGTCGGAAGCTCGCCGAAGAATCGGCATTTTGGCCTCTCTGGGTCTGGTCTCTTTCTCAGAAGACCGAGTGCGATTGACCGAAACAGGAGAGCGCCTCCTCGAGGAGCGAACTCTCGAAATCTTGCAGGACCAGTTCATGTCGCGAATCGCTGGAGCTTCGGAGGTACGGAGCAAAGCACTATCCCTCCCTCGAGATGAGCTCCGACGGCAGCTGCGCGAAGAATCGTCCAACGGATTGAGCCCAACGCAGGCGGCCCTGATCCTTCGTTGGATGGAACAGCTAAAACTCGTGTGACATGAGGCCTGTGCTTCATTCCGCGTGAGAGACCCCGGATATCGGAGGGCGGCATCGGGACCCCACCCGAATTTAAGAGCGAAAGCGTCCTTTTGAGCTTCGTAGCTCGCTAGCTACTTGCCGATGTGCGCCTGCAGGAACGAATACACCTCGGTTTCGTCGACGCCTGGGAAGGCACCCGGTGGGAGAGCGGCTAGAAGGTGGGAGTTGGCGCGGGCGCTGGGCCAGGCGTGGCCGGCCCATTGGGCGGCGAGGTCGGCGGGTGGGCGGCGGCAACAGGATTCGTCGGGGCAGTTGGAGACGGAGCGTTCGGTGGTGTCGCGGCCGCGGAACCACTTCACCTCCTTGTAGGGAATGCCGATGCTCAGCGAGTACTCCCCCGACGAGTGCCGCTCCGTTATGGCGGTGCACCAGAAGGTTCCGGCTTTGGTGTCCGTGTACTGGTTAAAGGCCCGGAACTTGTCCGGCACGTCGAAGACGGCGCGCGAGGTCCAGTTGCGGCAGACCGGCTGACCCTCGATGGCGCCGGTGTGGTCGGCCGGGAAATTCACGCCGTCGTTCTCGTAGGCCTTGTGGATGATGCCGGAGACGTGGACCTTCTGGAAATGGCACGGGATGCCCAGGTGGTGGGTGGCCAGATTGGTGAAGCGGTGGGCTGCAGTCTCGTACGAAACGCTGAAGGCGTCGCGTAGGTCCTCGATGGCCAATTCCTTTGAGGCCTTGGCTTTCTGCAGGAAGTCCACGGTGGCGTGCTCCGGCATCAGCAGGGCGGCGGCGAAGTAGTTGGTGTACACGCGCTGGCGCAGGAAGTCCGCATAGTCAGCGGGCGTCTGGTGTCCCAGGACGTAGTGCCCGACGGCCTGCAAAAGCACAGACCGCGGGTCGTGTTCGGACCGGTGGCCCTGGGTCAGATAAATTCTGCTGTTCTTCAAGTCCGTCACGGACCGGGTGGAATGCGGCAGGTCGCTGACGTACTGCAGACTGAAACCGAGGTGCTCGGCGATGTCCGCGGCCACGTGATGGGACAGCGGCCCGCCCTTGAACCCGACTGCCTTCAGGAGCTCTTGGGCCTGCGCCTCGATGTCCTCATAGTGGTTGTTCCGCGAGCGCATTTCCGCCCGCAGTTCAGTATTCGCCCGGCGCGCTTCTTCGGGAGTGGCGGCCTGCTCGTCCAGCCGGCGTTCCAGCTCATGCTGCAGGCCGACCAAGGATTCCAGCACATCCATCGAAAGCCGCGAACTGACGCGGACTTTCGGCAGTCCGAGCGACTCGTACAGCGGCCCGCGCTGGTAGCGTTCCAGCTCGATCTCCAGGGCGGCGCGGCGGCTGGGTGGCTCGGCCCCGAGCAGCTGGTCGATTCCCACCCCCAGCGCTTTGCCGAGGGCCTGCAGCATGCCGAGCTTGGGCTCGCGTTTGCCGTTTTCGATCAGCGAGAGCTGCGACGGCGCGGCGCCAACCGCGGCACCGAGATCGTCCAGGGTCATGCCCTGGGCCTTCCGCAGGTGCCGCACCCGCCGGCCCAGGCTGATGACGTCGACTTCGGGCTCTGCGGAGACACCGTCGTCGTGCTTGGAGGGACGATTCCAGCTGGTGGTTGCCATTTTTTGAGGATACGGGAAGAAGTGCAAATCTTTCCAGCATTTTCTATGGATTACCTGTTGTGACCTGCGGAATAGTCGATTTCACGAAGAAGTTCGGATCTCGACAAGCTCGATCACCGGGTGGAGCGCGATCAACTCACAGGACAAGCTCGACCGGGTCTCGATCTCGACAAGCTCGATCACCGGATGGACCACCGATAGAGGAGAACAGCAATGACTGCATCATTTGAGCCGGCCCCGATGAACGCTGAGGAAGCGGCCAAGGCACTGGAGCTCGAGTGGGCTGCCGATTCCCGCTGGGAGGGCATCACTCGCGACTACACCGCAGCGGATGTCGTCCGCCTCCGCGGCCGGGTCCAGGAAGAGCACACGCTGGCCAAGCGCGGCGCGCAGAAGCTGTGGAAGCAACTCACCGAGGAAGCCGCCGAGGGCCGCTACACCAACGCGCTCGGCGCGCTGACCGGCAACCAGGCGGTGCAGCAGGTCAAGGCCGGGCTGCGCGCCATCTACCTCTCCGGCTGGCAGGTGGCCGCCGACGCCAACCTCTCCGGCCACACCTACCCGGACCAGTCGCTGTACCCGGCCAACTCGGTGCCGCAGGTGGTCCGCCGGATCAACAACGCGCTGCTGCGGGCCGACCAGATCGAGTTCTCCGAAGGCATCCAGACGGTTGAGGACTGGCTGGTGCCGATTGTGGCCGACGCCGAGGCCGGCTTCGGCGGGCCGCTGAACGCCTATGAGCTGATGAAGTCCATGATCACCTCCGGCGCCTCGGGCGTGCACTGGGAGGACCAGCTGGCTTCGGAGAAGAAGTGCGGCCACCTGGGCGGCAAGGTGCTGATCCCCACCGCGCAGCACATCCGCACGCTGAACGCGGCCCGGCTGGCGGCCGACGTGGCCGGCACCCCGTCGGTCATCATTGCCCGCACGGATGCCGAGGCGGCCACGCTGATCACCTCCGACGTGGACGAGCGCGACCGCGAGTTCATCACCGGCGAGCGCACTCCGGAGGGCTTCTACAAGGTCCGCAACGGAATTGAGCCGTGCATCGCCCGGGCCAAGGCCTACGCCCCCTACTCGGACCTGATCTGGATGGAGACCGGCACTCCGGATCTGGAGTTGGCCCGCAAGTTCGCGGAGGCGGTCAAGGCCGAGTTCCCGGACCAGATGCTCTCCTACAACTGCTCGCCGTCCTTCAACTGGAAGAAGCACCTGGACGACGCGGCGATCGCCAAATTCCAGCGCGAGCTCGGGGCGATGGGCTTCACCTTCCAGTTCATCACCCTGGCCGGCTTCCACGCCCTGAACTACTCGATGTTCGACCTGGCCCACGGCTACGCCCGCAACGGGATGAGCGCGTACGTCGAACTGCAGGAGCGCGAGTTCGGCGCCGAAGACCGCGGCTACACCGCAACCAAGCACCAGCGCGAAGTGGGCACCGGCTACTTCGACACCATCTCCACTGCCCTCAACCCCAACGGCAGCACCCTGGCCCTGGTGGGCTCCACCGAAGAAGGCCAGTTCCACTAACAGCTACACCACGACGGCGGTGCTCGGCTTCGCCGATTGGGGGTCCGCCGCGGCACGACATTCCGACGGCCGCGGGCGGCCTTACGGAATCTATTAGCCGCTTTCCGGACCCCCAATCGGCTCCATCAGTATCGCACCTCATCCGAAGGTCACCTTTGGCACTTGGGCCGGGCTCCGGCGTCGTACTTACAAAAGTTTTAGGGAGTGAATGAGCGATGAATGATCCGATTACTTTGAACGGGATTACGTTGACGGGCTCGCCGGTGTGCCGGCAGGAGGAAGTGCTGACGCCGCAGGCGCTGGAGTTTGTGGCCAAGCTGCACAAGGCCACGGCCGACCGGCGGCGCGACCTGCTGGTGCAGCGGGAGAACCGGCGCAAGTCGATCGCCCGCGGGCATGACCCGAAGTTCCTGCCCGGCACCCGGCACATCCGCGAGGACTCGTCTTGGCGGGTCGCTCCCCCGGCCCCCGGGCTGGAGGACCGCCGGGTGGAGATCACCGGGCCGGTGGAGAAGAAGATGACCATCAACGCGCTGAACTCCGGCGCCAAGGTGTGGCTGGCGGACATGGAGGACTCCTCCACGCCCAGCTGGTCCAACGTGATCAACGGGCAGCTGAACCTGACCGACGTGCTGGAGCGGCGGATCGATTTCACCTCCGAGGCCGGCAAGGAATACAAGCTGACCGGCCAGACGCTGACCGACCTGCCCACCATCGTGGTCCGGCCGCGCGGCTGGCACCTGCCGGAGAAGCACATGCTGATCGGCGGCGAACCGGTGGCCGGCGGCATCGTGGACTTCGGCCTGTACTTCTTCCACAACGCCCAGCGGCTGATCGCGCAGGGCCGCGGACCGTACTTCTACCTGCCGAAGATCGAGTCGCATCTGGAAGCCCGGCTGTGGAACGACGTGTTCATCCTGGCGCAGGACTTGCTGGGCATCCCGCAGGGCACCATCCGCGCCACCGTGCTGATCGAGACCATCACGGCCGCGTTCGAGATGGAGGAGATCCTCTACGAGCTGCGCGACCACGCCTCCGGGCTGAACGCCGGCCGCTGGGACTACATCTTCTCGGTGATCAAGAACTTCCGCGCCCGCGGCCCGCGGTTCGTGCTGCCGGACCGCACCCAGGTGACCATGACGGCGCCGTTCATGCGCTCCTACACCGAGCAGCTGGTCCGCGCCTGCCACCGCCGCGGCGCCATGGCCATCGGCGGGATGGCCGCCTTCATCCCCAGCCGCCGCGACCCGGAGGCCAACGCCATCGCCATGGAGAAGGTGCACGCGGACAAAACCCGCGAAGCCTCCGACGGGTTCGACGGCTCCTGGGTGGCGCACCCGGACCTGGTGCCGGTGGCCCGCGAAGTGTTCGACTCGGCCTTGGGTTCGCGGCCGAACCAGTTGGACCGCCAGCGTGAGGACGTCACGCCCGACGACGGTGCCCTCCTGAACATCGCCGGCACCGAAGGCTCCATCACCGAGGCCGGCATCCGCACCAACCTGGAAGTCGGCATCCAGTACATCGAGTCCTGGCTGCGCGGCAACGGCGCGGTGGCCATCCACAACCTGATGGAGGACGCCGCCACCGCGGAAATCTCCCGCTCGCAAATCTGGCAGTGGATCCACGCCCACGCCGTGACCGACGACGG
This sequence comes from Arthrobacter sp. CAU 1506, assembly GCF_005047635.1. Classification (GTDB taxonomy): domain Bacteria; phylum Actinomycetota; class Actinomycetes; order Actinomycetales; family Micrococcaceae; genus Crystallibacter. The sequence goes on along the minus strand of NZ_SUKC01000008.1, from coordinate 153,583 downwards.
CGAGATTGTCACCCGCGAATGGGTCCGCGAACTGCTCGAAGAAGAGTTCGCCGCCCTGCCCCGGTTCGACGGCGACCGGTTCGACGACGCCCGCGAGATCTTCGAAGAGTGTGCCCTCGGCGAAGAGTTCCCCGCCTTCCTGACCATTCCCGCCTACCAGAACTACCTGCTGGAGAAGTCGCCTACCAAGGTGGTTGCTGCAGCCTAAGTCTCCTCGCCCTCCGGTCCGGGCCGCTGGCAACAGTGGCCCGGACCGGAGGGCGGGAGTGGGGGACGGGGGATGCTGCCCGGGATGTTCTGTTCACTGCTTCGCGAATGGGCACAACATCCCGGGCCGTCCCACCCGCCACCGAGGCATCGCGCCCTCGGCGTACCCCTTCTAACTGTCCGGCGGTTGACCTGGGTCCAATAGCCAGCCCCCGATCAACCGCCGGGTCCCAAAGACTTTCCGCAGGGCCGCCAGGTCCACGCTACTTTCGCCACATGCAGCCCGACGGTCGGGCGGACCGGCGGCCCCTGCGGAAGCACAGTGAACAAAACGCCGGGTGCGGCTCCACTTATGGAGCCGCACCCGGCGTTTTGGGACTCGAGGAGGTACTAGTTGAGGCCGACGTTCTTGTGGTAGTCAAAGTGGCTCTTGACTCGACCCGAGACGTCGATATTTTTCAGCCTGTCTGCACTCGGTCTGAAGCCTGCGAGACCTGCCGCTGCCTGGCCTTGAGCGAGGCCGTAGGCGAATTTCAGCACGCTGTCATTGCTTGAGTGGTAGTTGTAGACTGCATCGTCTACTGCGGCGGTCAGGGTGTGCCAATCACTCCTTGCTCCAATGGCTGCGCCGAGGAGGTGAATAGCTTGAATCCGCGGGCCACCGGGCTTAGTTCCTAGCGTCTGGGCTGCGACCACCATCGCACGTGCGCCGAGGCTGTGGCCCACCAGCACATAGGAATCAGCGTTAGTACGGGCGAGCAGGTCGGCCAAGATTACGCCGGTCTTCTCGGCGCGGTTCTTGGCGACGTGCCATGGGTTCTTGGCAAGGTCGGCTGCGGCGAGGGCCGGCGCGAGCGGGCCGAGCCTCCTCGCTGCCATTTTTGCGGCTCTCTCGGCAGCCTCCCTTAGGGCTGCGGCGCCGACGACCCTGGCTGCCCCGCGACCGCCGAGAATTCCTAGATGCCTAAGTTCCTTGGCGCCCCAGTGGACCCGATAGACGGGCGAATCCGCGTAACGCTTAGTGATGATGTCCCGCCACTCGCCCCAACCCTTGCCGCTCTCACTAAGGAAGCCGTTACAGACGATAACCGGTACGCCTGATCCTCCCTGCAGCATTTCAATATGGAAAGATTTGTCTTCGCGGAGATAGGCATTCATGACCGAGGCGCCCAGCGCGCAGCCGAGGGAAGCGCCAAGAGCTGTTATCACCAAGGTCCCGCCGGCCATGCCGAGGCCGCCGACGGCTAGCGCGCCGCCACCCAGGAAAGCCAGACCAAAACTGGTAGCCGCAGCGCCGGTGTATCCGCCAACGAGTGCTCCGACTGCCCCTCCGATCGCAGGTGCAGCGAAGTAGGCGAAGGGTGTGGCTGCTACGAGTCCCACGCCTGCTAGGCCTGCCACTCTGGTATCGCTGGCGAGGTTTCGTTTGTCGTATTTGAGGAACTCCTCGTAGTTATTGAGCTCGCCCATCTTGCGATCAGCCTTCGCAAACCCAGGGATCTCGTGGCGGTGCTCGGCACAATACCTCTTTATCGGGACAGGCCCTTGCCCTCGCACTGCCATGTTTTTGCAGCCGGGGCATGCGCAGGGCAGTGTCGGCAATCCGCAACCGCCGCATATGTAGGCGGGCGCCTTCCCGACCGCCCGATTGGCCTTCCGGTGCGCGTGCTCCTCGAAGCAACCAGAACACCATCCCCGCTTTTCTTCGCTCGCAAGGTCGTCAGCCAAATCGGCGATCCACTCGGCCACTTTTTGATGGGATCCCGCTCGCTTCTCAGCGTTCTTCTGCTGTTCCTGATCAGGCAAGGTGACCGCTTCGTACTTAGCCTTCGCGAAAGCCCAGGCGCACCCAACCAAAGCTCGGTTATCCCCAAGCCCGCCCATCTCGAATTCAGGTTCTTCGTTTATGTTTCCGGACAGCGTGAGCTTCTGCCCTCGAGGCGAGACGATCTGACACTGGACGCGAGTTCCGTCAAGGAAACGGAAGACGACCTCTGATTTTTGCATGCAACAGATCCTGCCAGATCCGGGTTTCCGAAATGATTTCGACGCGCTCAAAGAGACAGCCATCGGGCTCAAGGCTCCCCGCCTTCGCGAATGCGCCCGCCGCGAGCCCAGCGAAGTCGGTCACCCAGCCGAGACTTAGCTGGCGGGGTCGTATTCGAAAGCCCGTACCTCCTGGGCGCAACGGCAAGCGACCGCGATCTTCGCGGCCCATTCCAAGGCCGAGTCATACGAGGGCAGTTCCAGTACCGAGTAGCCGCCTTCGAGGTGCGTTGTTTGCGGGTAGGTACCCTCACGCACGGTCCCATCGCTGTCGACCATGACAGGCGAGATGCTCTCATCGATTCCGCCGCCGAACACCCAGACGCCGGCATCCTTCGCCTCCTGAACCACCGCGTGCGAAGCATCCGACAGCGCTGGCACTTCTTCCTCAGGGACGTCCATGGCGGCACTCGGAAACGAGATCAGATACTTCGTCATCGCGTCTGCCCCTTCTTCGCAGCACGGGTTCATCTGTATCCTTGCCGATGCCGAGCCTGCTGCGCAAGGATTTTGGCCAGTCCACGGGTTTCAATGCTCGATTACGAACCGCCTACGTGACCAACCTGCTTGTGCCTAGTCAGACTCATGGTCTCGAACCCCTCTGGAGACGCAGTCTTACGCGGGCACCGCCAACTCCCAGTACCGGACATCCGCCAGAGTGCTCAACAGGGAGCAACTCCTTGGCTGTTTGGAGTCCGAACGAAAGGGGCAACAATCGAAAGACTGCCGCCGTTGATGTCCCACGCTCGCCAAACTTCAGGAAAAAATCCGACAGAGTTTCGGCTCCAGTAGTTGTAACTTCGTCGACTTTTTATCGATTGGCGAGGCGGCTTCGGGGTAACCAAGTAAATAGCGATCATCTCCGGACGCCAGTCACTTGGGTATCGTCACACATACGCGTGCATCTCACCTAACACATGGCAGGATCAGACTATGACTGAACTTTTGCGCGTCGGTGGCGCCACCATTGAATTTGAAAAGGCAAAGAAATACGTCGGGGACTACATAACGAATAGCACGCGGACATGGTCATATCCGGCTTACGACGCGTACCCTGGCAGCCCCACTGAAAGCGTTGAACTGCCGGATCTCCTTGCAGTCTCCCTACTGAACGCTGGCCAGAAACCGATTGTTTCTTACTACGCTCTCGAATCGCTCCTTCCGAAGATCAATGAGCGACTGATGGCGGTTGGGACGTCGGGCACCCTTGCCCAAGCCGGAGAAGAAACGCTGGAAGCGATCGCTGACTTATTTGGGGTGCTCGACGACATTCCTGTGAAGCACGTGGGCATGACTAAATTGGCAAAAGTGCTGCATCGAAAGCGGCCAAAACTCATCCCGTTATTCGACGAGAACATCCGCCGCTGCTACAGCGTTTTGGGCAACAAGCCCGTACCACCGGTCAAGAAGCGGAGCCGTCGGGACTTCTGCCGCGCCTGGCTACCGGCGTTGCAGAGTGATCTCCGGAGCCAGCACGACAACTGGCGGGAGCTCGCAAACGTTGCCGTCGACCCAAACATCTCCCCTCTGCGGGCACTGGACATGGTCGGTTGGAAATTGGGCGGAAAACCACGCACCCTCCAAGAGCAAGATGTATTGTCGCGGGGCGTGTAGGACGGCATAGCGTTCGAGGGCCTACCTACCAGCCGGCCGCCTTTCAAAGCGGCCGGCTGATCCGCAATTAGCCGTTTCCGCGTTGCAAGATGGTGACGGTTCCGGTGTCGGCATCGACCTCGACGAAGTCGCCGGTGCGGATGACCTGCACAGGGTCCTGGTCCAGTTCGCTGACGGTGGGGACGCGGGTGACGACGGCGCCGAGTACGGCTTTGGTGGTCATTTTGGTGAAGACCATGGCGGCCGGGGCCGTGCCCAGCAGGCGGGTGCTTTGGAAGAATCCCGACCAGCCGGAGGAGCCCTTGGCCCCGGGGAAGACCAGCACTTTGTCCGCAAAGGACACGCCGCAGAGGCTGTGCCGGCGCTCGATGATGGTGCCGGTGGCCGGGTCGATGCCGCCCCAGCCGGAGATGGTCTCCGGGGAGACCAGCGCTTCGCCACGGATCTTTCCGGGCACGATGCCCCGGCCACGCAGCACTATCTGGTCGGTTGAAGCCAAAGCGGCCTTGGTTCCAGCCAAGCTCTCCGCAGCCTCCTGCTCGGACGAAATCATCTCAATGCCCCGTTCCACTTGCCGGTCAATGCTGCGTTAATGCAGTCTTCGGTGGTCCCGAACCAGGCCTCGATTCCCAGGATGGCCGGCAGGTAGTGTGCCTGCTTGGCGCTGTCGGTAGCGAAGACCTTGGTTCCTTCGGGCGCCACGCGTGACATGGCCGGGCAGGAGTCGGTCAGCAGCCGCCCGCCGGCGCGCTCAATCACGGCGGAATAGCCGTTTCGATCTGCCACCGAACGCAGGGCACGCGGGGTCATCACCCACAACTCGGTGTTGGGGCTCAGTCGTTTGCCGTCCAGCAGTGCCGCGATCTGGGCTATCTGCTCCAGGGATGCATGCGGGCAGCCCAGCAGGATGAAGTCCACGTCCTCGGACGTGCCCTGGTTGTTGAGCGACTCGTAGGCAGCCCGCCGGTCGGCCTCCGTATAAACCACCACGTCCGGCAAGGGCGCGGGTTCGAAGGCCTCCGTAACAGTCGGCGCCTCGGGCGTGACACCGGGCAGGTGGAAGATCTCCACTCCCCCGCTAGTGGCCAGCGCCGCGCCCAAGTGCTTCAGGTCGGTCAGCGACGGCAGGCCCAGGTTTCCGGTCAACACCGGCCGCTCCTCCTGCACCACGTCGCCGGCGAAGTAGCCGAACAGCCCCCAGTCCATGAAGGAGTCGATCCGAACGTCGGACCGGATCAGGTGGGTGCCCTTGCGGTTTTCGTCCAGGTGGTTACCCCAGTACGGGATCCGCCCGGTCAGGCCGGCGGCGCCGGTGGATGCCGTCCCTTCGCAGTTGGATTTCGCGCCGATCACGGAGTTGGCGTAGACCACCGCCGAGGACTCCATCCAGGCGATGTGCTCACCGCGGACCGGCAGGTTGCCCACCTGGTACGGGGTGCAGGTGGCCAGAATGTTGATGCCGCGGTCGCTCGCGAAGGATTCGGCGTCGGCCTGCAGCTCCACCAAATGCGGGCTGTACGGCGTGATGTTCAGGGCATCGGCGCTGAACCCGTGCTGCAACTGGCAGGTGGGGACGCGCATCTTCGGGATCTCGATGTCCTCGTCGCAGTCCAGGTTGATGACGGCGTACGCCTTGTTCCAGCCGCCCTCGGCCGCGATCTTGTTTTTCGCCGGCGTCGGCTGGGTGGACGTGCCGGCCACATTCCGCACGCTGCACAGCCGTTCGGCGCCGAGGCCCTCGCCGTAGCGGATCAGCAGATCCATCGCGGCGGCGACGGCGGATCCGTCGCGGCCGTCCCGCATGGCCTTGTCATCGTCGGTCAGCTGCAAGGACCTGCTCCTTTCCGGCGTCGGTTCCGTCTTCGCCAATGTTCGCCCGGATGCGGTCGCGCAGTTCGGCCAGGTTGATCTCGGAGACCGGACCGCCGTCGGCCAGATCCAGGGCATGCGCGGCGGCCTCACCCATGGCCGCGCACGGTCCCATCACGCGGACGCTGGAGAGAGCGGCAGCATCGCCGTCGACGCAGCGGCCCGCGGCGAGCAGGTTCACCGCGCCCCGCGGAGTGATGCTGCCCAGCGGCACGTAGTGGACATGGTCGGAGTCGAAGACGTCCCAGACGTAACCCTCCGGCCGGTCGTGCAGCTCGATCGGCCAGGCGGTGCGCGCCACGGCGTCGTCGAACCGGAACCCGGTCCGCACCTCATCGACGGTGAGCTGGTGCTCGCCGGCGATCCAGCGCGTCTGCCGCCGCCCGGGGAAGCCGTACAGCCGGACGGTGGCCCGCCCGAACGCGTCCGGGAACTCGGTCCGCAGGAAGTCGACCACCCGGTCTGCCTGCTCCTTGCCCCGCAGCTGGGCCGCGGAGGCTTCGATCGCCTGCAGCGGCGCCTCCACGTGGGTCATGTTCATCACGGCGGTGTCCCGGCCCGGGAAGAAGAAGGCCAGCCCGTCGCGCCGGAGCAGGCCGTACTCGTCCGCCTTCTCGGCCACCCGGTTGGCCAGTTCGTCGGCCGGGGGTGCGTGTTCGGGGTCCAGGTTTTCCAGCCGGACCTGCTGGGAACCCCAGATGGTGCGCTCCGGCACCCGACATTCCAGCCCGGCTTCCCAAGTGAGCGCGGCGTCGCCGCTGGCGTCGATGAACGAATCCGCGCTCACCCGAAGCAGCCCGTACCTGGTGGCGAAGACGACGGCGCGCAGGTGGCCGCCGTCGTTCTCCACGTCCAGGATGGACGCCCCGGTCACCGGAATCACGCCGGCCTGGTCAATCTGCGTCTCCATCCAGCGGCCGACGGCGTTCTCGTCGTAGTTCACCGTGATGGTGTGCCGGTAGTTGTAGGAGACGTCGCCGGTTTTCACCAGGTCGGCGAACATCGGATCGAAGATGCCGTGCGTGAGCTGCCGGTATTCGGGTCCGTTGCCGTAGACGCCGCAGAACAGCCCGATCAGCGAGTTGGCGCACTGGCCGCCGAGGACGGGCAGGGCGTCGACGATCACCACCCGGCGGCCCAGTTTGGCCGCGGTCAGCGCCGCCGAGATGCCGGCGATGCCGGCGCCGACGATGCACAGGTCCGCGGACAGTTCCTCGGCCGGCGCGTGTGGCGGCTTGGTCAGCGTGCGAATCTTCACTTCTGTCAGTTCGTGAGGCATGGAAATCCTTAAAGTCTGTTGGTCGCCGGGTCAGCGGCTGAGGGTGGCGCCGTGTTCCAGCGGCGAGACGTTGCGGGCGTAGAGGCCAAGCCACCCGCCGGTCTGCCCGCCGTGTTGCGGGGGCGCGGACTCCGCCCGGCGGCGGTCGAGTTCGCTGACGGGAACGTCCAGGTCCACGGTCTTGGCGGGAATGTCGACGGCGATCACGTCGCCGTCGCGCACCAGCCGCAGCGGCCCGTCCACGCCGCCTTCGGGTTTGACCTCGCCGACGACGATGCCTTGGTTCACCAGCCCGGACAGTTGGCCGTCGGTGACCACCGCGACCTTGCCGGTCAGTCCGGCGCCGTTCAGCGCGAAGACCACGTTGGAGGCCATGCCCATCCCGGGGGTGCCCACCGGCCCGACGCCGCGGAGCACCAGGACTTCGCCGGGCTGCACGACGCCGGTCTCGAGCGCGGCGATGGCTTGGGTGGCTTCTTCGAAGACCCGCGCCGGGCCGGCGAATCGGTCGTCGCGTTTCTCCGTGGCGGACAGCTTGACGATGGACCCTTCCGGGGCCAGGCTGCCGCGCAGGATCTGGATGGTCGCCTGCACTCCGCGCGGGTTGTCCAGCGGCCGGATCAGCTCCGGGTCCGGAACCTCGTAGCCGTCGAGCGTCTGGCCCAGCGGCTCGCCGGTGATGGTGGCGACGTCCAGATCCAGCACCGGCCGCAGCTGGGCGAGCACGGCCCGGGCGCCGCCGGCCCGTTCAAAGTCCTCGATGCTGTCCGGGCCGCTCGGGCGGACCGCCGCCAGCGGGCGGACGTGTTCGGCGAGTTCGGTGAAGAGCCCGTTGACGTTCACGTCCACGCCGGTTTCCACCGCGATCGCCTGCAGGTGCTTGACGCTGTTGATTGAGCCGCTGACGGCCAGCACCGCGGCGGCCGCGTTGCGGAAGGCCCCGGCGGTCATGATGCTGCGCGGGGTGCGCCCCTGCCGGACGGCGTCCAGGATGGCGACGGCGGAGCGTGCCGCGGTGTCCCACATCTTGGGGCTGTTGGCCGCCACCGGCGCGGCACCGGGCAGCGACATGCCCAGGGCCTCCGCCATGATGTGCATGGTGTTGGCGGTGCCCATGCCGGTGCACACACCCGGGCCGGCGATGGCGCGGTCGCTGATGGTGCACAGGTCCTCGACGGTGATTCCGCCGGTGGCCACATGCCCGGCCTGGATGAAGACTTCCTCGATGTCGGCCGGTTCGCCGTTGTCCAGCACGCCGCAGGGCTGGTAGCCGCACGGGACCACGATGGTGGGGACGTTGATCCGGCCGGCGGCCATCAGCTGTCCGGGCGTGGTTTTGTCGCAGGAGGCCAGGCAGATCATGCCGTCCAGCATGGCGCCCTCGACCGCGGCTTCGATGTCGTTGGCCAGCAGGTCCCGGCTGGAGAGCACGTAGCCGCCCTTGGCCCCGGCCGCCATGATGAAGTCCGTGGGGGCGACGGTCCGGATCTCGAACGCCACGCCGCCGGCGTCGCGGACCGCTTCGCAGACCCGGTCGGCGATGTCGTCCAGGTGGCTGAAGCAGGGTGCCAGTTTCGACGACGAGTTGACCACGGCGATTTTGGGTTTGGTCAGGTCCTCGTCGGTGAGGCCGAGGACCTTCCACTGGGTGCGCCGGGTGGCCCAGCGCGGACTGCCGACGGGAAAGTTGCTGCGCAGTTCCATTTAGCCTTCCGCCTTCCGACCGTAGACCGATTCGTGCCACGGGATCGCGACCCGTTTGAACGAGGTGACGATGAAGTACATGGCCAGGCCGACGGAGGCCAGCATCAGGATGACGGCGAACAGGGCAGGCGCGTTGAGTTCGTTCAGGGTGCGCACCACCATGTAGCCGAGTCCTTCGTTGCCGCCGAGGTATTCGCCCACGATCGTGCCGATCACCGCGAGCACGATCGCCGTTTCCATCCCCGCGAAGACGTGGGGCATCATGCTTTTGACTTCCAGGTGGGTGAAGGTCTGCCAGCGGCTGGCGTTGATGGACTGCATCACGTCGCGGTGGCCGCGTTCAACCGAGCGCACGCCCAGCAGGACGTTGAGCATCACCGGGAAGAAGGCGAGCAGTGCGGCGATGATCACCTTGGTGGTCATGCCGAAGCCGAACCAGATGACGAAGAGCGGAATCAGGGCGACCTTGGGGATGACTTCCAGGGCGATGATCAATGGGCGGACGCTGGCCTCCAGCAACGGCAGTTTGCCGAGCAGAACACCGACGACGACGCCGGCGGCCACACCGACCGAGAAGCCGATCGCGATCTCGATGACGGTGACCTGCACGTTCTGCCAGGTACTTGCCTTCCCCAGCAGGTCGCCGAGGTTTTCGAAGACCTTGCTGGGTGGCGGTAGCACCAAGGGCGAGACATTCAGTGCCTTGACCGACAGCTCCCAGACCACGAAGAGGACTACTAGCAGGCCCGGTGTGGTGATCCAGGGCAGTACCTTGATGAGTTTCCGGCGGTTCACTGGTCGTCCTCCTGGTTCAGGGAAGCGCGGAGCTCCGCCACTACGGTGTTGAACTCCTGGCCGGTCTGGACCTCCATGGCCCGCGGCCGGGACAGCGGCACGTCGGCGATGTCCTTGATCCGGCCGGGCCGCGGGGTGAGGTGCACGACGCGGTCGCCGAGGAACACGGCTTCTTCGATGTCGTGGGTCACGAAGACCACCGTGGCCTCGGTGGCCAGCGCGATCCGCTGGATTTCAAGGTTCATCTTTTCCCGGGTGAGCGCATCGAGGGCGCCAAAGGGCTCGTCCATCAGCAGCAGCTCGGGGTTGTCGCTGAGCGCACGGGCGATGGCCGCACGCTGCCGCATGCCGCCGGAGAGTTCGCGCGGGTAGCTGCGCAGGAACTTCTCCAGCCCCACGAGTCCGGCCAGTTCCCTGGCGCGCTCCAGCCGTTCGCGCTTCTTCACGCCGCGCAGCTTCAACGGCAGCGCGATGTTTTCCTCGATGCTGTACCAGGGGAACAGGTTGGCGTCCTGGAAGACGACGCCGAGCCGCTTGATAACGCTGGAATCGACGGTTCCGTTGTGCCAGAGGCTCTTGCCGCCCACCTCCACCTGCCCGGCCGTGGGCGCCACGAGGCCCGCCATGATCCGCAGCAGGGTGGTTTTGCCGCAGCCGGATCGCCCGATCAGCGACACAAATTCACGACGGCGGATTTCCAGATTGATATCGGAGAGGGCTTCCACCGAGCCGCGTTCGGTCTTGTACGTCTTCTGGAGCCCGTCGATCCGGATTTCCACCGGCCGGTCGGCGTCCTCCGCTATGGGAAGCGAAGACAGGGTGCTGTCAACGTGCATGGTCATTCTTCCTCAATCCAGGCCGTTACTTGCCGGCGGGCAGATAGCTGTTGTCCATCCACTTCTTGGGGTCGCTGCCGGCCGGGATCATGCCGGCGTCGACGAGCTCTTCGTAGCCTTCGACCCAGTAGTCCTCCACGGTCTGCAGCAGCGGCTGTGTGCCCTTGGCAGTCCAGAGGTTGCGGCTCTGGCGCAGCGATTCCTTGGCCACCGTGTCGTCGTCGAGCGATGCGAAGGAATACTTGGAGCGCATGGTTTCCAGCACGCCGTCGAGCTCTTCATCGTCTACGATGGCCTGCGTAGCCTCCTGAATAGCCGCCAGGTACTTCTTGATGTCGTCGCCATGCTCTTCGAGGCCCTGCTGGGTGGCGGTGTAGACCTGGGCGTCGGCGCGCACGGAGTCGCCGGCGTCGAAAACCGCGGCTTCGCCGTCGAACTGCTGGCTGGCCACAATCGACTGGTCGATGCTGACCATGTAGCCGACGATGTCTCCGCGCTTGACCAGTTCGAACGTTCCCGGGCCGAGGCCGACGACCTGCCGCTTGACCTGGCTGGGATCGAAGCCGGCCTTGTGCAGCATCAGCGACAACGACTTGTCGCTGGTGCCGCCTTCCGACGGCACGCCCATGGTGGTGCCGAGGAAGTCCTCCGGCTTCTCCAGCGGGTGCTGCTTGCTGTAGAGCGTCCGGATGGAGGAGCCTCGGACGATGCTGCCGACGTTGACCAGCGGCTGGCCGTCGGCGGCGGCAGTCATCAGGTCGATCGCGCCCACGCGGGTCAGCGGTGCGACGCCGGAGATCAGCGTCTGCAGTGCCTGCGGCGAACCCTTGGTGGTTTGGAAGGTGACGTTCAGGCCGTGCTTGGCAAAGTAGCCGCCGGCGTCGGCGAGCAGTTCCGGGGCCACGGAGAGCGTCTCCATCGGCAGGTAGCTCAGGTAGGTGAAGTCCTTGAGGTCGGCGGAAGCGGCAGGGGCGGAGGCGGTGCTGCAGCCGGCCAGGGCACCACCCACCATTCCCAGGGCGGCCACGCCCATGGTGCCGGTGATGAAGCCGCGGCGGCTGACGGATGGACGGGGCTGCGTTGTTGAGCGGAACATCTTTGTCTCCTCGTTCGGTGGGGAACCGTTGGAGACACTATCTCAGCGCATAGTGAGTGCCCCTAGGGCGTTCCCACTGAATGAGAGTTGGGTCACATTTCCCGCTAGAAGTCGGTGCTCCTGGACCGCTGCCAGGACCGGGTGATGCCCAGCGCCGCGGTCTGGACGGCATGCGCCGCCGACTTTTCGCGCAGCCGCCCCAGCGGGGTGTTGACCGAGATCGCCGCGACGACGGCGCCGGTCCAGTCCCGGATCGGCGCCGCCACCGAGATGGCATCCAGGACAACCTGCCTGTCGCTGACGGCGAAGCCCTGGGTGCGGATCTCGGCCAGCTTTTTCCGCAGTCGGACGGGATCCGTTTCGGTCAGCGGTGTGTAGGTCCGGAGCGAGCCGGCGAGGAAGTCGTTCTGCACCGAGGCGGGCGCATGGGCCAGCAGAATCAGTCCCACCGACGTGACGTGCAGCGGGTAGCGGCTTCCCACCCGCGGCCGCTCGAACGGCGAATCGGTCGGTGCGAGGCGCTCGATGAAGACGCTTTCGAGGCCTTCCCGGACGGCCAGGTGGACCGGGTAGTGCGTGATTTCGGACAGGTCGTGCATGAACGGCAGCGCCAGACGCTGCACACCGACCGAACGCGGCGCGTGCGAAGCCACTTCCCAGAGGACGAGTCCCACGTGGTACCGACCCTCGGCACCCTTTTCGAGAAGCCCCTGCTCTACGAGCGCGGCAAGGATCCGGTGGCACGTGGACATGGGCAGCCCGGCCATCCGGCTGATCTCGCTGGCGCTGAGATCCTCATTGCCCTCCCCGAAAGACCGCAGGATTCCCACAACCCGGGAGAGAACGCTGCGCCCATCATCGCTCCGCAATTGACCTCCAGCTCCGCACCACTGTCACGACGATCAACTCTAAGCGAGCGGGTGCCCTTGCTTTCCCGGCGGCTACCAGACGGCGACAGACGACTAGAGGCTCATAGGTTCTCCTGCGCCACAACGCCGGGTACGGCTCAACTTACAGAGCTACACCCGGCGTTGTCATGTCGGCAGCAACGGACTGCCTGGTCAGGCAGAACTCGCCGCTTCAACCGGAAACGGAGCTCGGGCTTTGCATGATCATCGCGTGGATCTTGGCACGGAGTTCCAAGTAATCCGGCCGGGACTTGGTGCTGATTTGGTCCCGCGTTCGTCCGAGTGGAACGTCCACGGTGGCAGAGACCGATGCGGGCCTGCCCGACAGGACGATGACCTTGTCGCCCAGATAGACGGCTTCCTCGATATCGTGCGTGACCAGCACGATTGTCACCCCGAGGCGCGCCCGAATGTCGAGCATCAGGTCCTCAAGATCGGCACGTGTCTGGGCGTCCACGGAGGCAAACGGCTCGTCCATGATTAAGACCTGCGGGCGGTACGCCAGAGACCGCGCGATGGCTACGCGCTGCTGCATCCCGCCGGACATCTCCCACGGATAGAGGTCCTTGGCGTGCTCCAGTCCAACATCACGTAGCGCCTCGGTTACCCGCGTGGTCCTCTCGGCAGGCGAGAGCTTGTAGCGGCGGAGCGGCAGTTCAATGTTCTTGCCCACGCGCATCCACGGCATCAGCGATCGGCTGTAGTCCTGGAAGACAACCGACACTTCCGCTGGAGGGCGGGTGATGGCCATGCCGTTGACGCGCACCTCTCCCGAATTGGCGGTGCCAAGCGCTGACAGCGTTCTCAGCAGCGTCGTCTTTCCCGTCCCGGACGGTCCCACGATGCAGACAAACTCTCCCTCCCCAGCCGAGAATGAGACGTCGGCCAGCACTTGCTTCTCGCCGTACGATTTGCTGATGTTGACGGCTTCGAGCACCGGGGTTTTGGTGGCTTGCATGTCCAGTTCTCCTGTTGTCATATCCGTGCCTTTCGGTGCCACGCGAGTGCGAAGTATTCGATCGCCATCAGGACCACGTTCAAGGCGTAGCCGATGATTCCGAGCAGGATCATTCCCGACCACATTTCCGGCAGCGAGAACTGCCGCTGGGCCTCGAGGATGAAGTAACCGATCCCGCGGGACGCTCCCAATAGTTCGCTGGCGAACATCAAGATGACGGAAACGGCGAGGCTCGCGCGGATCCCGGCGAAGATTTGCGGACTCGCGCTCGGGATGACTACGCGAAAGATCCAGTCGAAGTTCCTCAGGCGGTTGGATCTTGCGACGTCGATCAGGCCGGGGGAAATCCCGCGGACCCCGTCAATGGTGTTGAGCAGAATCGGCCACAGCGCGCCTAGCACGATGATGGTGACCCGCATTTCCTGACCGATGCCAATCAGCTGAATGGCCAGCGGCAGCAACGCAACCGCCGGGAGGTAGCGAAGGAACTGCAGGACCGGGTTCACGGCTGTAGCGACGTAACCGTTCAGGCCGAGAAGTACCCCCAGGCCGACGCCAAGCACGATCGAGATCCAGAGTCCCCAGAGAATCGACTGAAGACTCGGTACGACGTGTTCCGGAACCAGCGCAAACAGCCACAGTTCTTGGAACCTCTCCTGAATCTGCGACAGCGGGGGGAAGAAGATCGAGGAGCCGCCCTCGCTGGTGTACCACCACGCGAGGATGAGGACGATGGGCAATAAAGCCGGCACTATGAGCCGTGCGAACGGTGAGCTCATGCCGACACCTTTCGATGAGAGGGATGCCAGGCCAGTGCCCTGCCTTCAAGCTTGCCGAAGGCTGCATTTGCTCCGACGCCAAGCGCACCGCACAGGAAGATGTAGGCGTACATGGACGGTACCGCTCCGCCCAGTTGGGCGGTGAGGATCTGTTCGCCCAATCCGCCGGCCGGAATCACGACCTGCGCGCTGATGGTCACGAGCACGCAGATCGCTGCCGCCAACCGGACTCCAGTAGCGATGTAGGGCAACGCGGTGGGGACAAGCAGAAACTTGACCGTGTCCCAGCGGCGGACCCGGAAAGACATGAACGTCTGCAGGGCCGTCGGGTCGACATCCCGTGCCCCGTAAATCGTCTGCATGATGACTGCCCACACGGCGCCGAGAAAGGCCAACAAGATGGTGCTTTCCAGGCCGGAGCCGTAAAGCAGGACGACGAGCGGCACCAACACCAGGGCGGGAATGGTGCGCAGGAAGTCCAACGTGAAGACGGACAGCCGATAAGCCAGCCGGCTGGTTCCGAGCGGGAACCCCACCACAATGCCAACGACGACGGCGAGCACCAGACTGATCGCCCACCCGGCCAGGGTGGTGCCCAGCGGCTCCCAAACCGCGCCACTCGCGAAGATCGCGAGCAACGCCCGGGCTACTTCAACCGGCGTGGGGACCGCTCCGAGCTGGCCCACGCTGGCCGTGATCTGCCAGATGACAAGCAGCACGGCCACCACGGCCAGCTGGGCGGCCAGCGGCGAGGCCCAACGCCCGGCAAGACGACGACGTGCGGGAACTATCACGGCATCGCTAGTTGCCACTGGGCACCCAGAGCAGGTCTTCGACGCCCGGGGCGTCCTCGGCAATAAACCCTTCGCGCTTCATGAGGTCTACATAGGCCTGGATGTCCGTGTCCGAGATCTCTCCGTCCCAGCTGGGGATGATCGACTTGGCGATGGCTTCGGGCGAGAGCGAGGTGAATTCCGGAAGGACCTCACGCACTGCCTCCGGGTTCTCGTTCGCGTACTCCCCCGCCTTCTTGATGGCGGTGGCAAACTTCCCGGCGGTCTCTGGATTCGCTTGCACGAACGCATCGCTACCCACCCACAGCAGGGCATTCATTCCACCGAGGCCTTCGGTGAACGGCTGCGAGACGACGTCAAGACCCGCCGCTTTGGCCGCCGAGAGGAACGGATCGACGACGAAGGCGGCATCGACGCGGTTGGACTGCAGGGCGGAGACCATGTCCGGGTAAGCGATCTCGACCATCTCAACGTCGGAGGGGTCTACTCCTGCTTCCTCCAGGACCACCCGTAGGGCCAGATCCGGCGCGGACTTCAACCCGACGAGCGCGACGGTCTTGCCGGCGACGTCAGCGAGGGAGGATATGCCGCTCTCGGGCGAGACCACCAAGGCGGTGGTGTCCGCAGCGCCGTCGGTGGGGTACCGGTCGCTACCCGACACAACACTGATCGGCAGTCCCTTCGACGCCGCGGTCACCGTCGGGACCGACGTCATCAAGGCCAGCTGCAGCTCGTCGTTGAGCAGAGACGGAATGGCGGTGGAGGCTGTCTGAATGATGGTGGGCGTGACGTCCAGGCCCTCTTCAGTGAAATAGCCCTGTTCGATCGCAATGTAGAGGTTGGCGGCATTCGCGATCGGTGTGACGCCGACTTTCAGTTCCGTCACTTCGCTGGCGCCGGCGGACGCTCCGCCCGCAGAAGCCGAAGTCTCCCCACCGGAGCAGCCGGCGAGGACGAGGGCCGCGGCGGCAATGGTGGCCACCGACGTCAGATTTCGAATTGAAAACCGCATGGTTATCTCCTTTTACTGATGGCCAAGCGGCCGGTTGAAAGTTTGATCGGGAAGGCCCATTCCGGCGCCCGGAGGGCCTCCCCCAGCCGGATTGCAGGTCCGGCTAATTCGCGACGGCGTGCCGTCCGAGCGCGAACTGCGCGTATTCTTCGAGCAATTCGGGGTCGTCGACCGCGCCGAGGTCCGCGACGTCGTCGAGCGCAGCACCTTGCAGGAGACGTTTCACCGGGACTTCCAGCTTTTTGCCCGTGCGGGTGTGCGGGATGGCCCGCATGAACACGATCTCGTCGGGCAGGTAGCGAGCCGAGAGACTGTCCCGGATGGACTTCACGATCGCTGCCTCTGCCGCAGCGGGGTCGGCGCCGTCGGAGAGTTTGACGAAGAGCGGCATGTAGTACTCGGTGCCTAGCTCTGCGCCGATCACCAGCGCTTCTGCGACCTCCGGAAGAGTCTCGACGGCGGCGTAGATGTCCGCCGAGCCGAGCCGGAGCCCGTTGCGGTTGAGCGTCGAGTCGGACCGGCCGTGGATGAGGATCCCCCGCCAGCTGAACTCGATGTAGTCGCCGTGCCGCCATACTCCCGGGTAGGTCGAAAAGTAGCTGTCGTGGTAGCGGCTGCCGTCGTCGCCCCAGAACTGCAGGGGCATGGACGGCATCGGTTGCGTGACGACGAGCTCGCCCTTCCCGGTGGTGGGACTTCCGCCGTCGTCCCATGCCTCCACCCGGACTCCGAGCGCGGGCACTTGGATATAGCCGACCCGAACGGGCAGCGTGGGTGATCCGCCAACAAAGACCGACGCGATGTCTGTGCCGCCGCTCATCGAGCTCAGCCAGATGTCGCCGACGTTGCCGTAGACCCACCGATAGCCGTCCGGGGACAGCGGGGATCCGGTGACCTGGAGCGAACGCAGCGCGGACAGGTCATGGTCGCTCTTCGGCACCAGGTCGGTCTTGGCACAGGCGTGGACGAAACCGGCACTGACGCCGAGGACCGCGACGTTTTCTGCAGCGGTTACCTGCCAGACCCGGTCAACCGAGGGGAACGTGGGGTTACCGTCGACGAGCACGGCCGTCGCCCCTACACCGAGAGCGGAGATCAACGAGTTCCACAGCACCCAGCTGGTCGAGGCGACGTTGTAGTACCTGTCTCCCGGCCGCAGGTCCGAATGGATGAGGAGCATCTTCATCTCCTCGAGCAGCGCGCCGCCGTGGCCGTGCACAATGCCCTTGGGGATGCCCGTGGTTCCGGAGGAAAACAGGACCCACAGCGGGTGGCTGAACTCGACGTCGTGATACACGGGCTCAGCCGGTGCGGCCACCGCCTGCTCCCAGCTGACGGCCGGCACCGGTGTTTCGACCGGTGGCGTGGAGCCGTGCCGGGTCACCCAGATGACATGCTCAACCGTCGGGAGCTGGGCGAAGATTTCGCGGAACTCTTCCCGGCGGTCGCGCTCCTTGCCGCCGAGCCCGTAGCTCGGCGCGGCAATCACGACCTTGGGGTCCAACTGGGCGAACCGCGAAACGATCGCTCCGGCGCCGAATTCCGGTGCACAAATGGACCAGACGGCCCCGATCGAGGCGGCAGCGAGGAGCCCCGCCACCGCCTCGGCCACGTTGGGAAGGACAGCAACGACCCGGTCACCGGGGCCAACGCCCGCCTCACGCAGGTGCTTCGCGAGCGAGGCGACCTCGCGCCGCAACGCGTCCCAGCTGACCTCTTCCCGGGACCCGTCCTCGGCGACGGCGATCAGCGCCGTCCCGTCATGGCCTTCGAGCAGGTGGCGGGCGAAGTTCACGGTGCGGCCGGGGAACCACCGCGTGTGCGGCATGGCATCCGGTGTGCAGACCGGCCCCTGGGAGCCGCCGAACTCCACGCCCGCAAACTGGGCGAAGAGCTCCCAGAACGTCTCCGGATTGTCGACCGACCATTGCCAGATCTCGTCATAGTCCTGGCCAATCTCCATTCCCTGCGCGCGCAGGAAACCGGCAAATCGCCCGATGCCGGTGTCGGCGACGGCTGTGCCGGGCTCCCAGATCACCTCGCCATCTGCGGCCCGGGCATCAACAATCACGTTCGCTCCAAGGAATGGGACTGCTCCTTGCGCTGTGCCGCAATTTCCGACGCCGACAGGGGCTCCGTGCCGATCAGCACGAACAACATCCGCGCGGTGCGGTCGGTGCGGTTCGACCAGGCGTGGCTGGTGGCACGCTGGATCGCTACGTCTCCGGCGCGCAGCGTCGTTTCGCCCTCGTCAACCAGCAGCGTGATCTCGCCGTCGAGGACCACCGCGTAGTCCAGCGAATCCGTGCGGTGGAACCAGAAGTGCTTTCCGTTGCTGTGTTCCGCGCCGGCTTCAGCCTCCTCGTGACCATCGATTTCACTGAAGATCACCGAGTCGGCTTCATCCGGATAGACAGAGTCCGGCGGGAAGTCCGCAATCCGCAGGATGGTTTCGCCCGGACCGGGGAAGCTCGGCAGATCCGCATCAGCGGTAGCCGGATCTTCGTCGGTGACGTGGTCGATGGGCCCCTGGGTGAGCCAGGGGACGGTGGCACCGAAGCCCGGGATCAGGTCGGAGGTCCAGTGATTCGGCGCCGGTCCGTCCGACAGAATAATGGCGCGGCCTTCGTCGTCGTGTCCGGTGACAACCCGGCGGACGGGAGGTCTGGTGGTCATGCCTGCCATCCTTCGTGCGGGTAGGTACGGGGCGCAGGCCACCACGGGGCCTTTTTGCGCTCGGTGGAGATAGGGGTGCGCAGCGTCCCGACGCCTTCGAGTTCGAGCTCGATGACATCGCCAGGCTGCAGGAACCGCCCGATCTCGACGCCGGCTCCGAAGCCCATCGTGCCGGAGCCGATGATGTCGCCGGGCTGCAGGCGGTCGGAAATGGAGACATAGGCCAGCAGCTCGGCCGGCGTGTACACGAAGTCCTCGACCTTGGTGTCGGACAGGACTTCGCCGTTCACACGGACCTGCCCCTTGAGTCCCTCGATCGATGCGATTTCGTCCATCGTGACCACCCAGGGTCCGATGCCGTAGGCGAAGTCCTTACTCTTCTGCGGGCCCATCCCAATGGGCATTTCGACACCCTGCACGTCGCGGGCGCTGAAGTCGTTGAAGATGGTGATGCCGAACAGGTGGTCGAGCGCTTCGTTCGGAGTCAGGTCGGTGCCGGATTTGCCGACGACGTAGCCGATCTCGAGCTCCCAGTCGAGGGCCTCAGTGAAGTCCGGGTAGGCCAGGACCTCATCATGTCCCAAGGACGTGGCGGTGGTTCCCTTGAAGTATCCGGGGCGATTGTAGATCGAACGCGCTGGCGCAGCCTTGGCCACGGTACGGCTGAAGTTCTGGATGTGCTGTTCAAAGGTCAGGCCGTCGCGGATGACCGGCGAGTCAACGGCTGCCCGCCAGGAGACCTCGTCAATGGCGAACGAGGCGTCATCTGCCGCCGCGAGCGCAGCATGAGCGGCGTCGAGGAAGGCGTCGCCGCCGCCGATTCCCGCAGACAGGCTGCCCGGGAGCATGGTCAGGGCGATGGCCCGGGCGCGATCCGCATCGGCACCCTTCCGCTGCAGGGTCAGCGCGTACGCGCGGGCCAGATCGACGACGCGCCCCTCTTCGGGCCGGGCTGCTACGAGCCGGATTTGTTCGCCGTCCGGCGTAGCGACAGCGATTCTCCCTAGCTTCATGTCTTCTCCTCGGTAGTACTTCTATGGCGCTTCAGTTCGATACGTACAGTATCGCATGTAGTGCCCGCGATCACAATGGTTCGATCTGCGGGGTGCAGTTTTTGCGGTGCCGCACGGTTTGCGGTGAGGCTGGTTTTGGACCGTACCGGTTTGCGGGTCCGGCAGCTTTTCGCCCTGTCTGGGCTCAGGGCGCCACAGCCTCTTTGGCCCGGCCCAGCGGGCCTGCATCGCACAGTGCTGCGAGCTCGATACCGGGCGGCAGCATGCCCAGGCGCCGCCGAATGGCCGTCAGCATGGCAAGGCCCGGGGAACTGACTTCCAGGGTTTCCGGCCGGGCATCCCACGCCGCCGTTGCCGCCGTTGAGAAGCCGCTTTGCGTCAGGAAGGCGACGCCGTCGTCGGCCGAAAGCGAGTCACAGTACACCGCACCGCGGGCCAAAGCACGCAGGTAGTGGTGAAGCTCTTCAGAATCGACGAGCGGGGCCCGGACCACCAGCCCTTGGCCGGGAAAGTCCGGCAGCAGGCCATTCACGGTGGCCAAGTTTCGCATGCCCTCCTGTACCGCGAGCTCACCGAACGGCGGGCCAAGCAGCGTCGCGTCCGCATCCCCTGCCACCAAGGCGTCGAAGCGCTCGCGGACTCCACCTACCTCGACGTAGTCGACCTCGACGCCGGCCTCCTCGAGCACATGGCGGGCGACCAGAGCGAATCCATTCGACAGCGCATCCACCGCAAACCGACACCCCGCCAGAGCGTTGAAGGTCTCCACCGCGCCGCGCGTATAGATCCCGAGCGGGGTGGTCCTCTCGACTTGTGCGACGAGTCGAAGATCCGCGCCCGCCCGCGTCCACTCGAACAGGTTGTCGATGGCTGTGACTGCCAGATCCAGGTCTCCCGTGAGCAGTCCCTCCAACTGCACCGCACTGGACGTTGCACGCGTGGCTTCAACGTCCAGCCCGGCCAGCAGTCCGTGATGGGCCGCGAAGAGGTACGGGACCGGCGGCACGAAATGGCTTTGCCGCAGGGTCATTGCTTTGGGCCGTCAGCCGCTGCAACCTCGGGCCGCCTGTCCGCGTACCACGATGGCAGTTTCCCGCTCGGGGCCTGGACAAGCGTGCGTTGGGCACCCAGGCCGGAGATGGTCGCTTCCATGACATCGCCGCCCTGCAGGAAACGGCCCCAGTGCGAGCCGTTTCCAGGCGGCGACCCGGTCAGCAGAATGTCGCCGGGCTGCAGCTGCGCAACCGATGACGCGTAGGCGATCAAGCTCGGGATACCGAACAGCAGGTCATCCGTGTAGGCGTCCTGCATCAGCGTGCCGTTCAGGCTCAGCTGGATCCGGAGCTTTGCGGGGTCGTCCACGAACCGCGCCGGCACCAGGTAAGGACCGGTGGGGAAAAACGTCGGCTGGTTCTTCGCCCGGAACCAGTCGGTGCCCATCATGGCGATATCGCTCCGCGGGACCAGCGTCCGCGCCGTGATGTCATTGACGATGGTGTAGCCGGCGACGTAGTCCATCGCCTCCGCAACGCCCACCCGATGCGCCGCCTTTCCGATCACCACGCCCAGCTCAAGTTCCCAGTCGACGTTTTCGCCGACGTCGGGCAATTGAAGGTCGTCATTGGCTCCACAGGCGGCGGACGGTATTCCTGTCCAGACATACGGGTCGCCGACCCGGCGGCGTTCATCCGTCTCCGCGGCGGCCTCCGCCCGGAGCTCGGACTCGTTGGCGCCCTCGGCACCCAGCCGGTGAGCCACACTGATTTCCAGCACGTGCTCGCGGTAGTTGGCGCCGGCGGCAATGAAGGTGCCTACGGGTTGCACCGGCGGCAGCACCCGCAGCTCCTGGAGCGGATGCGCAGGGACCGCCGCCGGATCGATGGCCTGGAGCGCGTCCAGGTGTGCTTCCCAACTGCCGAACAGATCCCCGATCTGCCCCACCCCGGGCAGGACAGATCGGAGATCCACGACTGCGTTACCGAAGACCACCCCGGGGAACTGCGCCCCCGCAAGCTCGAAGCTGCCGAGCGCGAAGCCCTTCGGACCGACCGTTTCGGTTGGTATTTTTTCGGTCACAGCAGCTTCCCGTCAGACCGGCGGGGCTACGTACAAGCCCTTGTCCGGGTCGTTGAACATCTCCTTGGTAATGAATTCGTCCATCTCGCCGCCGGTCCCCCATTGGTCGGAGGTCTCCGGCTCGCGGACGTCGAAGATGCTGGGATGCCAGGTATCCTCGTCGATGGTGTCGAGTTCGGTGGTGTACTCCATCGTGTTCCCGTTCGGGTCGATGAAGTAGGTGAAGGTGTTGTCGCCGGCGCGGTGCCGGCCCGGACCCCAGATCTTCCGGAACCCGGCGCGCATGAGGCGGCCACTGCCGCGCATGTACTCGTCGATGCCGCGCAGTTCAAAGGACGCATGCTGCAGGGAGGCGTGCGGGCCGCGGGCGATGGCCATGCTGTGGTGCTGCGCGTTGCAGCGCATGAAGTAGAACAGGTCGCCGGTGTGCGGGTGGTTCAGCGTGTCGGACAGGCGGAAGCCAAGGTGCTGCTCGTACCAGGCCCGCATCTTTTCCGGCTCGGGCGAGTTCAGCACGACGTGCGAGAGCTTGACCGGGATGTCCTCGCGCTCTTCGACTTTGCGGTGCTTGCGGGTTTCAACGTCGCTGGAAACCTCGATGGTGCGGCCTTCGAGATCGAAGAACCGGAAGCCGTAGCCGCCGCCGAACGTCTTCACATCGTCGGGTTCGCCGACCAGCTGCACGCCCTTCGCGATGAGGTCGGACGCGAGCTGGTCCACGGCGGCACGGTCCGCGGCGCCGAAGGAGACCAGGTCGAGTCGTTTCTCATCCGATTTGCGGACCCGGACCGAGTAGTTCTCAGGCGAACCCTCGGCGGCGAAGTAGGTGACGCCGCCGTCGTCCTCCATCACGGTGAGTCCCCAGTGGTTCTTATAAAAGTCGATTTGCTTTTGGTAGTCGGGTACGGCGATGTCGAAGTGCCGCAGGTGGGTGATCGGGCTGAAGGCCATTGTGATCTCCTGTCTTGTGCCGATTTCTGGCGGGTGTTGGTCTAGATGGACGCCGGTACGGCGCGATCGACGGTGGGGATGCGGCGGACGAGGCGCTCGAGCTCTTCGGGCGTGTCGCCGAGCCCCAGGATGTAATGGTCCGGCCGCATGACGACGGCGGAGGAACCCGCCGCGTCGAGGATCTGGCCGACCTTGGCCGGATCAAGGAGGACAACGACGTCGCCGTCCTCCTCAAGCTGTGCGCGCAGTTCTGCTGAGACGGCTTCGTAGAGGTCATGCGAGGTCGCCACCAGGAAATGTGAACCAACCATGTCATCAAGGCGGACACCGTCGGCCAGGATCGGTTGGACGCCCAGATGGCCCGCCCTCTTGTCGGTGTCGCCTTCGTGGAGGCCCGGCCCCAAAGCCGGGGACACAGGGGCAGATGCGGCGGGATTGGTCCGGATGAACTCGTCCCGCTGTTTCGCTACCTCGGCGTCGGTGGTCTGGAGGAAGCCGGCGGCATTGGCCGCCTGCTCGACCCAGAACCGTGCATGCGGCTTGCGCTCGGTTTCGTAGGAGTCGAGCAGTGATGCATCGGCCGATCCACGCTTGACCAGGTCAAGCTTCCAGACGAGGTTGGCCACGTCCCGGATCCCGGCACACAGGCCCTGACCGAACAGCGGCGGTGCCTGATGCGCAGCGTCTCCGACCAGGAAGATGTTGCCCACTTTCCACTGCTCGGCGATGCGGCCCCGGAACGTGTAGATGGATTGCCGGTCGGCGGTGAACTTGTCCGCCGGCAGCACGCCGCGGCTAATCCGTTCGACCGACTCCGCCGTCACGATGTCCTCGGGGTCGTCGTCGGGCATCAGCATGAACTCCATCCGCACCCGGTCGCCTGGCAGGCGGATCCACAGGGCGGGCCGGGTGTGGTGGCCCAAGAAGATCATGTCGGTTGCCAAACCGGGGCTGTCCTTGAGGATTCCGTCCACCACGAGCCACTCGGCGTCCTCGCCGATGCGTTCGTTCACGATTCCGAAGGAATTGCGGACCTCGGACCGGGCGCCATCGGCCGCGATGGCCCAGCGCGCACGGATTACCGATTCACGGCCAGCCGCATCGCACACGGTGACCTCGACGCCGTTGTCTACATTTCGGACGTCGGTGGCCGCACTTCCGCAGCGGAGTTCGACGCCGGGCAGCCCGTCAACAACGTCCCGAAGCAAGTGCTCGACGTCTGGCTGGTGGAAGGTGAGGTCGTCGTGCCAGGCCTGCGCCCCGAAACGACCGGTGGGGACGGAGATGAGCACCTCGCCGGCCTCATTCTCGATATGCATCGAAGACATCGGCAACGTGACGTCCGCGAACCGTTCCGCAACCCCCAGTGACTGGAGGGTGCGGAACGTTTCGCCGTCGAAGTGCACCGCACGGGCCGTGGGCCAGGCCTCGGTTTCGCGCTCCAAACCAATAGCGGTCAGCCCCGCCCGGCCAAGCAGCGCCAGCGCCGTCACCCCTACCGGGCCTCCCCCGATCACCACCACGTCGACATTCACTGCGTCGGTCATTTGGCATCCTTCGGTTCAGTACGTTTCGTTTCGGATAATGTAACACCGATCACTTTACCCTCGCAAGGGTTGCGGCGAGCCGCTCGCTACGTTGCGTCAGGCCTTCCAGACGGTCTTGAGGTTGCAGAACTCGCGGATGCCTTCCGCCGCAAGTTCCCGCCCGAATCCGGAGCGCTTGATCCCGCCGAACGGCAGCTCCTGGTTGGAAACGGTCCTGCCGTTGATGAACACAGCCCCCGCCTCGAGGTTCTTCATAAACCACCCCTCCTCTTCCTCGTCGCGCGTCCAAACAGCGCTGGACAGGCCAAAGGAGGTCTGGTTGGCGATCCGCAGGGCTTCCTCGCGATCGTTCGCGCGGTAGAGCGAGGCAACGGGCCCGAAGGCTTCTTCCTGGACCAGCCGCATGTCGTCGGTCAGCCCGGCCACAATGGTGGGGGCATAGAAAAAGCCTTTGCTGTCCGGAATGGTTCCGCCGGCCAGGATCTGGGCCCCGCGGTCCCGGGCGTCCTCGACGAGCTCGGCAAGTTCGTCGCGGCCGGAGCGGGTGGCCAGCGGGCCAACCTCGGTCTGCGGATCGAGGGGGTCGCCGACGACGAGGTCGGCCATCCGCTCCGCGAACTCGACGGCGAAGGCGTCGTAGACCTCGGTGTGGACAATGAAGCGCTTGCCTGCGATACAGGACTGGCCGTTGTTGCTGATCCGGGCCCTCACCGCCGTGGCTGCCGCTTCGGCAATATCTGCGGTCGGCATGACGATGAACGGATCCGATCCGCCGAGTTCCAGAACGGCTTTCTTCACGTGATCGGCTGCGATCGAAGCTACGGAACGCCCTGCGGGCTCCGAACCGGTCAATGTGACCGCCTTGACCCTCGGATCCGCCAGAACGCCGGCAACCTCGCCGCCGCCGATCAGCAGGGTCCGGAAGGAACCGGCCGGGAATCCTCCCCGCTCGAACAGCGTGTCGAGATAGATCGCGGCCTGGGGCACGTTGGAGGCATGCTTCAGCAGGCCGGAGTTCCCCGCCATCAGCGCAGGGGCGGCGAACCTAATCACCTGCCACAGCGGATAGTTCCACGGCATGACCGCCAAGACCGCGCCGAGTGGCTCGTAGCGGGTCCAGGCCTGGGAGGCACCCACCGCCGCCGGGTCCTGGAGCGGGCTGTCGGCGAGGAACGCTTCCGCATTCTCGGCGTAGTAGCGCATGGCCTTCGCGGACTTCTGCACCTCGGCGACCGACTGCGCGATGGGCTTACCCATCTCGACGGTGATGAGCTCCGCGAGACTGTTCGCCTCGTCGTCGAGGATCTCCGCGGCAGCAAGCATCCAGGCCGCCCGCTGCTCGTAGGTGGTGGCGCGGAGGCGAGTTGCTGCCCCGGCGGACTCGGCGATCCGAGCCTGGACCTCTTCGGATGAATGGGGCTCGAATTCCTTTTCGGTCAAGCCGGTGGTCGGGTTCACAGTTGCGATTCCCATATGCTGAACGCTCCTCCTTGAGACGGGGTTGTGTTGACGAGTATATGGGATACGATTCGTATCGGATGTAATGCCCATCTCATTCTCCGACCCGCTCGTTGCGGGGCCCCGTAACACGAAGGAGTGAAAGCCCGTGAGTACCGATGGCGAATTGCCGCAGAACCTTCCGCTGTTCCTGACAGATTCCGATGTAGCCAAGCTGTCAGATTGGCCCGAGGCCATCCGGGCCATTCGCGCCGCCTACAGTGCCGCCGACGACGAGGCCCGGACGCCAGGCAGGATCTTTGCCCAGTCCGAACGCGAGTGGATGCGGATCATGCCGTCCGTCCCGGGAAGCGGCCAGCTGTTCGGCGCGAAATCGATCGTCGGATCCTTCGCGGACGGGCTCCGCGTCAGCTATCTCATCTCCCTCTTCGAGAAGGACACGGCGGACCTGGTCGCGCTGGTGGACGGCAACCGGGTCACCGGCCTGCGCACGGCGGCGACCTCCGCAGTCGGCGCCTCCACGCTGGTACCGCAACGGCCCTTGCAGATCGGCGTGATCGGCTCGGGCTTCGAAGCGCGGTCGCACCTCACGGCGCTGTCCCACCTGGTCGAGTTCGCCGGCATCCGCGTGTTCAGTCCTACACCCTCGAATCGTGAGGCGTTCGCCCGCGAGTTCGACGGCGTTTCTGGTGCGGCGGCCGTCGCGGTCGGCTCTGCCCAAGAGGCAGCCGAGGGTGCAGACCTCATCCTCTGTGCGGCGCGATCGAGGGACGAGTCACCCACCCTGCTGAGCGACTGGGTGGGCCACAATACCGCCATCGTCTCCATCGGTTCCACCACGCCGGCACAGCGCGAACTGCCCGCCGACCTGATTGGCCGGGCCGCCGTCGTCGTCGTCGACACGTATGACGAGGTGGTCAACGGCAGCGGCGACATGATCGCCGCCCGCGCGGACGGCATCGACGTGGATTCCGTCGTCGTCACACTCAACGCCGTGCTCAGCGGTGCAACCCAGATCAACCCGGAGCAGGGCATTCGGATCTACAAATCGACCGGCTCGGGCCTGCAGGACATCGTCGTCGCCGAGATGCTCCTCAACCGAGCCCGAGCCGAGGGCATCGGCACCGTACTTCCCGTCGGCATTGTCACCACTAGAAAATAAACAAGGATTAAGGAGAATACCCATGGTGGATTACACACGGTCCGAGGCCCGAGCCTGGGCGAAAGAGAAGTTCCGCGGCACGATCGCCGTCACCCACCCGTCCTACACACCCGACTTTTCCGGGATCAACGAGAACGCGATCCGCCACGACGTGCTCAAGCTGAAGGAACTCGGCTTTGCCGGCACCCTTCTGGTTGCCGAAGTGAATGTCACGGTGGAGGAATACG
This sequence comes from Arthrobacter sp. CAU 1506, assembly GCF_005047635.1. GTDB lineage: Bacteria > Actinomycetota > Actinomycetes > Actinomycetales > Micrococcaceae > Crystallibacter. The sequence goes on along the minus strand of NZ_SUKC01000008.1, from coordinate 126,576 downwards.
CCCGAATTGCCGCAGTGGCGCGCGAAGCCGCCGGACCCGACTTCGGCATCTTTTTCCACGCCATCTTCAACACGCTGGAAGAAAACATCCGCGCTGCCAAGCTCGCCGAAGCCGCCGGCGTCGACCGCGCACTGCTGGCCTACCCCGCGTCCTTCTGGCCGACGTCCCACGACCAGGTGTTCGACTACACCAAGGCCTTCTGCGACGAGACCGGGCTGGCCACCATGCTGTTCCCGCTTCCGGCCTGGGGCTTCGAGCGCATCCACCCGGCAGGCATGGATGTGGCCTTCGTTCGACGCGTCCTCGACGCCATCCCGAACATCGTCGCGATCAAGGCGGAGCAGGCCTACCCCGGCATCCCCGGCGTCATGGAGATGTACCACCACTTCCGCGACGAGGTGCTGATCTCTTGCCCGATCGAGGCCGAGACCATCCCCCTGATGTCCGTCCTGGACTTCCAGTTCTCTGGCACGAGCAACACGAACTGGATGAGTGACTACTACCCCCGCGCCTTCCAACTGGCCCAGTCCGGTCAGTGGGAGGAAGCGATGAAGCTGTACTGGCAGGTGCATCCCGCCCGCCAGGCCAACGGTGCCGTGTCCTCAACCTCTACGCCGGGGACAAACATGATCAACCGCACCCAGTGGAAATACCAGGAGTGGCTCGCCGGCTTCAACGGTGGAGCCCTCCGCGCGCCCGCCCCGAAGCTGCCCGACCGCTTCATGAAGCAGCTCCGGGCCTCGCTGGTAGCCTCGGGCCTGCCGGTCACGGACTCCCCGGATGAAGAGTTCGTGCGGGGCCGCGTCTCGGCCTAACGCTCCCTGGGCTAGGAAGCGCTGGTAGACCGCTCCCCTGGATGTGACCTTAGAAATCGGTCCTTCCAGGGGAGCGGTTTGCGTGGGGGTGCTGCTGTCCAGAGGCGACGGAACCCATCGCTCGATTCGGTGAGCGATGGGTCCCCGTCTGCAGGGTGGTGCGCGGCCTAGCCGGCAGGTGCCCGGAGTGCGCGGCCGGTTCCGCGGTAGATGGCCACCGTGCGGTCTCCGGCGCGTACGATGACGTCCACGATGACCCGCCGCGATTCATTGAAAGTAACCTCGGCCTCGGCAACCAATCGCTCGCCGACGTGCGCAGGAGACAGGTAGGTGATGGATGCGTCCGCCGTCGCAATGCTGGGGCCCAGCGTGTTCGCTGCCATCGCGAAGGCAGTATCGGCAACACTGAAAACGAAGCCACCATGGGCAATGCCATGCCCATTGGCCATCAACGGTTCGACTTCGAGAACTGCGACCGAGCGGCCGCCGCTGGCGCCTTCCACAATCACGCCCAGCCGGTCCAGGCTCCGGTCTGCTTTCAGCATGGAGCGCGCCGGATCGTCAATAGTCATCACCGTGCTCATGACAGGCGCTCGATGGCCATGGCCATGCCTTGGCCCCCGCCGACGCAGAGCGTGGCCAGTCCCAGCGTGGCGTCCTTGCTCTGCAAGCCATTGATGAGCGTGCCAACAAGCCGGGCCCCTGTAGCGCCGAAGGGATGGCCGAGCGCGATCGCCCCGCCGAACGGGTTCACCTTCGCCGGGTCCGCCTTGAGCTGGCGGACAACAGGCACGACCTGGGCGGCGAATGCCTCATTCAATTCCACGACGTCGATGTCGTCAATCGACAAACCGAGTCGTGCCAAGAGCCGTTGCGAGGCCCCCACCGGGCCCAGCCCCATGATCTCCGGGGATAGCCCGCTGGCCGTGCTCCCCAGAATGCGGGCCAGCGGGGTGATCCCCAATTCCTTGGCCCGGCGGGCGCTCATGACGATGAGGGCGGAGGCACCGTCATTTAGCGGGCTGGCGTTGCCTGCGGTGACGGTACCCGAGGCGTGGAAGACCGGCTGAAGCCCGGACAGTCCGTCCATGGTTGTTGCGGGGCGCGGGCCGTCGTCGGCCGTCACCACCCTGCCGTCGGCAGTGGTGACCGGCACGATTTCCCGGGCAAAGTAGCCGGCCTCGATGGCTCGCGCGGCCCGGAGCTGTGACTCAAGCGCCCATTCATCCTGGTCCCGGCGGGTGGTGCCCGTGGATCGCGCAACGAACTCGGCGGTTTTGCCCATGTCGATGTAGATGTCCGGCAGCTCGCCGCGGTTGCGTGGGTCTGACCATTCCGCCCCGGATTCGAAGAGTTCACCGGCGCGGTTCCCCGCAGCCGCAAAACCCGGATAGGGAGAAGTCGTCACCGGCGGCGTCGAGGACGTGTGCTCAACACCGGCGACCAGGAAGGCCTCGCCGTCCCCGGCGCGCACAGCCTGTGCCGCCATCGCCGTCGCCTGCAGGGACGAGGCGCAGAAGCGGTTGACCGTGACGGCGGGAAGATGGTCCATCCCAGCCATGACCATGACCCGCCGGCCGATGTTGTCCCCCTGCGCCCCTTCGGGAACCGCGCAGCCCACATACGCGTCGGCCAATTCCGTGGGGTCGAGTTGCGGTGTCGCATCAAGGACTCCTGTAACGGCAGCCAGTGCGAGATCCTCGGGCCGCTCCCCCGCGAACGATCCCTTGCGGGCACGTCCGATGGGCGTTCTGCGGTAGGCGACGACGACGGCGTCGTGAGGGCCGATGACAGGGTTCACGAGGAAGCATCCTTTCGGGAGAAGCGTATGCTTCGTCGATCCGTCCAAGTCTGAGGGATAGAACCAGCTCAGGCAGGAGGCTCTAGGAACATGGCGAGCAACGGCGCCACCTTGGTACGGCGAGTCCTCGCAACGCAGAGGAAGCTGACGAGCATCTGAGACGCAATACTATACGAACCGTATCGGATGTACAACGATGAATGGGGCTGCGTAACGCGATTTAGGACCCGCTCCTAAAGCCCAGAGCCCACGTGGACGGCCTACCGCTAAACCGCGAGCCCCTCGAGAGCCGCCTGCATGATGGCATTTGCCGCATCCGCGTCTAGAGGACCGGACTGGAAGAGGAGGCGGAAGTACACCGGGGAGTAGAGCAGCTCCGTCACAAGCATTGGCTCCAGGTCGGAACGGATCGCCCCTTCTTCCATTGCCCTTCGCACTATCGCCGTCACGGCGCGTGTACGGGGAAGCCAGAAACGGTTCTTGAATTCTTCCATTGTCGCCGAGTCATACTGCGCTTCCGCGACAAGTTGGGAAATGAGCCGCCCCTCCGGACCTGCATAAATCACTGCAAGCGAGGAGAGATGCTCCCGCAGGGCGTCGATTGCAGGCACATCTTCACGAACCGGAGTGCGCGCGACATGGTTCTCCAGAAAAGTGTCGATGACAACGGCGGCTTTGCTCGGCCACCAGCGGTAGATCGTCGTCTTGCTCACGCCGGCTTCGCGCGCGATGCGCTCGATGGAGAGCTTCTGAACAGTGAGCGCAGCAGGCCCCGACTCGTCCAGCAACCCCATGGTCGCCTCGAGAATTGCCTTGTGACTTTGTTCGCTTCGTACCGCCATAAGGCTCACTTTACGGGCTGAAACGTCCTATACGAAACGTTCACCATCGTCTCTGGCGATTAAGTGGGCAAATGGGTGCCGCCGTCCATGCCGCTGCCCGACACCAGACTCCGCGACCGCAGATCCGTCACGCAACGACGTGCCCTTGATCACAAGCAGCTGCCCTAGTACTCTAACCAATACGATACGTCCTGCACCGAACGGCATCATGGCCTTTCCTTGCCCATGACAAGCGGTTGATCGGGGGGCAGCGAGGACACCACCCGGCGTCACTTTACTGCTCCGCTGGAGGCAAGCACACAGGAAATCGCCCACGCACTGGGGGCACCTTGGTCCTGGCTCTAGAGGTGAAGGCGCAGTGCTCCTTGCAACCAAACGGAACAGAGAGGTTCGGTCCTAGGCATGAAGACTCCAGGCGGAGCCGCACGACAAAACGTGCAGGGATTCATCGATAGTGTTGGCGTCGGCTGGCGTCAATGGCTGATCTTCACGGTGCTGTTTCTGACCCTGCTCGCTGATGGCATGGACATCACCATCGTGAGCCATATCTTCCCCTCGCTGGTCAAGGAATGGGGGACCCCGATCGGCGGGATTGCTTTCGTGGTGACCGGCGGATTCGTTGCGATGGGCCTGGGCGCCATTGTGGCCGGCAGACTAGCCGACCGCTGGGGACGCAAGAGCGTCACGACCGCTGCCCTCTTACTCGTGGGCGTGGCCACCATTCTCGGCGGCACAGCGTCGGACTTCGAGATGTTCGTTCTCTGGCGATTCGTGGCTTGCCTCGGTCTTGGAGCAGTCATGCCGCTCGCCCTCACGCTCTTGGCCGATCTAGTACCAGCAGCACGACGCGCACAGATGCTTGCCTTCGCCTACGCGGGAGTCGGCCTCGGAACCACAGCGGGCGCCCTGCTAGCCGGTATCATCATTCCCTCGGGTGGCTGGCGGCCACTGATGGTGGCCGCTGGCGTCATCCCGCTCATGATCGCCTTTGCCTTTGCCGTCATCACGCCGGAATCGCCGATACTCCTGGCATCCCGCAATGAGATCGACAAGGCCAGAAGGGCGCTGGCCCGGCTCGCGCCAGGGCGTGACTTGTCAATGGTGGACATTGCACCGTTGGGCCAGTCGAAGGCTGACTCCGGGGCCTTCCGACTCATCCTCTCGCGCCCTTTCGCTGTCACCACGGTGCTGCTATGGGTCTTCTCATTCATTGCGCTAGGTACGCAGTTGTTGATTGCGCAGTACCTGCCCACGTTGCTCCAGGCTCCGGTCCCAGGCCTCAGCACGGTGCAAAGCAGCGCCATCGTCGGCAGCTATGGCGCAGCGAGCGTCGTCGGTACCTTCATCCTCGGCGCTCTCCTGAAGAAGTTTTCCAGGTACGCGGTCATCTCTCTGGTGCTCTTGTCCTCCTTGGTCGGACTTCTCATCGTTGGGTTGTTCCCCCTGCGGGAATTTGCCACGCTCCTGGTGATCTTCACCGTCCTCGGGTTCATCCTGCCAACAGGGTTTGGCCCCAGCCGAGACGTCTTGTCCGCAGTCGCGTATCCTGCCCATGCACGTGGCACCGGTCTTGGGACGGCCAACCTGGCAGCCCGTGTAGGCACCGCAGCGGGCGGCGTCGCCGGCGGCGCGCTCATCGGAGCAGGACTGGGCTTATCCGGCCTGTTCCTCGCTCTCCTGCTTCCGGTCGGCGCCTTGATATTGACCTTGGGCGGTCTTCGCCTCGAAGCCGGCAAGCAAGGCACTGACTCCATCGAGGGCCTGCGTGACGGGGTCCCGCAACCGCCGGCGATCCCGCTCGATCAGCAACTAGCGAACTCCAACGGACACCACACGCCTTCGTAATTTCCCCGGGATCCGTGAACCCGCGGATCCCCCTCCCTCTACTGTTGACGATGACCAAGGAGAAAAAGAATGTCCCCAGAAGCCACCACCGTTGCCGAGGTGCTCTCGAGCCCCTGGAAGATCGACGGCCTCACGATCAAGAACCGCTTCGTGCTCAGCCCGATGGCCGTGCTGCAGCCCACGAAGGACGGGCATCCGAGCGACCAAACCATCGCCTTCCTCACCACTCGTGCCCGCGGCGGCGCGGGGCTGCTGATCATCGGCGGCGGCGTCGCCACCGAACGAGGGAACCAAGAGGCACCGTTCCAGCCGCTGATGCGGTTCGACCGGGACGATTTCATCCCGGGGCTCAAGCGCATGGTTGATGCCGTGCACGCGCACGACGTGCCGATCTTTGCCCAGATCTTTCCGAGCTTCGGGGCCATGGGCGTGCCGGGTGAAGGACGGCCCACGCTGGCGGCGAGCCCGAAACCCGTCCACATGGGCGCGCCCCGCCTCCCGCACGGGTTCTACATCCCCGGCGGGCGCACGAACCCGACTCCCGCCGAGATCACCAAGGAAGACATCCTGAAGGTCCAGGAACAGACGGTCGCCGCTGTCCGGCGCGCGAAGGCCGCCGGCTTCGACGGCATCGAACTCGGTGCCCACATGCGCTACCTCTACTCCTCCTTCCTCTCGCCGCGGACCAACTGGCGAACCGACGAATACGGCGGGAGCGCCGAGAACCGTGCCCGCATCCTCACCGACACGGTGCGCGCAATCCGGGCCGAGGTCGGCCCCGACTACCCGGTAGGTCTTCGGATGAGTGTGAACGACCACCTGCCCGACGGGCAGGGTCCGGAGGAGTTCGCGGAGATCGCTACCATCGTCGCGAAGGCGGGGTTGGGGTATATCGCGCTCACCGACGGGAACTATGAGTCGATGGATGCCAATGTCTCTTCGTCATCGGGGGCGATGCTGGAGCACGGCGAGCCGCAGGCGTTCCGTGCCGCGATGCCGAACATTTCGCTGCTCCTGAGCAGCACCTACGATCCGCAGCAGAGCGCCGACGCGATCGCCAATGGCCACGCGGACGGCATCATGCTCGCCCGGCAACTGCTGGCCGATCCCGAATTCCCCAACAAGGTGCTCCAGGGCAAGCTCGAGGAGATCGTCTGGTGCGACCATGACAACTCGTGCCTGCGCCGTTTGATCTTCAACGTGCCCGTCCGCTGCCACAAGAACCCGGCCATGGGACGCGAAGCGGTTCTCGGAGGGGCGAAGGAACCCGTCTCGGTCAAGCTCAAGCGCCCGGTGGAGGCCGCCCTGATCGCCGCCACAGGATCACCGACCCTCATGGGCATCGCAGATAAGCTGGCGAGCTCAAAATCGAAGGCATCCAAGAACTGACGATTGAGATGGGTGCATTCAGGCTCCCTTGCTGGGAAACCTGAATGCACCCATCCCCTAACGGTTAAGACGTCGACGGCGGGCTCGCCTATGCGAGCACCGCCGTCGTCGTGGTTCTGTGGGAGTTTTCGCCGGCCTACATGATCGCGCTGGCTCCGCCATCGACGACAAGATTGATCCCAGTGACCCACTTCGCCTCGTCGGAGGCGAGATACAGGCCCGCATAGGCGACCGCAAGCGGGTCTCCCGGCTTGCCATCGATAGTGCGCTCAATGATCGGAGCGACAGGTGCATCCTCGCCGAACTCGTCGAACATGGCGAGCACAGGCGGCGTCGCCATGACTCCCGGGCTCAAGCAGTTGACGCGGATGCCGGCCGCGACTCCTTCTGCCGCCAGTTGTCGGGTGAGGGCGATGACCGCCCCCTTGGCGGCGGCATGGGCGGCCTGCGGCAGAGCTCGTGCGCCCTGGGTTCCGGCTCCCGAGCCGATGTTAACGATCGCGCCGCGGGCTGCTTCCAGATGCGGCCATGCTGCCTGGCAGGCGTGCCACACCAGGTCCAGTTCGTTCTGGATGGTGAACTGGTAGTCATCAGCGCTCATCTGGGCAAACGGCGCGAATCGCGGCAGGCTGGCGTTGTTGTAGAGGACGTCGATGCGGCCGTGGCGTGCCGCAGTGTCGGCAACCCAGCGATCGATCTCGGCCCGGTCGCTCAGGTCCACCGGCGCGCTTGACTCGATCGATCCGCCGTCGGCCGCTACCAGACGGGCCGTCTCAGCTGCACTGTCAGGATTGAGGTCGCTTCCGACCACCACCGCGCCCTCGGCCGCGAACAGCCGCGCTGTCACACGGCCCATCCCACCTCCGATGCCCGTCAGCAGGACAACTTTTCCTTCCAAGCGGCCAGCAGCCATGGATCTTCTCCGTTCATCTCGTCGTAGTACCTCACCCCACGCAACCACGCACCGATACGGGCCGGTACCCGATCGGTTGCATGGTGCAGTCCGCGCACACTTCTGTGCACGGACTGCACCATGGCGCCCGTGGACCCCTACGCAGATGTGAGGTGGCGCACCATGGACAGCACGCACCACCCACATTCACTGCATCAAAGGAGATGATGACGATGAGCAGCACCACCGAAACGTCGACGCTACCGACCCCACCCGGAGTCTCTGAGGCCGAACTCGAAAAGGCGCTCACCGCGTTCGCCACGGCGATCGGCGCGGACAAGGTCGCCACCGACGCCGCGTCGCTGGAGGACTTCCAGGATCCCTTCCAGGTTCCGGGCACCGCCACCAACGTTCCCTCCGCCGTCGTCAGCCCGACGAGCGTCGAGGACGTCCAGGCAGTGGTGCGGATCGCCAATGAGTACAAGGTTCCGTTGTGGCCCATCGGCCGGGGCAAGAACAACGGCTACGGCGGTGCCGCACCCCAGGTGCGAGGCTCCGTGATGGTCTCGTTCCGGGAGATGACCGGCGTGGAGATTAACGAGGAACTCGGCTACGCGATGGTCGAGCCCGGCGTGAGCTGGTACGACCTGCATGACGCGATCAAGGCCGGCGGACACGACCTCGTCGCCTCCATCGTCGACATCGGCTGGGGAGGCGTCGTCTCCAACACCCTTGAGCATGGGCTCACCTACATGCCCTACTCGATCGACCAGGCCTCGCACTGCGGGTTCGAGGTCGTGCTCCCCGACGGTGACCTGCTGCGCACCGGGTCGGGCGCAATGGACAATAACCCGACCTGGCCGCTGTATAAGCGTGGCCTCGGCCCCACCTCTACCGAAATGTTCATGCAGTCGAACTACGGCATCGTCACGAAGATGGGCTACTGGCTCATGCCGAAGCCGGAAATCTACATGCCGCTCTGGCTGCGCCTGTGGGACGACTCGCAGCTGCCCGCCGTCGTCGATGCGCTGCGCGAGCTCATGCTTGCCGGCACCATCGACATGCGACCGCAGCTGTCGAATACGCTGTGCATCGCCTCGATGCTCTCGACCCGCGCCGAATGGTACGACGGCGACGGGCCGATGCCCGAGGAGGTCATCGAGAAGATCGCCAAGGAGCTCGGCATTGGCCGTTGGATGATGCGCTTCGCGCTCTATGGCGACGAGGCGGTCGTGGACCACAACTTCGCGAAGCTCAAGGCGCGTTTCCTGCAGATTCCGGGCGTCGATATCTCAGGTGAGAAGCACGGCGCCGATGCGTGGGAGACGCTGCCGAATCCGCACGAGCGGGTGCAGATCGGCGTGCCGAGCCAGGATCTGTACAAGATGGCCGGCTGGTCCGGGGGCGAGGAAGGCGGCCACGTCGACTTCTCGCCGGTGATCCCGCTGACGTCCCAGCACGCGCAGGCCGCGCAGAAGCTGATGTCTGAAATGTGCGCCGAGGCCGGGCTGGACTTCCTCGGCGGCATGCTGCCGATCAACGCGCGGGCAACCACGTTCATCAACGTGATTCCGTTCGACACGAAGAACCCGGAGCAGGTCGATAAGGCCTACACCATCGCGAAGCGCATGGTCGCCGAGGCCGGCAAACGCGGTTACGGCGAATACCGCGCGCACCTGTCGTTCATGGACCTCGCGGCCGATCAGTTCGGCTTCAACGATCACGCCCAGCGTCGCTTCAACGAGACGATCAAGGACACGCTCGACCCGAACGGGATCATCGCTCCCGGCAAGTCCGGGATCTGGGGCAGCCGCCTCCGGCAGGCCGGCTACCCGCAAGCCTGATCGCGCAGTCAGGGAAGCCCGCCCTCTTAATGGCGCGGGCTTCCCTGACGACTCAGACTCATCTTCCCTCCACTGCGAAACCACGCGATGCGCTTGGCTGCGGTTGGCGATCGGCCTTCACTCCTAGAACACGAGGAATACTTATGTGTGTTGACCTACCGGCCGAAATGCGGACCGGCCTTGGACGCCGCCGTTTGATCGCGGGACTCGGACTCGGTGCCGCCGGCCTCGCGTTGACAGCCTGCACGCCGAGTGAGGCCAGCACGGCCGAGACCCCCCAGCGCAAGTTCGGGCCGCCGCCATCCTCCGGTTCGAAGACCAAGCTGGTGCTGCTCGGCACGGCCGGAGGGCCCACCCACTTTCCAGGCAATAACAGCGCGGGCATCGCCTCCGCCTTGGTTGTCGGCGACCGCTACTACCTGATCGACGCGGGACACGGCGTGCTTACCCAACTGCGCAAGGCCGATCTGGGACCTGAGAACAAATCGCCCCAGGAAGGTCCACTCGACGTCCTTGCCGGCGTCTTCCTGACCCACCTGCATTCGGACCACGTCGTTGACCTGAACAACGTGCTGGTCAACGGGATCTATAACGGCCTGCAAAGTGTCAGCCGGATCCCGGTCTGGGGCCCCGGCAACCGCGGGGCGCTTCCCCCGCTGTTCGGCAAGGGTCCGGCTCCTGAGCCCGTCAACCCGAGTAACCCGACGCCTGGCACCAAAGAGATGACCGATCTCATGATGCAGATGTTCGCGACCGACCTCAACGACCGCATCTTCGACAACCGAAAGCCAACGCCATCCCAATTGTGGGAAGCCCTGGATGTTCCCGTCCCCGAAAGGTACCTGAAGGATCCAAATGGCACACCAGCGCCGGATATGGAGCCATTTACCTTCTTCGAAGATGATCGTGTCAAGGTATCGGCTACCTTGGTGAACCATGCTCCGGTATTCCCTGCTCTGGCCTACCGGTTTGATACGGACGACGGGTCCGTCGTGTTCTCCGGCGACACGGCAAAATGCGCGAATATGGTGCGGCTGGCCCAGGACGCCGACGTGCTGGTGCACGAGGTCATCGACGAAGACTGGGCGGCAGCACTGTTCCCCGCCCCTAGAAGCGAGGCAGAAGAGGGCCTGTACCGTCATCTGATCCAGGCGCACACCTTGAAGACAGAAGTGGGAGCCATCGCGGCCGAGGCGAATGTCGGCACACTTGTGCTCTCCCACCTCGTTCCTGTCGTCCAGCCCGAATCAGTCTGGGCAGAATGCGCCAAGGGATTCGATGGACGTATGGTCGTTGGCCGGGATCTGGACGTTATAGACGTCGCCAGGTGAGGACGGAGGGCTTAACGCCGGGGTCATCCCAGTTGCGGAAGAAGCCTGAGATCCCGTGGGGCGCAACCGTGCTTCTCTCGGAACGCTCTGCTGAAGCTTGCAGGATTTTGGTAGCCCCATCTCGTCGAAACAGCTGCAATCGGTGTTTCCGGTGACTTTCGCAGCTCGGCCGCGGCGCCTTCAAGCCGGTGCTCCCGGATCCAAGCCGAGACGCCTGCGCCCGATGTGGCAAAGAGCTTGTGCACATATCGCGTCGATACGTAGTGGGCCCGTGCAATTTGCTCCGGACCCAGTTCAGGGTCCTGAAGATGTTCCATGGCATACCGCTGCATTCGGATCAGGAGCATCTCGGAGCGCGGTGTTGCCTCGGGCTTTCCTTCCTGATCATCACCACTTCGCAGCAGTGGTAACAACATCTCGGCGGCCCCTTCGGCATCGCTGCTCGGCAACCCCTCACCGTCGACTACGGTCCGGGCGAGACTCGCGAGAAACGGCGTTGCGAGGGGCGTGAGCCGCCCCTCCCCTGCGCCGATCGCCGTTGCGGTGCGACGGGCGATGCCATCAGCCCGTGCCCCGATGAACCACTTCGGAACGCTGAACACCAGCACTTCGAAGCCGTCGCGGCCCTCGAACGTCGAGGGCCGCGACGTGTCCTGCCAGGCGATCGCTCCCGGCCGAAGAACGCAGCTCCGGTCGTCCTGCTCAATAAAAATCGACCCTTTAGTCAGCAGGTAAAGCAGAATGCATTCCGGATCGGCGGCCGCGATCATTTGCTGTGTACGTGCCACCCGGTGCGGGAGGCCCTGGATAGACCGGACCGCCACCGGCCCCATGTCGCCGCCTGCCAAGCGGGCCTCAAACGAGGTGGCCCCCACTGCCTCAACGCGCATCGGGAAAAAATGCTGCGCGATCCCCTCCGACCAGTAATCCTGACGGTCCGAGGGTGATACCGATCGGGTGTCCAGCACGGGCGCCATCACTCCAGCCCAGCCGACATCACGAGCTGAGCTTTCCCATCGCTGCGCAACCAGCCCATTTTCATCTGTCTCCTATGACTACTGATCGGCGTGCACCAATGGTGCACGCCGATCAGATGAGCGACCGCCTGCAGGTCTCGTCGTCCTTGCCGTGGAACTAGTTCGACGTCGGACTTGCAAGCTTGGGTGCCATCTTAGCTATGCCGTACCCGGAACGCGTCAGCTGCTCGGGTTGTTGAAGTACTCCTTGAGAACTTCGTCCGGGAAGAACATCTCCGGGTCGCCCGCCAGATCCATTGAATCCGTCGTCTTCCACGCAGGATCTACCAAATCCTTGAGGTTCGACCGGTCTACAACGAATGGGTTGTTGACGAACTGGTTGATCTTCGGCCCCTCGCCCTTAAGGATGCGCAGTCCGATATCCACGGCTACCTGCGACTGCCTGACCGTTGGCGTCGTGGACCCTACGTAGGGGTAGTCGGCATTCTGGGCAGCCCAGCTTGCGAAGCCCTGGGTGGCGCCGATGTCCGCAATAGGGGGTGCCTCAAGTCCCGACTCGTGGAACGCGTTGAGAACACCGAGGCCCATAGTGCCCGATTGCAGGACGCCGTCGACACCAGCTGGATTCGTAGCGAGGTACTGCAAGGTGGCAGTCTGCGCGGTGGTCGCTTCGAAGAATCCGGTCACCTCACCAGCTACCGACACGTCGGGGCACAGCTCAAGCACGTTCTGGAAGCCCTCCTCTGCGTACAGTTCATTCGAGATTCCCGGGATTCCGGTAACACGAAGTACGTTGCCCTTGCCACCGATGGCGCTCAGGGTGCCCGCGCCGACATTCATCGCCTGCAGCACGCTGTTGCCCGTTACGGATACGGCATACTCCGAGTCGACAATGGACTGCATGGAGACCACGGGGATGCCTGCCTCACCGGCGGCCTTCACCGCGTCGACGGATGGTTCGCCGGCCAAGGGAATGAAGAAGATGATGTCCGGTTTGAGAGCGACAGCCTGGCTGAACTGCTGCAACTGCAACGGCACATTGGTGGGGTCGTCGGGTGCAAGGTCGGCGACGATCTCGACGTCGGCGGCTGCCAGCTCTTTTCGGACCGTATCCAGCATGACGTTGACGAACGCACTGGCCGGAGGCATGCCGACGATGGCTGCCGTGTATTTCCCGTCCTTCTCCGACTTCCAGTCGGCCCAGACCGACTTCTTGATCGGCAGCGGGTAGGCGTTGTAGGCCGCCGCAGTCTCGGGGCTGAACTCCTTGAGCAGCCCGTCCGGATCGTTCGCTCCGAGGTCCGGTACAGAGCCACACTGGCCCGCGGCCGCCGAAGCGGCCGGCTGAGCGACCTGATCGGCATCTGGTGACCCAGCCGCGGAGCACCCCGCGAGTCCGAGAGCCGCCAGCGTGACAACTGCCGTCCCGATCAGGGCAGGGCGCCCTACATTCGTGCGCTTCTTCATCTTTGCACTCCTCCTTAAGTCAGCGCCGTATGCGCCTTTGACAGAACAGTAGACCGATGCGATACGTTTCGTCTAGTATTATTCGTGGCATGCGTCACATGGCGTACTCGAGGAGGAGTGATATGGAAGAAGGGTCGACAGGTCTGCACCTGTCAGCGCTGCGTAAACGCTTTGGGGCAACCATCGCTCTCGCCGACGGCCACCTGCACGTCAAACCGGGCGAGGTTCACACCCTCCTCGGAGAGAACGGCTCGGGTAAGAGCACGCTGGTCAAGATCATTGGCGGCGTGCACCGGCCGGATGACGGTGACCTGACGCTCGACGGCGATGCCCTCGTCTTCCGATCCCCCCGGCAGGCTAATGCCGCGGGGATCGCAACGGTCTTCCAGGAAGTGCTCACCGCGGCCAGCCAATCAGTTCTCGAGAACATCTGGCTCGGAACGGACGGCATGTTCCGGCGCCGCCGCAGCAGCGCGGAACAACGCGCGACGGCCGCAGAAGTGCTGGGCCGCCTGGTCGACGGCATTCATTTGGATTCTCCTGCCGGAGCCCTTTCCCTTTCAGACCGGCAGGCCATTTGCATTGCCCGCGCGCTGGTCCGCAACCCTCGCGTCCTCGTTCTGGATGAGTCGACAGCGGCGCTGGATGTGCAAACGCGTGACCGCCTGTTCGCGGAAATGCGGCGGCTTAAGTCTGAGGGTTGCGCTATCCTCTTCATCTCGCATCGTATGGACGAGGTCGAGGAGATCTCTGACCGTGTCACTGTGCTCCGCTCCGGGCGGACCATCTCCACCGTGGACCGCGCCAGCATGTCTATTGGCCAGCTGATCTCTGATATGACCGGGACTTCCAACGTCGTCGAACACGGAACGCTGGACCGCGAACTCGGCCCCACCGTTCTTGCGGCGGAAGGTATCCGGCTTGCCCCGGCAGCAGAACCCATCGATTTCGCATTGCGCCGCGGCGAGCTCGTCGGCCTCGCGGGCCTTGAAGGACATGGCCAAGACCAGTTCCTGAGGCGACTGGCGGGACTCATCGACGGCGACGGAGTCGTCGCTCAGGTCCCGGCCGGCGGAGAAAGCACGAGGCACCCCGACTCCGGTAGAACTGGCATCGCCTACTTGCCCAGGGAGCGTCGGGGAGAATCTCTGTTTGAACCGATGTCCATCCGGGAAAACTTCGCGCTTCCCACCATGCAGAAAGACGGCCGGGGACCGCTGCTGAGTTCCAACCGTATGTCCGAACGGTTTGCCGCTGCCGCAAAGAGCCTGAGCATTAAATTCGGCAATGCCACCGACGCCATCTCAACACTGTCCGGCGGGAACCAACAGAAGGTACTGCTGGCCCGGTGGCTGGCAACTGACCCGGCGGTGCTCTTGTTGAACGATCCGACCCGGGGCGTGGATATCACCACCAAACGTGAGATCTACGCTGCCCTCCAACAGCTCTGCGCGGAGGGAATGAGTGTGGTCATGCTCTCCAGCGAGGTCGAAGAACACGTGGAGCTTGTGGACCGCGTCCTCGTTTTCCGAAACCAGAGCCTGTTCGCGGAAATTGCGCGGGCCGAGATCGGCCATGAAGCTATCGTCGCAGCCTATTTCGGGCAGAAAGTCGCAGGTGTCGCATGAACCGGGTGCTGAGCATGTTTCAACGATGGCCATTCGCGTTTGCGATGCTGCTCTGCGCCGTCCTGTTGCTGATAAACCTGATGGTTTCTCCCAGCTTCGTCTCCCCTGGCCGGATCGGTACCACGCTGGCCACCCTCGCACCGTTCGTGTTGGTCGGCTTCGCATCCACACCGGCCATCCTGGCCGGAGGCATAGATATCTCCGTGGGCCCCTTGGCCACACTGATCAACTGCGTTTTCGTCGCCGTCCTGATCCCCGCCGGACTGGGTAATTGGCCGCTGGCAATCCCTCTCTTGCTTGCCATCGCGATGGCGGTCGGCGCCATCAACGGCATTCTTGTGGCGGTCGTCCGCCTGCACCCAGTGGTGGCGACCACCGGCGTACTGTTCCTGCTCATCGGTGCCTCGTTGACCATCGCAAAGAACCCCGTCATCGCGCCGGACAACTGGACTCGGCCGCTGGCAGGCTCCATCGGCCTCGTACCCGGTGCGGTCATCACGCTGGGCGCCGCGGCACTCGTGTGGTTCTTGTTGAAGAGGACTGTCTTTGTCAGCAACCTGCGCGCCACCGGCGAGAGCGACTCCTCAGCCTACGGATCCGGCGTGAACGTGACCGCGATCCGGGTGCTCGGCTACACGCTGGGCGGCTTGTTCGCCGGCATCGCCGGGATTGCCCTGTCGGCCCTGTTACAGGCCTCCGGATCCTCGCTTGCCACCACGTATGCGCTCCTTGGCCTGGCAGCCGCAGTTCTCGGCGGCACCAGTCTCGGCGGCGGACGGGGCGGCCTGCTCGGGACGTTCTTTGGGGCGCTTGCCATCTACCTCCTCCAGCAACTGCTGACTTCCGCCGGGGTCCAACCGAACCTCATCGAATTCACCTACGGATTGCTGCTGATCGTCGGTGTTGTGCTCGGCGCAACGCTGCTTAGCCCTCGAATTTCACGGAGAACCGCATGACCGCCCAGCCTTCAGTCGACGCCGCCCTCGCTCCGGCCCGCTCCCGAGACGGGCTCTGGTCCCGCACCCGAACGTTGGTGCTGCAACAGCCGATCCTGCAAATGCTGGTGCTCGCCGTCATCGTCGCATGGCTAGTCGCGACCGTCCCGGGCATCGCCAACCTTCGATCTGCCACGGCGCTGCTCATCATTGCGTCGCTGCTCGCGCTCGCCGCGATGGGCCAGACCTTGGTGGTGATCCTTGGCGGACTCGATCTGGCGATTCCCGGTTACGTGATTTTCGGCGCCTTCGTTGCAGCCAATCTGGCCGGCGGACAAGGCTGGCCCGTCCCGGTGGCATTCCTCGTAACTATCGCTGTGTGCGGCGGTCTCGGCGCGGCCATCGGCTATCTCTGTCATCGTTTGAGGGTTGAGCCGCTGATGATGACGCTGGGCATGGGCGCCGTCATCACGGGAGGCACACTGTTCCTGACCCATGGCAACTACGCTGCCGCGCCACCAGACTCCCTGCGCGCCTTGGCAGGAGTCACCAGCAAGACGTTCAGTCTGCCGATTCCGCCCATCATCCTGATTGTGGCGGCCGCTGCAGTGTTGTTGTGGCTGGGGCTCACCCGCACACCCGCCGGCCGCAGCCTCTACGCAACCGGAATCAACGTCCGCGCAGCGAAGCTCACCCGCATCAACACCACCGCAGTGTGGACAATTGTGTTCGCCGCCTCGGGTGCACTCGCCGGCATCGCAGGGATGTTCATAGCGAGTTTCAGTTCCGGTTGGGCACAATCGATCGGCGAACCATACCTGTTCTCCGGGTTGGCCGCGGTCCTCGTCGGCGGGACCACCTTTGGCAGCATCCGCGGCAGCTTCACCAGGACCCTGTTGGGCGCCCTCATCCTCACGGGCCTGTCTACCATCATCGTCAGTAACGGCCTGGCAGAGGCCCAGAGCCGCATCATTTACGGCGCCATCATTCTGATGGTCGTGGCGCTCTATGGCCGAGAACGGCACGTCCGAGACCGGTTCTGACGGCGCGACTCCTCCAGCCGTCTAGGTCAGCGGGAGCCGCGGTGCACACTGCGGCTCTCGCTGCCGTCACTGCCCTGCCTACGGCGATGGCCCCTGCCTAGATGTCGTCCTCGTAGGCGGGCCCGCCTTCGCCTTCCCAAGTTTCGATCCGCTTGATCTTGGTGGCGTTGAATTTGCGGCGGACGCCGTAGCCGCCGTGGTCGTCGTCCTCGATGAAGGCGACGCCGAACTGCCCCAGGGCCCGGCGGAGCTGCTGGTTCTGCTCCGGCGTCAACGGTGCGTTGCCCTTCTCAAAGTCTCGCACCTGCTGCTTGTCCAGGCCGGCGTTTCTCGCAATGACCTTGGCGGAAACCTGCGTGAGGGCACGAGCCGCACGTGCCAGATCCGAGGTGATCATCAGTGGGTTCTTGCTCATGGCCCGATCATCCCAGCTTTCGGGCAGGAGTCTAATCCGCAGCTTTTGGCCTCGCGGGGGTAGTAAATCGTCGGTGTAACGCTGTGGACCGGACGGCGGTCGGCCTTATTGAGGGGTGGGTGCCCTAGATTGGAGCCATGATCGCGCTGCAGGCTCCTGATCCAGTAGAGGTTGTGGTCCAAAACGGCGCCCCGGACGGGTGGGACGTGCTCGCCTCGCTGGGTCCGCTGGCGATCCTGCTAGCTGCCGTTATCGCTGCTTTCATCGGCTGGCGCAGCACTCAGACCCAGGCCGAAGCCAGCCGCCGGGCGCAGTGGTGGGAGCGGGCCGAATGGGCGCTGGATGCTTCGATGTCCTCCAGCTTGGACCGACGGGTGGTCGGCTTGGGGGTACTGACGCTCTTGGCCGAAAGCAACCTGGCCGGCGAGGAAGAGGCGCGGATCCTGCAGGTCGCTTCCAACGACAGTCTGGCCCAGAAGGTCACCGCACTTGGGGACGTCGAGGCCAAGCAGCCCACGACCCGGGTCTCCGGTCTCCCGGAGTACGAACGTGTCATGGTTGAGGCCGCCAGGCTCCGGGTAGTGACGGACCGGAAGATCGGGCAGCAGACGCCCGAGTGGGTTGTGGAGCTGACCCGGGTGCCGCACTGAACCAGCCCCACGGCCTACCCATGTACGGCAAGCTGGAAACATGACGACGTACCGGTACCCCGTCGAGATCATGCACCTATTGGTGTCGCCGGCTCATGCCTACTTTGGCCGGGCGAAGGACGGCGCTGCCGAGGTACCTACGGAAGACCGTGACCGGGCCGAGGTGGTGGCGGGCAAGGGCATTGTGGGCGACCGGTTCTTTGGCAAGGCGGCCCACATGGATGCGGCGGTCACGTTCATGGCGGTGGAATCGCTCGAGGCCATCGCCGCCGAATTGGGCGCGGAGCCGTTTGATCCGCTGCGGACGCGGCGCAACGTGGTGCTGCGGGGAGCCCAGCTGGCGCCGCTGATTGGCGAGGAATTCGCGGTGGAATCCCGGGGTAAAGAGGTGCGGTTCCGCGGCGGTCGGCACGCCCACCCGTGCGCCTGGATGGACCGGATGCTGGCACCGGGCGCCCACGCCGCGATGCGCGGTCGCGGCGGCCTGCGCTGCCAGCCCCTGTCCAGCGGAATCCTGCACCGCGGACCGGCGCTACTGCTCAGCCCGGTGGAACTGCTGCCGGGAGAGGCGGGTACAGCCGTCCGGCCTAGGCCGGGGCGGCTGCCGTAACCGGCGGGAGGTAGCTGCCGGCCGCCGGTTGTCAGCCCCTACGGATCGCACGCACCCGGCAGCTGGGCCGCCAGCACCCACCCGGAAACCCGGGGCGGGAAGGGTCCACGGCGATGCCGGACCGGCGGCGCCCATCTGAGCGCCGCCGTCGTTGTTTTCTAGCTCCGGAACAGGGCGCTGTAGGCGTTGAGCGCCGGTTGGCCGCCGAGGTGGGCGTAGAGCACGTTGCTGTCGGCGGGGATCTGCTTGCTGCTGACCAGGTCGATCATCCCGGCCATGGACTTGCCCTCGTAGACCGGGTCGGTGATCATCGCTTCGAGCGAGGCGCTGAGCCGCATGGCTTCCAGGGTGGAGTCGACCGGGATGCCGTAAAGGTCGCCGGCCCAGCCCTCCAGCACGGTGATCTCGTCGTCGCGCAGGTCCCGCTCCAAGCCGATCAGCTTCGCGGTGTTTCGGGCGATGCGGCCGACCTGTTCCCGGGTCTTGGCCAGGGTGGCGGAGGCGTCGATGCCGATTACGCGGCGCGGGCGGCCGCCGGCGTCCTCCAGCGCGGCGAAGCCGGCGATCATGCCCGCGTGGGTGGAGCCGGTGACGGTACAGACCACGATGGTGTCGAAGAAGACGCCGAGTTCCTCCTCCTGCTGCTGCACCTCGTAGGCCCAGTTGGCGAAGCCCAGCCCGCCGAACTTGTGCTCCGAGGCGCCTGCGGGAATGGGATAGGGCTTGCCGCCGGCTGCCTCCACTTCGGCGATGGCGTTCTGCCAGGAGTCGCGGATACCGATGTCGAAGCCGGCCGGGTCCAGCCGTACGTCCGCTCCCATCAGCCGGGACAGCAGGATGTTGCCTACCCGGTCATTCAGCGGGTCTGGCCAGTCCACCCAGCTCTCCTGGACCAGCACGGCCTTCAAGCCGAGCTTCGCCGCCACCGCCGCGACCTGCCGGGTGTGGTTCGACTGGAAGCCGCCGATGGAGACGATGGTGTCCGCGCCCTGCGCAAGGATGTCCGGGACGATGTACTCCAGCTTGCGGGTCTTATTGCCGCCGAAGGCCAGGCCCGAGTTCACGTCCTCCCGCTTGGCCCAGAGCTGTGCCCCGCCGAGGTGCTGGCTGAGCCGCGGCAGGTGGTGGATGGGGCTGGGCCCGAAGGTGAGTGGGTAGCGTTCGAAGTCAGTGATGGCCATGTGGTCCTCGTTCTGTCGATGGGCGTGCTCCGGTCCATTCTTGCCCGTCCGAGGGATGACAGAAAGAGGAAAGCCGACACGTTTTCATCATTCAGGGTCCGGCGGACCGGCCGGCCCGAAGGGTTGGCTGACGGGTGGGGCGGTCCGAGGGCTTGGCAGCTGGCCTGCGGGCTTGCCAGGCTGGCGGACCCGAGGGCTCTGCGGGCTCGCCGACCCTAAAACTCGGCGGGTCGCAGGTCTTTGTCGGCACGCCGTTCCCGCCACCACAACAGGAGAACCAGCGCCGCGCCGGCCAGGCCCGCGACCAGGGGCCAGCCCCATGGCTCTTCGCCGGGCCAGAGCAATGTTGGACCCTGCTGCCAAGGCCACAGGGCCCGGAGCGAACCGAGAATCAGTCCCGTGGCGACCAAGAGGGTTAGCCGTCGATGAACCCGCAGCAGATACGCCAGGACTCGGACGATGGAGGCCAACCCAACGACAGCACCGGCGACGAACATCCCCAAGTAGCCGAAGTCCCGCTGGCTGACCGCCGCAAGGGTGGGTTGGTACATGCCGAAGGCCAGGAGGATAAAGGACCCCGAAAGTCCGGGCATCGCCAGGGCACAGACTGCCACCGCACCGCTAAGAACAATGACCCACGCCGCGGGGCTTTCAACCTGACCTGCCGGAAGCCCCAGCAGCAGGAATGCGGCCAGGCCAACCGCCAGGACGATTCCTATCTCCGCCACCTTGGGAGTGGGCGCGGCCGGATCGGCTTCCCGGGCCATGGTGATGGGTACCAGCAGGCTGGCTGACACCATCCCCAGGAACAAGGCGCTGGCGACGACGGGATGGTTCTCGACGAAATGATGCAGCGGCCCTGACAGCGCGAAGAGCGCCAGGAACATGCCTGCCGCCAACGGGAGAAGCAGGCCCCACTCGACCTTGCCCAGCTGGTTGGCCGCCCCACGGCCATCGCGCTTGGAGACGGCATGGGTGACAGCGCCTACGAGGTGGTTCGCGGACAGCACCAGGCGCTCAAAGACGCCCAGGACAAGCGCCACCGTTCCCCCGGAGACGCCCGGCACCAGTTCGACCAGCCCGATGAGCATGCCCCGGAAGGCGTTGCTGAGCCCGGCAAAGACGTTTGGCGGCGTGGACAGGGAACGGGGAGGCTGGGAGGAAACCATCGAGAACCAACCTAGTATGCCCCCGAGCCCCGCCCAATTCCGTCTGTGCCCCGGCTACTGCGTCTCGCCGTCCTGCGGTGCGGTGATGTTGACCATCCAGCTGACGCCGAAGCGGTCCGTGAGCTGGCCGAAGTAGTCGCCCCACGGGGCCCGTTCCAGCGGCAGGTTGACGGTGGCGCCGTTGCTCAGCCCCTCCCAGTAGCTGCGGAGCTTGTCATCGTCGGCCGGATCGTCGCCGTTGGAGCTCAGCGAGATGGTGCCGTTGCCGGAGGTGGGCATTTCGGCCGGCGCGTCCGAGGCCATCAGCTGGAACCCGCGGTCTACGTAGAGCGACGAGTGCATGATGTTGGAGCTGGTCTGTGGGTTCTGGTCCCCCATGCCCTCCGCATAGGTCATCTTGCTCAGTTCGCCGCCGAACACGGAATGGTAGAACTCGACGGCTTCGGCGGCGTTGCCGCTGAACTGCAGGTAGGGGTTCATTCCCAGTGCCATGGTGTGCCTTTCGGACAGAAGGTCTGCGGTGCTTGCCGCCAACATTCTTGCCGGTCTTTTCACTGCTGGGAAGGGCTGCGGCCGCGGGCGGTCCGGGACGTGCCGCTGTGGCCGCTCCCGGAGGTGATCGTGGGCAGCATGGCTGGAGGAACTAAATGGGCCGGTGAACACCACAGCCGCCTTGCCCAAGTGGCGGGCAAGGCGGCTGCGGTACGGTCGGCGCGCACCGCCGTCGTTGTTTTTTATTGGATCGACGACGGCGGGTGCCGAAGGAGGCCGGACGCTACGGTGCGGAGATGGTTTCCCGTTCGCGGCCGTCGCGGTTGGCCTTCTCCTCGGCGACCTTGGCGTCGTGGGCGGCGCGGATCCGGGCGTGCTCCGGGTTGCGGCGCAGCACCATATAGCCGATGCCGAGCCCGATGAACCAGAGCGGGGTGAACAGCAGCGCGGTCAGCGTGTCCGTCTGGGTGGTCAGTGCCCAGAGGATGAAGGCGAAGAAAGCCATGACCACGTAGGGCATGAAGGCCCCGCCGGGCATCTTGAACTTGCTGTCCGCATGCAGTTGCGGCCGACGACGGCGGTAGACCACGTAGCTGAGCAGGATGATGGACCAGACGAACATAAAGCACAGCGCCGAGATGGTGGTGACCAGGGTGAACGCCTCGGACACGCTGCCCTCGGCGTAGAGCAGCACCACACCGGCCAGCAGGAACATGCAGGAGAACAGCAGGGCATTGCGCGGCACGCCGCGGCCGGACAGCTTGCCGAACCGCTTCGGGGCGTCGCCCTCCTGGGACAGACCGTAGATCATGCGCGAAGTGGAATATATCCCGGAGTTCGCCGACGAGGTCGCCGAGGTCAGCACCACGAAGTTCACCACGCCGGCCGCGCCCACCAGGCCGGCCAGCGCGAACATGCCCACGAACGGGGAGGCGTCGGCGCTGAACGCCGTCCACGGCTCCACGGCCATCAGCACGATCAGCGCGCCCACGTAGAAGATCAGGATGCGGATGGGGATGGAGTTCACCGCGCGGGGCAGGTTCTTCTCCGGGTCCTTGGTCTCGGCGGCGGTGGTGCCCACCAGTTCGATGCCCACGAAAGCGAAGACGGCAATCTGGAAGCCGGCCACGAAGCCCATGAAGCCGGTGGGGAACATGCCACCGTGCTCCCACAGGTTGGCGAAGGAGGCGCGTGAGCCCTCGTGCTCGAAGCCGGTGATGATCATGACCAGGCCCACCACGATCAGCGCCACGATGGCCACGATCTTGATCAGCGCGAACCAGAATTCGGTCTCGCCGAAGGCCCGCACGGTGGGCAGGTTCAGCGCCAGCAGCAGCAGGATGCAAGCCAGTGCGGGGACCCACAGCGGCAGGTCAGGCCACCAGAAGGCCACGTAGTGCGCGATGGCCACCACGTCCGCGATGCCGGTGACCACCCAGCAGAACCAGTAGGTCCAGCCGGTGAAGAATGCCGCCCACGGGCCGAGGATGTCGCCGGCGAAGTCGCTGAAGTTTTTGTAGTCGGTGTTGCTCAGCAGCAGCTCGCCCATGGCCCGCATGACGAAGAACAGCATGGAGCCGATGATCATGTAGACGAAGATGACCGACGGGCCGGCCACCGAGATGGTCTTGCCCGAGCCCATGAAGAGGCCGGTGCCGATGGCCCCGCCGATGGCAATCAGCTGGATATGGCGGCTGGACAGAGCCCGCCGCAGATGAGGTGCTGTACTGGTGGTGCTCATGTGTTCCTTAGGGGTGGGACTGCGTCGCTGCGGGATTTTCCCGTCGAACCGGCCGGAACAGGCATCTTCGGCGTCCGGCCACAGCGACGTCAGGTCTTTCCCGCGGGCCCCAGAAAGGGGCGGGCGGTGACCTACGCCACGAAAACTTATCTTCCGCTCCTCCCGCGGGTCAAATCGAGAAGCCTGCTTGGGGTGGCCGGCAGGTGTTGGAACCATAGCGGCAATGGCGTACGACGGCGACGGATTGGCCCTGTATCGCTCCTCGCCGAGGGCCTAGGGCTCGACAGTGGTACTCGCCACAGGAGTGGGCACCGTCCCTTCCTGCTCAGGGAGGGACGGTGCCCAAGGAAGCCGTAGTTGGAGAAGACTGCCGGCGATCATCCGGCCCGGCGGCCTTTGGCGATCATCAGGCGGACGCGAGGATCAGCGGGGGCTGGCCGGGCAAGGTGCAGGTGAGATTCAGGGCCGTGCCGGGCTGCTCGCTGGGGTCCGGGATGCGGTGGACGGTGAGTGTCAGCGGGCTGGCGTCGATGGTGGTGACGGTGCCGGAGGTGGCGGGCACCGCCGTCGTGATTTCGGGGACGATGCCGCCGGTGCCGCCGCTGCCGCGGACCGGGATGGCGCCGGTCAACGGTTCGAGCTTCCCGTCCACGTCCAGGAACTGTTCGGCGCCAGCGCCGCCTTGCACCATGGCCGTGGCGAGCGCGGTGGCGTAGACGGGGTCGGCGCAGGCGTCGTAGATCCAGCGATCCCCCAGCACCGAGTGCTCCATGGTCCCGGCCAGGAATTCTTCGGCGCCGGGCAGCGGTGCGCCGCGGTACGTCAGCGGGACGTGCAACACCTGCCCGCCGGCGGAGAGCAGGTGCGTTTCCATCCCGACCTCGCCGGACGGATCATCGAAGCGGAAGGCGCCGAGGTGCTCCAGCTCGGCGGCATCGGCCCCGAGTTCCTGGAACCACGGCTGCTCGGGCAGCCAGGATTTGAGGAGATCCTGCTTGGAGGGATTCAGGACTGCGTCGTAAATGATGGCCATGCCCGTAGCCTACGGGCTTCCCGCCGACGCCGCCTCAGATTCCCAGGACCGTGCGGGCAATCATGAAATACACCAGCAGGCCCGCGGCGTCGATGAAGGTGGAGATGAACGGATTGGAGAAGACCGCGGGGTCCACCTTGAGAAAGCGGGCCAGCATGGGCATCAGGCCGCCGACCGCTGCCGCCATAGTGCAGATGGCCAGCAGGGACGCTCCCATGACCAACCCGATGGCGGGCCCGTAGAAGACGGCGGCCACGACGAAGCCCAGCCCTCCGATCAGCAAGCCCAGCGTCGCGCCGACGCGCACCTCCTTGCCAAGCACCTTCAGCAGGTCGCGGGGCGTGACCTCTTTGAGTGCCAGCGCCCGGGTCACGGTGGTGGCCGCCTGATTGCCCGTGTTCCCGCCAGTGCCGATGAGCAGCGGCACGAAGAGCGACAGCACCACCATCTGCGCGATCGTGGCCTCGAAGACTTCCAGCACGCTCACCGTCAGCGTTGCGCCCACCGCCAGGACCAGCAGCCACACCAGGCGGGATTTGACGATCCTGGAAATCGGGGTGGCCAGATACGGCCGGCGCAGCGGCTCGCTGCCGCTGATGCGCGACTGATCTTCGGTCTCGGCTTCTTCCAGGATGCGCAGCGCGTCGTCTACCGTGAGGATCCCGACCACCCGCCGCTCGCTGTCCACTATTGGGAGGGCCAATAGTTTGCGGCCCGTGCACAGGCGCGCCGCGTCTTCCTCCGGCGTGGTGGCCGATTGGCAGTAAGCGTCGCCCATGATGGCGTCCACCCGGGTGTCAGGTTCCGCGGAGAGGAGCCGGCGCAGGCTGACCAATCCCACCAGCCGCTTGCCCGCGTCGGTGACCGGCAGAACGTACACCGTTTCCGCATCCTCTAGCCGGCTGTGCAGCCGTTCCAGTGTCTGCCGGACGGTCAGCTCCGGCGTGGTGGTGATGAATTCGGGGCTCATCCTTCGCCCGATCGAACCGCGTGGATACCCCAGCACCACGGAAGTCAGAGCCCGCTGCTCCTCCGTGAGACCGCGCATCAGCTTCCGCGCCACGGTGGCCGGCACTTCGTCGATCAGGGTGACCCGGTCATCCGGTGCCAGACCGTCGAAAAACGCGGCCACCTGCTCATCCTGCAGGCCGTCCAACAGTTCGGCTTGCAGCGCGGGACCGAGCTGCTCGAATACCCGCGCTGCTTGGTCCTTGGGCAGCAGCCGGAAAGCCACCGCGCGACGTCGGCGGTTGAGCCGCCGCAGCCGGCTGACCTGCTCTTCGTCCCCGGCCGCTGCGCCGACCGGAAAATCGAGCGCGTCGAGGATCCGGGACCCTGACAACTCGCCAAGGGACCTTTCCGTCGGAGCCGGCTCCGGGAAGGTGCTTGGTTGCGCTTCCGCGGGCAGTGCCTCCCGCGGACTCCCGTTGTCTTTGCCGGCCATGGTCGTTCTCCCTGCTACTCCGCTCCGCCACACTACCTTGGAACCGTGACGCCCGCCCGGGCGGTGCGGGCGGGCTTCGGGCCAGCTGCGCGGTGGGGTTCCGGGGCGGACTGCGGGCTGGCTGCGGGGTGATGTTCCGGGCGGGCCGACATCACGCGTCGACGGCGGCTTAGTCTGGTTAGGATGGGCGCCATGGCCCATCCGCTTCCGTCCGAGAACACCTTCGACCATGTCCGCGCCCTGGACGGCGAACATGTTGGCTACATCCATATGACCGACGACGGCGGCTTCGTGCCGTTCGATCTCCTGCACCGCCAGCGCGGGGAAGCGTCCGAGTTGGACGAGGCCGAGGCATTGCTGGACGAGCTGGGCCTGCGGCTGTTGGCCGAGGACTGGTGGCTGGATCTGGACGGCGAGCGCGTGAAGGTACTCATCAGGGAAGTGCGGCGTGCCACCGTGTCGGTCTCCCCCGCGCTGACCGGTCCGATCGCCAAGTCCATCGACCTGACCAAGACGATCGAGCTCCCGCTGCCCACCGACCGGCTGCACCAGGCCGGCTGAGGCTTCGTCCAGCCAGTGGGGCCGCTCGGCTGGTCAGCAGGTCCGCTCGACGGCGAACTGCAGCGGCGGCAGCTCGGTCCGGGCGCCAATCCCAGGAAGCGGCTCATGTGCGCCTTCTGATGATCCCCGCTGAGGGATACTGTGCGGAGAAGGATGCTGGCGTCACCTCCGGAAAACCGGGATGGCGGTTGCGAGCGGCGTCGGAATTCAGTCAGGCGCCGGAGCGCAGTCAGCAGAGCGGAGGGCCCGAGGTGCAGACATCACGCGAGGTTGCCTCGTCATTCACGACGGCGTTCACGGCAGCGCGCTTGGTGGCTGCGGCGCTCGGCTGCACCGCCGTCGTCGTAGTCAGCGGTTGCGGCGCGCCGCCTGGTTCGGAGAGGTCCCCGGCCGCTTCGGAAGGGTCCACCGGAGTGTGGGAGCTGCTCGACGCGGCGGAGGTTCGACCGGAATCAACGGAGCTGCGGCTGGCCGTGACCCGGCTTGAATGCGCCAGCGGGGAAACAGGGACCGTGCTTGAGCCAGACGTTCAATTCGAGCGGGACCGGATCGTCATCCGGACTGACGTCGAGCCGTTGACTGGCGGCGCCTACGAGTGCCAAGGCAACAACGCCGTGCCAGTCAACGTGGAGCTCTCCGAACCCGTGGGTAACCGCGATCTGGTGGACGCAGCCTGCCTGGGCGGCGAAGCCGTGGAAACGGTGTTCTGCGAGGACGGCCCGGTGCGCTGGAGTCCCTAGCCGGCTGAGGGCAGGGGGCTCAGCTGTTCCTCTGGCTGCGCTGCCGGAAATGGTATTTGCGCTCGGCGGCGAACTGCAGCGGCGGCAGCTCGGCCCGGCGCCGCATCAGGTCGAGGGCGTGGGCATCCAGCCGCCGGTCCTCGTCGGTGCGCAGCATCAGCTGGGGAACCTCGGCGGCATGGCCGGCGTCGTTACGGGTGACGAAGATGGTCATGCACTGGGTGGTGGGCCGCCACTCGCCGCCGCGCGGATCGCGGGCGCGCACATGCACGGCGGTGTGCATGCTGCGCGGGCCGGTGTGGATCAGCCGCGCCTCAGCCTCCACCAGATCGCCGATGTGCACGGGGTTCAGGAAGTGGATGCCGCCGGAGTAGACGGCCACCGCGTCGCGGCCGCACCAGGACATGGCGCAGGCCCGGGCCACTTCGTCGATCCAGCGCATCACGATGCCGCCGTGGGCGTTCCCGCCCCAGTTCACGTCCGACGGCGCGGCCAGGAACCGGAAGTTCTCCTTCGGCGTGGTGCCCGCATCCGTATAGGCCTGCGCGCGCATGGCGTCCCGGATCTCCGCCCGCGCGGCGATCCGGCCGGCGGCGCCCTCGGCCAGCCGCGCCGACTCATCGTCCGAAGGCTGCCACTGCGGAATCGGCTTGGGGCGCCGGTCCTCGCCCAGCGCCACGAACACCAGGATGCAGTCCATGGCCGGCCGAAATTCGCGTTCGCGGACGTTCGCCGCGTCGACCGTGACCACCACCTGCATGCTGGAGCGTCCGGTGTGCACAATCCGGGCGTCGATTTCGATCAGGTCGCCGTTGCGGATCGGGCGGGTGAAGTGCACGTTGCCCACGTAGGCGGTGACGCAGTAGCTCCCGCTGTACCCGGTGGCGCAGGCGTATCCGGCCTTGTCGATCCACTCCAGCACCCGGCCGGCCTGCACCGTGGTCCCGTCCTCCGAGACATCGGTCGGCGAGGCGAGGAAACGCAGCGTGATCCGGTCGTCCATGTCTGAATGGTAGTCCCCCGCGCGCCGGTGCCCACCTCAAACGGGGGATGACGACGGCGGTGAGCACCGCCGTCGTCATTCCCCCTCAGTGTTGCGGACCCAGGTTGTGCGACCAACGCGGCCCGCGGTGCGGACTACCCCGCGGTGACCTGCCAGAGGTGGTCGTCCGGGTCGGCGAAGACCGCCGAGTAGCCCCACGGTTGCTGGGCGGGCTCCATGACGATTGTGCCGCCGGCTTGCCTGGCCGTTCCGACCACGGTGTCCACGTCCCGCGGCGAGCCGACCGGCAAGCCCAGCAGGCATTCGGTCTGCTCGCCGCTGGCGGTGGGCCGGTTGTTGGTGACCCAGCCGAATCCTCCGGGCGGGACGAACATGAGCCGCAGGCCCGCGTTCACCTCGAACTGGAGCGGCTCGGGCAGGCCGTCGCCGCCGGGTTCGCCGGTGGCCTTGAGGCCCAGGGCGGTGTAGAAGTCGTGGGACTTGCGGCGGTCCTCGGTGGGCAAGGCGACGATCACGGGCTGGCCGTCAGTGAATGTGGGCACGGGCGCAGTTCCTTCCGGTGGGGTGTTCCGTTACGTGGCTCAGACCGTTGCGCGTTCCGCGAGGATGGCGTCGATCTGGCCCATGGCTCCCTGCATGCCTTCGACCATGCCCATCTCCAGCATCTTCTGCAACTGATCGGCGGATTCAAATCGCGACTCGGTGGTCATTCGGGTGCGTCCTTCGATGGATTCCAGCGTCACCGTGGCATACGTGGTGCCCATGTCCGCCACGGGCTCGCCGTCGTCGTCGGCAAATCCGTCCTCGAAGGAGAGTTTGTTGGGCGCTTCGATGGCGGTGAACTTCCACCAGCCGCCCGCCTTCTCGCCGTCCGGACCGGTCATGTAGTAGCTGGCCTTGCCGCCCGGCGTGAACTCGTGCTTGTCGAAGGTGGCGGGCCAGGTTGGCGGCCCCCACCAGCGTTCCAGTTGGCGCGGGTCTTCCCAGATCTGCCACACCCGTTCCACGGGGGCGTCGAACTCGGCGACGATGGTGAACTTCAACGCGTCTTCGTCCTTGATGACATCAATAACCGGCATGATGGTGTGCCCTTTCCTATTCGTCGAGAATGTCCTGGATCCGTTCAACCCGGTGCTGCCAGAGCATCTCGTATTGATCGAGCAGCCGACGCGCTCTCCGCACTCCCTCAAGATGAGGCCGCACCATCTGCTCCCTACCGCGCTTCTCCTTAACCACCAGGGAAGCCCGCTCCAACACCGCCACATGTTTCTGCACGGCGGCAAAACTCATGGCGTAGCCCGCTGCCAGCCCCGACACCGAGAACTCTCCGGTGAGCACCTTGGCCACGATGTCGCGGCGGGTGGCATCGGCGAGCGCCTGGAACAGGCGGTCCAACTCGGTGTCACTGACTTGATCTACAACCATTTGGTTGTAGGTTAGTCCCGCGCGGCGAAGGCGGTCAAGGTTTTTTGCAGAAAACGCCCGACGGCGGCACGCGGGTGCCGCCGTCGGGCGCGAGGAGCGTTTTGGCCGTCAGACCGTCGCGGCTTGAGGCCGGGATGCCAGTTCAGCACTGTCGGTCACAATGACCATCGGCGAGAGCAGTTCCATTAAGGCCAGGGTTGACTCGTGCGCCTGGTCGCTCTGGCCGGCACAGGCGTCCGCGACCACCGTGACGTAGCGTCCGGCATCCGCTGCCCCCAGTGCGGTGGCCAGGATGCAGCAGTCGGTGGCGACGCCGGTGAGGATGATCTCGTCGCCCGCCGGGATCCGGCCAGCCAGTTCGGCGCCCCACTTGGTGAACGTCGGCAGGTCCAGCGTCGCGCCGACGTCGACCCCGGGCAGCTCCACGTCCCAGACCGGGTTCGTCGGGTCCAGCCGCATGCTCTGCCAGCGGTCGTAGTAAGCGGACCAGGAACCGGACTCGGTCGGATCCGGCACAAACCGCGTGATGATCGGATCGAAGCCACCGCGCACCAGCCTGGCGATGACCCCGGCCGCCTCGTCGTAGCGCGGAACGTGCCAGTCGCCCTGCTGGCGGAATGCCCGCTGCATGTCGATCACCACCAGATGCTGCTGCCCCACGGCGCGGTCGGTCCGGTTCCGGTCCGGCATGTCCTAGCCCTCCTTGTCGGCGATGAGCAGCGGACGCCCGGACAGCCGCGGCAACCGGTAGGTCACCAGGTAAACCACGGTCGCGATCGCGGCGCCAACGTAGAACGACAGGTCGCCGATCTGCGGGAAAGCTGCTGCAACAGGGCCAGTGTAGATGGCGGAAATCCAGAACGGCGAGGAGCCCAGCACACCGGCCGCCCAAGCGATGAAGCCCCATTCGAACTTCCGCGACTTGTCGTAGAGCTCCTGGATGCCCTGCTGGCTTCGGCGTCCGCCCAACAGGTAATCGCAGATCAGCACCGCCACGTACGGCGCAATGCAGTAGGCGGTCAGGTTCAGGAATGCGGTGAAGCCGTCATAGAACCCGTGCTGACCCCAGAGCGCCACCAAGTACGAGGCGATGCAGATGAAGACGACGGCGACATGGCGGCTGACCGGCACGCCCATGGTCTGGATGGAGATGGCTCCGCCGTAGACGTTCAGGAAGTTCTGCGTAAAGGAGGACAGCGCCACGATGCCCAATCCGATGATGGCCCACGGGCCCATCAGTTCGTCCAGCGCCGCAATGGTGTCGGAAGAGGTGGCGGTGGAGCCGAGCAGCGCGCCCAGGATGCCCATCCAGGACAGCGTGATGAAGTTGCCCAGCATGGTGAACCAACCGGCGCCGCGGCGGTTGGTGGCGCTGTTGGGCAGGTAGCGGGAGTAGTCGGAGGCGAACGGCATCCACGCGACGATGTAGGAGAAGAAGTAGCCGAAGAAAATGATCCAGCCGCCCACGCCCAGGAAGCCTTCGGCGTCGGGGTTGGGGGTGTTGACGATCTTGCCGGAGGCCACCGTCACGACTGTGACGAAGATGAAGCCGGCCAGCAGCACGAAGGAGAGCACCCGCTGCAGGAAGTGGATCAGGTTGTAGCCCATCACGGCCACGCCGAGCTGCAGCAGCATCAGGGCCAGGGCCGAGAGCCAGAACGGCATTCCGGTGAGCAGCCCGATAGCCTGCCCGCCAAGAATCACCGTGACGGAGGCCCAGCCCACGCCGGCGAATACATTGACGTAGGCCACCGGCAGCAGGTTGCCGATGAAGCCCAGGGGGCCGCGGGCCTGCATCTGCTGCGGGATACCGAGCCGGACGCCCATGCCGGAGAGGTAGCCCATAACCGCGGCGGCGATCAGGCCGGCCCCCAGGATGGCCAGAACTGCCGACCAGAACGGCAGGCCGAAGTAGGCGGCGCTGAAGCCCAGCACCACCAGCGGGAAGTTCATCCCTGCGGCGAACCAGAGGAAGAACTGCGAGCGAGGCTTGCCGTGGCGTTCCACGTCCGGAATATGCTCGATGCCGTACGGCTCGATCTTTGTGAGGCTGTCGCGGTAGCCCCGGTCTTCAGCGATGCTGTCCTCCCCGACGGGCACGCTGTTGGCTTGAGTGTTCACTGTGGTCCCTTAGATTCTCGATCGGTACCGGCGGCCCCTGTGGGCAGTCGGATGGAACGGCCCGGTCGGCATCATTGCCTGCCCGGGGGCGGTGCGCTTGTTCGCGGTGAAGTCCGCGTCCGATGGTCGGTGGTTACAGCGGGGACAGGCCTTCGCTGTCGTAAAACCGGCCGGCCTGGTAGACCATGGGCGCGGCGTCGGTGACCTCGGCGTGCCGCACGCGGCAGATGAAGATGGTGTGGGTCTTGGCTTGGAAACGTTCCCGGATCTCGGCTTCCAGCGCGGCCGAGGAACCATCCAGCAGCGGGGAACCGTTGGGGCCGGCGTGCCAGTCGGTCTCGGCGAATTTGTCCGCGGCCTTGGACGCGAAGGTGGAAACGGTGCCCTGCTGCCGGTTGCTGAGGATGTTGATGCCCAAGTGGGTGGAGGCGAACAGGGCCGGGTAGGTGGACGAGGTCTTTTGGATGCAGACCATCACCAGCGGCGGTTCCAGCGACACGGAGGCGTAGGCGTTCACGGCCAGACCCTTCGGAGTTTCCCCCTCAGTGGTCGTCACCACGGTCACGCCGGTAACAAACTGCCGGTTGAACGTCTTCATGATCTCCGGGTCCGGCTCCCCGGAGAGTGAATCAACAACGACGCCGGTGCCCGCCTCTGCGAGTGCGTCACCCAGGTGTCGAATACCGAGCGATCCCAGCAGCTCACTGCTATCCCAGGTCACCGTCTCCTGCTTGATCCGGCCGCTTTCCATGGTCACGAAATTGGAACCGCGGGTCTGCACCCGACGGCCGGTTGGCGGCACCCCCATGAAAGAGGCCCGGTGGGTTCCGGTTGAGGTCCAGAAGATGGCCGCGGTGTCGCCGTCGACAACCACGGCATCCACGGTGGTGGCCAGGTCCGGGAAGGCCTGTCGGACCTCCCGGATGTCCTGCTGCAGTTGCTCGAGGCTCATGCTCTTGCCGCTGCCCTTGCTGATCCTGATGTAGTCCGGTGTCGCCAACGCCTCGAGCGCTTCGACTTCACCGCGGTCCCACGCCGCCGCCCAGACACTTGCCACTGCACTATCGAAAGTCTGTTGCATGGCAGTGAGCGTAATGTAGATCACCAGAGAAGGTCAACAACAATCTCAAATTTCCCGTAGAGACCACGCAAACACCGGAATTGTCGCGATTTTGCTGCTAACCCTTGACGACTTCATGCATGCAACATAATCTCTGATGTATGCAAGAGACCTTCACCACCGAGCAGGGCCTGACCGTTCCCGTCCACGACCTGCCGCTCCTCGACCGAGTCCGGACGCTCATCCTGGGCGGTGACTTCCCTCCCGGCGCTCCCGTGTCCGAGGTGTTCCTCGCCCAGGAATTCGACGTGAGCCGCACGCCGATACGCGAAGCGCTGAAGCAGCTGCAGCACGAAGGGCTGGTGGAGATCCGGCCGAAAGTCGGGACCTTCGTCCGCGAACCCACTCGACGCGAGATCGTCGA
This sequence comes from Arthrobacter sp. CAU 1506, assembly GCF_005047635.1. GTDB lineage: Bacteria > Actinomycetota > Actinomycetes > Actinomycetales > Micrococcaceae > Crystallibacter. Next base: position 93,698 of record NZ_SUKC01000008.1, on the reverse strand, counting down.
ACTGTTCCAGCTCAAGGAGAGCTTCGAAGGGCTCGCCGCCGGCCTGCTGGCCCGCCGCGGACCTGTACGCGAGCTTGCGGTCCTGGAACGCAACTTGGAGGAGTCCGACGAAGCGGCCGCCTCAGGCGACGCCGAGCGCTATGCGGCGCTGGTGCATGAGTTCCACCAGACCATCATCCTAGGCGCCGACAACAACAAGCTGACCGAACATTACGGCCGCCTGATGAACCAGTTGGCCTACCACCGGCTGGTCCTGCGCACCGCCGGGCACCCCGGCCGGATCATCGCATCGACCGCCGAACACCGGACGGTGCTGGAGATGATCAAGGACAAGGACCACTTCGGCGCCGAAGCGGCCATGCGCAACCACGTCTACGCATCCTCGCGTGAAGTCCTGACCGACTCGCGGACCCGAAACGACTGACCTTCTACATCATCATCCGGGCTTCTCAGCCCTGTGAAAGGACCAACCATGCGCTTTTCCATCTTCCATGGCCTCGGCGCCCCCGGCGACTTGGGCAACTACAACCAGCATATGAAGGACGCCCGCGAGTACGCGGTGGCCGCCGAGAAGTACGGCTTCTGGTCCACTTGGTACACCGAACACCACTTCGGCCACGAGGGCCAGGAACTGACTCCGAATCCCATCCTGATGGGCGTGGACATTGCGGCCCGCACCTCGAAGATCCGCATTGGCCAGGCCGCTTCGATCGTCACGTTCTGGCATCCGCTGCGGCTGGCCGAGGACCTGGCACTGCTCGACCAGCTCTCCGACGGCCGGCTCGAGGTCGGCGTCGGCCGCGGCCTGTACGGTCGCGAGGCACTGAACCTCAACCCGGCGGCCGATCCGCGCGACCAGGAGAAGAACCGGGCGTTGTTCGCCGAGACCATGGAGATCCTGGACAAGGCCTGGTACAACGACTTCTTCAGCCACAAGGGCGAGTTCTACGAGTTCCCTGCCCCAGGCGTGAAGTGGAATCACCCGCTGTCTCCTGCCACCCCTGAGTACACCGAAGACGGTGTGATCACCAAGATGGCGGTGACTCCCCGGCCGCTGCAGCCGAAGCTGCCGCTGTGGCAGGTCATCGACACCCCGCGGTCCATCATCGGTGCCGCCCAGAACGGCGTGCAGGGCATCTTCTGGCTGCCGCCGGTCTCCGCGCTCAAGGGCCGCTTCGAGCTGTACCGCGAGCACGCCGCGCAGGCCCAGGGCCGCGAGGTTCCACTGGGCGAGGGCATCGCGCTGGTCCGCGACGTGTACGTGGCCGACACCATGGAACAGGCGCGCGAAGAATTCGAAGAAGCCGTGATGAACACCTACCGCTGGATCACCCACTGGCGCGGCTTGTCCAACCTGATGGAAGAGGGCGAAGAACTCACCGACGCGCACACGCTGGACTTCGACATGCTGATGGACCGCAACATGCTGGTAGGCACACCGGAATACGTCACCGAGAAGATCCAGGAGCTGCAGCGCGAGGTCGGCCTGGAGCACATGATGCTCTGGACCACCCACCCCGGCCTGAAGCACCAGAAGGCCATGCGCAGCCTGGAGCTGTTCTCCGAGAAAGTGAAGCCCCATTTTGACTAGCAGCACCGATCCGGCTGCCTCCGGCGGACAGGCCGGCCTCCGAAAGATCGTCTACTACCAAGAAGAAGTGCTGCAGGAAAACGGTGCCGTGGCTTCGGCTCCGGTGTTCCGGGCGACCGCCGCGGCGGTGATTGCCAACCCGTGGATCGGGACGCCGCCGGAGACTGATCTGGCGCCGGCGTCGAAAATGATCGCCCCGGTGGTGGCCCGGCTGCTGACCGACCGGCTGATTGCCGGGCTCGGCGGCGCAGAACGGATCGAGGCGTTCGGCAAGGCCGCCATCGTCGGCACGTCAGGCGAAATCGAACATGCCGGAGCCATGATCCATACGCCGTACTTCGGCAACCTCGTGCGCGAGTTCCTGGAAGGAACGTCCATCATCTGCTTCGCCGACGACCGGGCCGGGGCCGGCGAGGCGCTGGTGGTGCCGATGTGGCACAAGAACCAGGCGTCCACCCGCAGCCACTACCAGACCATCACCGCACGGATCTCCGACGGGCCCCGGCCGGACGAGATCGTGGTGGTTGCCGCGGCGTCCACCGGCCCGCGCCCGCACGCCCGAATCGGCGACCGCAGCACCGACCCCGCCGTCACATCCCGCATCCTCGAAGGAGCCACCGCATGAACGTCCGCAAGATCGTCACGCTGACCGAAGAAACCCTCACCGAGGGCGGCCGCCCGGTCGAACCCAACGCCCGGGTCGCCGTCGTCGCGGCGGTCATCGACAATCCCTGGCACGGCCAGGGATTCGTCGAAGACCTGACCGCCGGCATCGACGAGGCAGCCTCCAAGGTGGGCGAGCTGTTGGCCCCGCGCGTGGTCAAGGCGCTCGGCGGCACGGTGGAAGCCTACGGCAAGGCCGCAATTGTAGGGCTGGAGGGCGAGATTGAGCACGGCTCGGCGCTCATCCACACCCTCAAGTTCGGCGACCACTTCCGCAATGCCGCGAACGCCACCACGCTGCTGCCAGCCGTGGAAAAGCGCGGTCCGGCCGGAGTCACCTTCGACATACCGCTCAAGCACGTCACCGACGCGACCATCCGCTCGCACCACCAGAGCATCGAGGTCCGGCTCGCCGACGCGCCGCATCCTGGCGAGATCGTGATCGCGCTGGCCGCCGCCTCGCAGGGCCGCCCGCAGCAGCGGCTGGCACCTTTGGCCACCGAACAGTAACCGTGGAGACGAACCTACCCATCGTCCTGCTCCACGGCGTGGGGCTGGACCGTTCCATGTGGGACCAACTAAGCCCCCGGCTGGCCGAGTCCAGCGAACGCACCGTGCTGGCACTCGACCTGCCCGGCCACGGCGGCCAGCCACGGCTGGTACAGCCGGTCACGCTCGCCGAACTGGCCGACGACGTCGCGTCCCGGCTGCCGGGGCGGGCGCACCTGGTGGGTTTCTCCCTCGGCGCGCTGGTGGCACAGCACCTGGCACGGTACCGGCCCGGGCTGGTGGCCAGCCTGACCAGCGTCAGCTCGGTCTGCCGGCGGACCCCGCAGGAGGCGGCCTCGGTCGCCTCCCGGCTGGAGAACGCCGCGACCGACTTTCCCGGCAGTGTGGCCGCCTCGATTGAGCGCTGGTTCCCGGCAGGTTCCGCCACCGACACCGCGACGGTGGACGGCATCCGCAGCACGCTACTGGCCAATGACCCGCAGTCCTACCTGCACGCTTACCGGGTCTTCGCCACCGCAGACGCCGAGATCGGCGCCGAACTGGGCGCCATCGCCGTGCCATCGCTGGCGGTCACCGGGGACCAGGACCCGGGCTCGACCCCGGAGATGACCCGCCGCCTGGGCGAGGCCATCCCGGGGACACGCACCGCCGTCGTCGCCGGAACACGGCACATGCTGCCGGTGCAGCGCCCGGACGAACTGGCGCGCCTCATCACCGACTTCCTCAACGAATCGAGTCACGATCCGCATGACTAGGAATTACGACCACTTCATCGACGGCGGCTGGAGTGCGCCCTCCGAGGGCGCCTACTTCGAGAGCACCAACCCCGCCACGCTCGAGGTCCTCTACTCGGCTGCCCGTGGCAGCAAGGCCGACGTCGACCGCGCCGTCACGGCCGCGCGCGCCGCATTCGAAAACCCCCTCTGGCGCGACCTGAGCCAAACCAAACGCGGGCACCTGTTGCGCCGGCTCGGCGACTTGGTGGGCGACAACGCCGAAGAACTGGCCCGGATGGAAACCGAGGACAACGGCAAGCTGCTGCGCGAGATGCGCGGCCAGTTGGCTACGCTGCCGGAGTACTTCTACTACTACGCCGGCCTGGCGGACAAGGTGCAGGGCAGCCAGATCCCCACCACCAACCCGGCGATCCTCAACTACACGCAGCGCGAACCGCTGGGCGTCGTCGGGGCCATCACGCCATGGAATTCGCCGCTGACCCTGACCACCTCGAAGCTCGCCCCGGCGCTGGCCGCCGGCAACACGATCGTCATCAAGCCCTCCGAGTACACCTCACGGACCGTCCTGCGGCTCGCCGAACTGGCGGCCGAAGCCGGTTTCCCCGACGGCGTGGTCAACGTGGTCACCGGAATGGGCGCCGAGGCAGGTGCCGCACTGGTGGACCATCCCGGGATCGCAAAGATCTCCTTCACCGGTTCCACCGCCACCGGTTCGGCGATCGCCGCGTCCGCCGCATCCCGGTTCATCGGCACCACCCTGGAGCTCGGCGGCAAGAGCCCGAACATCGTGTTCGAGGACGCCAACGTTGCCAATGCGGCAATGGGCGTGGTGGCGGGCATCTTCGCCGCCGCCGGCCAGACCTGCATCGCCGGCAGCCGGGTCTTTGCGCACCGGTCCGTCTACGACGAACTGCTGGAACGGGTCGCCGAGCGGGCCGGCAGCATCGTGATCGGCGACCCGCTGCAGGACAACACCGAGCTGGGTCCGCTGGCATTTGCCGCGCAGCAGGAAAAGGTCGGTTCCTACGTGGAGCTGGGCGTCTCCGAGGGCGCCACCGTGCTCACCGGCGGCGGCCGGCCGGACATCGCGCTCCCGGGATACTTCTATGCACCGACGGTGCTCACCGGCGTCGACAATTCAATGCGCGTGGTCCGCGAGGAGATCTTCGGCCCGGTGGCCGCCATCATGCCGTTCGATACCGAGGAAGAAGTGATGCAGCTGGCCAACGATACCCAGTACGGGCTGGCCGCCGGGGTATGGACGCAAAACCTGGCGCGCGCCCACCGGATGAGCCGGCGGCTGGAGGCCGGCACGGTCTGGGTCAATACCTACCGGGCAATGTCGCCGATGTCGCCGCGGCAAGGCTTCAAGAACAGCGGCGTGGGCATCGAGCACGGCATGGAGTCCATGCACGAGTACACCCGGCTGAAGAGCGTCTGGATCAACACCGACGAGGGTCCGGTCGCGGACCCGTTCGTGATGCGCAGCTAGGAGGAAGACATGCCACTGATCGACGTATCCATCGCCGAGGGCCGCTCGCCGCAGCAGTTGCGGAATCTGGTCAGCGCCCTGCACCGCGCTGCGGAAGAGTCCGTCGGCGCGGTGCCTGAGAATACAACGGTGATCATCCGGGAGGTCCCGACCACCCACTGGTCGAAGGCCGACCAGACCATCGCCGAGCGCCAACAGGGCGCCCCGGCTCCTGTTACGGAAGGAAACCCCGCCTGATGTATGTGGAAGTGAGCCCGCCGGACGGTGCCGCCGTCAAAGACCAGGAGAACCTGCGCGAACTCGCTGTGCGCGCCGGCGGACTGGTCGAACAGGACGTTGCCCACGCACTGGCGGCCGCCGGGTTGGGTACCGTCGACGCCGGCCATGCCTGGCTGGACGTGGAACAGTTACGCGCCAGCGGAGCCGCCCAACCGCCGCAGTGGACCGACGGATTCGACGGCATGATCTCCTTCGCGAAGAGCCGCGGCTGGCTCAGCCACGATGGCGGCAGCGTTCGCGCGCACATCGACTACGGAGAGTAAAGGAGACGTCCCTGGCGCCCGGCGGAGACACCGGGATCTCCGCCGGAGGCCAGGCACGCTCCGCTGACTGCTGATGGGCTCTTTGCCCGTCGTTCTGCCTACTCTCCGGGGTACTCGTCCTCGGTGAGCTTGTCGCCCCAGGTGGTTTCCGGTTCGTCGCTGCCGGGAACCGGAGCTTCCCAGAGGGCGAGGTGGCACATGAAGTTGTCGGCGGTTGCGCCGTGCCAATGCCACTCCCCTGCCGGGGTGTAGACGGTGTCGCCGGGCCGAATTTCGATGACGCCTTCGCCGCGGGACTGCACGTAGCCAACGCCTTCGGTCACGTGCAGGGTCTGCCCGACGGCGTGCTTGTGCCACGCGGTGTGCGCACCGGGAGTGAACCGGACCAGATTGAGCCGGGTCCGGGAGGGCGCTTCACCGGCATAGTACGAATTGAAGTACACGTCTCCGGTGAACCAATCGGCCGGGCCTTTGACGGTGGGCTTCTTGGGTTGCATGTGCGTGCTCATGGAAGTTCCTTTCGCTTGCTCCGGACCGAAGGGGCTGCGCCGCACTCAGACAGTGAGCAGCACCTTGGTGGCGTTCCGTTCGTCCATCGCGCGGTAGGCCTCTGCGGCGTCTTCCAGCGGGAGGGTCAGGTCGAAAACCTTACCGGGGTCGATCTTGCGGTCCCAGATGAGCTGGATGAGTTCGGGTAGGAACCGGCGCACCGGGGCCGGTCCTCCGTGCAGGTGGACGCCGGAGAAGAACAGGCCGAGGCCGTCGAGCTTCACATCGTGGGTGACTCCCACATAGCCGATGTGTCCGCCGGGCCGCGTGGCGCCGATCGCCTGCTCCATCGACTCCTGCGTGCCAACCGCCTCGACTACGGAATGTGCGCCGAGCCCGTTGGTGAGTTCCTTGATCTTGGCAATGCCCGCCTCGCCGCGCTCTTCGACAATGTCGGTGGCGCCGAACTCGCGGGCCAGGGCCTGCCGGTCGGCATGGCGGGACATGGCGATGATGCGCTCGGCGCCAAGCTGCTTCGCAGCCAGGACCGCCGACAGTCCCACAGCGCCATCCCCGACGACGGCCACGGTCTTGCCGGGGCCGGCCTCGGCGGCCACCGCGGCGAACCATCCGGTGCCCAGCACGTCGGATGCCGCGAGCAGCGAGGGGATGAGGTCGGCATCCGGGGTGCCGGGGGTGCGGACCAGGGTGCCATCGGCCAGCTGCACCCGGATGAGCTCGGCCTGGGTGCCGACGGAGCCCATCATCACGTTGTGCACGCAGCGGGACTGATAGCCGGCCTGGCAAATCTCGCAGGTGTTGTCGGAGGCGACGAACGAACCTACGACGAAGTCACCGACCTCCACGTTGCGGACATCGGCACCCACTTCGTCAACCACGCCGACGTATTCGTGACCCATCGGCGTGGGGCCCTGGAGCTTCTCGATGCCGCGGTACGGCCATAGATCCGAACCACAGACGCAGACCGCCGCTGCCCGGATGATGGCGTCGGTGGGCTCGAGGATGGTGGGCTTCTCACGGTCTTCAACGCGAACATCGCCGGGGGCGTACATAACAACTCCACGCATGAGGAGTGCTCCTTTCGTTGGTACGCCTCCAGTCAACCGCGCCCACCACATCGGCGGGAGTCCCTATCGAAAGGTGTACTGACAGGGAACCCTTCGGGACCGTGGCGTCGCCTACCCTGAAAACATGGACAATCGGGCGGAAGTGCGGGAATTCCTGATGTCCCGCCGAGCAAAGATCACGCCGGAAGAGGCCGGACTGCCCGGCGGGATGAATCGGCGCGTGCCCGGCCTCCGCCGCACCGAGGTGGCCATCCTCGCCGGCGTCAGCGTGGAGTACTACTCCAAACTGGAGCGCGGCGCGATCGCCGGGGCCTCAGCGTCCGTCCTGGAAGCACTGGCCAGGGCACTCCAGCTCGACGACACCGAACGCGCCCACCTCTTCGACCTCGCCCGGACAGCCGACGGCATCCCCGCTTCCGGACGCCCTCGCCGGCGGGCCACGGCGCAACAGGCGGCGCGGCCGAGCCTGCAGTGGGCGCTGGAGGCGATCACCGACGGCGTTGCCTTTGTCCGCGACCCGTACCAGAACCTGCTCGCGACCAATGCGCTGGGTCGCGCGTTCTACTCCCCTTTAATTGGCGACGGCGGACGCACCCCCAACCTCGCGCGGTTCCAGTTCCTCGATCCGGCGGCCAGGTCCTTCTATCCGGACTGGGAACTGTTCGCCGGAATGTGCGTGGGCATCATGCGCACCGAAGCCGGCCGCGACCCGCACGATCGGGCGCTGCAGGATCTGGTCGGTGAACTCTCCACCCAGAGCGAGACCTTCCGCCGCTTGTGGGCTGCCCACGATGTGCGCACCCACGGCACCGGTACCAAACGGTTCAACCACCCGGTGGTCGGCGAGCTGACCCTCGCGTATGAAGAACTGGCCATCACCGCGGAGCCGGGCCTGGTCCTGATGGTGTACACGGCAGAACCCGGCAGCCCCTCTGCCGAACGCCTTCGGTTGCTCGCCAGCTGGGGCGCCGACCATACCCCGCACGCCGCCCTGACCCAGGAAGAGCGTCCCGCTCCTTAGGGCAGGGCCCGGCCAACCGGGGGCGCCGCAGGCGGGCCCCCGGTCATGCCGCGAGGCCTCAGGCCCAGCTGGCGCTGCGGCTGTCGTCGCGGATCTGCCCGACGAGCTCTTCCAGCATGTCCTCGAGCGTCACGATGCCATACGGATGGCCGGCGCCGTCGACGGCGAGCGCCAGGTGCGCGCCTTCGCGTTGCATACGGTGCAAGGAGGACTGCAGGGCGGCGGTGAGGTTCACCCGCGGCAGGTCGCGGACCAGGCTGGCCGGCAACGGCTGGTCCCTGGCCGCGGCGTCGAGTCCCAGCAGGTCCTTGACGTGGACGTAGCCGTCCAGCTCGCCGCTGGGCGACTGCACGGGAAAGCGGGAGAACCCGTTGGCGGCGACCTGTTCGACCTGCTCCGGAGTGCATCCGGACGGCAGCGTGGTGACCCTGCTGAGCGGGATCACGATGCTTTCGACCGACCGTTCTTCGAAGGTCAGCGCGCCGAGCAGGAGCCGCTCATCCTGCTGGTCGAGCAGCCCGCCTTCGCGTGATTCCTCGACCAGGCCTGCCACCTCGTTCCGGTTGAAGGTGCTGGCAACCTCGTTTTTGGGCTCGACCTTGAACAGGCGCAGGATGCCATTTCCAAGGGCGTTCATGCACCAGAGCAGCGGCTGCAGAATGCGGACCACGACCACCAGGACCGGTCCCAGGACGAAGGCCATCCGCTCCGGTCCGGCCAGGGCGATGTTCTTCGGCACCATCTCGCCGAGCACCACGTGCAGGAACGTCACCACGCTCAAGGCAATGGCGTAGGCGATCGGGTCGATCAGCGCTGCGGGGACTCCCCACGCGCTGAAGGGTCCTTCCAGCGCGTAGACCACCATGGGTTTGGTGACGTAGCCCAGTGCCAGCGAGCAGACGGTGATGCCCAGCTGCGCGCCGGCCATCATGAGCGAGACGTTCTCGATGGCCCACAGGGTCATCTTGGCGGCCCGCCCGCCTTGCTCTGCCTTGGGCTCGACAATGCTTCGCCGGGCGGCGATGAGCGAAAACTCCGCGCCGACGAAGAAGAAGTTCGCCGCGAGCAGGACAATGGTCAGAATGATTCCTGTGGCGTCCATTTAGCGGCCCTCTTCTTCGGTCACGAGGGGCGTTGCGGTGGCCAGGATCTTCGCGATCCGCGCCCCGTCCATCTCCTCGACGCACAGCTCCACGTTGGCAGCCGGGTGTCCGTGGGAATGCTCCGTCACCAGTTCGACGGCGTCTCCGGCCTGGGCAATACGGCCCAGATGGAGGGTGACCAGGCCGGCGAGGGTGTCATACTCGGCGCCTTCCGGGATGGTGTGTCCCAGGATCTCCGTCGCCTCGTCCGGGCGCAGCGCCCCGTCGAGACGCCAGACCCCGAACGGCAGACGTTCACTGCTGCCGTCATCCGGGTCGTGTTCGTCCAGGACTTCACCCACGAGTTCCTCCACCAGATCCTCTAAGGTGATCAACCCAGCGACGTCGCCGGTCTCGTCGATCAGCACGGCCATCTGGAGGCCGCCGGCCCGCAGCGTATCCATCAGGTCGTCGAGTTCCACGGTGTCCGGGATGAGCGTCGGTGCATCCATGATTTCGGTGACGCTGCGCAGGCCGCGCTCGGGAAAGGGAACGGCCAGGCCGCGCCGGATGTGCACGATGCCCAGCACCTGGTGGGCTCCGGGTTCCATCACGGGAAAGCGTGAGTGGCCGCTGACGGCAGCTGTATCCAGCATCTCCTGGACGCTTTGGTCCGGGGCGACAGAAACCATGCGGGTGCGGGCGGTCATCGCGTCATGGCCGCGGCGGGCACCGAACGCGAACGACCGGCGCACCAATTCCGCGGTTTCCTCCGGCAGCACGCCCTGCCGGGCCGAATGCCGCACCAGGACGGTCAGTTCCTCGGCCGACCGGGCGGAGGCGAGTTCTTCCTGCGGCTCAATGCCCATGGACCGGACCAGTTTGTTCGCCGTGCCGTTGAAGAACACGAGAAGCGGTTTGGTGAGGGCGCTGAAGCCGCGCTGGAAGCCCGACACGGCACGGGCGGTGCCGAGCGGTTTGGCGATCGCCAGGTTTTTCGGCACCAGTTCGCCGAAGACCATGGTCACCACGGTGGCCAGGACCAGGGCGATGGTGATGGAGACGGAACGGGCGGCCGGTTCGGCCAGCCCTGCGTCCATCAGCGGGCCCAGCACCAGGGCTGCGATCGCCGGTTCGGCGAGGAAGCCGATGCCCAGGTTGGTCAGGGTGATGCCCAATTGGGCGCCGGACAGCTGGGTGGACAGCGAGTTCATCGCGTTCAGGACGCCGACGGCCTTTTTGTCGCCGGTGTCGGCTGCATCCCGGACCGCGTTGCGGTTGACCGTGATGAGGGAGAATTCGGCCGCGACAAACAGGCCGCAGCCGGCGACCAGCAACAGGCCGCCGAGGATCGAGATCACTTCCACTTAGGGGCACCCCCTGCTGCGTTTCTCGGAGCGTGTTCGAGCATCAGCAGGGGGCATGGACTATGCCCCGGACTGTCACCGGGAGTGGACATCAGATCCTCTCAAGATCAAAAGACAGAAAAAGCCCGCGGCATGATCGCCGTGGACAGGGTTAATTCTGCCATCCCGTGCCTGCCCGCTGCAAAGAGAGGACCGCGTCCGGCGATGGTTCCGGTGATACCGCGCGGTCGGCCGGCTTGCGGCCGGGGCGTAGAATTGATTGGCCGCATTTTCAGCGCCGCCACTTCCCCTCCAGCAAGGTTATTTTTTCCATGCCGCAATTCGCTTCTGCGCTCGCGCGGGGCCTGACGGTCCGCCACATCCGCTTCATGGCCCTTGGTTCCGCCATCGGCACCGGCCTGTTCTACGGTTCGGCGGCGGCCATCCAGGCTGCCGGGCCGGCCGTGCTGCTGGCCTATGCGATCGGCGGGGCCGCCGTGTTCCTGGTGATGCGCGCGCTGGGCGAGATGGCGGTGCGGCACCCGGTCTCCGGGTCGTTCGGCCAGTACGCCAGCCGCTATCTGGGGCCGTTCGCCGGCTTCATCACCGGCTGGACGTTCGCGTTCGAGATGGCCATCGTGGCGATCGCGGACGTGACCGCGTTCGGCATCTACATGGGCTTCTGGTTCCCCGATGTGCCGCGCTGGATCTGGATCCTCGCCGTCGTCTTCTTCATTGCGGCGATCAACCTGGTCAAGGTCAAGGTCTTCGGCGAGACCGAGTTCTGGCTTTCGCTGGTCAAGGTGGTGGCGATCATTGCCATGATCCTGGGCGGCGCGGCGATCATCATCTTTGGCTTCGGCCTGCCGGCCGGGGCCAACCCGGGGCTGGAAACCATGCTGGGCTCGGGCGGATTCTTTGCCAACGGGTTCTGGGGGCTGCTGGCCTCCTTCGCGATCGTGATGTTCGCGTTCGGCGGGATCGAGACCATCGGCATCACGGCCGGCGAGGCGGAGAACCCCAAGAAGGCGATTCCGGGCGCGGTCAACACCGTGCCGCTGCGGATCCTGTTGTTCTACGTCTGCACCTTGGCCGTGCTGATGATGATCTCGCCGTGGGACCGGATCGACGGGTCCACCAGCCCGTTCGTGCAGATTTTCGACATGCTGGGCATTCCCGCCGCCGCGCACATCCTCAACGCCGTGGTGATCACCGCCGCCATTTCCGCGATCAACTCGGATACCTTTGGGGCCGGGCGGATGATGTACGGGCTGGCCGAGCAGGGCCACGCGCCGAAGGCGTTTGCGAAGATCTCCCGGCACGGGGTGCCGTGGATGACGGTGGCGACGATGGCCGCGGTGCTGCTGGCCGGCGTCGTGCTCAATGCGCTGCTGCCCGAGTCGCTGTTCCTGATCGTCGCGTCGATCGCGACCTTCGCCACCGTCTGGGTCTGGCTGATGATCCTGCTCTCGCACATCGCGATGAAGCGGGAGATCGCGCGGAAGGGCCTGCCGGCGTCGGATTTCCCGGTGCCGTTCTGGCCTGTTGCGTCCTACCTGGCGCTGGCGTTCATGGCATTCATCGTGGTGCTGCTGGGCATCATGCCGGACACCCGGGTGGCGCTGGCGGTGGGCTGCGTCTGGATCGGGCTGCTGTTCCTCGCCTACCGCTTCGGTGTCAAGGGTGCCGGCCGCCGTCGTGCGGAACTGGCGGACGAGACCGGCACGGAGCCCGCGGCGGAATACAGCGACCGCTAAACATGTTGACGTGTCCATGAAGATTGAGATCTGGTCAGACATTGCGTGCCCCTGGTGCTTCATTGGCAAGCGCCGCTTCGAGACGGCCCTGGCGGGCTTTGAGCACAAGGACCAGATTGACGTCGAGTGGCGCAGCTACCAGCTCGACCCCACGCTGCCGGAGCACTACGACGGCACCGAAACCGAGTACCTGTCCCGGATCAAGGGCATGCCGCAGGAGCAGGTCAAGCAGATGTTCGGCCATGTGACCGCGCAGGCCGCCGGCGAGGGGCTGAACTACGACTTCGACAAGGTGGTGGTGGCGAACAGCTTCACCGCACACCGCTTCCTGCACCTGGCCAAGGAACACGGGCTGATGGACCAGGCCAAGGACGCGCTGCTGTCCGGCCATTTCGAGCAGGGCCAAGACATTGGCGACCCGGAGTATCTGGTGAGCACCGGCGTCGCACTGGGCCTTGATGAGGCGGAGATCCGCGAGACGCTGGCGTGCGACCGCTATGCCGCGGAGGTCCGCGCCGACATTGCCGAGGCCCGCGCGCTGGGCGTCAACGGGGTGCCGTTCTTCGTGCTGGACCGCAAGTACGGGATCTCCGGCGCGCAGCCGGCCGAGGCGTTCGCGCAGGCGATCCGCCAGGCCTGGAACGAGCGCAGCCCGCTGACCGTGCTGCCGCAGTCGACGTCGGCCGACGGCGCGGTGTGCGGCCCGGACGGCTGCAACTGACCTGACTCACCAGCACCGGCGGGACGCTTTCGGGCGGTCCGCCGGTTTGCTGTTAACCCGCCTGACCCGCCTCGGGCCGCTGGATCACTGCGGGCCGCGGACCGGCGGTCCGTCGAGCAGGGTGGGGACGTATTCGAGCAGCTGGAGCCGGCCGTCGAAGGTCTTGCTGTCCACCATCTCCAGCGCGACGTCGGGGTAGCCGTCGTAGATCCGCTCGGACCCCGTTTTGCCCGTGATGACCGGGAAGACGACCAGCCGGAACCGGTCCACCAAGCCCGCGGTCAGCAGCGACCGGGTGAGGCTGAGGCTGCCGAGCGTGCTCAGGGTCCCGGTCCGGGTCCGCTTCATCTCCCGGACGGCCTCCACCGCGTCCCCGCTGACCAGCTCCGTGTTCGGCCAGGCCAGCGGCTCCTGCACGGTGGAGGAGAACACCACCTTGGGCACCGCGGCCAGCCCGCTCAGGCTGGCTTCTTCCTCCTCGGAGAAGCCGGAGTCCAGGGCCGCGGCTTCCGCCGACATCCCGGACATCAGCCGATAGGTATTCGCGCCCATCAGGAGGGTGTAATCCTTCTGCGCCTCCTCGTCGAGCCAGGCCAGGTATTCCGGCCCTTCCAATCCCCACCAGCCGGGCCAACCCTCGGCCGAGGCGTACCCGTCCAGGGAAATGATCAGGTCCACCAGCAGGTCTGCTGACAGTGCTTCCGCGGTTGCCTCGCCCATTGCGTTCTCCTCGCTCCGACCGCCGGCCGCCGGCTCCCGCGGCGGCGCTTGGCGGCCATGCTACCGCCGAGGCAAGGGGTTGTTGAAGGGCGTGCAGCCTTACTGAGGCCCCTTGTTGCTGTTCCGGGGTCCCGTCGGATGCCGTCGCCCGGTGGCCAGCAACGCGCCCGGCGCCCGGTGGCCAGCACCGTGCCCGGCGCCCGCTGGTCAGCAACGTGCCCAGCGCCCGCTGGCCAGCAACGTGGTCCGCGCCCGGTGGCCAAGCTCATAACGCTTCCTGCCGTGCAGAACGAGGACCGGCAGTAGAGTAAAAAGGCTTGGCACCTCACGGATGAGCATAGATGCCACGGACCCTTCTTGAATCGGCTGACGGCCTTCCTGCCGTCCCGCGGTGGTCCGCTTCCCCTTGATTGTGGCGTCCGCCGTGCCCCGAGCGACGGCGGCGGAGCACCTGATTGCGCCCCTGCGGACTGGTTCGCAATCGGTTCCGCTGGTGCGCGCGTGCACGTATTGGCAACGGCCGGCCCGGCCCGACTGTGGAAAGGACTGATAGCGGGATGGATCAGCAACCGGCGAAACTCTGGACGAAAAACTTCATTCTGGCGATCGTCGTCAACCTGTTCATCTCCATGGTTTTCTACCTGCTGATGACCACCATGGCGCTGTACGCGGTGGACCGGTTCCAAGCGTCCGACACCGCCGCCGGTTTCGCCTCCAGTGCGTTCGTGCTTGGCTCGGTCATCGCCAGGATTTTCGCCGGCCGCCTGCTGGACCTCGTCGGCCGCCGCAAGCTGATCCTGGTGACCATGGCCGTCTTCGTGGTCGCCTCGCTGCTCTACATCCCCACCGGGTCGCTGGCCGGGCTGCTGGTGCTCCGCATCGTCCACGGCATGGCCTTTGGTGCCGGCACCACCGCCGTGGCCGCCTCCGCACAGACCCTGATCCCGCACACCCGGCGCGGCGAGGGAACCGGATACTTCGGCTTATCCACTACGCTTTCGACGGCGGTGGGCCCGTTTGTGGGCGTGCTGCTGGCCGGACTGGGCAACTACCACGCCATGTTCTACTTCTGCGCCGCGGCCTCCGTGGCCGCCCTGCTGGTGGCCCTGTTCCTGCGGGTTCCGGAACTGCCGGCAGCGAAGCGCCCCAGCCGGTTCCGGATGACCTTGAGCGATATCGTCGAGACGGCCGCCCTGCCGATCTCCTGTGTCATCCTGCTGGCGGGAGTCGCCTACTCCGGGATCCTGACCTTCCTCACCTCGTATGCGGAGACGCGAGGCTCCGCCGCGGCGGCCAGTGTGTTCTTCATGGTCTACGCGGGGGCGGTGCTGGTCTCCCGCTTGTTTGCCGGCCGGATCCAGGACCGACGCGGCGACAACAGCGTCATGTATCCCACGCTGATCTCGTTTGTGCTGGGCCTGCTGCTGCTCGTTCCGGAGCCCACCGTGCTGACCATTGTGGGATCGGCGATCTTCAGCGGCATCGGCTTCGGCACGGTCCTGTCCGGCGCACAGGCGATCGCGGTCAAGGAGTCGCCGTCGCTGCGCATCGGCACCGCCACGTCCACGTTCTTCCTGATGCTGGACGTGGGCGGCGGGCTCGGACCCATCATCCTGGGCGCACTTATCCCGGTGCTCGATTACCCGGGAATGTACCTGATGCTGGCCGTGGTCATGGTGCTGACCACGCTGTTGTACTTCTTTGCGCATGGCCGGCACGGCGGCCGGGCCGTCCACGCCTGAGCAGATTGGGCACGTACCCGGTCGGGTTCGGTCGGGCCCGGCACACGGTCGGGCCGGGCACTCGGTTGGACCCGTACGTTACCCAGCCGGTTCGGTGGGTGCGGGCGAGAGCCGCGGGCAGCTCAGCAGGCCGGGCGTTTGATCAACCTTGTTGACGGCGACCAGTTCTTTGTAGCCGGCGCCCACTACCACGTCCACACTGTCGTCGGCGCGGTCGTCGGCCACGTACTCGGTGTCCGGGATGTTCCGCTGCAGGTTGAAGGCGTTGGCCTCGCCTGCCTTGCCGGAAACCACCACGGCGCTCATGCCGTAGAAGCTCAAGGTCTTGTTGCCCACGGAACCGATGTCGTAGCCGCGGTCGGCCAGTTGGGATGCCACCTTGCTTCCCAGACCCTCCAACTGCGTGCCGTTGTAGACGTTGAGCCGGAAGGAACCGTTGTCCGGGTAGTCGTAGGTGCCGGCCGGGCAGGTGATGGGCACCGGCGGTGGCGGCGGGCCCCAGCCGGGAATCTTCAGATCTCCGCGGGCCACGGCCATGGCGGTCAGCACCGCGGCGATAACCAGCCCCACCAGCAGCACCAGCACCACACCGTGCAAAATCCGGCGGTGGTAAATGTGCGGCTTCTCCACGTTGCCGTCGTCTTCGAACGCGACATCCAGGTCGTCTTCGGTAATCACACGACGGCCCTGCCAGTCCAAGGGCTGCTGAGGCTGGCGTTTGGGTTGCGGCGGGACGCTGGTATCAGTCATCGACCACCAGGACCCGGGCGTGCAAAACGGCCCTCTGATGGAGCGCCGTGCGGACCGCGCGGTGCAGCCCGTCTTCCAGATACAGGTTGCCCTTCCACTGCACCACGTGCGGGAACAGGTCGCCGAAGAATGTGGAATCCTCGGCCAGCAGGGCGTCCAGGTCCAGGGTGGACTTGGTGGTGATCAGCTCGTCGAGGCGCACCTGGCGCGGCGGCACCCCGGCCCAATCCTTGGGGCTGACGTGGCCATGTTCGGGATAGGGACGATGGTCGCCGACGGCTTTGAAGATCACGGACCCAGCCTAAGGAACTCCGGCGCTGAATGAAACGCAAACCGCTGGGAGCCGCCGACCGTGGCCAAATGGTTACGGACCGGCACGCAGGCCGGCGCCCCGCCTGCACTTATCAGGCCGCGGTGATCGGCACCTCGCGGACCCCCAGGATCTCGCCGGTGATCCAGTCCTCCCATTCCACCCGCAGCCGGTACTCCCCTGGCTCCGGCGGATGCAGTATCACGTCGTACCGCTCGGCGGCGCCGAAGGCCAGCACACTGGTCAGCAACGGGTACCCGGCCTCCCGGCAGGTAGGCGCCGGCGCCCCCGGCACTGAAGTGTCGCGGAACGGCCGGCCGTCATGGGCGATCAGCTCCGCCATCCGCACTGGTTCCCCGTCCGCCGTCGTGAAGTGCATGTGGTTGGGAAGGTAGTTGGCGTTCAGGATGCGCAGCAGCGTGGGCTTCTTCGCGCCCCCGGCCACGTTGGCCCGCAGCGCCGACAGGCTCCACACGCGGTTGTCGCCGGAACGCCGCCGGGTCAGCTCGCCACCGATCAGGTAGAAGTGCTTGGGTTCGAACCGGTTCAGCCCCACGTCTTCGCCGGAGAGCCCGGCCGCATGGTGCATTTCATGCCAGCGCGGGTCCAGCGAGTACGGGATCACGATGGACTCGGTGTCGATGTCGTACTCCGGCCCGTCGACGAAGGCCCGGCGCGCACCCGGCGTCACCGGATAGTCCGGGTGGACCACCGGGTCCACGATCACCGGGCCGAACATGCCCATCTGCGCGTGCAGCACGGTGTTGACATGGCAGTGGTAGAAGTAGGTCCCGGCCGCGCCATAGTTGGGATCTCCCGGCCGGCCCGGTTCCGGCGCCCACTGGTACGTGTAGGTGCCGCCGATCTCGAACGAGGTGTGTCCCACGCCGTCGTTGCGCGGGTCCGGCTCCAGCCCGTGCCAGTGGATGGTGTGCGGCCCCATCGACGGATGCACCGTGGCGTGGAAGATCTCCCCTTCCAGCGGGCGGATCAGCGGCCCCGGAAAACCGCGGCCCGACTGCGGCGAATCGAAGCTCCACATTTCGAACGTCGCGCCGTCGTCGAAGCGCAGGTCCCGGTTGAAGACCTCCAGGTACACGGACGAATGCGGCGTCTGCCGGAACTCGGTCACCGGGCGGTCCAGATCCAGCTGGTCGGAGCTGAAGTCCACCTGGCTGCGGAACCTGTGGCGCGGCATCTCGTCGTCGTCCGGCCGCGGGCCCCGCGTCGGCTGCTGGGTCGGCTGCTGGCTCGGTTCGGGCGTCGGCTGCTCGCTCGGTCCGTCCGTTGGTCCCGCGCTTGGTTCCCCGGTGGGTGACGACGTCGGTGCCTCCGTGGGCTGCGGCGTGGGCTGCTGCGTGGGGCCAGCAGTGGCCGAGGCCGTCGGCTGCGGCGTCGGCTGAGCGGTAGGCCGCGGCGTCGGAGCACTTGTCGGTTTTGGCGTCGGTGCCGTGGTCGGCTTGCCGCGGCGCTTCCGATCGTCGTCGTCCTTTTTCTTGCGGGCCTCCGCTTCACGCTTCTTCCGGTCCTCCTCGCGCTTGCGGGCAGCCTCGTCGCGCTTCCGTTCGGCTTCCTGGCGCTTGCGCTCCTCGGCCGCGCGCTTGCGGGCCTGCTCCGCCTCGCGCTCGGCCTGCTTCGTGGACTTCCGATCGTCCGGGTCCCGCCGCAGCGGCACGGTCACGTTGCTCATGCTCCCTCCCAGGGAATCGGCGCCTTCAGGTTCCAGTGCGCCACCAGGCCGCCCGGATACATGCCGCCGGCGGCGGTCTGCGAGGGCTCGGCGTGGCAGTGCATCGGGTACTCCCAGTCGGTGGTTCGGGCATTCCAGACCTGTTCAAGGGAATCCGGTGGCCGCTTAACCGGGATGATGCAGTCCTTGCGGTCCATCGGCTCCAGCTCCACCACGTCCTCCCACTGCTGCAGCACCACGTGGCCCTGCTGGTCCACATACCCGTCGCTCCGCGGCCAGTGGTAATTGTTCCGCCGCACCGTCCACAGGTGGTTCCCGTGGAAGTGGATCTGGTGATAGACAATCCCGGGGTTGATCAGCCGGACCAGCTGGCCGCCGCGCAGGGTGCCGGCGGTGCTGCCTTCGCCGAACTGGCGCACATCGAGCTGCCGCGGATACCCGGAGACCAGGGTTTCCTCTTCGCTGGCCAGGTTCAGCGCGTCGTTGCGGGTCATCGCCAGCGACTCGTAGCCGCTGCGTCCGTTGAGCGTGAAGTACCGCGGCACCGCTTTGGTCTGCAGCGGGTCAACGGTGCCGCCGGCGGCCTCGATCGAAGCCCAGTTCGATTCCACCGCGTGGCACATCCACACCCACTGCCGTTCGAAGCTGGCCTTGCCGGGCGTGATGTCCCACTGATGCACCGGGTCCATCACCACCAGCGCACCGAACAGGCCGAGCGTCCGCTCGACCGGCGCGTTGGTCGGATCGGTGTAGATGTACGTGCCGGCCGGCGGGCAGGGCAGCTCCAGCAGGGCGCTCTGCCCGGGCGCGATCGGACCGGTGCCGGCGTCCGCGTGGTTGGGGCCGACGTCGTGCAGGACGAACTCGTGTTCCTTGGCCAGCCGGTTGTGCACCCGGAAGCGCAGCATCGAGCCGGTCTCGGCAATGATGTTGCGCGCCGGGAAGTAGCTGGCCCAGTGGTTGCGCCGGATGAAGTACTGGCCGGGGTTGGCCGGGTCCGGACCGTACGGCAGCGGCGTGCCGCGGGGCGGCAGGGCGGCGCCGAGCGGATATGTGCGCGACTCCTCCAGCCGTCCGTCCGCGGTGAACACCTTGGGCACCACCGCCAGGCTGGGCGACGCGTCGCGCAGTCCGGTGGGCCGGTCGCCGAAACCGCGGTGGTAGACCAGCGAGTCGTCCACCATCTTTAGGTAGCCCTCGTTGATGTACAGGTCCAGCACGCCCGGGATGGGTACGACGGCGGAGGGCCGGGTTCCGGTGGCGGCGCCGGCCTGGGTGCCGCCCGCCTGGGTGTTGTTCGCCTGGGTGTTGTTCGCCGGGGCTCGCCCGGCCGGTGCTATGCCCGGCGCCCGGACCGTGGAAGGGGCGGACCGGGCGGGGCTCCTCAGCCCAGCCGCCGTCGCCTGGGCCGGTGCCGCGCCGCCCAGTCCGCCCAGGGCCAGCGCGCCAAGCCCGGCGGCGGCCCCGTATTTGAGGAAATGCCAGCGCCCTACGCTGGCTGTCTCCGCGGTTCCGTCCGGCTGCCCGGCCTCCGCACCGGCTACATCGGCCGTCGCCGCGACGGCCGAACCCGTGTCGGCCGAAACCGTGGCGGCCAGCTCCGAGGCAGCGCTTCCAGTAGTGCCGTGGTCCGGCTCCGGAATCTGTTCAGTCATGATGGCCGCCTTCGTCCAGCCAGCCGGGTCTCAGCGCCACCCGGGGCACTTGGAGCTGCAGCGGAGCGGAATGCAACCACGGATCGGTGAACTCCGCGGAGAAGCTCTGCGCGTCCGCCGGCACCAGGAAGCTGATCCAGAAGCGCTCGGCACTCCCGGGTTCCAGCGACACCGCCTCCCCGGAGTCCCGGTTGGTCACCGTCGGCCCGGCGTCGCCGACCTTCAGCCGCAGCTGTCCGGGGGCAAACAGCACGGGACCGTCCGAAGCGTTCTGCACCTCCAGCTCCAGCAGCAGGTGGTCGCCCCAGGTCATGTTCGCTGGCTGCGGTGCCGTCGCCACGATGGTGCCGTGGCCGGCGTGCCCGGCGCTGCCGGCTGCCGCTCCCCCGACCGACACCGCTTCCCCACCTGAGCCGGCCGCTGCCGGCCCCGCCGTTGCCGGCCCCGCCGCAGCGGAGGATTCCGCGCCCGTGGCGGGAACACCGCCGTCGTACGCCAACCGATGCTGGCGCTCCGCGGACACCAGCCGCACCGTTCCGAAGGACGTTTCCACGCCTCCCGGCGCCAGGCCGCCTGCCCGTTGATGGCTGGCCGCGAGCAGACCGGCGCCGCCCACCACGCCGGCCACGCCGGCTCCGACTAGAACTCCGAAGACACGGCGCGAGAGACCGGACGGCAGGCTCGCGCTGCCCTCCGGCTCCGATGCGACCGCGCTATCCCCAATTAGCGTTGTCATTGCGGTACCGCTTCCACTCCCCAAATGGATATAA
The DNA here is from genome assembly GCF_005047635.1 of Arthrobacter sp. CAU 1506. GTDB lineage: Bacteria > Actinomycetota > Actinomycetes > Actinomycetales > Micrococcaceae > Crystallibacter. Next base: position 73,022 of record NZ_SUKC01000008.1, on the reverse strand, counting down.
GAACCACATCGTTTCCATCTGGACTTGGGAAAAACTTGAGGGGTTTCACACCGCCTCGGCACGCGGCCATACTGGGATCATGACCCTCACTGCCGGTGCCCCCGGCCGCCCCGAGCAGCCACCCATCGGGCTGCTGCTGGACGTCGACGGCCCGGTCTCCTCGCCGGTAACCCGCACGGTTCCGCCCGAGATCATCCATTCGCTGCTGGTGATGGCCAAGCGCGGCTGGCCGATCGTGTTCAACACCGGGCGCTCGGACCACTTCATCCGCGAGCAGGTGATGGAGCCGATGCTGGCCGCCGGAATGCCCGCAGGGGTGCGCTGCTACGCGGTCTGTGAGAAGGGAGCCGTCTGGTTCAGCTTCACCGCGGACGGCCCCGGCACCATCCATGTGGACCACTCGCTGGCCCCGCCGCAGGAGTTCGCCGCCGAAGTGCGCAAGCTGGTCAGTTCCGGCTACTCCAGCCTGATGTTTTTCGATGAAACCAAGAAGGCCATGGTGTCCGTGGAACAGGTGGTGGGCACGGAGAACCGGGAGTACCGCCGGGTGCAGGAAAAGTTCGACGCCGAGGTGCTGGCTCTGATGGGCCGGTTCGACATGGGTGCCACCCGGCTTGACCAGCACCTGCCGGACAGCGACGACCGGATTGACTACCGGGTGGATCCGAACATCATCGCCACGGACATCGAATCGGTGCAGCTGGGCAAGGACCTGGGGGCACAGCGGGCGCTGGAGATGCTGGCCGCCGACGGCGTGGTGCCGCACGCCTGGCGGACCATGGGCGATTCGCGCACGGACTATGCCATGTCAGACCTGCTGCACCACAACGGCCATGCCGTGCTGCATGTGGATGTGCGGCCGGCGGAGGGTGTGCCGGAGAAGCCGTATCCGGTGCTGACCGCGGCGCATCTGGGCTTCCCGAAGGCCGTGCACGAGGAGGCCGGCGCGGCGTTCCTGCGGACCTGGGCGGCCATCGCGCAGACGCTGTAACACGGCGTAACCGGGGGCGTATTTGACGCCTGATTCCCGCGTGCGTCAAGCAAAACTTTGCCGACGCAGTAAATCGTAACGTCCGTAATAATTGACAGCGGACCCGGTGCTAACCTGCCAGCATGAACGCTTTTCAGGGATCCATTCCTGTCCTCGACATGAGCACCGCCCGGCTGGCAGACGGCAGCTTCAATCCGGACTTCATCGACCAGCTGCGCGACGCCGCGCACCGCGTCGGTTTCTTCCAGATCGTCGGCTACGGCGCTGCCGACGGCCAGGTGGCGGGGCTCTTCGATGCGATCAAGCGCTTCTTCGAGCTGCCGCTGGACGAGCGGCTCAAGCTGGACAACCGAAATTCCCCGCACTTCCGCGGCTACACCCGGATGGGCACCGAGCGTACCCAGGGCCGGGCCGATGCCCGCGAGCAGCTGGACTACTCGCCGGAGAGCGAACCGGTCACCGACTACGCCGAAGACCAGAAGTACTGGCTGCTGCGCGGCCCGAACCAGTGGCCGGACGCTGTGCAGCCGGACCTGCGCGAGAAGGCCATGGCCTGGGCCGAGCTGATGTCCTCGGTGGGCCACGACCTTCTGGCCGCCATCGGCGTCGGACTGGGCCTGCCGGAAGACTACTTCGACGAGCCGTTCGCGGACACCCCGCACTGGATGGGCAAACTGGTGCACTACGTGGGCGGCGTCGTGGAGGAAGCCGGCGACCAGGGCGTGGGCATCCACGCCGACTACGGTTTCGTCACCCTGCTGCTGCAGGACATGGTGGGTGGCCTGGAGGTCCGGCCGCCGGAGTCCGAGGAATGGCTGCCGGTGGAGCCGATCGAGGGCGCCCTGGTAGTGAACCTGGGCGAAATGCTTGAAGTGGCCACCGACGGCTACATCACCGCCACCATTCACCGCGTGCAGGCTCCGCCGCCCGGCGTGGACCGCTACTCGGTGCCGTTCTTCTGGTCGCCGCGCCTGGACGCCGTGATCGATCCGGTCCCGCTGCCGGACGAGCTCAAGGCCGAATCCCGCGGACGCACCGACGACCCGACCAACCCGATGCTCTCCAGCTTCGGCGCCAACATGCTCAAGGGCCGCCTCCGCGCCCACCCGGACGTCACCGAGAAGTACTACCCCGAACTCCTCGCCAAAAAGTAGCGACCCCGGCGGTCGACCACCTCCCCGGTGGTCGACCAAAGGCGCTCGCTTCGGTGGTCGACCAAGTGAGCGCCAGCGAGCGCGTGGAGACCCGTGGAGACCCGCGCCCGGTGGTCGACCATGCGAGCGCCAGCGAGCGCGCGGAGACCCAGTGACCCCCGCCCGGACCCCCACCCCTCCCGTACCCAACCGCCGCCCGCACACCCATAATGGCTGTGTGGGCAACATCCTGATCCGCTGGCGCGATGAACTTCGCGGCACGTTCGCCGGACAGAGCAAAACGGTCCCCCAATGGGAGCTGGAACTGGAGTATGGCGACGATGCGGGCTACTTCGCGCCGGATTCCGCGGTCTGGGCGGTCCACCGCTCCATGACCACCCTGGTGGCGGGCATCCGCTCGCTACTCACGCAAACGCTGCACCCAGGGGCACTGGCCGGCGTCGATGACTTCTCCGCCTACCGCGAGGCTCCGCTGGCCCGGCTGGCCAACACCATCCGGTGGATCTTCACGGTCACCTACGGCGACACTGCCGCGGCGAAATCTGCCTGCGACCTTGTGCTGAACCTCCACGAACGCGTCCGCGGCACCTACACCGATGCTTCCGGCCGGGAGCAGGCCTACTACGCCAATGACCCGCATCTGCTGCGCTGGGTGCACCTGACCTTCACCGACGCCTTCGTCACCTCCCACCAGGCTTACGGCGGCCGGCTGCCCGGCGGGCCGGACCAATATGTGGCCGAATGGGCCAAGGCCGGCGAACTGATGCAGGTTACCGATCCGCCCCGCACCTTCACTGAACTGCGCCGTCAACTGGACAGCTACCGGCCGGAGCTCACCGCATCGCCTGCCATGCGGGAAACAGTAGAGTTCGTCCGCCATCCGCCGCTGCCCCGCTCCCAACGGCTGGGCTATAGCATTCTGTTCGCCGCCGCCGTCGAAACCCTCCCCGGGGATTACCGCCGACTGCTAGGGCTGCGGCCGAGCACTCCGCTACCGCTGCGGATCCTGATCAAGCCCGCCACCTGGCTGGTGCTCGGCGTCGTCCGGCTGGGCCTGAGCAAGACCGGCCCGAGTGAAGCCGCCGCCCGCCGCCGGCTCGCACGTCTACGCCAGCAGGCCTAGAGGCTCCTGCGGGCCGACGGCAGGCTGACAGCCCGGCGGTCCAGCATGCCCCAAGGCTCTGCGGGCTCCAGCAAGGCTGACAGCCCGGCTTGGCCGACGGGCTCGACGGCAGGCTCGACGGCAGTATGCCCGCCGCGATGGGAAGTCCTGCCGCTCCCATGTTTCAACGTTCACTGAAATAAACGCGCAGGTCAGGGGCTTTTTCTCCGCCAAGACGTGGGCAGTTACTGCTATACGTGGGAAGCTACGGCAGATGATAGGGGATCGAAGGCTACCGGGCGGGGCAGCGAGCACCGCCGACGCCCCCGCCGTAGTTGTGATGGTGCGGCCACGCTGGCAGACGCCAACCACCGCCTAAGGCGAGCACCGCCGTCGTCGTCGTGAAAGAGAAACAGCGGCCCCGGTCTGCGCTGCAGATCGGGGCCGCTGTTCTTGGCGGAGGATGGGGGATTTGAACCCCCGAGGGCGTGAACCCAACACGCGTTCCAGGCGTGCGCCATAGGCCGCTAGGCGAATCCTCCAGATGTTTGCTCACAAGAGCAGATACCAGAGTACCCGAAACCCGTCCGATCTGCCGAATCGGGCAGGTGGGGAGCAGGTCGACTGCAGGCGCTAAACCGGGCGCGGCCGGGGCCGCCGGAAGGAATTCCGTGCCGCCCGGAAGTATCCGCCGGTCCGCTCTGGAAGCCTGAATCCGGGAGTGGCAAAATGTCGCCATAGAAAAGGTGAACGGCTGGGGGATCGCCTTCATCAAAGGGGAATGAGGCACCACCGTGGCCACCGCTCCGGAGTGGGTTGACGGCAGCGTTCCAACGCGCATTGTGGACTGGCTGCTGGCCGGAGACCCGTCGATTCGGTTCCAAACCCTCCGTGATCTTTGCGATGCTCCCGAGCCCGAGGTGGCCAAGGCGCAGGCCGATATCCCGGGCACCGGCTGGGGTGCGCTGCTGCTCAAGGCCCAGGATCCGGACGGCAGCTGGGGCGGCGGCCTCTACAACCCCAAGTGGACGTCCACCATGTTCACTTTGCTGTTGCTGCATTGGCTGGGCCTGCAGCCCGGGCACCCGCAGGCAGTTTCCGGGTGTCTACGGCTGCTGGACGGTGCGGAATACTTCGACGGCGGCATCGACTTTGGGCGGCATCCACAGCGGGCCGAGAACTGCGTCACCGCGATGGCCGTGCTGGTCTGCTCCGAGTTGGGGCAGCGGCTGGACGGCGACTCCCGGATCGACGACGCCGTGTCCTGGCTGCTGGCCGAGGAACTGGCCGACGGCGGCTGGAACTGCGAGCCGCACACCTCACCGGACAAGCACGGCTCCTTCCACACCACCATCAGCACGCTGGAGGCGCTGGCCGCCTACCGGCACAGCGGCGGCCCGCTCCCGGTGGCTGCCGCCGAGGCCCGCGGCCGCGAGTTCCTGCTGATGCATTCGCTCTACCGCTCGCACCGCACCGGTTCGGTGGCGCATCCGACGCTGGCCCAGTTCCGGTTCCCGCCGCAATGGCACTTCGACATTCTGCGCGGGCTCGAGTATTTCCGCGCCGAACGCTGCCCGCAGGATGACCGGATGTCGATGGCCGTCCAGTCGATCGCCTCCCACCAGCGGACACCGGGCAACTGGGGCGGCTACCGGCCGTACCCGGGGCGGATGTGGTTCCGCTGGACGCCCGAGGACATCAGCCGCTGGGCCACGCTCCGCTGCGCCCGGGTGCTGCGCTGGTGGGACGCCGCCGGCCCGGCTCCCGTTGATTTCGGGACGCCCTCCGGAGTCGGGTAGACTATTCGTCGGCCCCTCATGCGGTGTCATCCTGTGAACTCCCCCAGGACCGGAAGGTAGCAAGGGTAAGCGGGCTCTGTCAGGTGCATGAGGGGTCTTTACTTATCCCCGCCTGCTGCCTATCCCCAGCCCCGGCGCTCCGGCGTGCGAGGGCCCAGTTTCAACCGATAGGGTTTCATCGTGAGTACAGCCCTTTACCGTCGCTACCGCCCGGACACTTTCGCGGACGTTATCGGGCAGGAACACGTCACCCATCCGCTGATGGCGGCACTGCAGAAGAACCGCGTCAACCACGCCTACCTGTTCTCCGGCCCGCGCGGTTGCGGCAAGACCACCTCCGCCCGGATTTTGGCCCGCTGCCTGAACTGCGCCGAAGGCCCCACCCCCACGCCGTGCGGCACCTGCGACTCCTGTGTTGAGCTGGGCCGCGGCGGTCCCGGCAGCCTGGACGTCATCGAGATCGACGCCGCGTCGCACGGCGGCGTGGACGACGCCCGCGACCTGCGTGAGCGGGCCACCTTCGCCCCGGTGCGCGACCGCTACAAGATCTTCATCATCGACGAGGCCCACATGGTCACGTCCGCCGGCTTCAACGCGCTGCTGAAGATCGTCGAAGAGCCGCCGGAACACATCAAGTTCATCTTCGCCACCACCGAGCCGGACAAGGTCATCGGCACCATCCGCTCGCGCACCCACCACTACCCGTTCCGGCTGGTCCCGCCGGAACCGCTGATGCAGTATCTGGAGCTGCTCTGCCAGCAGGAGAACGTGCCGGTTGCGCCCGGCGTGCTCTCGCTGGTGATCCGAGCCGGCGGCGGGTCGGTCCGCGACTCGTTGTCCGTGCTGGATCAGCTGATGGCCGGCGCCGGGCCTGCCGGGCTGGACTATGAACTGGCCGTCTCGCTGCTCGGCTACACCCACGCTTCGCTGCTGGACGACGTCGTCGACGCCTTCGCGGCGGCGGACGCGTCCACGGTGTTCAGCGCGGTGGACCGCGTGGTGCAGACCGGCCACGACCCGCGCCGCTTCGTCGAGGACCTGCTGGAGCGCTTCCGCGACCTGATCATTGTCCGGGCCATGCCGGAAAGCGCCCACGCCATCCTGCGCGGCGTCCCGGAGGACCAGATCGCCCGGATGCAGACCCAGGCCAACCAGATGGGTGCCTCCGAGCTGTCCCGCGCCGCGGACATCACCAACCAAGCGCTGACCGAGATGACCGGCGCCACCTCGCCGCGCCTGCACCTGGAACTGCTCTGCGCGCGGATCCTGCTGCCCGCCGCCGACCAAGGCGAGCAGGGCGTCGCGGCCCGGGTGGACCGGATCGAACGCCGGCTCAGCTACGGCGGAGCCCCGGTGTCTGCCCCGATCGACCAGGGCCAGGCGCCCGTGGCCCACGCTGCCGCAGAACCTGCGCTCTCCGGACCGGCTGCTGCCCGCGCGGCTCTCCGCGGAGCCAACGCCCACAAGGCTCAGGCCCAGGCGCAGGAGCCCGCTCAGGCCCCGGCGTCAGTCCCCGCGTCGGCCACGGCCGGATCTCCGCGCCCGGACGCCGAGCGCATCACTCCCCCGCGGGTGAGCACCGCCGATTGGCCGCGGGAGGACCAGCAGGCTTCGGCCCCTTCTGCCAACACCACCCAGCCGGCGGCGCAGCCTGCCGCACAGCACGACGGCGGAGCTCCCGCCGCTTCCGGCCACGTGGCACCTGCGGCTTCGGGCACCTTCGGATCCCCGGATTCAGCCGCCGCGGACTCCAGGGCCGCTGCGTCCGCTGCCTCGATGCCTTCGGCCCCGGCTACTTCGGCCCCGGCTGCTGCCGCCCCTGCCGGACCCGGCGCGCCCTCCGGCCGCGCGGCGAATGCCGAGTCTGGTCCCGCCGTTCCGGCGTCAGTTTTTGGAAACCCGCGCGACGCGGGCCGGGAGGACGCTGGCCTGAAGCGAGCGGCCGACGCCGCCAGCCCGCAAGAGACTGCCGCCAACGCGCCGACTGCTTCCGCGGCCGATTGGGGCGGCACGTGGGGTGCCATGCCGGAACCGGCCCCCGCGCCGGAGAAGCCCGTCACCACTGCGCCCGCATCGGCGAACCCGGCGGCAGCGTCCGCGGCCCAGCAGCACGCGGCTCAGCAGGCCGGGGCACCGCAGGTCGGAGCCCAGCAGGCCGGAACTCAGCAGGGCGGAACTCAGCGGGGCGAAGCGCCGGGCCAGCAGCGGCAGGCACCGCGGCAGCCCCAGGGTCAGCCTGACGCGCCGCAACGTCCGGCACAGGCAGCACCAGCCGCCCAGCAGCCGTCCCGTCCGGAACCAGCCGCAGCACCGCAGCAGCCGTCGCGGCAGGATCAAGCCGCACCTCAGGCGTCCGCACCGAGGCAGGACCAGGCTGCCCCGCAGGCTTCGGGCCAAATCGAGATGATCCGCCGAGCCTGGCCGGAAATCCTGAGCACCCTCAGCGGCATCCGCAAGGTGACCTGGATGAACGTGAGCGCCAATGCGTCGCCGCTCAGCCTCGACGGCTCGGCTCTCACGCTCGGATTCAAGAACCAGGGTTCAGCGACCAACTTCGGCAACGGTGACCACGCGGAGAATCTGCGGCAGGCCATCCAGCAGGTCCTCGGCATGGATCTGCGGATCCTGACCGTGGAAGATGCATCGGTGACAGCGGGTGAGTCCAGCCCAAAAGTACCAACTAGCCGGCAGCAGCCGGCAGACGGTGGATGGTCCGCCAACACCGCTACGGTAAGCGCGCCAGCGCCGCAACAAACCGACCCCGCCCCCGCGGTCGTGCCGACGTCCCAGGCACCGGGGGCCCCGCAGCCTGCCCCCAGCCCTGCCCCTCCACCAGTGGCATCGGTCGCTGGCGGGTGGCAGTCGCCGTCGTCCTCTGCCGGAGCTTCCGAGCCGGGAACTGCCGCTTCGCCTGGATCGTCCGCGTCCCCTGCTCCGGCTGATGCCGGCTATTCCGCTCCCAGCGGGATGTCAGCAGCAACTGCGCCGTCCGCAGGCAGCGGCGGTTCAGCGCCCACGGCCATGTCTGCGCCCAGCGGCAGCTCAGCGGCCTCCGGCTGGTCCGCCGCATCGGCGGCGTCGGGTGCGTCCGCGCCCAGCAGCATGTCCGGGACCACTGCGGCCTCGGCGCCGTCGGCCGATTCACCGAACAGCGCCTCCGGCAACGGGCAACGGCCTCCGGCTCTGCCCGGCGAGAAGCCGGTCTTCGCGCAGCTGGCGGAGCGGATGTCCTCGGCGTCCGCTGTCGCCGGCGCCCCGGCAGCGGTGGCCGAGCAGTCCGCCCCGGGTCATCAGACCGCGGGAGCGGAAGCTGCTGCCCCCAGCGGGCCCGGAGCTGCCCAGCCCAACGCGCAGGTCGCGCCGGCGTCAGGCCCCAGCGCTCCGGCGCCGTCGGTTCCGGCGTCGCCCTACGACGACATCCCCTACGCCAACGACGAGCCGCCGGCCGAAGAATGGGAAACCACGCCCGATCGGCAGGTGCCCGGCCAGAAGCGCAGCCGCTACCAGCAGCTGCTGGACCAGGCGAAGGCGACGCAGGCGGCGGCAGCCCCAACGCCGTCCCCGTCGGGCAGTAACCTAAACTTGAAATACGTCGAGGACATCCCCAGCGACGACGACGAGTCCATCGAGGACTCCGGGCTTGTCGGCCGCGCAGCCATCGAACGTTTGCTCGGCGGACGCCTGATTGAAGAACGTAGCCACGACGGTTCCTGACCGACGCGGAGAATGAAGGTTCAGTGTACGAAGGTGCTGTCCAGGAGCTGATCGACGAGCTCGGCCGCTTGCCTGGAATCGGCCCGAAGTCGGCCCAGCGCATCGCGTTCCATATCCTGGACGCTGATCCGGCCGACATGAAGCGGCTCGTTGACGCCGTGACCAACGTCAAGGAACGGGTGAAGTTCTGCTCCATCTGCGGCAACGTCTCCGAGCAGGAAACCTGCAACATCTGCCGCGATCCGCGGCGGGACCCCCGGGCCATCTGCGTGGTGGAAGAATCCAAGGACGTCGTCGCGATTGAGCGGACCCGTTCCTTCAAGGGCCGCTACCATGTGCTCGGCGGGGCGATCAATCCGATCGGCGGTGTGGGCCCGGAGCAGCTTCGGATCAAGGAGCTGTTGAACCGGCTCTCAGACAAGCAGATCGAAGAAATCATTATCGCCACCGATCCCAATCTGGAAGGCGAAGCCACCGCCACTTACTTGGCGCGGATGCTCAAGGCGATCGGCATCCCGGTCAGCCGGCTGGCCTCGGGCCTGCCGGTAGGCGGAGACCTGGAGTACGCCGACGAAGTCACGCTGGGCCGCGCCTTCGAAGGCCGCCGCATCCTGACCTAAGCCGCCGGCCGTGCGGCGCCAAGCCTGGCGCGTACGGCGCGACGCCGCATCCTGACTCGATCCCGCCGGTTAGGGGCGCCTTGGCAGGTACGGCGCGGCAGATCAATCAGTCTCACCAGCCAAGAACTTGATGATGACCTCCGTGACGGCGGTCGGCGCATCCTGAGTGACCAGATGACCGGCACCGCCGATGACGTGTTCTGGCATGTTCTCCGCTGCCGCCCACGCTGGCATTGCCGTGGCGATGTTGCCGGTCTTGTCCTCCGCGCCGCGGATCAAGAGCAGCGGAACGGGCGTTCGGTACCCGGGGTCGGGGGCGACGAACTGCACGGTGGCGCGCCACACGTCGATGAACCCGCGTTTGCTGACCTGCGAGAAGGCACGCTCCGCGTCGGCCCTTCCGGCGTCTGTAACAGCCGATGCCTTGGCCATGAGCTTCGGCAGACGCCGAGCAGGAATGAGCGCCAGCGCGGGAGCGGCCAATCGCAGCAGGAACCGTTCGCCGGAAGTGAGCGGTCCGGCATTCCACGTGGAGTCCATCACGATGAGACCCGCATACTTTCCTGGATTCCGGCGGACCAGTGCCTGCGCGATGTTGCCGCCGAGCGAGTGGCCCGCGAGCACGGGGCGATTCAGCCCCAGCGTGGCAAGGAGCGCTTCCACGTCTTGGACGAACAACTCTGCGCTGAGCGGCGTTGTATTCGGCTGGGACTGCCCCTGTCCGCGAAGGTCAAGCAACACCACCCGCTGTCCCCGATCTGCGAGCGCGGCCGCCTGCGCCTCGAACATGACGTGGTCGGCACCGGCACCATGAAGGAAAACCACCGCGGGGCTATCGCCGGGCCTGTCCGCGTATCGAAGTGCTACTCCGGGCAGTGTGAGCTCGTCGGGCAGATTCACCATGGGGTGAATGTAGCAAGCCGGTCGGGGGACGGTTAGGTCTCCGCTCGGTCTCTGCTTGGTCTCCACGCAGGCGCGAGCGCCTTTGGTCGACCACCGGGGGGCGTTGTCCGCTTGGTCTCCGCTCGGCCTCCGCGCAGGCGCGAGCGCCTTTGGTCGACCACCGGAAGCGAGCGCCTTTGGTCGACCACCGGGGGGGTTAGGGGTTTTGGTCGATGGGTCCTAGTTCGTAGACGGCGCCGGGTTCGGGGACTTCGGCGACCGTTTCCACCTTGATGCCCTGCTCGGCCAGCTCGCCGGTCATGCGGGCGGTGGCTTCGGTGAGGTGCTCGGCGATGGCAGCTGCGGCCGCATCGGCGTCGCCGGCTTCCAGCGCCGCCATGATGGCGCGGTGCGAGGGCGTGATTTCCCGGCGCACCACGTAGCCGTCCTTGCTGCTGAAGCTGGCCAGCCGGGTTTCCACCACCAGCGTGGACATGTAGCGGGTCAGCCTGCCGTTGCCGGCGGCCTCGACCAGGGCGAAGTGAAAGTCCAGGTCCGCGTCGCCGATGGTCCGGGCATCCGTTCCTTTGACCGCCTCGACCAGCTGGTCGAAGGCCGCCGTCACCTTGGTGAGGGCACCGGCGTCGTTGTTCCGGATAAGGATCCGGGCGGCGTGCGTTTCAATGGCGATGCGCGCTTCAAACAAGTCGGGAAGGCGGTCCTCGGAGACCGTCGCCACGCGCAGGCCCTGCCCGGGTATGGCGGTCAGCAGGCCTTCCTGGACCAGCCGCTGCGCTGCCTCGCGCAGCGGACTGCGGCTGACACCCAGCTGGCGGGAAATCTCCACCTCACGCAGCGGAGAACCGACGGGCAGGCCGCCGGAGTAGACGGCGTTCCGCAGCTCGGTGGCGATCAGGTCCACCGTCGACGGACGGTGCACCCGCAGGAAAGCCGGCGCACCGGCCGGTGCGGAGTTCTGCGGCATCTGGTTCCTTACTCTTCCGGGCGCTTCGGATGCAGGCGGGGGCCTGGTTTATCAGCGGGCGACCGCCGTTCAACCACCCCGTAGCCAAATTGTAATCAGCTGTGGACGGCGGCATAGGGTCCCGGTCGTCCGCAGGGTTTTTATGGCTTTCTGCTGATTGTCGACAAACATACACGCTGACTCTCTGATTGTATGTTGACCAGAAGTTCATTAGCGTTGTCAACAGTCACAACCGAATTCGGGTCGGGTCGGCTGGGTTGCGCCGCAGAGGCGTGGGCTGGGTGGTTCGCCCCATTACACGACCGAAAGAGGAAATGATGAACGCGCGACTGACGAAGTCCCGAACCGCTTTGGCGGGCGCCAGCATTCTGGGCATGCTCCTGCTGGCCGGATGCGGCGACGGCCAAATCGACTCCGCCGAGGGTGGCGAAGGTGCCGCCACCGGCGACACCTTGGCCAAGATTAAGGACGAAGGCACCGTCACCGTCGGTATCGCCGGCGAAGCGCCCTACTCCTTCCAGGAAGGCGGCGAACCGACCGGCGGCACCATCGCCATGCACGAGGAGATTTTCAAGAACCTGGGCGTGGACAACGTCGAGGTGGCCCTGGTGGACTGGGACGCGCTGATTCCCGGGCTGAATGCTGGGCGGTTCGACCTGGTCAGCGCCGGCATGTCGATCCTGCCCGAGCGCTGCGAACAGGCCGCGTTCAGCGATCCGGAAATCATGTACACCACCGCCCTGATGGTCAAGGAGGGCAACCCCAAGGGCCTGACCGACATGGATTCCGTACTGAAGGCCGACGACGTCAAGCTGGCCGTGCTCTCCGGCGGCATCGAAGCCGGTTACGCGGACAAGCTCGGCATCGACAACGTGCAGTCGGTGGGCAACGCTCAGGACGGCATGGACACCGTGGCCGCCGGCCGCGCGGACGCTTTCGCCATGACCGCGATCTCGCTGAACTGGCTGGCCGACAACAACCCGGATTCCGGCGTCGAGGTCACCGATGCCTTTGTGGCCAACATCGACGGCCAGGAGCAGATCGGCGCCGGCGGCACCGTATTCCGCAAGGGCGACACCGAGCTGATCGATGCCTACAACCAGGAGCTCGGCAAGATCACCGAGAGCCCGGAAACCTACGTGGACGTGCTCGGCGAATTCGGCTTCACCGAGGAGAACCTGCCGCCGAAGGATCTGACCACCGAGCAGCTCTGCGCCGGGACGGCAGGCTAGTCCATCCCCATGGAGGCAAATTTTGCAGCGCTGGCTGAGGCGGCGCCGAGGATCTGGGAAGGCTTGGGCATCACCCTCCTCCTGACCCTCGGCGGTGCCCTGCTGGCGATCGTCATTGCGGTGGTCCTAGGACTGGGTGCCCGCCTGAACAACGTCTTCTTGCGGGGCATCTGCCGGGCCTTCATCGAATTCTTCCGCGGCACCTCGCTGGTGGTGCAGCTGTTCTTCTTCTTCTTCGTGCTGCCGCAGCTGGGCGTGGACCTTCCCGCGATGGTCTGCGGCATCCTGGGGCTGGGGTTGAACTACGGCGCCTACTGCGCTGAAGTGGTGCGCGGTTCCATCAACTCCGTGCCCACCGGCCAGTGGGAGGCGACGACGGCGCTGAGCCTGTCCAAGACGCAGCGGATGCGCCGGATCATCTTCCCGCAGGCCTGGGCCCTGATGATCCCGTCGTTGACCAACTACCTGATCCACATGCTCAAGGGCACGGCCATCGTCAGCTTCATTACGCTGGCCGACCTGACCTACCACACCGAGCAATTGCGCCAGGACACCAATACCTTCTTCGCCTACGGCGTCAGCCTGGTCATCTACTTTGTGCTGGCCTACATCCTGACGCTGATGATGAACGGCCTTGAGGTCCAGGCCAAGCACAAGTTGGGCCGCGGCGACTCGCTGCGCGAAACCCTCAGCTTGAAGGCGCCGGAGACCACTGTTGCAGCGGAAGGAGGTAGGGGCTGATGAACGAATTATGGGATTGGGACGCCGCCTACGCCGTCCTCCCGGAACTGTTGCTTGCGTTCCTGAAGGTGACGCTGCTGGTAACGGTTGTCAGTACCGCCATTGCCGCCGTGCTCGGGCTGGTCATCGCGATCCTGCGGATGTCCGTGCCCAAACCGGTGGCGGTGGTCATCAACTTCATCGGCGACTTCATCCGCATGACGCCGATCGTGGTGCAGTTGCTCTTCGCCTACTGGACGTTCCTGAGCGTTGACGCGATCGTCATCGGCATCGCGGTCTTCGGCATCCACTACTCCACCTACATGGCAGAGGTCTACCGGGCCGGCATCGAGTCCGTGCCCAAGGGCCAGTGGGAGGCCACCAAGGCACTGTCCATGTCCAAGTCGCGCACTTGGATTGCCGTAATCATCCCGCAGGCCCTGCGTGCCACCGTTCCGGCGTTGGGCAACTACGCCATCTCGATGTTCAAGGACACCCCGTTCCTGCTGACCATCGGCGTGGTGGAAATGGTCCGCGCGGGCCTGACCTTCGGTGGCAACCACTTCAGATATATGGAGGCCATCACCCTGGCCGGCGTGATCTTCCTGCTGGCCAGCTACCCGACCTCCCTGCTCATCTCCAGATTGGAAAAGCGCCTTGCCTACAACTACTGAACCCGAGACCGTCCCCGCACCCGCCACCGCGGCCACCGTTCCCGCCATCAAGTTCGAGAACGTGGAGAAGCGGTTCGGCGACAACGTGGTGCTGAAGGACCTGAACTTTGAAGTCGCCAAGGGTGACCGCGTGACCCTGATCGGCCCCAGCGGTTCCGGCAAGACCACCATCCTGCGCCTGGTGATGACGCTGGAGGACCTCAGCGGCGGATTCATCTACATCGACGGCGAGCCCCTCACCCACGAGGAGCGCGGCGGCAAGCGGGTGGAGCTGGGCGAGAAGGCACAGAAGCAGATCCGCAAGCGGATCGGCATGGTGTTCCAGCAGTTCAACCTGTTCCCCAACATGAGTGTGCTGGAGAACATCATCGAAGCGCCGGTGCACGTACTGGGCCAGTCCAAGGAAGAGGCGACCGCCCGCGCCATGGAACTGCTGGAGAGCGTGGGGCTCCCGGATAAGGCGGACGCGCACCCGCTGGAGCTCTCCGGCGGCCAGCAGCAGCGGGTGGCGATTGCTCGTGCGCTGGCGATGGATCCGGAGATCCTGCTGCTGGACGAGGTCACCTCGGCACTGGACCCGGAGATTGTGGGCGAAGTGCTGGGGATCCTGCGGCACATCGCCGCCACCACCGACATCACCATGCTGATCGTCACGCATGAGATGCAGTTCGCCCGCGACGTCTCCAACCGGGTGATGATGTTCGACGGCGGCAAGGTGGTTGAAGAGGCCACGCCCGAGGTCATGTTCACCAACCCGCAGCACGAACGGACGCAGTCGTTCCTGCACGCCGTCCTCGGCAACGCGGAGGACCAGATCGGCACCCGCTAAGCCGCCGGCTCGGCACCCGCTAGGCCGCCGGCCAGCCATCCGCTAGCCGAAAGGAGTGTACGGATATGGCCCGTCCGGCGTCCGGAAGCGGGCCATATCCGTACACTCGATCCCCCCGGACGGGGGTGACAGCGCGACGCCGGCGCCGTGCGGCACTTAGGTGAGGCACCGGGGTCGTTATGACCAAGGCCAGTCACACTGACCGGCCGCATTCTCTGCCGCCCCTGATGCAGCGTTAGAATTGCCCTGCCGCGCCGCGTCCGCAGCCAGGACCCGCGGCAGCCTTCCATAAGCCCGGCCGTCCGCGTTGCGCGGCACCGTCCGGGCCCAACCCAGGAGTTGTTTAGAGCCCACATGAGCCTGATAGTGCAGAAGTTTGGCGGTTCCTCAGTCTCGGACGCCGAGGGTATTAAGCGCGTGGCCCAACGCGTGGTCGATACCCAGGCTGCCGGCAACCAAGTGGTGGTCGTCGTGTCCGCCATGGGGGATACCACCGACGAACTGCTTGACCTGGCCAACCAGGTCTCCTCCCACAGCAGCGCGCGCGAAATGGACATGCTGCTCTCCGCCGGCGAACGCATCTCCATGTCCTTGCTGGCCATGGCCATCCAGGAGTTCGGCTCCCGCGCGCAGTCCTTCACGGGCAGCCAGGCCGGCATGGTCACCGACGCCATTCACGGCAAGGCGCGGATCATCGACGTCTCGCCGCACCGGGTGCTGACCACCATTGAACGAGGCGAGATCGCCATTGTGGCCGGCTTCCAGGGCATCAGCCGGGAGAGCAACGACATCACCACGCTGGGCCGCGGCGGCTCGGACACCACCGCGGTGGCACTGGCGGCGGCCCTGGGCGCCGACGTCTGCGAGATCTACACCGATGTGGACGGCGTGTACACGGCCGATCCGCGCGTGGTGCACAGCGCCAAGAAGATCGACACCATCTCCAGCGAAGAGATGCTGGAGATGGCCGCCTCCGGCTCCAAGATCCTGCACCTGCGCTGCGTCGAGTACGCCCGCCGCTTCGGCGTGAAGCTGCACGTGCGCTCGTCCTTCAGCACCAACGAGGGGACCTGGGTGCTGCCCAACCCCGACGACAAGATCAAGATTCAAGAGGGAGAACCCTTGGAACAGCCCATCATCTCCGGCGTTGCCCACGACCGCTCCGAAGCCAAGGTCACCATCTTGGGCGTGCCGGACATTCCCGGCAAGGCGGCGGAAATCTTCGGCATCGTGGCAGGCGCGCACTCGAACATCGACATGATCGTGCAGAACATCTCCACCCGCGGCACCGGCAAGACGGACATCTCCTTCACGCTGCCCATGGTGGAAGGCAAGGAAGCCCTGGACGCGCTCAATGCGGCACAGGATGTGGTGGGCTTCGAGGGCATCCTCTACAACGAGAACGTTGGCAAGCTCTCGCTGATCGGCGCGGGCATGCGCTCCAACCCGGGCGTCTCCTACAAGTTCTTCGAGGCCCTGCACAAGGCCGGCGTGAACGTGGACATGATCTCCACCTCCGAGATCCGCATCTCGATTGTCACGCACGCCGACCTGCTGGATACCGCCGTCCGCGCGGTGCATGCTGCGTTCGGCCTGGACACCGACGAGGAAGCCACGGTCTACGGCGGCACTGGCCGCTGACCTGCCGCTCCCGTCGGTTAGCCGCGGGCTCGGCCAACCACGGGCTCAGCAGACCTACCGGATCGACTGATCAGCAGGCGCCCTTCCCAGCCTTGGGAAGGGCGCCTGCTGACTTCTCGATGGGAACTGGCCGCTGGCATGGGTTCGGCCGGGGCTGGCTGGCGCCGCTCGCTCCGCATGGCGGGCAGGCGTTCGTCAATTGGGGGAACAACGACGGCGGTGCGCACCGCCGTCGCCACGCCGCCTGTCCCGGCGACTGTTGAAGTGCGCGGACGCCACTTCCGGCGGCTCAGGCTTCAGGCTTCGCTGGCCTGCGGTACGCGTACGAGTGGCCGGCTTCCCGCTCCACTTCGATCTGCGACAACTGTTCCTCCGAGGCCTTCTCCGAGGCGTCGTGCCGGTGGACCACCGGGGAATCCGCATCGATCCGGTCCGCCGGACCCCACACTTTTGCCGCCTTCTCCGTGGCACGCATGAATCGGTTCATGAAACGCGAATTCCCAGCCATCTAAATCACCTCTTGCTCGGAAGAATCCGTGGCATCAGTGTAACGAGCAGCGGTACGGAAAAACAGAGTTTTGGGCGGCGAACAGCCCGCCCGGGCCCGCGTTGGGTCGTCAGATTCCTAGGACCGCTTCTTCGGCACGATGTAGGTGCTGCCGTCGGCCCGAGTGACCGTTTCCCACTGCGACGCTTCGGCCTCGCGCTGCTTGAGCAGGGCCTTGTTCTCCTCGGTCATGGGATGGTCGACGCCGCTCTTCTGCGCCGGGCCGAAGACCCAGCGGAACTTGCCGGTCGCCCGCATGAACGCGTTGACGCGGGACTTCTTCTCGGCCATGTGCGTGATCCTTCTTCCGGTGCCCGGTGGACTCCGCGGGCGTTCGTATCCATAATAGGGGACGAACAATTAGTGCACTAACCAATCGGGAGTGATGGCCGTGACAGCGGGAACAACAGAAGACCTGCTGCTGGAGCACCAGCTGTGTTTCGCGCTGTCGGTGGCCTCTCGGAGTGTGGTGGCTTCGTACAAACCCGTGCTCGAGAAGCTGGGCATCACCCACCCGCAGTACCTGGTGATGCTGGCTCTCTGGGAGCAGAGCCCGCGGATGGTCAAGGACCTATCCGAGGCACTTCAGCAGGAACCGGCCACACTCTCCCCCATGCTCAAACGGCTGGAGCAGGCCGGGCTGGTGACCCGGGAGCGGATGGAAGGCAACGAGCGGGCGCTGGCCGTGGGCTTGACGGATGCCGGCGTTGCGCTGCGCGAGCAGGCCCTGGCCGTGCCGGGAACTATGCTCTCGCGGCTGGGCCTGGAACGGGAGCAGTTGCGGGACCTGAACGCCACGATGCATGCCCTGATCGCGGCCGCGCAGGACGCCGGGGGTGCTGGGCATGCCGGGGCAGCGCAGGAAGCCGGAGGCCACGACCGGGCCTGAAGGGCAGGTCGGCGGAAGCCCGCGGAGACAGCGAAGGCGGCCGGTGGTCCAACCCACCGGCCGCCTTCTTCATGTCCTCGCGAGGTTGCGAGGAACCGCCGCCGTTACCGGCCGGAGCGTTGCTCCGGCTGCTGGGAGGCACCGCCGTCGACAATCACCGCGCCGCCTTCAGCTGCCGGCTCCTGCGCCACGCTGCCGTCGCCAGTGACATTGACGGTCACTGCCGTGGAGGCGCCGTCGCTGAACTTCACCAGGCCCACCCAGTTGCCGGGCTTCAAGCCGGACCAGGCGGCCTGCACCGTGCCGGTCTTGCCGTTGCGCAGCTTCAGCGGATCCGGGCTGAGGGTCAGGTTCTCGGAATCACCGCTGAGCGCCACCGTGTTGATGGTGCCCTTGCTGGCCTTGCCGTCCGGGCTGGAGTACAGGTGCGCGATCGCGTAGTACGTGCCCGGCGCTGGATTGTTGATCACCAGTGACTCGCTGGCCGATGCCGTGGCGGCGGAGATCACCGTGCCGGCGGGAGTGAGCACGTGCAGATCCCAATCCGCTCCGGCATCCGCCGCGTTGATGGCGAACTGCGCCAACGTGGCACCTGCCGGCACGGCCTGCGGGGCGAAGCCGGTGCTGCCGTTGGAACCGATCACGGCCGGCTGGCCGGGAACCTTCTCCACGTCGGTGGCATTGGACTTGGCCAGGCCCTCGACCGCCAGATCGATGGGCGAGTTGGTGCCCGAGGTGACCTTGAACGAGCCGGTGCCGTCGCCGGCGTCGGACGTGAAGGCGATACTGGCCGGAGCCACGGCCGTGACCGGCCGGACGGCGATGGGTGAAGCCACCGTGCGCTGGTTGCTGCCCTTGCCGCGCTTGCCCTCTTCCGTCCAGACCAGCGAGCCCATGGCGAACTTGTCCAGCGGGGCGTTGACGTTTTCGAAGGTGACCTTGAACTTGCGCTCCTGGCCGGGCTTCGCGAAGCTCAGCTTCTTCGGGGAGACCTTGACGGCCACGCCGGGCAGGTCCACGTCCACCGTGTAGGTACCGGCTTCCAGGGCCGTGAGCGTGCGCTCCACCGTGACCGTGCCGGCCAGCTGTCCGAGGGCGAAGGACGGGACGTTGAGGTCCTTGGACTGGATGGTTTCCTTCTTCTTCAGTCCCAGGTCCAGGCCGGTGCCCTGGATGAAGCCCAGCCAGTCATTGACGTTGGCGTCGTAGGCCAGGCCCGGGTCGCCCATCCGCGCGGTATCCACGTGGCCGGCGCCGGTGGCGAAGCGGTCTTCGTTCACCGTGCCGTCCTCGTTCACCAGCTCACCGGCGGTGGTCATCATGGCCGACTTCACCGTGGCCGGCGACCACTGGGGGTTCTCGGCCAGCAGCAGCGCACCCAGGCCGGCAACATGGGGGGCGGCCATCGAGGTGCCGGACATGAAGCCGTTGGTCTCGCCGCCAAGGACCGGGGAAACGCCGGCCAGCACGTTCACGCCCGGGGCGGCAACGTCAGGCTTGAGCAGGTTGGAGTCCACCGCGGTGGACGGACCGCGCGAGGAGAAGGCGGCGACCTGCGGGACCGGGCTACCGGCCAGGCCGGTGGTGTCCTTGTTGCGCAGCGCAGCGGTCAACGCCGGATCGGCGGCCACCTTGTCCTTGATGGACGGGTCGTCGATGTGGACGGTGGGCACAGCGTGCAGGTCCAGATCCAGCGATCCGGGCACCACGTTCACCAGCACCATGCCGACGCCGCCGGCCTCCTTCACCGCCACGGACTTGTCCGCACGGGCATTCACGCCGCGGTCGCAGACCACGATCTTGCCGTCAACCTTGGCCGGGTCGAGTTTGCCCGGGTAGCAGAGCCTTGCCTCGTCGGCGGTGGCGCCTGCCGCGCCGGCCTCGGCGGACAGGATCAGGCTGGACTGCGGAACCTCGCGGTTCATGATGGACGTGCCGCGGTACTTGGTGCCGTCGGACAGTTCCACCGTGCCCTGCAGTTCGTTGGAGAACGTGCTGGCGGCAACCGTGGTCACCCACGGTGCGCTGTGGTTGACGGTGGTGGGGGCCGGGCCGGCGTTGCCGGCGGAGGCGGAAACGAAGATGCCCACCTCGGCGGCGCTCAGGAACGCCACCGACACCGGGTCCAGCACCGAGTCGTTGTTGCCGGAGATGGAGTAGTTGAGCACGTCCACGCCGTCCAGGATGGCCTGTTCGATCGCACTCACGGAGGCGGAGGTGTAGCAGCCGCCGGTGGCTTCGTCGTTGTCCCCCCAGCAGATCTTGTAGACGGCAACCTTGGCGGCGGGCGCCACGCCGTGGCCGGTGCCGAAGTCGCGGCCGTCCACCGTCTGCGCCACCTCGCTGTTGCCGGCGGCGGTGGTGGCCGTGTGGGTGCCGTGGCTGGCGATGTCCAGCGGGGAGATGGACTCCTTCGGGTGCCGGTCTTGCACCGGGACGGTCCGCAGGAAGTCGTCGGCGTAGTAGCGGGCGCTGAGCACCTTGGAGTTGCATTCGGTGCCGTCGAAGCCGGAGCCTGCCTGGCCCGGCTGGCACTCGCCCATGAACATAGTGCCGTCAGCCTTGAGCATGGCGATCTTGCCCTCGGCGGTCAGGTACGGCTCGCCGACCTTGGCCTTGCCGCGCAGCGGCTTGACCTCTTCGCCGGCCAGGAACTCGCTCTCCGGGTAGTAGCCGGTGTCGATGACGCCGACCACGGTGCCCTTGCCGGCGTTCTTCGCGCCGCCGTACTGCTCGGCCCAGGCGCCGTCGCGGCCGGGCAGGTTCAGGTAGTCGGTGCTGGCGTAGTCGGGCTGGTGCTGCTCGTCCGGAGCCACCGCCACGACGCCGGGCTTCTTGGCCAGCTCCGCCGCCTGTAGTCCGGTCAGCTCGGCCACGAAGCCGTTCACCGCCGTCGTGAAGCTCTTCTGGATTTTCACGCCTTCGGAGGCAGCGACGTCGTCCTGCTTGCTGGCCAGGTGCGCGCGGTACTTCTTGGCGTGAGCGGTGCTGGCGTTCAGCTTCTCGCCTTTGGCTGGCTTGGTGGCCTCGATGCCGGCCACACCGCCTTCATAGGTTGCCAGCGGATCGGAATCCAGCATCACGATGTAGCGGCCGTCCTCGTAGATGGCCTGCTGTCCATCCGGGTTGGACGTGATGGTGCGCGGGAGGTTGGCGGGTGCGGCCGCGGCCGGGCCGGCCAGCCCGGAGAGGATCAGCGGGATCCCCAGTGCGAGTGCTGCGGCAGATCGCATTCCCTGCCGGCGCACAAAGCTGCTGCTTTGCTTGGTCATAAGCGGTGACGCCTTTCATCCGGTGAGCCCGACCGCTTTGGTCCGGCCCCAGGCGCAACCGAATGCTGTACCCCGCGCGGTGAACGGCCGCGCAGGGTATTGGACGTTCCGGCGTGCGAGGCCGGCCCCCTCCCCCAACTGTGACAACAGCCACATTGGTGCACCTGTGAAACTAAAAGTACCGTAACGGCCGATCTGAAAGAACTGTTTCACCTTTTTTGGGTGCGTCTTTTCCGATAGTCACGCCGGGTCTTTCCGGCAGCGGCCTGCGGTGCTATAAGCGCTGGCCATTTAGCCGGTGCCAATCTGCCGCTGCTGCTGGGACAATGGAGCCATGGCGCAGCAGGCCCTCCTCGACCGGCCCCGGGTTCTTGAACCGGAGTTGTGGCTGCCGCGCGCCCAGGCCCACCACGACCGCGCCGCGCGATTCACCGAGCCGTACCTGCAGCGCCGCTCCGCCGGGCTGAAGCACCCGGTGGAAGACTTCCTCTTCACCTACTACAGCCTCAAGCCGGGCCAACTGCTGCGCTGGCATCCGGGCGCGGGCGTGGTGTTGACGGGTGCGGCCGCCCGCGAGCGCCTCGGCTGGAAGTTCTACCGTGAACTGACTGCCGCGGAGTGCCGCTCGGCAGGTCTGGAGCATGACGGCGGTGCCGTCACCTTTGATGCGGAGGCTTTCCTGGCGGCGCGGGGAACCGCCGTGGCGTTCTCGCGGGACATCCTGGCCGGTGCCGCAGCGCGGCCGGCGCGGTTCGGCTGCTTCGGTCTGCACGAGTGGGCCATGGCGTACAAATCGCAGCTCAACGGCGTCCGGCACGATTATCTGGAGCTGCGGCTCGGCGCCGAGGGCACGGACCGGGTGGTGGAAGGCAGCCGGATCAACTGCTCGCACTTTGACGCCTTCCGGTTCTATACGCCGCAGGCCGTTCCGCTGAACACGCTGCGGCCCACCCGCGAGAACCAGCGGCAGCTGGAACAGCCCGGCTGCCTGCACGCCAACATGGACCTGTACAAGTGGGCGTACAAGCTGGCGCCCGCGCTGCCCAGCGAACTGGTGATGGACTGCTTCGAGCTGTCCTGGCGGATCCGCGAACTGGACATGAAGGCCTCCCCGTACGACCTGTCCGGTTGGGGCTACGAACCGGTGCGGATCGAGACCACCGAAGGTCGGGCACAGTACGTGGCGGCCCAGCGGGCCTTCGCCGCCGAGGCGCAGGTGCTGCGCGGACGGCTGCTGGACGCGCTGGACCTGCTCGACGGCGGGGCGGACGCTCGTTTCGCGGAGCACCTCGACGGCGGGGCGGACGTGAATTTCGCGTAGCACCTTTGATGGGGCCGGCAACACTGGGAACATGAGAGCGGAGGAATGATCATGGCGTTGAGATCACGACGTTCGGCCCCGCGGCGGACCCGAGGGCTACCAGCCGCCGCGCTCATCATCGGCCTGCTCGCCGCGCCGTCGCTCGCGGCCTGTGGCCAGGGCAACCAGCCGGCTCCCTCGCCCGGGATCACCACTCCGGCCTCCCCCGGGACAGCCTCACCCGGGTCGGGTTCACCCGGGGCACCCTCCGAGTCAACGCCACCGACCACCGAGGAAGGAACCGCCATGGATGCTGATCTGACCATCGTGCTGACCTCGGCCGGCAGCGATGCCCGGGTCGAGCGGAAACTGGTCTGCAAAGACAGCCAGCCCGCCGACGGCTCCACCGTCCGCGACGCCGACGCCGCGTGCGCTGCGCTGACCAAGCACGGGGAAAAGGTCTTCTTCGAACTGCCCGATCGGAACCGCATTTGCACCCAGCAATACGGCGGACCCCAGCAGGCCAGGGTCACCGGAACGATCAGCGGCCGCGAAGTGGATAAGCAATTCTCCTTGACCGACGGCTGCAAGATCTCGGAATGGAACAGCATGCAAGCCCTGCTCGGCAGCCGCGCCGGCGAGGCCTGATCAGAGGGCTAAGGGCTTCAACTCTTCCGCCCTGCTCACGGCAAGGTCAACGAATGCCGCCGCACGGCGGGTGGGCCGCTGGCCGCTGAGCCAGCCAATGCACGCCCGCTCAAGCGGAGGTTCTGGGAGGATCCTCACGGCTTGAATAGGCAATCCCTCATAACTGGTATCCGCCTTGGGCCGCTGGATGAACATCGAGTAACCGATTCTCCGAGCAACCAAGGATCGGATGAATTCGAACTGTGAAGTGCGCAAACCGATTTTCGGCGTTAGGCCAAGCGCCGAGAAGTAGCCGAGGATGTCCTCGGAGCTGGGTGATAGGTCCATCAGCAGCAGCGGTTCACCTGCCAGATCCTCCGCACGGACCATGCCATCGGCTGCCAATGAGTGGCCGGCGGCGACAATGGCATGCATGACCGTGTCGTAGAGGGCCGCCGTCTCCAGTTGATCGAACGAGTGCAGGTTGTAGGCGATGGCCAGATCGATCATGCCTTGCTCCGCCAGGCGCACCAGTTCCGCGCGCCCTGCCGTGACGACGTCGAGCGTGACGTTGGGATGCAGTTGGGCGAACTCTTGCCACAACCGCGGAATCACCGTGGGCGCCAGCGAGGGAAAGCACCCGATGGTCAGGGTGCCCTGCAGTTCGGTTTCATTGCCGAGCTGGGCCAGTTCGTTGGTCTCCCGCAAGATGGCCTGAACTCGGCGCAGCACGTCGTGGCCATTGGCTGTCAGCACGACTCCCTGCGCCTTGGTCCTGATGGCCAAGGTGCTTCCCATGGCGCGTTCCAAGTCGTCCAGCGCGGCGGAGATTGACGATCTAGACACCATCTCTATCTCCGCCGCGGCGGAGATAGAGCCGTGCAAGGCGACAGCCCGGAAGTATTCGAGTTGGCGCAGGGTGAACTTATGCATTGTCCGGGATCCTTCTCCGGACAGGGCCGGGTTGTTAGCGCAACTGCACGCCCTTGGTCTCCGGCATGCGGACGATAACGAAGACGCTGATCAGGCACAAGATAACCATGTAGATGACAAACATCCAATGCATGTTGATGCTGGACAGCCAGGTGTTCAAATACGGCGCGGTGCCACCGAAGACTGCACCGGAGGTCGCGTAGCCTACGCCAATAATGGTGGCCCGCAGACGCGTAGGCACCAGTTCCGCAAAGACAGCCCCCAGCGGTGCGCAGTTCGCGGCCAACAGCACCGATCCGATGGCCATGGTGGCGAAAAGAGACAGCGGGTGGCCATTGAGCAGCCATTCCAGCGGAAATGCACAGACCACGAAACCTGCCGCAAAGATCATCAGTACGCGCCGACGGCCCCATTTGTCGGACAACCACCCCATGACCGGAATCGCGGCCAGGAACACTGCCTGCCCCAGCAGCCCGGCAACCAGCGAAGCGTTCGGGTCCATCCCGTAGGACCGGACAGCATAACCGGGAGCGAAGATGAACCAGGTGTAGAACGCCACGACCCCGCTGATGGTCAGGCCAATGATCTGCAACAGCCCTCGACGTTCGCGACGCAGCTCCCGCATCACGTCAGTGAAGCTTGGCTTGCGGCCGCCGTCCTGCGCCTTGGCCTGCGTGTGGACCTCGGATTCGGTCATGGTCCTGCGGATATAGATGGCGTACAGCCCCAACAGCGCGCCGACAGCGAACGGAATGCGCCAGCCGAACTCGGTCATCTGCGCGTCCGTCAGCACGGCAGTCAGCAAGACACCCAGCCCGGTGGCAAGCATGGTGCCCAGTCCCACACCCAGCCAGGGCGTGCTCGACCAGAGTCCACGCTTGGCCGGCGGGGCCATCTCCGCCAGATATGTGAACGCTGAACCCGTTTCGCCGCCGTGGGAGAGCCCCTGCAGCAGGCGGGCCAGCAGAAGCACAACGCCGGCAAAGGCGCCTACCGATTCGAACGTGGGCGCAATGGCAATCATCAGGCTGCCGGCCGCTGCCAGCAGGATGGCAAGAGTCAGGCTGAAGCGGCGCCCCTTCTCGTCTGCGATACGTCCGAACACCCATCCCCCCACCGGACGCATGAGGAATCCAACGGCAAAGACCGCGAGGGTAGAAAGCAGGCTGGAGACCGGATCACCGGAGACAAAGAACTGCGCTGCAAAAAAGGGCGCGAAAATCGCGTAGATGTTCCAGTCAAACCATTCAAGGGCGTTGCCGATGTTAACTGCCAGCAAGTCTTTGCGCCGGTGGCGCTGCGGGGCTCTCGCCGGAACGGCAGTGGTCTCGGTCATGCTGACTCCTTGTGTGGTCGTGGTCACTCCATTCATCTGAGCCCGAATAGTTGAATAGTTCAACGACTTTTTTCCGACATCACATGGCGGAAAAACATCCATGGGCAGCTGAAGCGGACATGGATAACCTCGATACATGACTTTGCAATCAGCCGAAGGCGCCATTGAACAACCAGGCAGCCTACAGCAAGAGCCCACTGCCCCTGGCCTGACCTTCCTGGCCAGCATCGCGGTAGAAGTAGCCGAACCGATCGAAGTCGGCGAAACCGCCGAAGGCATCCGCCGCATTATCCCGATCACCGGCGGCACCGTTTCCGGGCCCAAGCTCAACGGCCGAGTGCTGGCCGGCGGCGCCGACTTCCAGCTGCTGCGGTCATCCACCACGACCGAGCTCGAAGCCAAATACGCCATCGAGACCGACTCCGGCGAACGCATCTACATCAACAACTTCGGCATCCGCAGCGGTTCGCCCGAAGACATCGCCGCACTGGTCCGCAACGAACCCGTTCCCCCGGAGCGGATCTACTTCCGCTGTTCTCCCCGTGCTCTGGCCGGGGGACCGGAATGGAGCTGGCTCTCGTCACGGATTTTGGTGGGCAGCGGCACCAGGCTCCCCGCCCAGGTCCGGCTGGACATCTGGGTGGTCGATTAGACCCCCGAGCGTCGGCCAGACCGCCGGGCCTCAGCCAGACCGCATGGCGTCGGCCAGACCGCCGGGCGTTCGGCTAGACCGCCAGGCGTTCCCGAGCGACCGTCTGGGCCTCTGGGTTGGTGCAGACCAAGTTCAGGGTGCCGTTGTCAGCGGCGACCGCGCATGACTTCGCTCACCTTTTGGCCGAGGTCCTCACGTGCGGCCCCCGCCGCCCGCCGGTCTTCCCGGATCCTCTGGATCACCATCCGCCCGAGACCGGCCAGCACCACGGCGGCCAGGATGGGCAACAGCATGGACTGCGGCTTCTCCTTCATGGCATTCATGCTACGAGCCCAGCGGAACAACGGCACGGTGTTGGCCGCTTTCACCGCCGTCGTCCCGTAAAATTCGCACCTCCGGATGCCGGTAGAATGGATCCCGCAAGCTCGCGGAGCGCTGGTCAGCGTGAGACGGCACCGATTGTTGGACTGATTCTGCACTGGATTCCGCGCGCCTCGCTTCGTTTGAAGAGCACAATCCAAGCACAGGAGTGACCGGATGCCCCGGATCGTTGTTGATGTCATGCCCAAGCCCGAAATCCTTGATCCGCAGGGCAAAGCCATTCTCGGCGCACTGAACCGCCTGGGCCAGACCGGGTTCAGCGAGGTCCGTCAGGGCAAGCGCTTCGAACTGGTGGTCGACGGTGAGGTCACCCAGGAAATCCTGGACCAGGCCCGCCACGCCGCCACCACCCTGCTTTCCAACCCCGTGATCGAAGACGTCACGCGGGTGGAGGTCATCACCGAGGCGACCATCGGGGCCGGCGAATAATGACGGAGACCCCCCTGATCGGCGATTTTTCCCCGGCGCCCGACGCCGGCCTCTCCGGTGCGCGCATCGGCGTCGTCACCTTCCCCGGCACGCTGGACGACCGCGACGCGGCCCGCGCGGTCCGGATTGCCGGCGGCACCGCGGTCAGCCTGTGGCACGGCGACCATGACCTGCAGGGCGTGGACGGCGTGATCATCCCTGGCGGCTTCTCCTACGGCGACTACCTGCGCGCCGGCGCCATCTCCCGGTTCGCGCCGCTGATGGACCAGATTGTCGACGGCGCCGGGGGCGGCCTGCCGGTGCTGGGTATCTGCAACGGCTTCCAGGTGCTGACCGAGGCGCACCTGCTGCCGGGTTCGATGATCAAGAACAACCACCTGCACTTCCTCTGCCGCGACCAGCGGTTGCGGGTGGAGAACAACGCCACCGCCTGGACCAGCCAGTACGAGGCCGGCGCCGAGATTGTGGTGCCGCTGAAGAACCAGGACGGCCAGTACGTCGCGGACGAGAAGACGTTGGACGAACTGGAAGCGGAGAACCGCGTGGTGTTCCGCTACGTGGATGGGAACCCGAACGGCTCGCGGCGCGACATTGCCGGCATCAGCAATGCGGCCGGCAACGTGGTGGGCTTGATGCCGCACCCCGAGCACGCCGTTGAAGCCGGCTTCGGCCCCGATTCCTCCGCTTTCGGCGACGTTGCCCTGCGCGGCGGCACCGACGGCCTGGGGATTTTCACCTCAGTTTTGACGAAGATTGTTGCAGGTGCCAAGTAATGACTAACAACAACCCTGTGGTCGACCAAGCGAGCGCCAGCGAGCGAATGGAGACCAGCGCCTCCACCCGGCTGGAGACTCCCGACGAGGTCCGCAATGAACACGTCCAGAGCTTCGGTCAGGCCGCCGACGCCGTGGAACGCGTCGAGGGGCGCCAGTTCAACATCGACACGGTAGAGCATGCTGCGCAAACCCCTGACACGGAGATGCCCTGGGCCGAGCTGGGCCTGAAGCAGAACGAGTTCGACGAGGTCGTCAAGGTGCTGGGCCGCCGGCCCACCGCCGCCGAGCTGGCCATGTACTCGGTGATGTGGTCCGAGCACTGCTCCTACAAGTCGTCGAAGGTCCACCTGCGCCAGTTCGGCGACAAGGTCACCGAGGACATGAAGAAGCACATGCTGGTGGGCATCGGCGAGAATGCCGGCGTGACCGACCTGGGTGACGGCTGGGCCGTGACCTTCAAGATCGAGTCGCACAACTCCCCCACCATGGTGGAGCCCTATCAGGGTGCCGCCACCGGCATCGGCGGCATCGTGCGCGACATTATTTCCATGGGCGCCCGCCCGGTGGCCGTGATGGACCCGCTGCGCTTCGGCGCGATCGGCCACCCGGATACCGCCCGCGTGGTCCACGGTGCGGTCGCCGGCATCGGCGGCTACGGCAACTCGCTGGGGCTGCCGAACATCGGCGGCGAGGTCGTCTTCGACTCCGTCTACCAGGGCAACCCGCTGGTGAACGCGCTGGCCGTGGGCGTCATGCGCCACGAGGACATCCGGCTGGCCAACGCCTCCGGCAAGGGCAACAAGGTGGTGCTGTTCGGCGCCCGTACCGGCGGCGACGGCATCGGCGGCGCCTCCATCCTGTCCTCGGAGTCCTTCGACGACACCAAGCCCTCCAAGCGCCCCGCGGTCCAGGTCGGCGACCCGTTCGCGGAGAAGGTGCTGATCGAGTGCTGCCTGGAACTGTTCAAGGGTTCCCTGGTCGAGGGCATTCAGGACCTGGGCGCGGCAGGCATTTCCTGCGCCACCTCGGAACTGGCGTCCAACGGCGACGGCGGCATGGACGTTGAGCTGACCTCGGTGCTGCTGCGCGATCCGACCCTGACCCCGGGCGAAATCCTGATGTCCGAGTCGCAGGAACGCATGATGGCCGTGGTCTCCCCGGAGAACGTCGAAGCCTTCGAGGCCGTCATGGCCAAGTGGGCCGTGGAGTACTCCTGGCTCGGTGAGGTCACCGACACCGGCCGCCTGGTGATCAAGTGGGACGGCGAGACCATTGTCGACGTCGACCCGCGCACCGTCGCCCACGAGGGTCCGGTCTACAACCGCCCCTACGCCCGCCCGGAATGGCAGGACAAGCTTCAGGCAGACAGCTTCCGGGGCTCCGCCGCCGGCGCTGAGGTCCCGGCCAGCGCCGAGGACCTGAAGGCAGCCGTGCTGGAACTGATGGCTTCGCCGAACATGTGCTCGAAGGACTGGGTGACCAACCAGTACGACCGCTACGTGGGCGGCAACACCGCACTGGCCATGCCCGACGACGCCGGCGTGGTCCGCGTGGATGAGGAGACCGGCCTCGGGGTCGCGCTGGCCACCGACGCGAACGGCCGCTACACCTTCCTGGACCCCTACCAGGGAGCGCAGTTGGCCCTGGCGGAGGCCTACCGGAACGTCGCCACCACCGGTGCCGTGCCGATGGCCGTGTCCGACTGCCTGAACTTCGGCTCGCCCGAAGACTCTGATGTCATGTGGCAGCTGGCCGAAGCGATCCGCGGCCTCTCCGACGGCTGCATGGAACTGGGCGTCCCGGTCACCGGCGGCAACGTGTCCCTCTACAACCAGACCGGCTCCACCCCGATCCACCCGACGCCGGTCGTGGCCATGCTGGGCAAGTTCGACGACGTCGCCCGCCGCACGCCGTCGGGCTGGCGCGAGGACGGACAGGCGATCTACCTGATGGGCACCACCCATGACGAGCTGGACGGCTCCGAATGGGCCAACCTGCGCGGACACTTGGGCGGCAAGCCGCCGGCAGTCGACCTGGCCGTCGAGAAGCTGTTGGGCGAGCTGCTGATCAACGCCTCCCGCGACGGCATGATCGACGCGGCGCATGACATCTCCGAAGGCGGACTGGCCGCCGCACTGTCCGAAATGGCCCTGCGCTTCGGCGTCGGTGCCCGGATCGGCCTGGGCGAGGTCTGTGAGCGCGACGGCGTTGACCTGTTCACCCTGCTGTTCAGCGAGTCCCAGGCACGCGCCGTTGTCTCCGTGGCCCGCAGCGAAGAAGTCCGCTTCAAGGACATGTGCGGCGCGCGGGGCTTCCCGTTCATGCGCATCGGCGTGGTGGACACCGAGAACGGCGCACTGGACTTCCAGAGCGAATTCTCCGTGCCGCTGGCCGAGCTGAAGGAAGCGCACGAGGGAACGCTGCCGAAGTACTTCGCGTAGTTCCTGTACGACCTCCGCGTCGACTATTCAGCAGGCGCCCTTTTCAGCCGTGAAAAGGGCGCCTGCCGACTTTTCGTTTCCGTCTTGACTTCTCAGGGTCGCCAGCCCTGGGACCGCAGCGCCGTCCGGATCTTGGAAACGGCTGACCGTGCGTCCCCGTGCATGTCTTCTTTGGAGACCCGCCGTTCCAGCCAACCTATCGCGGCAGTCTGCTCCGCACGTTGAATATCCCGAGCCAACTGCTCGGACGTCCGATGGTGGGCGCCTTCATACTCAATGGTCAGCTTGTAATCCTTGTACTGCATGTCCGGAGAGTGCCAGATCCTTCCCCAGTCGTCCACGATTGGTTCGTTCAGGCTGGGTTCCGGCAGCCCTGCGTCGACCAATGCCAGCCGCAACCGCGTCTCAGGCGCAGAATCCGCGCCGACGCGAACGAGCTCCACGGCCTCAGCCGCCGTTACTCGCCGCGCTTACCTCTATGCGACTTGATGATCTCCGTCAGTTCCGCGGTTGTCGCGAACGGCCCGTCCCTCCCCTCGAAGACTGCGCGCGGGAAACGAACCAAATGGTCGCCGATAACTACCAGATCAATCACCGGCAGCAAATAAGCGAGATCAAGCCACGTCTTGAGTCGGGAAGTCAACGCGACGCCGTCCAGTTCGTCGATCTCGTCTGGTGCAAGATTGGCCCGGTGTCCCATAACGCCCCTGCGGCGGGGCGCATTGAGGTGTCTGGGGCGCGTCACATGCGTCGAGTCGTCGCTGTCCACCCAGGGCGGAAGGGGAAAGTTCCACAGCCTGGCCGCGGTGAGATGTGACAAGACTGAGCCCGCGAGACCGCCCGAACCTGATCCATCAGGCTGAGGTCATGGCGGTTCGGAATCCTGATTCCGCGGCTGGGCCGCAGCACGGTTGCGTTCCTTAATTGCTTCTCACTGAGTCCGGACGCAATTCCCTCCCGCCACACAAACGAGGACCCGGATAATGTCCTGGGCAATTCCTTCGGGTAGCGCATCCCCTCATTCTTGGCGCATCTTGCACAAGCCGCTTGCGTTATCCACAACCGGAGGCTTGTCCTGATCTTCAGAGGACTGGCCTCGCGGACGGGCGAGGGGTTGTGGCACGGGATGGACTCTTATAAGTTGCCAGCAAAGCAAGGCCTGCTTCTCAACGACTATTCAACAGGCGGCCTTCTCGCAGCTGGAAACGCCGTCTGCGGAATAGTCGATCCTGATGAGGAGCGGGCTTCTGATGCAGGACTCGGACGCCGGAGGTAGCCTATGGACGCCGAAATCTCACTGCAGGTGGACGGCCGCGCCACCACGCTCACGCTGGACACGCGCACCACGTTGCTCGATGCCCTGCGCGACCGGTTGGGCAACTACTCGCCGAAGAAGGGCTGCGATCACGGCCAGTGCGGGGCCTGCACGGTCTTGCTGAACGGCCGGCGGATCAACTCCTGCCTGGTCTTCGCAGTGGCCCAGAACGGGGCGAGCGTCGTTACCGCGGCCGGGCTGGCCTCGGACGGCGAACTGCATCCGGTCCAGCAGGCGTTCCTGGACCAGGACGGCTTCCAGTGCGGCTACTGCACCCCCGGACAGATCTGTTCCGCCGTCGGCATGCTGGACGAAGCCGCCCGCGGCCATCCCAGCTACGTCACCGCCAGCCGCTCCGAGGGAAGCGCACCGCCGAGGACGCCGGAGGCAAGCGCAGACGGGCAGATGAACGACTCCCCGCCCACCCAGGCGCCGGAACTGCCCGACGACGAGATCCGCGAGCGGATGAGCGGGAACCTGTGTCGCTGCGGGGCCTACGTGAACATCGTCGCCGCCATCCGCCAGTCCCTCGCAGGCGACCAAGTCGGCGGCACGCCCGGCCGACCGGCCACCGAATCGGCCATACCGCAGCCCTCCAACGGGATGGACCAGCCAAGGCCGTCAACCAGCCAGACCCCTGGAAGCAGCAGCCGGTCCGGAATGAAGACTCCCGGAACGGGGCAGCGCGGATGAAGCCCTTCGACTACGCCAGCTCCGCCAGTCCGCCCGAGGCGGTCGCCGCGGTCGCCGGCAACCCGGCCGCCGCCTTCCTGGCCGGCGGCACCAATCTGGTGGACCACATGAAGCTGGGCATCGCCGCGCCCGAGCAACTGGTGGACATTTCGCAGCTGCCGCTCAACACCATCGACACGACCGACAACGGCGGCCTGCGGCTGGGCGCGACCGTGCCGAACAGCGACCTCGCCGCCCACCCGCTGGTCCGGCAGCGCTACCCGGTGCTTTCGCAGGCCCTGCTCTCTGGTGCCTCCGGCCAGTTGCGTAATGCGGCCACCACGGGCGGCAACCTGCTTCAGCGCACCCGGTGCGTCTACTTCCAGGACGTCACCACTCCATGCAACAAGCGCAGCCCTGGCTCCGGCTGTTCGGCGCTGGAGGGCTACACCCGCTACCACGCGATCCTCGGGGCCTCGATGGACTGCGTGGCCGTGCATCCCTCGGATATGGCGGTGGCGATGGCCGCGTTGAATGCCCGGGTGGAGATCCTGGGACCGTCCGGCGAGCGCAGCGTGGGCCTGCACTCGTTCCACCGGCTCCCCGGAGATCAACCGCAGCGCGACACGGTGCTGGATCACGGTGAGCTGATCACGGCGGTGGTGCTGCCGCCGCTGCCGGAGGGGACCCGCTCGGCCTACCGCAAGGTGCGCGACCGGGCGTCCTACGCCTTCGCCCTGGTGTCGGTGGCGGCCGTGGTGCGGCTGGAAGAACCGACTGACGCGGACGACGGCGGTGACTCGGCTTCACCGCCGAGGATCGCCGAAGTGCGGCTCGCCTTGGGCGGCGTCGCGCACAAGCCCTGGCGCGCCACATTCGCCGAGGAGGCGTTGCGCGGGCAGCCTGCCACCGAGGGGAAGTTCCGCCGGGCCATCGACGCCGAACTGCAGCACGCGGTTCCTCTGGCGGACAATGCGTTCAAGGTGCCAATGGTCCGCAACACGGTGGTGTCCGTGCTGCGGGAACTGTGCGGTCTGGAGGGCGGCCTGGACCAGGGCGGCAGCCAAGCCAGCGACGGGAACGGCGAGCAGCGCGGCGGCCGGACGGGGACTCCGGCTTCCGGCGGAGAGGACCGGCCATGAGCGTGCAGCTGCCCGCGGCCACCGGACTGGACCTTGAACGGGTCGACGGACGGGCCAAGGTCCTCGGCCTGGCCCCCTACGCCTACGAACACCCGGCCGAGCACCCGACCTACCTGCACGCCGTTCAATCCACCATTGCCCGCGGCCGGATCACCGCCATTGACACCGCCGCGGCCGAAACGATGGACGGCGTGGTCGCGGTCCTCACCCACCTGAACGCTCCGCGGCTGGCCAACACGGAGGACAACGAACTGGCCGTGCTGCAGTCCGACGCAGTGGGTTTCCGCGGGCAGTTCGTCGCGGCTGTGGTGGCCGATTCGCCAGAGACCGCGCGCGAGGCCGCAGCCCACGTGCACGTGCAGTACCACCGCGAGCCGCACCACGCGGCGCTGCGCGCAGACCACGAGGACCTTTACAAGCCGGAGACGGTCAACGCCGGATTCGACACCGACACCAGCACCGGGGATCCGGACGCGGCACTGGCGAGCGCCGCCGTCGTTGTTGACCGGACCTACACAACCCCGGCCGAGCACAACAATCCGATGGAACCGCACACCACCGTGGCGCAGTGGGACGGCGAACGGCTACTGGTGTTCGACTCCACCCAGGCGGTGCACAACGCACGCAAGACCCTGGCACCGCTCTTCGACGTGGAGGTGGAGCAGATCCGCGTGGTGGCGCCGCACGTGGGCGGCGGCTTCGGCTCCAAGGGGCTGCCGCATGCGCACGTGGTGCTGACCGCGCTGGCCGCGAAAGTCACCGGGGGCCGTCCGGTAAAGTACGCGCTGACCCGGCAGCAGATGTTCTTCCTGGCCGGCTACCGCACGCCGACCATCCAGCGGCTGCAGTTGGGCGCCAGCCCGGACGGAAGGATCTCCGTGCTGACGCACGACGTGGTGGAGCAGACGTCGGCGATCAAGGAGTTCGCCGAGCAGACCGCGACCATATCGCGGATGATGTACGCCGCCGACCACCGGCGCACCACCCACCGGCTGGCGTCGCTGGATGTTCCGATCCCGTCCTGGATGCGCGCGCCGGGTGAGTGCCCGGGCTCGTTCGGCCTGGAGGTGGCGATGGACGAGTTGGCGGAGGCCTGTGGGATCGACCCGATCGAGCTGCGGGTGCGGAACGAACCCACCATCGATCCGGAGACCGGCAAGCCGTTTGCCAGCAGGCACCTGTTGGCCTGCCTGCGCGAGGGTGCCCGCCGGTTCGGTTGGGAGCGGCGCAATCCGCAACCGGGGACCAGGCTGGTGGACGGCTGGCGGACCGGGATCGGCGTGGCCGCGTCCACTTATCCGGCGCGGCGGCAGCCGGCGAACACCGCTCGGATCCGGTTCACGGCCGACGGGTTCTACGAGGTGCAAATCGGCGCCGTGGATCTGGGCACCGGTGCCTGGACTGCGCTAACCCAGATTGCCGCCGAGGCACTGGAATGCGGTCCGGAACAGGTCCGGCTACAGATCGGCGACACGGACCTGCCGGCGGCAACCGTTGCCGGCGGCTCGACCGGAACAGCCAGCTGGGGCTCGGCGATCATCGGCGCGGCCCAAATGTTCCGCAAGGAGCACGGCGGATTTCCCGCCGCCGGGGACACGTCGGAGGGCGACGGCGAAAAGAACCCGGCCAGCAAGAACTACGCGCTGCATTCCTTCGGCGCCCAGTTCGCCGAGGTCCAGGTGCATGCGGACACCGGCGAGATCCGGGTGTCGCGGATGCTGGGGGTCTATTCCGCCGGCCGGATCATCAATCCGCGTACCGCCCGGTCCCAGTTCCTGGGCGGCATGACCATGGGCATCGGCATGGCGCTGCACGAGCAAAGCGTGATGGACGAGCGGTTCGGGATGATCGTGAATCACGACTTGGCCGAGTACCACGTGCCGGCCAACGCGGACATCCGGCAACTGGAGGCCTTCTGGCTGGAGGAAGTCGACGAGCACGCCGGCCCGCTCGGGGCACGCGGGATCGGCGAGATCGGCATCGTCGGAGCGGCCGCGGCAGTGGCCAACGCGGCCTACAACGCCACCGGCATCCGCGTCCGGGACCTGCCGCTGACCGCCGATAAGTTCCTGGCCTAACGGCAGTCGACCAAGCCGCCCGCCGCCCCGGTGGTCGACCAAGGCCGCCCGCGGCCGCGTGGAGACCCAGGCTCACGTTCCCGGTGGTCGACCAAGGCCGCCCGCGGCCGCGTGGAGACCCAGGCCCCGCGGTCACGTCGTCTCAACGGGGACGTCCCAAGCGCAAGGCCCTGTCCGGGCCCTCCCCGTCGCGCCAACAGGCGGCCACCAACGACGACGACGCGGCGCACCTTGCGGTGCACCGCGCCGTCCGTTCTGTACGTCGCGTTCGGCCTCTGGTCGTCAGGCGCCAGGCCGCAGGCGCTCCACCTCTGCCCGTCGCGGATACGCGGCCTGGGTTCCCTTCTTCGTGGCAGCTAGCGCGGCAGCGGTCGACGCGAACGCCGCCGCCTCGACCAAGCTCTCCCCTGCGGCAAGCTGTGCCGCGAGGGCCCCGGTGAAGGCGTCGCCGGCGCCGGTGGTGTCCACGGCGTCAACCTTGGTGGGGGCGATCCGGGTGATCCGCTGCCCGTCCTTGGCCTGCGAATCCAGCACGATGGAGCCGTTGGCCCCCAGGGTGACCACGGCGCGGTCCAGCCCCTGCGCCGCAAACTTCAAGCGCACCTGTTCCCAGTCGGCAACGGCGGCATCGGCACCAGGCATCTCGGCGCCGAGGAACTGCGAAGCCTCGTGCGCATTGACTAGCAGGACGTCGCTGAGTTCGGCCAGGCTGTGCGGCACCGGCGCGTAAGGCGAGAGGTTGAGCAACACTGTTGCTCCGGCGTCGTGCCCTGACCTTGCCGCCGCCTCCACGGCGTCCAGTCCGACCTCGAGGCAGAGGCAAACCACGGCGGCGTCATCGAAAACCTCGCTGGCTGCGACGACGTCTTCCGGACCTACCGTGCCGTTAGCGCCAGGGGAAATGACGATGCTGTTCTCCCCCGCGGCGTCAACGGTAATGACGGCGACGCCGGTCTCGACCCCGGCGGTGCGGCGCACGCGGGAAACGTCCACGCCGGCCCCTGCGACGGAGGCCAGCAGCATGTCCCCGTTCGAGTCCTCGCCCACGGCGCCGATCAGGGCGACGTTGCCGCCCAGTCGGCCAGCGGCCACGGCCTGGTTGGCGCTCTTGCCGCCCGGGTTCACGGCGAAGCCTTCGCCGTGGAGGGTTTCGCCAGGGTTGGGTAGCCGCTCGGTGTAGATGGTCAGGTCAGCGTTCAGCGAACCAACGACGACGATGCGTCCGGCCTGCGGACTCACTTTTCCACCTCGGCGTCGACGGGCTTGGGGATCAGGAGCGAGGCGGCGAAGGCCGCGACCGTGATGACCAGACCGACGACCACCACCGTGAGGTAAGAGGCGTGATCGCCCAGCGTCGAGGTGCCCACAAGTACCGCCGGCAGCACCAGGAAGCTCAGCCCGGCGCCGAGGTTGAAGGCCCCGGCGTTCATGCCGGGCAGGAAGCCGGGGTTGCCCGGGGGCGAGAGCACCACGCCGAGCCCATTGAGCATGATGTTCGCGGTTCCGGCGTACATGATGCCGAGCAGCGCAGTGCCGGCGACCATCAGCGGCAGGCTGTTCAGACCGAACAGCGCAATGATCACCAAGGAGACGACGCTGCCGATCATGCCGATGCGCAGCACATTGGTGTAGCCCAGGACCGGGGCGAGCCGTCCGCTGATCGGGCCGAAGACCCAGCCCAGCAGCGCGTAGGGAGTCAGGATGAGCAGTGCCGTTTCGGTCGGGCCGATGCCGAAGCCGGGTGCGGCGGCCTGTACGTAGGCGGGAACAATCCCGTTGATGACGGCGAAGATTCCGGTCATGGTCAGGACCGTAGTCAGCAACGGCGCCCACGTCGAGCGCTGGCGCAGATGGACAATCTCGACCATCGGCTGCTTCGCGCGTTTCTCGGTGGCCCAGAAGCCGGCGAACGCGGCGGCGGCCACGGCGATCAGCACCAGCGAGAGGAGCAGGGTCTCCCCGGAGAACCCGCCCACCAGCTTGGCCGCCTCGTTCAGCGCGGTGAGCAGGGCACCGACCGCGACAACAATAAAGACGACGCCGGTCCAGTCCATCCGCGTTCCGGCCTGCGGTTTGCTCTCGGGTGTCAGGACAGCGACCAGAAGCGCGGCGATCACCCCGAGGACCACCATGATCCAGAAGATGCTGCGGAAGCCGTAGTGCTCGGCCATGTAGCCGCCGAGGAAGGAATCGACGCCGGCGACGCCGCCGTTGACCGCGAGGATAACGCCCATCAGCGTGCCGTAGGTGCGCAGGTTGGGCACGGCGGTGCGCAGCATGATCAGGCACAGCGGCACGGTGGGGCCGCTCACGCCCTGGATGATCCGGCCGACGAAGAGCCAGGTAACGTCCGGGGCCAGCGCGGCGATCACGGAGCCGACGGCCGTCAGCAGCATCATCCCGACGAGGATCCGCTTGCGGCCGACAATGTCGCTCAGCCGGGGCAGGAACAGGGAGAACAGCGCGGCGGTGGTGAAGAACCAGGTCTGGGACAGGCCGATCGCGGCCTGGTCGGTCTGAAGCTCCTCCCCCATGGTGACCAGGGCGGGGCTGAGCATGGACGCATTGAGCTGGAAGGCCACGCAGGCCGTCAGCAGGGCGACCATCAGGGCGGCGCTGCCGCCGCGGGTTACCTTGGCTTCCTGGAGAACGGTGCTCATTTCGCTGCCGCGCCGTTCTCCACGGCGCCGTTGGCGTCGGGGGCCGCGGAGGCCGGGGCCGCGGAGGCGGGCGCCGCCGTAGTTGTGGAGGCGGGCGCCGCCGTCGTCGTGCTGGGGGCGGCGGTTCCGAGGTCTACCTCGCCGATCCGGACCAGGGCATCGGTCACGAGGTTCCAGAACTTGGTCCGGTCAAGGTCCACGGCCACGGAGGTGTGGCAGTCGGCCGGGGCGGGGGCGCGGAAGTCGGCGACGGTCATGCCGAGGGTCAGCTTGCCCTGCAGTTCGATGTCGACCGGGACCTTGCGGGTTGTCATGACGGTGGGGTCGATGACGTAGGCGACGGCGCACGGATCGTGGACCGGCGGGTAGTCGAAGCCCTGTGCGTCCTTGTAGGTTTGGGCGAAGAAGTCCATCAGTTCGCGGACAAAGCGGGCCGGACCGGTGCCGACGGCTTCGATCTGCTCGACAACGTCGGGGGTAGCCAGCGCCTGGTGTGTGAGGTCCAGTCCCACCATGACCAGGGGCCACTTCTCGTTGAAGACGATGTGGGCGGCCTCGGGGTCGATCATGATGTTGAATTCGGCCACGGCGGACCAGTTGCCCACGTGGTAGCCGCCGCCCATCAGCACGACTTCCTTGACCCGTTCGACGATGCGCGGTTCCTTGCGGGCGGCCATCGCGATGTTGGTCAGGCCGCCGGTCGGGACCAGGGTCACGGTGCCCGGTTCATGCGCCATGATCGTGTCGATGATGAGATCAACGGCGTGGCGCGGGTCCAGTTCAATGGCGGACTCCGGCTGCGCGGGGCCGTCCATGCCGGACTCGCCATGGATGTCCGGCGCGGTTTCGATGGTGCGCACCAGCGGGCGGTCGCAGCCGGCGGCGAACGGGACACCGGTGATGCCGGCGATGGTCCCCACGGCCAGAGCGTTCTTGGTGACCTTGGCGAGGGTCTGGTTGCCAACGACGGTGGTCACGGCGACCAGTTCGATGTCCGGGTTGCCGTGGGCCAGCAGCAGCGCCACGGCGTCGTCGTGCCCTGGGTCGCAGTCGAGGATGATTTTCTTCGGTCCAGGGGTCACGGAGGTGGCGTCCATATTTTCTCTCCACGTCATTGGGGGCCGCCGCGGCGGCATTTCAATCACAGGGAAGTGTGACACCCTCCGATCGGTCACGTCAAACGCTTGACGTCGGTGACGTCAAGCGTTTGATGCCTTGCGCCACGGTGAGATGTCTAACATGGGGCTATGGCATCGGCATCAGATCTTGAGCTACAGCAGCGTCCCGGACGGCGGGTGACCGCCGCGATGGTCGCTGCGCGGGCCGGCGTCTCCACTGCAACCGTCTCCCTGGTCGCCAACGGCAAGACGCATGGCCGGGTCTCGGAAGACAACATCTCCCGCGTCCGCCAGGCCATCGCCGACCTCGGCTATGTGGTGGACAGCGTCGGCAGTTCGCTGGCCAAGGGTGTCAGCTCCATTGTGGTTCTGGTCGCACCGGATATCTCCAACCCGTTCTTCGCCAAGGTGATCGAGGGCGTGCGCGAGTCTCTCGGCTCGGATTTCCAACTGCTGCTGTCGGTCACCGAGGCCGGCGAATTTCCCCGCGCCGACGACATCCGGCGGCTGTCGGCCCTGCGCCCTGCAGGCCTGCTGGTCGATGCCCCCGATGCCGCGTTCCTCGAGAATCTCTCCACCACGGTCCCCATGGTGCTGCTCGACGCGCCCGGGGTGGAGGCCTATGCGCCGTCGGTGAACCTCGACGTCGCCAGCGGCGCCCGCGAACTCGCGGCGCATCTGGCGGGCGCCGGCCACCGGCGCGTGGCCTATCTGGACAGCGTGACTGGAACGGCCACCTTCACCCTCCGCCGCACGGTGTTCCTGCAGGCGGCGGCGGCGCTCGGGATGTCCGTCGAACCGGAGCACCGGATCAGCACCACCATCGACGTCGGCACCGCGGCCGAGGCGTTTGCCGCGGCCTGGCCGCAGTGGCGGCAGGCAGGTGTCAGCGCCGTCGTCTGCGCCACCGACACGCATGCCTACGGAGTGCTGCAGGAAGCCCGCGTGGCTGGCCTGCGGATCCCAGCCGAGCTCGCCGTCGCCGGTTTCGACGACCTGCCCTACTCCGCGTCCAGCAACCCCGGCCTCACCAGCGTCCACCTTCCCGCCACCCGCCTGGGCCTCAAGGCGGGAGAACAACTGCGCGGCCTGATCGAAGGCCGCGACCTCGAGCAGCCCCAGCTCACCTTGGAAAGCTCGCTGATTGTGCGCGGCTCCACGGAGCGGACCGCCGCCGGCTAACCAACGACGGCGACAGTGGCCTTGTCGGCGGCCGTCGGCACACATCGTTGTGACCGACGATTCTCCCGCCGTCGGGGTGTG
Source organism: Arthrobacter sp. CAU 1506 (assembly GCF_005047635.1). Lineage (GTDB taxonomy): Bacteria > Actinomycetota > Actinomycetes > Actinomycetales > Micrococcaceae > Crystallibacter. Next base: position 32,848 of record NZ_SUKC01000008.1, on the reverse strand, counting down.
CCAACTCGGTGTTCCAGACGGCGTTGGCAGGCGGGACGAAGTCAGCCACGGCGTCGTGGAATGCCCGCAGCAGACGGGACACCGACGCCAGCAGCCCGGGCGAAAGCGACCACTTCGGAAACGGCGGAATGGCCACGTCTCCGGGAATATAGCGCAGCCGCTCCCTGCCCTGCTCATCAATCCCCAGTGGTTCCGGAACACCGGTGAAGCCGTTGGACCTGGCATGTTCGAGCAGGCTGAAAACCAGTTCCGTCTGGGCCGAGGCAGGTCGACGAACCTCATCGCCAATCCTGATGATCGCTCCGGCGTTGGCGACACCGCCGGCCAGGACCTCGCCGTCGTTCATGGGCCATACCCTACCGCGGCCCGCGGCGGCAGGAGCCGCCTGCCTAGACCAGGATGGGGCAGATGGCGCCTGCCCCATCCACGGCAAGACTGCTAGGCGACGGTCATTTCGCCCATCTGGTCCCAGCCCTCGCCGTCAATCTGGCGGCTGATGATACGCGGAGTCTCCTGCAGATACTGCGGCTGCTCCTGCATGGCCTTCTTGAAGTGATCGCTCTTCACATGCGCTTCGGCGGCGTCATCCTTGAAGGCTTCCACCAGGACGTACTCGTTCGGGTCCTCCACGCTGCGCGACCAGTCGAACCACAAGTTGCCCGGCTCGGCGCGGGTAGCTTCGGTGAACTCCCGCACCAGCTCGGGGAAGTTTTCGGCGTGCTCGTCCTTGACCTTGAACTTGACCACAATGAAAATCACGCGGATTCAGCCTTTCTCTTGGGTGTCCTTCAATCCTGTCATGCGCCGGCGGGGTGAGCGCGGCAGGACGTCGCCCCCGCCGGTGGCACCTTCCACGACAACGACTGTACCGATCGGGCCCACTCAGCGGCGAGGAAGGGGCCATATCGGTACAGTCGTTCCCGGTGTCAAGTGCAGCCGGCCAGACCGCCGGCCAGTGCTTTGGCAGCGGCAATGTAGCGCCGGGTCACCAGCCGCTGGGCCGCTTCTGCCACCGGGCCGCCTGCCCGGTAAAACCAGTTGGAGTGCCGGCTGAAGGCAAACAAATCGAAGACCACCAGCCCGTTCTCCTGCAGCGACGCCACAAAGCCCTCCTCGCCTGACTCTGGATGCCCCGGCAGCGTGCCATAGCCAAAACCTGTCCGGGTGGAGGTCCGCTCCGTCCACACCACCCGGCAGGGTGCGGACAGCCGCAGCGGCCCGACACCGAATCCGGACACCACGTCCACTCCTTCGGAGGCCGCAGGCTTGGCAGCATCGATCCGCAAACCAGCCAGCCGGTGCAGCTCCCAACCCATCAGTCCCTCGGCCAGCCGACGGAAGGCGTCCTCCCCAACGCCCACGGCGGTACGCACTTCGGTGGTCCGAAACCCCGGCGGGGTGCTGCGCTCCCGGCTCAGCCCCACGTCGTCGTACGTCAGCGAGGCTGCACTCAGATCCTTGGCTTTCACCGCTCAGCCCTGCCGCACGTCGTCGCCGCGGGCGAGCCCCATCCAGCCGAGCGACTCGCGGTCCCGCCGCGGCAGCGACGCCACTACCAGGTCGTACGAGTCCTCGATCATGTCGCGCAGCATCTCGTCGGGCAACGCGCCGTCGCAGCGCACACCATTCCAGTGCGTTTTGTTCATGTGATACGCGCCGGTGATCTCCGGGTGCGCCGTGCGCAACTGCTGGGCGAGCGCCGGTTCGCACTTGAGGCTGATGCTCAGCCGCGGCGCCTGAAGGTCCGACAACGCGAACATTTTGGCGGCCCGCCCTGGCGCACGGACCTTGAACACCGATGCCTCCGGGCCGAACGGAAAGTCTTCGAACGCCCCGGGCAGGGAGAGGCAGAATTCACGCAGCGCGGTCGCGTCCATAGCCACGAGCCTACTGCTACCCGCCGATCGGGTCACGGGCGGTGCAGATCTTGATTCGCCGAGGGCCTGCCCTGGGTTTGAGTCGGTGGTCAGGAATCCGCCCGCGCTATTCCCGCTGAGGACGCCGGGCTTGGGCTGGTGGTCAGGGATCCGCCGGGCGGGAGCGGCGGCAACGCTCCGGCCGGACCCGCCCCAGCCTGTCCACGCCCCGGTGCGCAGCGATGACTTCGGTGGCAGGATGGTTTCACGGATGTTTCACGGGGAACAACGGCGGTTCCTGCGCGCCGGTGCCAGGTCCTCAGGGGCGGCACAAGGCGCCGGGCAGGGCCGGCCCAGGAGAGGAGAACCATGGCAGACACCGGCAGGGAAGCCAAGCGGGCGGCCGGCAAGGCCGTGGACAAGACCGAGAAGGCCGCCGATTCGAAGACCTTCGAGTGGGTGGCGCGCACCGGATATGCGGCCAGCGGGCTGCTGCACCTGCTGATCGGCGCCATCGCGCTGCGGCTGGCCTTTGGCGGAGGTGGCGAGGCGGACCAGTCCGGAGCAGCCTCCAGCCTGGCGCAGAACCCGGGCGGACTCTTCCTGCTCTGGGCGGGCATGCTGGGCGCTGGGGCGCTGGCGCTGTGGCAGGTCAGCGACGCGGTGTTCGGCGGCCGCAACCTGGAGCCGAAGAAAAAGTGGGGCTACCGGGCGAAGGCCGTGGGCCTGGCCATCGTGTACGGAGCCATCGCGGTGACCTTCGGCAGCTTTGCCCTGGGCTCCGGCAGCGACAGCAGCGAGAAATCGCAGGATGCCAGTATCAAGCTGATGCAGTGGCCGGGCGGCGCCGTGGTGCTGTTCCTGATCGGCGCGGTGATCATCGGAGCCGGCATCTACTACGTGGTCAAAGGCCTGTTCCGGAACTTCTTCAAAGACCTCAAACCGCTCCCCCGCGGCGCAGTCCGCACCGCCGTGACCTGGGTGGGCATCGTCGGTTTTGTCGGCAAGGGTCTGGCCTTGTTCGTGCTCGGACTGTTGCTGGCGGTCGCCGCCCTGCAGAACGACCCGCAGGACGTGAAGGGTCTGGACGGCGCGCTCAAGGCGCTGCGCGAGCAGCCGTTGGGGCCGGCGGCTTTGGCCGTGGTGGCCGTCGGGCTGATCTGTTACGGGCTCTATCTGGGTGCCCGGGCGCGCTACGCGAAGATGTAGCGCGCCCGGAGCGGCCCCGCGGCGGGCGGGCGGTCACCGAGCCGACGGCCGCCGCAGGGCCGTCCCGCGCGGTCTAGGCCCGACGCGCACCGCGGCGCGCCCACCAGCCGCCGGTTACTCCGCCGACACCGGAGTCAGCACGTCCTTGACCAGTGGATCCTCTGTGGTGCTGAGGTATTCCTTGAGCCGCGAATCGGAGAAGATCTCGATCAGCTTCTTGCTCTCGGCAGTGTCCTTGAACTGGGTCCCGATCACCAGGCGGGAGGCGAACGTCTTGGGTGCCGCCGGGAACAGGATGCCCTTGTCGCGGCCGATCTTTCCGGCGTCGAACTGGGAGACGTACCCGATGGCCGCGTCAACCGAATCGAGCATGCGCGGCATCGCCAGCAGGTCGGCTTCCTTCAGTGTGAAGCCCCGCGGGTTGCCGGTGACGTCGCGGATCTTCGCGGTACGTGGCTCGACCGCGGGATCCAGTTCCAGCAGCCCCTCGCGCTGCAGCAGCCACAGCGCCTGGCCCTGGTTGGCCGCGTCGTTCGGCAGCAGCAGGACGGCGCCGCGCGGCAGGCTCTCCACCGACTCGTAGCGCGTGGAATACAGCCCGAAGCCCCACTGGAACAGCTCCACGGTGGGCGTCAGTTCCACGCCGCTGGCTTCGGCCGACTGCTGCATGTACCACTGGTGCTCGAAGATGGTGCCGTGGAATTGGCCCTCGGCCACGGCGCGGTTGGCCTGGACAGGATCCTGCAGGCCCACTGCCTCGATCTCCACACCGTAGTCCGGTGCGATCTCCTCGGCGACGAACTCCAGGATTTTCTCCTCGCCGGCCATCGCCGGTTCGAAGTGGACCTTCAATGGGGACGTGACCTCGCCCCCGTCGGCAGCGGCCGTGGCCGGCCGGGACTGCTGCTGCACCAGCAACAATCCCAGGACCAAGGCGACGACGGCGGCGATCGCCGCGATACTCCACGGCAGGGAGGTGGACTGCTTGCGCAGGGTGAAACCGTGGTCGTGACCAGACCCGGTGGACGGTGTGCTCATGTGTCGTGCTCCTGGTTTCTTCGGCTAGGGGCGCAGCAGTGCGCGGGAAATGCGGTCGCCGGCGAACTGCACCAGCTGGACCGTGATGATGAGGACAACGATGGTTGCGGCCATCACGTGAGTGTCGAACCGCTGGTAGCCGTACGTGACGGCCAGATAGCCGATGCCGCCGGCGCCAATGGTTCCCGCGATGGCCGAGTATTCGATCATCGAGATGGTGTTCAGCGTGATCGCCGAGGTCAGGCCGGGCAGCGCCTCGCGCAGCTGGGTCTGCCGGATGATCTGCCCGGTGGAACTGCCGGTGACCAGGCCCACGGCCATGTTTTCGCGCGGCAGGTCGTTCAGCGCGTTCTGCACCAGCCGGGCGAAGAACGGAATGCCGGCCAGCGTCATCGGGACCACGGCGGCTGCGATGCCAATGGTGGTTCCGGTGACCCACTTGGTCAGCGGGATGATCGCGGCCATCAGCACCAGGAACGGCAAGGAGCGCCCCATGTTGACCAGCCAGCTGACCACACCGTGCAGGCGCGGCCGTGGAAACAGTCCGCGGCTGTCAGTGTTGTACAGCAGCACACCGGTGGCTCCGCCGACCAGAATCACCAGTGCCATCACCATGCCGACCATCGCCCAGGTCTCGCCGTAGGCGGGCAGCAGCAGCGCGGGCAGGTCGGCCCAGGGCGTGTCCAGCCCGACGGCGGCGGTTTCGGTGGGCCTCATGCGCGCACCCCGATCTTCTCGTTGGCTTCACGTTCGGCACCCTCCGACGGCGGTGCAGTCGCGGTCCGGGTGGAGGCGGCGGCCGCGGTGGAGACTGGATCGCGCGGATCCGCGACCAGGCCCAGCTGCTCCAGATAGCTGCGTACCTCCGCCTCCGGGCGGCCGGCCACGCCGATTTCAGCACGGCCGAGCACCGCCTCACCGTGTGCTTCCACCGAACCGCCCAGCAGCGCCACGCGGACGCCGAGGCCTGTGGACAGGCGGGTGAGCCACTCCGGGTCCACCGGCCCGTGCCGGTAGGAGACGGACAGTGCGTAGTCGAAGCCGGCCGGTAACGGCAGGGCCCGCACGGGCAGCAGTTGGCGGCCCGCGCCAGACTGAGGATCCGCCACCAGTGCGCCGATCGGCCCGTACTCGGAAACCCGCCCGTTGGCCAGCACGGCCACTTGGTCGGCGACGTGGCGCACCACGTCCATTTCGTGCGTGATCAGGATGACGGACAGTCCCAGCTCGGTGCGCACGTCATCCAGCAGGTCCAGGATCTGCTGCGTGGACTCCGGGTCCAGACCGGACGTGGATTCGTCGGAGAGCAGGATCCGCGGCCGCAGCGCCAGCGCCCGGGCGATGCCCACCCGCTGCTTCTGGCCGCCGGAGAGCTGACCCGGGTAGGCGTTGGCCTTGTGCAGCAGGCCCACCCGGTCCAGCAGTTCGGCCACCCGGTCCTCCATCTCGCGATGCACCACGCCGAGGTTGCGCAGCGGGAGCGCCACGTTTTCGGCCACCGTCATCCGGCGCAGCAGCGCCGAATGCTGGAAGATGGTGCCGATCGCGCGGCGTTCGCTGCGCAGCGCCTGGCCGGACAGGGCGGACAGGTTCCGGCCGTCCACCAGCACCTGGCCGGAGGTCGGTTTCTCCAACAGGGAAATGCAGTGGGAGAGGGTGGTCTTGCCGGCCCCGGACGGGCCGACGACGGCGGTAATCGCCCCTTGTTCGATGGTCAGGTCGATGCCCTTGAGCACCTCGACCGTCCCCTGGCCGGTGCTGTAGCTCTTGTGCAGATTGCGGATTTCAATCATTGCGTACCGCCTGCGGCGTATCGTGTCATGCTGCTCCTGAAGTTCAGGGAGCCCCGGGCACAGGCCATGACGCCGCGCAGGCATGGCGCAGCCGGGTCCGGTCCTGTCCGGGTTCTCCATCGGTCCTGGCGTTAGCACCGTGCGGCAAAAGGCCGGGGTTGCTGCGGCGTCATCGAGCCAGATCTCTCAGCCGCTCTGGATGGTTCTTCTGACGGCGGTGCGCCGCCCGTCAGGAGCCGCGCACCGCCGTCGTTGTCTAAAGGGTGTTGCTGTTGTCCCGGATCAGTCGACCAGGGCGTTCTGCAGCCGGAAGCCGGCCGCGCGGTGGTTCTCCGGCAGCTTGTCGCCGCGGCCGAAGAGCTTGTTGCGCAGTGTGCCCGGCGCGTATTCGGTGGGGTAGGAGCCGAGTTTCTGCAGTTCCGGCACCACGTATTCCACGACGTCCTCGAACGTGCCCGGGGTGATGGCGTAGGCCAGGTTGAAACCGTCCACGTCGGTTTCCTCGACCCAGTCCACCAGCTTGGCGGCGACCTCCTCGCCAGAGCCCACCGTAATCGGACCGAAGCCGCCGACGCCGACCCATTCGGCCAACTGGCGGATGGTCCAGGGCTTGCCGCTGTCGCCGGAGGCCTTCTGGAAGGTCTCCACCGAGGACTGGATGGCATTGGACTTCACGTTCTCGCCGATCACGTCATCCGGACCGTAGGTGGACAGGTCCACGCCCATCCAGCCCGAGATCAGGGCCAGCGCGCCGTTGACGTCCGCGTAGGACTTGTAGTCTTCGAACTTGGCTTGGGCGGTGGCGCTGTCCGGTCCGGTCACCACGGTCTGCATGGCGTAGATGCGCACGTCGTAACGGCCGCGGCCGGCGGCCTCGGCCGCGTCGCGGATTTTCTTCACCGCCGCGGCCAGCATTTCCTTGGTGGGGCAGGTGACGAACACCGCCTCGGCGTTCTCGGCGGCGAACTCGGTGCCGCGCTTGGAGGCCCCGGCCTGGAAGATCACCGGGGTGCGCTGCGGGCTCGGCTCGGTGATGGCGATCCCGGGCACCTTGAAGTACTTGCCCTCGTGCCGGATCTCGTGCACCTTTGCCGGGTCGGTGAAAACGCCGGTCTCCACGTCCTTGACCACGGCGTCGTCCTCCCACGAGCCCTCAAGCAGCTTGTAGATGACTTCGAGGTATTCATCGGCGTGGTTGTAGCGCTCGTCGTGCTCCAGTTGGTCTTCCTGGCCCATGTTGCGCGCGGCCGAAGGCAGGTAGCCGGTCACCACGTTCCAGCCGACGCGGCCGTTGGTCAGGTGGTCCAGCGTGGCCAGCCGGCGGGCGAACGGGTACGGGTGCTCGTAGGCTGTGCCGGCGGTGACGCCGAAGCCCAGGTTCTCGGTGACCGCGGCCATGGCCGAGACCAGCATGAACGGATCGTTCACCGGGACCTGCGTGCCGGCCCGCAGCGTCGTCTCGTTGGACGAGCCGAACACGTCGTAAGTACCGAGCACATCGGCAATGAACAGGCCGTCGAACAGGCCCTTCTCCAGCACCTTGGCCAGATGCGTCCAGTAGCCGATGGTGTTGTAGCTGGCGGACTTGTCCTGCGGGTGGCGCCAGAGTCCGGGCGACTGGTGGCCCACGCAGTTCATGTCGAAAGCGTTGAAGCGGATGTGCCGCTGGGAATTGTTCTGTGCGCTGTTGACCGTCATGTCAGGCTCCTTTACTGATGAGAAGAGCCCGCGCCGGTCCCCCGGCGGGCATGCAGTGGCCCTGAGGAACCAACGAGAGATCGAGCTTCTCCATCGGTCCTGGCGGTAGCACCTTCCTCACAAGGAGGGGGTTGCTGCGGCGTCAACAAGCCAGGTCTCTCGGCCGCTCTGGATGGGTACCCCTCCATTGGACACCCACAGGCGCCGCGGAGGGAAATGGTGCGCGTCACGCGGGGTAAAAATGTTGCGCGTCACGTCCGGAACAAGAATTACGACGCCGGGGCGGCGCCGACTTTGGCCTGCGGCCGCCTCGCGGCCACCACTGCTCCGGCGCCGAAGCTGGCCAGGATCAGCACCACGACGGCGATGGCCAGCGGCACGCTGTTACCGACCAAGGTGGGGAGGTTCTGCAGGATCAGGCCCAGGATTCCCAGCAGGCCGAGGAGTCCAAGCGCCGGGGCGACGGAACGTTTCCAGCTGCCGGCTGGCGCTCCCTGCCGGCGGAAGAACACCAGCACGGCAACGCTGGTGAGCGTCATCAACACCACCACGCCCAGCGAGGAGAATCCGGCGAACCAGGTATAGAACTGCACGATCGGGTCCCATCCGGCCACCACGGCGACCATCAGGAACAACGCCACCACGGCCGTGGCCGCCGCTGAGGCCCGGTGCGGAGAGCGGTGCCGGACGTGCGTGCCGGCCAGCTTGGCGGGGAAGATACCCTGCCCCGACAGCTGGAAGAAATAGCGCGAGCTGATGTTGTGGAAGGACAGGATGCAGGCGAACAGGCTGGTGGCGAGCAGGACCTGGACAATGTGGCTGCCGGCCGTTCCCAGGTAGAGCGCGGTGGTCTCGGAGAGCAGCGTGCCGGGCGCGTCGGTGGCCTTCTGCACAATCCCGGTGTCGCCCCAGACGCTGATCAGCAGCCAGCTGGAGAGGGCGTAGAAACCGCCCACCACCAGCAGGGCCAGGTAGGTGGCACGCGGGATGGTCTTGTCCGGGTCGCGGGCCTCGTCCCGGAACACTGCCGTGGCTTCGAAGCCGATGAAGCTCAGGATGGCGAACAGCAGCGCGATCCCGGGCGCCCCGGACAGCACGGTGGACGGGGTGAGGAACCCGGCGGAGAGGCCCTCGGCCCCGCCGCCGCCAAAGACGATGGCGGCGTCCAGGACCAGCACAATCAGCACTTCGGCCACCAGCAACACGGCCAGTACCTTGCCGGACAGCTCGATGTTGCGGTGGCCCAGCCAGGCCACGGCCACCAGCGCGGCTGCCGCCCATACCCACCAGGGCAGGCCGGGGCCGCCGTACGCGCGGACCACTTCATCGACTGCCGGGGCAAAGAGCCCGTAGACGCCGGCTTCCAGCGCCAGATAGGAGAGCAGGGCCACGAAGGCCGCACCCAGTCCGGCCCGCCGGCCCAGGCCCTTCTCCACATAGCTGAAGAACGCGCCGGCCGACGGCACGTGCGGCGTCATGGTGGTGAAGCCGACGGCAAACAGCAGCAGGATGGCGGTGGCCAGCAGGTAGATGAACGGCAGGCCGGCACCGTTGCCGCTGGCGATGGCCAGCGGGACCGTTCCGCCGATGACGCCCAGCGGCGACGCAGCGGCCACCACGATCAGCACGATGCTGGCGACGCCCAGCCGGCCGGACAGCCGCGGCGCGGCTCCGGCTTCGGTTTCGGCCGGCGGGGCGGCTGTTGGGGCGGCTGGCGGAGCGGCAAAGGTCTTGGGGTTGGAAACTGACATGGCTTGCCTTCTTTTTAGACGGCCGCGGAACGGGCGGCGGGGCTGTGTGGCTGGCGGGCGGCGTCGGCATTGGCCTCGCCGATGGTCCAGATGAACGGAGGTTCGGTGGCGTTGACTTCCCAATCGCCCACGATCCGGGACTTGTAAATGAACGGGTTGTGCGTGGCGACTGTGCGGGCATTGCGCCAGTGCCGGTCCAGCGCCTTGCCGGCGCTGGTAGAGGAGGCGCCGAGCGTGTTGAACAGCTCGCCGGCCGCCTCCGGCACCAGCGTGCTGAGCACAATCTGGGCCTGCCCGGATTCCAGTTCGACGGCGATGTTGGCGGCCTTCTCGGCGTCGGCGGGCTGGAGCCGGGAGTCGAAGACCCGGTCCAGGGCGCGGGCCACGCTCAGGGTAGTTGCCCTGGCGGCGTAGGCCTTGGCGCTGATGTCGCCGACCACTTGCAGGATCTGTGCGTCGTGCCGGACCAGCGGCGCGTTGCCGTGGCCGAACACCCGCTTGCGCTCCCGCACGTTCGCGGCGGCGTCGGTGGTGACCGCCTGCGCGATGCCGGCCAACGCCACCAGCAGGATGTGCTGGTAGAGCGCCGTCTGGTACGGAAAGCGGTCGGCGAATGCGGACACGTTGGCGGCGTCCACTTCGGCGTCGGTAAACACCGTGGTGCCGCTGCCGGTCAGCTTCTGGCCGAAGCCGTCCCAGTCGTCGTAGGTTTCCACGCCGGGTGTCTTGGTGGAGATGATCACCGAGACGTCCGAGCCGTCGGGCCGCTTGGCGGTGACGTCGATCCAGTCGGCGAAGATGGTGCCGGTGGTGTAGAACTTGCGCCCGTTCAGCACCAGCTTGCCGGCGGATTCGGACAGCACCGTGGCGGTTCCGCCGGCGCCCGGTTCGGTCCAGGCGTTGCCGGCCAACTGGCCGGAAGCGAAGCGCTGCAGCCAGATGCTGCGGTCACCGCTGCGGCCGTGGTGGTACAGGTTCTCCTCCACCAGCGCGATGTGCGAGCGCAGCGCCTGCGGGATGTTGCTGTCCGCCGCGGCCAGCTCAATCAGCAGTTCGGTGAACCCTTCCCAGTCCAGCCCGTCGCCGCCGAGCTCGGCCGGGATCCGGGCGGCGCCAAAGCCGGCGTCCCTAAGCCAGCCGATCTGCTCAAACGGCAGCTCGCGGGCCAGTTCCCGGTCCAGCGCCCCTGCCGCGATGCGCTGGAAGATCGGGCGGTACTTGGCGGCCGCCGCTTCGAAGGCGGCAGTTGCGCGGCCGGAAGAGTGGGCGGCAGGGCGGGCGGAAGTGGTGGCGCGGTCAAGGGTTTCAGTCATGGTGGTGCTCCTGGAGGCTCGGCCGTGCAGGGCCAAGGTCGGGATGGGTGGGGCTGTTGCGCGGATCAGATTCTGCGCGGAAGGGGTCTGTACCGAAGAGGTCTATGCGGCGGGCGCGGCGGAGTGCTGCGGGGCACCGCGGTCGGGCGCCGGGCGCGGATCAGGTGTAGAGCGAGATCGGCTGGACTTCGCCCAGCAGGAAGTTGGCGCCGACCTCGACCTTCTTGTAATCCACCGGGTCGTGCAGCGTGTGGGTACGGACATTGCGCCAGAAGACGTCCAGCCCCACCTCGGTTTTCGCGGAGGAGGAACCTGTGACTTCGAAAATGCGGTTTGCCACGTCCACGCCCACCTCGGTGGAGACCACCTTGAGCCGGGCGATCTCGATCTCGATGGCAGCGCGTGCTTCGGCGGTCAGTTCCCCGCCGACGGCGATGGCTGCGTCGAAGCGTTCGTTGGTCCGGTCCGCGAGCGCTTCCACTGCTGCCACCCGGGACACCAGTTCGCCGTAGACCCGCTGGGTCAGCGGATCCTGGGCATACGTTTCGGCGCTGCTGAGGAACCAAGAGTTCTTCCGCGCCACGGTGATCTGGCGTGCGCGCTCCAACGCACCCTGGGCGATGCCCAGGTAGAGGTTGCCGAACGCCAGCTGGATGTACGGCGTGACCAGGCTGGAGAATGGCTCCTCCCCCACCTCGCCGATGATGTCCGCGGAGGTGACCAGCACGCCGTCGTACTTCACGGAGCCACTCGCGGAGAGGCGCTGGCCCAGCGCGTCCCAGTCCCCGAGGAAGGAGATCCCGGCGCGGTCATGTTCCAGCGCCAGGGCCAGGAACGTGCCCTGGTCGGGGCCGGCCGTGATCGCGGCATTGACCAGGATGGCGTCGCCCACGGACGCGCCGGTGGAGAAGTGCTTGACGCCGTCCAGCCGGTAGCCGTCGCCGTCGGGAACGAGTTCCAGGTTCGGGTCCACCGGGTTGACCGAATCGCCCCAGGACCAGCGGCCCTGCGCGGAGCGGCGGAGCAGGCGTTCCTGGACCTGCGCGTCGCCGTAGAAAACCACGGCGCCAAGGTTGGCGTAGTGGTAGGCCAGAATCTGCGCAATCGACGCGTCGGTGCGGGCCAGGATGCGCACGGCATGCAGCGCGCTCTCCCAGTGGCCGCCCTCGCCGCCCCACTCGCTCGGGATGATCAGGTTGATCAGGCCGGAACTGCGGAGCAACTCCACTTCGGCCTGCGGGTCGGCGTTGCGGCGGTCCCGCTCCAGCACGTCCGCGCTCAGCACGGCGGCCACGCCCTCGGCGATCTGCTGCCAGTGGGCAAGTTCTTCGCGGCTGGCGTGTCCGGTCCACGGGGAACGGCCGGTCTGCTGGTTTTCTTCAATGACGACGGCGGTCATGGCGCCTCCTCGGGCTGGGGCTCCCGCCTGCCTGCGGCGCGCAGCAACCATTACGGTGGACGACGCAGCCTGGAGGGGGCCGTACTTGCCGTGCACTGATCTGTGCGCGGCCGGATCCTCATCTGGGGCACCCCACTACGGAAGAGGGTTGCCGCCCAACCAGCCAGAGCTTGTCGTTGGGACTCTTGATCTTGGGGAAAGTCTGCCGGGCCCGCTCCGGCCCTGTGAAGCATGTGACGGGCCATGACGTACCGCTGCCGAGTGTTACGCAGGCCGTTTATGACGACGGCGGTGTCCCACCTTCCGCCGGATCGGCCGCCGCTGCGCCCGGCGGATCCGGCACCCGGCGCCCGCTTGCATGAATTCCAGACGTCACGACGCTCGACGATCCAGGGTGGATGGCGCTGTTCCAGCACGGGCTGCCCCGCACCATGGGGCATGAGTCCGCCGGGGTGATCAGTGAGGTCGGCGACGGCATGGGCCACTGGAAGGTGGGCGACCGGGTGGGCCTCTCCCCGGTGATGTCGGACGGGGACGCCCTCGGCTATGGCAAGTGGGACGGTGGCTTCGCCGCCAAACTTCGCGCGACCGATGACAACTTGGTGGCCCTGCCCGACGAGGTGCCCTTCGACCTCGGCGCGATGGCGACCGACGCCGGCCGGACCGCCTACCACGCGATCATGGCAGTCGGCGGGGCACGGAAAGGAATGAAAGTCGGCGTCATTGGCCTGGGCGGGCTGGGCTACATCGGCGCGCGCTCAGCGGCGCTGTCCGGTGCAGAAGTTTACGGAGCCGAGGTCAACCCGGAGACGCAAAAGCTGGCCGACGAGATCGGTCTGGCCGGCGTCGCCTCCTCAATAGAGGAATTCAAGGACAAGAACCTGGAACTGATCGTCGATTACGCCGGTTTCGGCACCACCACCTCCGCCGCCATCGAGACCCTCGGCGAATTCGGCACCCTGGTCCAAGTGGGAATGGGGCGGCTCGAATCCACCATCAACACCTACCCGATCATCATCAACCAGCTCACCATCAGGGGCTCAAAATCCGGCACCAAGGAGGACTTGGCGGGCATCTACGAACTGATGAAGACCGGCCAGCTGAACCCGCCGATGAACCACATCTCGCAAGCCGACATCCCGGGCGCCATCGACAAGCTCCGGGCGGGCGGAGTCGTGGGCCGCTTCATCGCGATGTACGAGTGATGCCATACCGGCCCTCAGGCAGCCCGCCGTGGGCAGCAGACCGCTGACGGGCTGGCTGACTGGCTATAGGCCAAAGCGCGGGGCTTCGATAGCCGGGCAGGTATCCATCACGACTTCGAGTCCGGCGGCCTTGGCCCGTTCCGCGGCGGCTTCGTCGACGACGCCCAATTGGAGCCAAACCGCCTTCGCGCCGATTTCGATGGCCTGGTCCACCACCGGGCCGACCTTCTGCGAGTTGACGAAGCAGTCCACCACGTCGATCTGGCCCGGAATGTCCGCAAGCTTTCGGTAGCCGGTCAGGCCGTGGACATCGTCGCCCTGCAGGTTGACCGGGACCACCTCCATGTCCAGCTGGTCCATCAGGTAGCGCGAGATGCGCATGGCGACCCGGTGCGGGTTCGTGGACAGGCCGACGACGGCCCAGCGCGCGGGCGTGCCCAGCAGGCGACTGACGACTTCGGGATCATTCTGGTGTGCCATGGCGCCACCCTACCCATCAGTTCCCTCCACCGGTACCTCAGCCACTGCCGAAGGCCCTCCGCCTAAAAGGACTGTACCGGTAACGCCCATGTCCGCAGGGGCCGTGGGCGTTATCGGTACAGTCGATGGCCTTGTGGGCCGTGAGCCTGCTGGGCCTGCGGCTGGGTGACTGCCGGGCCCGGACGGAGCGGTGGGCCAGACCTCAGCGGGCGGGGTGCTCCTAGGCCTGAGGCCTATCGACCTGCGGGTGCGTTGCCAGCTCCCACCACGGGCTGCCTCGGCCTGCGACTCGTCGTGGCTAGTGGGCCAACTGCTGGGTTCCGGATGACCCGGAAGCCCCGGCATTGGCCTGCTCCGCCACCCAGCTCCCCACCAATTCCAGCAGTTCGGCATCCACCGGCTCGCGGATCTGCCGCTTGTAGTCGGAGAGGGTCGGTGCCTTCGGGTCCCTGCGCAGCAGGTGCGAGAGGTCCTCGATCTTCCGCGTCGTCACCGGGCCCGGCACGGTGGCCGCAATGATGTCCAGGTCCTCCGGGTCAACCTGGACGTCCTTCGCACCGGTGATGGCCAGCACGGGCATTTGCAAGCGCTCCAAGTACGGAATCGGGTCGAAGTCGATGAACTCCCGCTGCCAGAGCGCGTTGATCTTGCGCCCCTGCATCCGCACCACGTCTTCGGTGGTGGTCCGGATCTTCTCCACCGACTTGGCTTGGATGGTGACCAGGTCCTTCCGCAGGACTTTCAGCAGGAGGCGCACGAACACCGGCAGCGAGTCGCCGATCTGCGCCGTCTGCCACCGCCCCGTCTCGAAGCCGGTGTGCGCCGAGGTGGAGAGCAGCACTGTTCCGTCCAGCCGAGTGTCGGGCTCGGCCGCCACGGCAGCTGCGTGGTAGCCGCCTTCGCTGTGGCCCACCAAGAACACCGGCAGGTCGCCGGCCTTCTGGGCGACCATCCAGCGGAGGGCGGCAGCGGCGTCCTCGGTGTTCTGCCGGAAGCCGGCCGCCAGGAAGGTTCCGTCCGAGGCGCCGGTGCCGCGCTTGTCGTAGCGCAGCGAGGCGATGCCGTGGTCGGCGAGCGCGCCCGCCAGGTCGCGGCTGATGCCCAGCGGCATCCTCTTGTGGTCGGCGTCCCGGTCAACGGGGCCGGAACCGGGCAGGATCAGGGCAGCCCCGCGGACCGTCCCCGCCGGCTTGGCCCAGGTCCCGGCCAACTGCACCATCCCGGAGGTGAAGCGGACCTCTTCCTCCGTAAGCTGCTGCCCGGCAGGCAGTCCCGCAGCAGCACGGATCCGCGCAGCAACGTCCTCGGCGTCCGGCAGCGAAACGACAACCCGGGCGTACTTCTGTCCAGACAGGTCGAGCTGGACGGCCGGGGTGCCTTGGCGGGCGACGGCAAGGGTCTTGCCGCGGCCGCGCCACGTACCGATCCTGGTCTTGCCCGGGATCGCCAGACCGGGAGAACGCAGTCCGCGCACGCCGTCGAAGGCATCCGCCAGCACGTCCACCGAGGTCACGGCCGACAGCGGAAACGTCTGATTCCCGATCAGCCCAGCTACCTTCTCCATCCGATCCAGCTCCAGCAGAACCTCGTTGTTCCCTACCCGTATCGCCGCCATTGCGCCTCCCTTCGGATTGTTATTGCTTGTCAGTAAGTCGATTCAGCCCGGCCTCTGCGCCGGACAAGAATCATTATTATCAGTTGTGCGAACAATGTCAACTGTGAGAACATTGGGTCATGTCCCCTTCACCTAGCGCTGACCTGATCCTGCACCCGGTACGGCTGCGCATTGTGCAGTCGCTGCTGGGAGAGCGCGAATTGACTACAGCGGAGATCTCCGCGGAGCTGCCGGACGTCCCTACCGCGACGCTCTACCGGCACATTGGCACGCTGGCCAAGGCCGGGGTGCTGGCGGTGGCCCAGGAACGACCGGTCCGCGGCACCACGGAACGCACCTACCGGTTGGATGCCACCAAGAGTTCGGTGGAGGGTGATGATTTGGCGTCCATGACGGCCGAGGACCACCGGCGAGGCTTCATGGCATTCGCGGCCGGGCTACTGGACGCCTTCGACCAGTACACCGCGCGGGACACTCCGGATCTGGTCCGCGACGGCGCCGGCTACCGGCAGACCGCGCTCTGGATGACGGACGAGGAGCTGGCGGAGTTCACGGCTGCCATCCGGGCGGCCGCGCAGAAGGCAGCGCCCAACGGCCCCGGCGAAGGCCGGCATCGTCGGCTGTTCTCCACGGTCCTGATCCCCGCGGATCCGCCCGCCTGACAGCCACAGCACGACGCCGCTGCACCCTCCCGCACCCGAGGCTCTGCGCCGCGCCGGCACTGCTCGCGCGCTAAGTCTTGCGCCGCGTGACGGGGGCTCCGCACCGCCGTCGTGCTTGGCCGGCGTCCTCCCGTACCCGAGGCCACGCCGTGTGACCGATGGCTCCGCGCCGACGTCGTGCTTAGCCGGCGCCCCAGCAGAAGCAGAATGGGTGGCCGGCGGGGTCGGCGTAGACCTGGAATCCGGAATCCGCCGTGGCGTCGTCCGAGGGTTTGAGCAGCTTGGCCCCGAGCGACGTTGCCTGCTCATGGGCTTCGGCCAGGTCGTCAATGTAGAGGTCCAGATGGATCTGCTGCGGCGCGCCGTCGGGCCATTCCGGCGGGGTATGGCCGGGAGCCAACTGGAAGGCCAGCTTGGGCTCGCCGTCCACGAACACGGTATGCCAGTCGTCGTCCGCCTTGACTGTCCCGTCCAGCAGGCCTGCCCAGAAGCTGCTCTCCGCGTCCAGGTCGGCGGCGTCGAACACAATAATGTGACGGTTGATTTTCATGCGGCCATCCTGCCATCGGGTCAGACCGGCGTCTACGGAATCGCGCCCACCGGCAGCCCCGAACATCGATCTTTGTGCCTCGGTTTGTTACGCCGCATTATTACGGGCCGCTTGCCGCGGGTGCCGGGAGTGCCGTTTAGTTAGTGGTGACCATCCCGAGCGGCCGAGAGACCTGGATCGACGACGCCGCAGCAACCCTGGTCACCGGAAGCCATCCCAGACTGCCGGTGATAACGAGGTGACAAGCCACGGGTACGGCCGGCGGAAGCCGGGCCGCACGGCTTGAACCGTAGGGTGCTACTGCCAGGATCGATGGAGTGATCCCATGACTGCAGTCCTGTCGTCCCGCCACGCGGCTCCCGCTTCCGCTGAACCGTCTGCAGCTTCCGGTTCGGCACTGGCAGTATCTTTCCGCGGCCTGAACCGCACCTTCGGCGCGGGCGCGAACGCCCACACCGTGCTGCGCGACGTGAATTTCGAGGTCCGTCCCGGCGAGGTGCTGGCCATCCTGGGCCCGTCCGGCTGCGGCAAGTCCACCTTGCTGCGTGCCACCGCCGGCCTCGACGCACCCAGCGCCGGCAGCGTGGACATCGACGGCACTCCGGTCCAGGGCATCGATTCCCGCTGCGCCGTCGCGTTCCAGGAACCGCGGCTGCTGCCGTGGCACACCCTGCAGGCCAACGTGGCCATCGGCCTGCCCAAGACCTCCAGCGCCAAGCAGGGCAAATCCAAGGTGGCCCGGCTGCTGGAACTCGTGGGGCTGGACAAGTTCGCCAAGCACCGCCCGCGCGAAGTCTCCGGCGGCATGGCGCAGCGAGCCTCGCTGGCACGCGCCCTGGCCCGCAACCCGGGGGTACTGCTGCTGGACGAACCGTTCGGCGCACTGGACGCGCTGACCCGGATCAAGATGCAGGATCTGCTGCTGGACATCCACGCGGCGGAACCCACCACCGTGCTGCTGGTAACCCACGATGTGGACGAAGCCCTGCAGTTGGCGGACCGGATCATCCTGCTCGGCAAGGAAGAAGGGCGCGAGCACGACGGCGCCACGATTGTGCGCACTGTTGACGTTCCCGGCAGCCGCCCGCGGGACCGCGGTTCTGTGGAGCTGGCCCGAATGCGCCGCTCTCTGCTCGAAAGCCTCGGCGTCGACGGCCATTAGGCCGACCTCTCCACCCTCAAGCATTTCCCGGGCCGCCTGCGCCCAAAACCACCCGTAACCGCGATGCTTCTCCTGCTTCGCGCACCGTTCGAAGGGACCACCATGTCTATTGCCCGCCGTTTCTCCCGCCGCTCGATCCTGGGCGCGGCCGCCGTCGCCGCCACCGCCTCGCTGGCGCTGACCGGCTGCGTTGCCGGTGAAGATTCCGAAGCCACCGCCGCCGAGGGCACCGGCGACGGTGTGCTCAACATCGACTTCGCCACCTACAACCCGCTGAGCCTGATCATCAAGGAAAAGGGCTGGCTGGAGGCCACCTTGGCCGATGACGGCGTCGAGGTGAACTGGCTGCAGTCGGCCGGTTCCAACAAGGCCAACGAGGCGCTGCGCTCCGGCGCCGTCGATGTCGGATCCACCGCCGGTTCCGCGGCGCTGCTGGCCCGTGCCAACGGTTCGCCGATCAAGACCATCAGCCTCTACTCGCAGCCGGAATGGGCCGCGCTGGTCACGCTGCCCGATTCCGATATCGACTCGGTAGAGGACCTCAAGGGCAAGTCGGTGGCTGCCACCAAGGGCACCGACCCCTACTTCTTCCTGCTGCAGTCGCTGGAAGAGGCCGGACTCTCCGCCGACGACGTCACGGTGGAGAACCTGCAGCACGCAGATGGATTGACCGCGCTGAAGCAGGGCTCGGTCGATGCCTGGTCCGGACTGGACCCGATCATGGCCGGTGCCGAAAAGGACGGTGCCGAGCTGTTCTACCGGAACCTGGACTTCAACACCTACGGCTTCCTGAACGCCACCGAGTCGTTCCTGCAGGAAGAGCCGGAGCTCGCGCAGGCCGTGGTGAACGCGTACGAGAAGGCCCGTGTCTGGGCCGCCGAAAACCCGGAGGAAACCGCCCAGATCCTCGCTGACGTCGCCGGCCTGGACCTTGAGGTTGCCACCAAGGTGATAACCGAGCGCAGCAACCTGGACGTGGAAGCGGCTCCGGGCGAAAAGCAGCGCGCCGTACTGGAGAAGGTCGGCCCGGCGTTCGTCGAGACCGGCGATGTGAAGAGCCAGGCCGACATCGACGAAGCCCTGGCCACCCTGCTGGATGACTCGCTGGTGAAGAAGGCCGATGCGTCGGCCATCAAGGAATCCTAATGACTCACCTCGGCAACCCCGGCGCCTCCGGCAACAGCGCTTACGCCACCAGCATGGAAGGTCTCAAAGCCTCCGGCGTCCTCAAGACCGCAACGGCAGACGGACCGGGCCAGGGCGGACCGGCCGTTGGCGGGGCGCCGGAACAGCGGCCCGCCAATGGCCGGTCCGCGGCCGGCGTGCTGGGCAACGGCTGGGCCCGCCTGCTGCTGGGCCTGCTGCTGCCGGCGGCCGTGCTGGCGGCGTGGCAGTGGTGCACCTCGACCGGGTTGTTCAGTTCGGTCCAGCTGCCGGCACCCGGCGCGGTCATCGAGGCCGCGGTTGACCTGGTCCAGCGCGGTGAGTTGGCCCAGCACATGGCCATCTCCACCCAGCGGGTGCTGCTCGGGTTCGCCTTCGGCGCCGCCCTGGGCCTGGTCTTCGGCGCACTGATCGGCCTGTCCAAGGTGGCCGACGTGCTGCTCTCCCCCACCATCGGCGCGCTGCGTGCCGTGCCGTCGCTGGCGTGGGTGCCGCTGCTGATCCTGTGGATGAAGATCGGCGAGGACTCCAAGGTCACGCTGATCCTGATCGGCGCGTTCTTCCCGGTGTTCACCACTGTCTCGCTGGCGCTGCGCCATGTGGACAAGAACCTGGTGGAAGCCGGCCGCGCGTTCGGGCTGAAGGGCGTGAAGCTGCTGACCACCGTGCAACTGCCGGCCGTGGTGCCCGCCGTGTTCTCCGGCCTGCGGCTGGCGCTGGCACAGGCATGGCTGTTCCTGGTGGCGGCGGAACTGATCGCCTCCTCCATGGGTCTGGGCTTCCTGCTCACCGACTCGCAGAACAACGGCCGCACCGACAGGCTGCTGCTGGCCATCGTCCTGTTGGCCATCATCGGCAAAATCACCGACGCGCTCCTGGGAGTTGCGGAGAAATGGGCAGTAAAGAGATGGGCATAGAAGTAGCCGAAACCGCCGCCGGCCGGACCACGGCCGGAGGCACCGCCGTCGTGCTTGAAGAGGGTGTGGCGCCGTACCGCGACCAGGTGACCGCCTGGCCGGAGCCGCAGACCGAGGCCGAGCGGATTGCTTTCTGGGAGCGTGCCGCCAGCCGGCTGCAGTGGGCCGAGCCGTGGCACACCGCGCACTCGGCCACCCCGGTGGACACCGAGGCCCGCCGCGGTCCGGAGCTGCGCTGGTTCGACGGCGGCACGCTGAACGCCGCGGTCAACTGCGCCGACCGGCACGTGGCCGCCGGCCTGGGCGACAAGGTGGCGCTGCACTTCGAGGGCGAGCCCGGCGACCGCCGCACTGTCACCTACCGCGAGCTGCAGGAACTGGTCTCGCAGGCCGCCAACGCGCTGTTGGCCCTGGGTATTGGCAAGGGCGACCGGGTGGTCATCTACCTGCCGGTGCTGGTGGAGACGATCGTCATCACGCTGGCGTGTGCCCGGATTGGCGCGGTGCATTCGCTGGTGTTCGGCGGCTTCTCCGCGGAAGCGCTGAAATTCCGGGTGGAGGACACCCGGGCCAAGCTGCTGGTCACCACCGACGGTCAGTACCGGCGCGGCACCGCGGTTCCGGTCAAGGCCAACGCGGATGAGGCCGTCTCCGGCGAGAACGCGATCGAGCACGTGCTGGTGATCAACCGGACCGGCCACACGGACATCAACTGGGTGGAAGGCCGCGACGTGTGGTGGCACGACGTCGTGGACACCCAGCCGCGGGTGCACGAGGCGCAGGCGTTCGACGCCGAGACGCCGCTGTTCATCATGTACACCTCCGGCACCACCGGCCAGCCCAAGGGCTTGGTCCACACCACCGGTGGGTACCTGACGCAGGCCTCGTTCAGCCACTCGTACCTGTTCAGCAACCCGGACTTGGATGCGCGTGCCGACGATGTGCACTGGTGCACTGCGGACCTGGCCTGGGTCACCGCGCACACCTACGAGATCTACGGGCCGCTGAGCAACGGGGTCACGCAGGTGATCTACGAGGGCGTGCCGAACGCCCCGCACCCCGGCCGGCACTTCGAGGTCATCCAGCGCTACGGTGTGACCAGCTACTACACCGCGCCCACGCTGGTTCGGTCGTTGATGGGCTGGTTCCCGGACGGCATTCCCGCCGAGTACAACCTGGGCTCCATCCGGCTGGCCGGCACCGTGGGCGAGGCGGTGAACCCGGAGGCGTGGCGCTGGCTGCGCAGCCAGGTGGGCCGCGATTCGCTGGTAGCCGGGGACCCGGCGTCGGGCATTCCCATGGTGGACACCTGGTGGCAGTCCGAGACCGGCGCCACCGTGCTCTCGCCGCGGCAGACGGACGAGTCCTTTAAGCCCGGCTGCGCCACCCGCGCGCTGCCGGGGCTGGCCACGGACATTGTGGACGACGGCGGTGCCCGGGTGGGTGCCGACCAGCAGGGCAACATTGTGGTCACCAAGACCGGCCCGTCGATGGCGCGGACCGTGTGGGGCAACCCGGAGCGCTACTTCACGTCCTACTGGGAGAAGTACGCGGCGCAGGGCTGGTTCCTGGCCGGCGACGGCGCCCGGTTCGACGCCGACGGCGACATCTGGATCCTGGGCCGGACCGACGACGTCATCAACATCTCGGGGCACCGGCTGTCCACCATCGAGATCGAGTCCGCGCTGGTCTCGCACCCGGCCGTGGTGGAAGCCGGCGTCTGCCCGACCCACGACGCCAAAACCGGCCACGCGGCGACCGCCTTTGTGGTGCCGCTGGACAAGTCGCTGATCGGGAGTTCGGTGAGGGTTTACGGGGCTGGAGAAGCCGGCGGGGGCGCTGGTGGGGCCGGCGGGGCGGCTGGTGGGGCCGGCGGGGCGGCTGATGGGGCCGGCGGGGCCGCTGGTGAGGCCGCAGGGGCCCCCACCCCTGAGCAGGCCGCCGCCATCAAGGCTTTGCGCGACCACGTGGCCACGCAGATCGGCCCGATCGCCAAGCCGCGCGACGTGGTCTTTGTGCCCGACGTTCCCAAGACCCGGTCCGGCAAGATCATGCGTCGGCTGCTCACCCAGTTGTTCGAGGGGACGACGCTGGGCGACACCACATCGCTGCAGAACGAGCCGTGCATCGCGGAGATCCAGGCCATCTGCCAGGCACGCTAACGCCGGGTTCCGGGGCCTGGGGAGCCGGAGTACCGAGCGGCAGGCCCCGCTTGCGCCCGCGCCCCCGCCCCGGCTCCAGCCACCATCCGCTCCATCGCGGCCGGCCAAAACTTCGACGTTCTGGCCGGCCCGCTTGCGCCCGCGCCCCCGGCCCTCGCCGCCAGCCACCCTCCATTCGCTCCCATGTCTTAGCGGAGGCTCAAAGCGTTTCCCCTAGTCAAAGCTGTGTAAACGTTTTAAAACGTGGGCAGTTACTCCTATACATGGGAGCGAACCATTTGAACCCTGCTCAGGCCGACCGACGCAACATGGTCTGAACCTCAGCGACAACGCGTTCCGGCGTGAAAACCAAGTCTTCGTAAACGTATCTCAACGTGGGCAGTCCGCTCAGCATGCCGGCGTTGTTCCGCCTCCGGTCCTTGAGGAACGTTGCCCGATCCCAGTGGAAGTCGAATCCATCCAGCTCAATAATGAGGCGGCCTTCCACAACCATGTCCACGCGTCCGACTCCCCGGATCTGCACCTGGGTTTCCACGTGGAGTCCGGCAGCGCGGAAGAGGGCCCGGGCAATGACCTCCAGGGGCGAGTCTGAGTCATGTCCTACGCTGTGGACAACCTGCCGCCGCAAGCTATTTCGTGTTCCCGGCAGGTGCTCCACAAGCTGTGCTTTCGACACTCGTCCGAAGCGTACGGCCGACTCGGCGATGACCAGGGCTTCCAGTCGTGGACGGCAACGGATGGCGTGCAGCACACAATCCAAAATCCCGACGTAACCCCACCTGCCTGTGGTCACCAGAGGGCCCCGGTGCTTGACGGCGTCAAGCTGCCGGCCGTGAGCCGTCCACAGATGCAGTTGGTTAGGGGCCTGCATGGTCCAAAGCCCGAGTTCTCGAGCCGCCGAGACACATGTAATGAGCCCTCCCGCTGTCATTGCGATGCGGAGATTTGGATCCGCATCGGCTGTGCCTACCAGCCCCCGCTGAAGGGACGTTACGGTACCGGAGGAGATAGCCGCCTTGAGCGCGTCTGGTCCGATGCCTGCCCTCCGCAGATCCTTGACGGAGGCCGTACCTCCTTTATGCGCCACATAGTCGGCGATCATTTCTGGAGTCTGCATGACACCGAGGATGCCTGCGCCCTGCACCCGTCACCACTGTTGGCGCTGAATTGTGGATATCTGCACCCAGTAGTTAGTAGCGGCCGCCGAAGAGGTGGATCTGCGTCCGGACTTTGTCCCTGTGTTCCTCGATCAGGGCGTCTTTCACGGCCCCGGCGTGCCAGGACGAACGGAGCCAACGCGCCGCTGCCGCTAGACGATCGAAGGTTGAGGCGGCTGCGGGCCAATTCCCGTTGACGCCCCCGGCATTGGCAGGCGCCTGTTCCGGCGACAGGGGCGCGCGCATGCCAACGGGGACCGGCGAGACGCTGGCAGTGGCCGGGCGTGCGCTTACCAGGACCGGCGGGACACCGGCGAAGGCCGAAGATTCGTTTACCGGGGCCGGGCTGAATGACGCTCCGGCTAGGGACTCGGAGCGGTATGCGCGGTCATCAGCGACAGCTGCACGGTGATCGGCGTCAACGCTGCGGTGCGGGGTACGAGTTGTAGTAGTCATAGGTTCAGATTCCGCGAAGTCTCGGGAAAGGGCCACGATTCGGCGGAACCCGAATCGGGAATAATTCAGGACAGTCACGGATTCCGTAGCGCTAACTCGAAGCGCTAGACGGTAGGCCCATCGGGTCAGCGAAAGCCCGAGCGCCCCTAGCGTGGACAGCGGTGAAAGTGCCGCCAACACGGCCACGATTCGGTCCACCCCGAATCCTCGACCGGCGCACCCGGCGACCTTACGCTGTTCCCATGCACATCACGCTCAGCAGCGAGGACCTGACGAAGGTCCGGTTCGAGGCGGCGCCGCTGGGCGAAACAGTCGCCAGCCTGCGCGCGCTCCAGGTCGGCACGCCCATCCACCGTCCATGGATCGAGGTCACCAAACGGCGCATCGCCGAATCGCCCGATCCGCACGCCCGCGATCACCTTCGCCTACTCACCGCGCTGGTTCCGCCGAAGGGCTTCCTGGCAGACTCCATCACGCCTACCCCGAAGTACCAAGGCACGTTCGCTGAGGGCCTTGCCGCCGTCGCCGATGTACCTCCGGAGGTGTGGCAGCGCGACGTCACCCACCTACTGAGCCAGAACCCTGCCGACTATGCCCGTGAGGAACTGCAGCGGCTCGCGGAGGACATCGAAACCGGAATCCCGCGCATCACCGCCGCCCTCGAATGGTACTGGAGCACCGCCATCGAACCCGTGTGGCCACGTCTGCGCTCCCTGTTGCTGGCCGACATCGACAGCCGCTTGGCGCAGCTCGCCCGCGACGGCATCCTTGAGGTGTTCAAGTCACTGCACCCCAGCGTGCGCCCCACGCCCACCGGCCTGGAGATCATGCGCGGCTGCGAGGCCGACGACATGCCCGAACCCGGCGGCGGACTGCTGCTGGTGCCCAACGCGTTCGTCTGGCCCAACACGTTGGTGCTCAACGTCAGGCCGTTCGTGCCCACGCTGACCTATGCACCGCGCGGGGTCGGCCGGCTATGGGAGGCCAGCCGAGAGGCCACGCACAGCCCGGTGGCTCGGCTACTCGGCAAGACCCGGGCGCAAATCCTTGCGCAACTCGACGTACCAATGACGACGACGCAGCTCGCCCGCTGCTTGGACCTCGCCGCCGGGACGGTCAACGAGCATCTGAAGGTGATGTCCGAGAGCGGCCTGGCTGCCACGATGCGCTCCGGCCGCGAGGTGTTCTACCGGCGGGCCGAAACCGGCGAGGCTCTCCTGGCGCGGCTGTAAAGACGCACGCCGGCTCTGGGACCGCGGAGCTTCGGGAGCAGCGGGCCACGGCGTAGCAATAAGCGCGGCACCGCTGGGCTTGCCCGGGTCCGGCGGGGCGGAACAGGAAACCCCGGGTTCCGGCAACGGAACCGAACCCCGGGTCCGCGCGTGGTTGGGGCGAACGTCTAGCCGTCCCGCAGCGCGCGGACCAGCGAGTCCAACCTTTCGTTGCCGGCCAGATCCTCGAGCAGGACTGCTTCCCCGTCCGGGCCGGCCAGCGGGATCCGCCAGTTGGGGTACTCGTCCGCGGTGCCCGGCTGGTTCTGGGTCCGCCGCTCCCCCACCACGTCGGTCAGGGCAACCCCCAGCAACACCGAGGGGGTCTGCGCGATGAACGCGTGCAGCGCCTCGATGGTGCGCTGCTCGCCGGAGGCACCCGCGCCGCCCGAAGAGCCGCCGCCGCCCGAGGTGTCCGCGTCGCCGAATGCGTCGGCGTCGTCCGTGGTGCCTGCCCCACCGGAGGTGCCCGCGCCGTCGTCGTGCTGTGCAGCAGCCGGAACCCGCGAGCGCACCAGGGCCAGCACGGACTCCTGGGCCACCCTGTCCAAGGCCCGTTCCTCCTCCACTGGCCGGTTGAGCAGGCCCAGCGACTCGCGCAGGTCCACGTGCTCGCCGGCAAGGTAGCCGGCGGTGGGCGGCAGGTCGTGGGTAGTGACGCTGGTGAGGCAGGAGCGGCGGTAACTCTCCGGCGGGCGGGGGCTCGCGCCGTCGTACTCAAACCACAAGATGGAGGTGCCGAGGACGCCGCGCTCCGCCAGGTAGTCCTGCACCCCCGGCTCGAAGACCCCGAGGTCCTCGCCGATCACCACAACGCCCGCCCGCTCGGCTTCGAGGGCGAGGATGCCGATCAGGGCTTCATGGTCGTAGTAGACATAGGCGCCTTCTCCGGGGGTGCCGCCGACGGGGATCCACCACAGCCGGAACAGCCCGAGGATGTGGTCCACGCGGATGCCGCCGGCATGTCGCAGGATGGTCCGCAGCATGTCCCGGTAGGCGGCGTAGCCGGACTCGGCGAGGCGACCGGGATGCCACGGAGGCTGCGACCAGTTCTGGCCCTGCTGGTTGAACATGTCCGGCGGCGCGCCCACCGAGATGCCGGCGGCCAGCACCTCCTGCAAAACCCAGGCATCGGCCCCGGCCGGGTGCACGCCCACCGCGAGGTCATGCACGATCCCGATGTTCATGCCCGCGTCGAGGGCGCGGCGCTGGGCGGCCTCAAGCTGCTGGTCGCACAGCCATTGCAGCCACTGGTGGAACTCGATCCGGTCCTTCAGCGCGCTGCGCTGCGACTCGATGAACTCCGGATCAGACCATTCGACAGCGCCGGGCGGAAGGGCTTCGGCGAGGGCACACCACAGGGCAAAGCGCTCCAGCCCCTCGCCTTCGTGCGCCACGAAGGCCTCGAACTGCTGCTGCCGTTCCGCGGACCGGGGTACCGCGAAGACCGCTTCCAGAGCCTGCAGTTTGGCCGCAAACACCGAATCGCGGTCCAGGATGCCGGCGTCCAGGTTCGCCCTGTGGAAAGTGTTGTCCAGCGGGATATCCCGAGCTTCCGGCACGTCCTCGACCCGCAGGTAAATCGGATTGACGAAGCGACGCGTTGTCGGCAGGTAGGGCGAGGGCTCCACCGGCGGCTTGGGCTGCGCCGCGTGCAGCGGGTTGATCAGAACGAAGCCCGCGCCTTTGGCGGCAGCCGTTTCGGCCAACACGGCCAGGTCGTCAAGATCACCAATGCCCCAGGACGACCGGGAGCGGACGGAATACAGCTGCGCCATCAGGCCCCAGCTGCGGTCAAGCCGGTCGGCGGTGCTCAGCCGTTGCGGGGTAACCACCAGCGCACACTCCGCCTGGCTGCCGGACGTCGCCGCGGACTGGGCGGTTCCGGGTTCGGTCGCGGTTCCGGAGTCGGTGCGGGCTCGGGTTCCGGTCCCGGCCTCCGTACCGGCTTCGGTTCCGGTCCCGGCCTCGGTTCCGGTCCCGGCCTCGGTCACCTCGAGCCTGTGCCAACCCAGCGGGAGGTCGGCCGGTATCAGCGCGGCCAGCCGGTCCCGCGGAACGCCCGCCGCCTCGTGCGGCCCGCCGACCACCACCTCGACGTCGCGCCGCGACCCGTCCTCCAACAGGATCCGCACCCGAGGCCGAGCCCCCGGGCTCACATTGACTGGGACCTCAATGGCGTCACCTTGGCGGACGACGACGGCGGGCGGCAAAGTTCGCTGCAACGGCGCGAGTTCTGCGGCCCGGAGAGAGACGGTGACATCGTCGTCGGTCTTGCAGGGGACATCCAGCGCGGTCAGGACAGCAACCAGGGTTTCCGGGCTGACCGCTTTCTCTGCGCCGTCCCAGCCGCGGAAGGTAATGCCGACGCCGTGTTCCTGTGCGAGGCGCTGCAGCGCCGTGAGCTCAGCCATGGACCCAATCTACGGGTGGCGTGGGATGCGTGCACCCCGGGTGGGCGGTTGGGCAGCAGCTGGCACGAGGTCTCCACGCGCTCGCTGGAACTCGCTTGGTCGACCACCGGATCGACGGCTGGGCAGCAGATGGCACTTGGGTCTCCACGCGCTCGCTGGGGCTCGCTTGGTCGACCACCGGGTGGCTGGGGCCCGCTTGGTCGACCACCGGAACGCGCTCGCTGGGGCTCGCTTGGTCGACCACCGGGTGGCTGGGGCCCGCTTGGTCGACCACCGGACGTCTGGGGCTCAACGGTCTCCACGCGCTCGCTGGCGCGCGCTTGGTCGACCACCGGACGCCCTAGCCGAGCAGCACCTGACGCGGGGCGCCCAGGACGAGCACCGCCGTCGTACTGGGATTTCAAGGCTGTACGCAACGCGGCTCAATAATTTTGGCGGCGGCGGCCGAAGTTGCGAGAATGGTCGGGACCATCCCGAGCGGTTGAGAGATCTGGCTCTTTGACACCGCAGCAACCATCCGGCCTCCCGGAAAGGTGCTACCGCCAGAAGCGATGGAGAGAGCGCAAGCAATCTTTGATCCGGATGGCGCTGCCGTATTGGACCGCGCCGCCAGGACCGTCATTGCCTCGGGAACCTAAGTTTGAAGGAGCTGCCTGATGGCTGAACGCACATTCGGTTTCCGCACCCGTGCCCTGCACGCCGGCGGCACGCCCGACGCCGAGCACGGCGCGCGGGCGGTACCGATCTACCAGAGCACGTCGTTCGTGTTCAAGGACACCGACGACGCCGCGAACCTCTTCGCGCTGCAGAAGTACGGCAACATCTACTCGCGCATCGGCAACCCGACCGTGGCCGCGTTCGAGGAGCGCATTGCCTCGCTCGAGGGCGGCATTGGCGCGGTGGCCACGTCCTCGGGCATGGCTGCCGAGTTCATCACCTTCGCGGCGTTGGCCGGCGCGGGCGACCACATCGTGGCCTCGTCCAAGCTCTACGGCGGCACCATCACTCAGTTGGACGTGACGCTGCGCCGGTTCGGCGTGGAGACCACGTTCGTCGACTCCACCGACCCGGCAGACTTCGCCGCGGCCATCGGCGAGAACACCAAGGCCGTCTACACCGAGATCGTGGCGAACCCCTCCGGCGACATCGCCGACCTGGCGGGTTTGGCCGCGGTGGCGCACGACGCCGGCATCCCCCTGGTGGTGGACGCCACCTTGAGCACGCCCTACCTGATCCGGCCGATCGAGTACGGCGCGGACATTGTGATCCACTCCGCCACCAAGTTCCTCGGCGGGCACGGCACCACGCTGGGCGGCGTAGTCGTCGAATCCGGCCGCTTCAACTGGGGCAACGGCAAGTTCCCGCAGATGACCGAACCGGTGGCCAGCTACGGCAACGTGTCCTGGTGGGGCAACTTCGGCGAGTACGGCTTCCTGACCAAGCTCCGCTCCGAGCAGCTGCGCGACATCGGGCCGTCGCTGTCCGCGCAGTCCGCGTTCCAGTTGCTGCAGGGCGTGGAAACGCTGGCACAGCGGATGGACGAGCACCTGGCCAACGCCCGCAAGGTGGCCGAGTGGCTGGAAGCCGACGAGCGGGTCTCGTGGGTCAGCTACGCCGGCCTGCCTGCACACCCGCACTATGAGCGCGGCCAGAAGTACCTGCCCAAGGGCGTGGGTTCCGTCTTCAGTTTCGGCGTCAAGGGCGGCCGCGTGGCCGGTCAGAAGTTCATCGAGTCGCTGCAGCTGGCCAGCCACTTGGCCAACATCGGCGACGCCCGTACCCTGGTGCTGCACCCGGGATCGACTACGCACCAGCAGCTCACCGCCGACCAGCTGGTGGCCGCCGGGGTGCCCGAGGACCTGATCCGCATCTCCGTGGGCCTGGAGGACGTGGACGATATCCTCTGGGACCTGGACCAAGCCCTGGCTCTCGCCACCGAAGCGACCGCAAGCCCGGTGGTCGACCAAGCGAGCGCCAGCGCGGAGACCAGCGCGGAGACCGGTGAGTTCGACGCCTCCGCGTTCGCTGCCCCGGAGTACGACGGCGCCGCGTGCGCCCTTCCGTCGGCCCGCCCCGGTGCCGGCGAAACCGTTGAGACAGGAGCCGCCAAATGACCGCGACAGCAGAACGCAGCTGGGTGGGACCGTCAGCCCCGGAACGACTGAACATCCTGCGCAACACCAAGTCGATCGCCATTGTCGGTGCCTCGGACAAACCCAGCCGGGCCAGCTACTTCGTGGCCACATACCTGCTGTCCAGCTCGCCGTACAAGGTCTACTTTGTGAACCCGGTGGCAAAGGAGATCCTCGGCCAGCCGGTGTACAAGTCGCTGGCCGACCTGCCCGAGGTCCCGGACCTGGTGGACGTGTTCCGCAAGCACGACGACCTGCCCACGGTTCTGGACGAGACACTGGCCGTCGGCGCCAAGACCATCTGGCTGCAGCTGGGCTCCTGGCACGAGGAGGTTGCGGCCAAGGCCGAGGCCGCCGGCCTGAACGTGGTGATGGACCGCTGCGTGAAGATTGAGCACGCCCGCTTCCACGGCGGCCTGCATCTGGCCGGTTTCGACACCGGCGTGATCTCCTCGAAGCGCCAGCTGACCGCCTAGAAGGGACTCGGCAGGGCCTCGCATCCCAGCCAGCGTCCGCTGAAATCGATAGTGCCCGGTCCTCTTCGGAGGGCCGGGCACTGCCTGTTCATCCCTTGCGCCGCATTAGGGGCGGACCAAGGACACCGGCGCTGGAATTCAGGTGGAAATCAGAAGCCGCGCCACAACTTGTTGGGGGGGGTAAAGCTGTGGCGCGGCTTCCTCATATATGTAATCGCCGCGGGCTATGGAAAAGTTACGGCTCCGCTGAAAATCTTTTTCGGCAGGTTCCGCGGCCCGCGCAACAGTCAGTGCGCCGGGACGATCTCCACCGTGCTGGCGAGCCGGCGGTTCTTGAGCACCGGCAGGAACTCGCGTACTTCGTCGATCCGGCGCCGGGTCACATCTACGGTGACTACGCCGCGCGGTTCGTCGTCCAGGTAGGCCACCGGGATCCCCATCGGGTCCAGGATCGCCGAATGTCCCACGGTGTTGGTGCTCGAGGTTCCGGCCGCAGCCACCCAGCAGGTGTTCTCGATGGCGCGGGCACGCAGCAGAGTTTCCCAATGCTCGATCTTGTGGTCGCCCTTGAACCAGGCGGCCGGCACGCTCAGTAGGTCCGCCCCCTGCGAGGCCAACGCTCGCGCCAGTTCGGGGAAGCGCAGGTCGTAGCAGGTGAGCACCCCGATGTTCAGCTCCCCCAACTGCACGATCTTCAGGCCGCCGTCGCCAGGCTTGATCCGCTTGGACTCCTGGTAGGAGAAGGCGTCATAGAGGTGTAGCTTGCGGTAGGTGTCCACGATCTTGCCGGAGGAGTCGACAATCACCAGCGTGTTGTAGGGCCGCTCCTCGCCGCTGGATTCATAGCCGCCGGCGATGATCGCGATCCCGACCTCGGCGGCGATAAAGGACAGCTGCTGCACGAACGTGGTCCAGTTGGCGTCCACGGCAGCGGCCAGATCGCCCTGCACGTGCCGCACGGTGAACATCGACTCTTCGGGCAAGATGATGAGTTCCGCGCCGTCGGCTTTGCCCTCTTCCGCAAGCGAGCGCACCGTGGCGAGGTTCTCCGTCATGTCCCCGCTGGGGTTGAGCTGTCCGACGCTGATCTTCATGATGCGCTCCCGTCTTGCTGGCGGCGTGTTTCCTTCCAGCCTACCTAAGGTGAACTCCGTCGGCGCAGGTGGGAACGTTGCATTCAGGGTACGACGACGGTGGGCTTGGTCGGGTGCAGCGGCAATCTCAGGGTTGCGCTCGGTACGACCGTGGTGGGTCGGGTCAGGTGCAGCGGCCACCTGAGGGGTTCCCTCGGGCACGACGTCGGCGGGTCGGGTCGAGTGCGGCGACGACGGCGCTGGGCCGTTCTTACCGGTCCGCTTACCGGTCCGCGTCACCGGGCGCAGCGCAGGATGGCCTCCACGCTTCGGTCGGCGTCCTCTTCGGTGGTGGACCAGTTGCAGACGCTGATCCGCATCGCTGCCATCCCATGCCATGTAGTGCCGGACAGCCAGAGGGTCCCGTCTTCCTGTACCCGGTGGACTACTTCACGGGTGAACTCGTCCGGGTCGGAGCCGTCTTCCGGCGTGAACCGGACGAGTACCTGGTTCAGCACCACGTCGTTGAGGATTTGGACACCGGCGGCTCCGGCCAGTTGTCCGGCCATTCGCGCGGCGAGCGTGCAGCAGCGCCCCACCAGGTCAGAGACGCCCGCCCGGCCCAGCGTCCGCAGTGCTGCGTAGGCCGGGAACCCGCGGGCGCGCCGGGAGAACTCCGGCACCCAGGCCACCTCGTCACGCTCCTGCCCGTACTCCAGGTAGGCCGCGTGCGGCGGAGACATGGTGCGCTGATGGACATCGGAGTCGCGGACGATAGCGATGCCGGAGTCGTACGGGACGTTGAGCCACTTGTGCGCGTCAGTGGCCCAGGAATCCGCCAGTTCCACGCCGTCCAACAGGTGCCGGAGCCCGGGGTTGGCGGCAGCCCACAGACCAAAGGCGCCGTCCACGTGCACCCAGGCGCCCTCCCGCCGTCGTACGCGTTCCACCGCCGAGGCGAAGGGATCGAAGGAACCGGTGTTCACGTTGCCGGCCTGCAGGTTCACGATCAACGGCATACTTTCAGGTATCCGTTCCAGCACGGCATCCAGGGACTCCAGCGTGATCCGGCCCTGCTCGTCCGTGTCCACCAGATGAATGCGGCGGCGCCCCAGCCCCAAGTACTGCAGCGCGGACAGCACCGTGCTGTGGGCTTCTTCTCCGAGAACGACGGCGATCTCCGGTGCGCCGAAGAGCCCGTCGCTGACGACGTCCCATCCGGCACGTTCCAGGACAGCCGTCCGGGCCGCAGCCAGACAGGTGAAGTGGGCCATCTGGCAGCCGGTGACCAGTCCGTAGCCGCAGTCCGGAGGCAGGCCGAACAAATCCAGCAGCCACTCACCCACGGCCTCCTCCACCACCGAGGCGGCCGGGCCGGCCACATACAGTCCGGCGTTCTGGTCCCAGGTGGAGGTCAACCAGTCCGCGGCAAGGGCGGCCGGCTGGGCACCGCCGATCACGAAACCGAAGTAGCGCGGGCCGGCCATCGCCACGGCAGCCCTCCCGCCGACATCCGCCAGGTGCTCGATAACCTTCCGCGGGTCCTCGCCGTGCTGCGGCAGTTCGCCCACCAGCTCCCGGCGCAAGCCGGTGACGTCCATTCCCGTTTTCACCGGGCGGTCGGGCAGTGACCGCAGATAGTCGGCAGCAAGCTCGGCCGTGCGGCGCAGCAGTTCGTCGTCCCACATGTCGTGCATGCTACGCCCGCGGGTCTTGGTTGGGACAGGGCAGGCGGTGGTTTGGTGGAATTAATGCGTGGCGGTTGGGTGGTGTTAACGGGGGAAGGCCCCGCCGTCGTTGGCGGGGCCTTCCCTGTGTAAAGAATGTCCGGCGGTGACCTACTCTCCCACACCCTCCCGAGTGCAGTACCATCGGCGCTGTGGGCCTTAGCTTCC
>NZ_SUKC01000007.1:38855-203201 GCF_005047635.1 Arthrobacter sp. CAU 1506 | reverse complement strand
GGTCGCTTGGAGCACCTTCGCGGCTCAGCCCTCGGATTCCGCAACCTCACCAACTACATCGCCAGATCACTGCTCGAAGCCGGCGGATTCAGACCGCATTTACACTCTCGATTCCGATGAGCCGGTAAACATGTAACCGTCGTCTACCCGGATGGGAGCACCCAGAAGGGTATTGTTGAAAAAGTTCTTCGCTCTTCAATCTACGTGCAGCATAGAATCAATGGCCAACGACTTGGGACGTTTTCATTGGCATCTGCTGACGATCAGCTCAAAGGAACACTCGCACAACGGGGTCACAAAGGTCCGTACAGGATGTCCGCTAGGTTGAAGATAGAAAGCGTGCCAGCAGGTGACGGTGATGCGCCAATCAGTTATGAGGTTATTAGCTTGATGCGCAAATTCTTGCAGGAGTTGGAGGATCGGATGCCACTAGAAGATTTATTGAACGCTAGTGAAAAGTTCACTCAGATCGAGCGGGAACTTCGTCGCGTGCAAGCAAAATGAGGTCGACTCCTCGGCAGGCTGGTGGACCTGGCGCCCGGCCCCTGCTTCAGCAGAGCCGGGCGCCGTTCGAGGATTGCCGTTGTTGGATTAGCGGGACGTTGGGCACGCCGAGGAGGTTCACGGAAAGCTGACTCCCGGACGACTGTCCGAAATAGAGACGCCGTTCCCGGCCGCGATGTTTAGCCCTCGCCCGCTCCGCCGAACCATCCGGAAGCTAGGGTGCGAAATTCTGGCGGAGGCAGCGCCGAGGCTCCCGCAGGGACCATCCCCAGGAACGGAACGGGGAGATCGCTCAGGTACCGCTGATTATCCAACTCAATGTCGGTGGGCTCCTGCGGCCAGGCACCGATCACCAGCCCCGCGACGGGAAGCGACCGGCGCTGCAGTGCCTCGAGCGTGAGCAAGGTGTGGTTCAACGTCCCGAGCCCGCTGCGGCACACGACGACGATGCCCGCCGTTTGCGGGCTGTCGCCGGCGCCGGCTGTCGTTGTCCCGTCGACGAAGCCGGCGGCCAGATCAGCGAGGCAGAAACCCGGCTCGAGTTCGACGAGCAGTCCGCCGGCCCCCTCCACCAGCACATTATCGAAACCCTCGGCTAGCCGCCGGATGGTCTCGGTGTGCTTCACACGTTCCGGCAGGGAGGCGCCCTCCCGCGCGGCTGCGGCGACCGGGGCCATCGGTAACCGGAGCCGGGCGCCTTCCAAGACGTCGTCGATCCCGGCCAGCCGGCGGACCTCCTCGATGTCCCCGGCCTCCTCAGCCAGCACGCCGGTTTGGACGGGCTTGTAGACCGCGACGGAGGGGCGGACGCTGCGCGCGGAAGCCACGCGGGAGCCCGCCGACAGTGCCGCCGCAAGCGCCGCCGTCGTCATCGTCTTGCCCACGCCGGTATCCGTGCCGGTCACGAACAGGATCCGGGGCAGGCCGGGCAGGCCCGCATCAGGGTGCCTCACCTGTTGCTCCTTTCCGGCGCCGCGGCTTCCACCGTGACGGACAGGGGCGCCTGGAAGGACAGCAGCCGCAGCCAGTCCGGTTCCGGCCCAATCAGCCGTATATCAGGCAGGGCACGGGCAGTTTCCTCCAGGGCCAGGACGGTTTCGAGTTCGGCCAGCCTCGCGCCCAGGCAGCGGTGCAGCCCGTGGCCGAAGGACAGCGAGTAGGCAGTGGGGCCGGCATCGGGCGGGTGGTGGCCGGCCAGTTCCAGCAGGATTTCCGATCCGGCGGGCAGCGCCGTGCCGTCCAAGACGGTGTCGCGGGGGACGGCCCGGCGCCAGGTGTGCACGGACGGTTCCTCGGCCAGGACCCGGCGCACTAGCGTCGATCCGGTGCCGCCGGAGGCCAGCGATTGCCAGCAAGCGGGATCCTGCAGCGCTCGGTACAAGGCGGTGCCGATCAGCAGCGCGGTGGTTTCCTGCCCGGCGATGAGCAGGAAGTAGCCGAGCGAGCAGACCTCGGCGGTCCGGAGCCCGGCCGCGTGCAGTGCGCCGAAGAGGTTGTCGCGCCCGTGGCTGGCGATGGCCTCGGCCCGCAGCCAGGTGTAGAACTCGGCGGCGGTTTTGGCGAGTTCCAGCTGACGCTGCGGATCCGGCCAGCCCCAGAAGAGTTCCAGTGATTCCCGGCTCCAGCGCTTGAGCACGTCCGGGTCCGGCAGCTGGAAGCCGGTCAGTTCCTGCATGATCACCGGCGGGATGTGGGCGCCAACAGCCTGGGCAAGGTCCACCGGACCGTGCGCGAGCTCCGCGGCGGCGGCGTCGGCATGTTGGTGCGTTAATTCGCGCACCCGCGGGCCGATGGCGGCGACCTTGGCGGGGGTGAAGAAGCCTGTTACCACCGAACGCACCGTCCGGTGCAGCTCCCCGGTGGCCGAGGCCAGCACCGGCGGAAGGGCGAAGCGGCTGCGGCTCAGGATCCGCAGGGCCGCCGGGCTCAGCGGCACCACCGAGGTCAAGGCGTTGGTGGGCAGGAAATCGTCCACCCGGCGCAGCACCTGGCGGACCTGCTCGGGGTCGCTGATGACCTGATAGCCCGTGCCCTGGCTCACGCGGGCACCTCCATTCGGGATAGCAGCGTATTAATAAGGCCGGTGGCGTTCCGCAACTGCTCCGGGGCCAGATCCGCGCGGGCGGTCAGCCGCAGCCGCGAGATCCCGTCCGGCACGCTCGGCGGACGGAAGCAGCCCACCAGCACGCCGGCGTCCTCCAGCCTGGCCGCCAGTTCCGCGGCGTGCCGCGGCGAGCCGGCGGGCACCGACTGCACGGCGCCAGCAGCCTGGTCGACACCCAAGGCGGCGGCGATCAGCGCCGCGTTGTGTCCGACGGCGGCCACGCGCTCCGGCTCATCGGCAATGATGCGGCAGGCCTGCGCGGCAGCAGCGGCCGCGGCGGGGGCGAGCCCGGTGTCGAAAATGAAGCTCCGCGCGGTGTTGACCAGATGCTCGCGCAGCGCGGGGGAGCCGAGCACGGCCCCGCCCTGGCTGCCCAGGGCCTTGGACAGCGTGGCGGTCACCGCCACATGCTCCGCTCCGGCCAGCCCGGCAGCGTATACGGCGCCGCGGCCGCGGCCGGCAACGCCGATCCCGTGCGCCTCGTCCACCACCAGTAGCGCGTCGTGTTCGGCGCACAGCCGTGCGGCGGCGGACACGTCCGCGGCGTCACCGAGCACCGAGTAGATCGATTCGATCACGACGACGGCGCGCGGCTGGCTGCGCGCGGCCAGCCGCTGCTTCAGGGCATCCATGTCGCCGTGCGGGAAGTCCTCAACCGGGGAGCGGGAGAGCCGGGCGGCGTCGATCAGCGAGGCGTGGACGTGCTCGTCGTTCAGAATCAGGGTGCCGGGGCCGCCGAGAGCGGTGAGGATGCCCAGGTTCGCGGCGTAGCCGCTGGAGAAGGCCAGGGCCGCGGGCCGGCCGGTGAGCGCGCACAGTTCGGCCTCGAGTTCCGCGTGCACGGCGTGCGTGCCGGTGACGACGCGGGAAGCGCGGGCGCCGGTGCCGTAACGTTCGACGGCGGCGACGGCGGCAGCCTGTAGCCGGGGGTCCGCGGCCAGGCCCAGATAATCATTGGAGGCCAAGTCCAGCACGGCGCCGGTCCGCGGTACCGCGTGCCGGATGATGCCGCGCCGGGCGCGCACTCGGGCCTGGGCGGCGAGCCAGTCCTGCATGGAACCCATCAGCCGTGCACCTCCTTAACGGCGGCACTCATGCCCGCGCCGATCGTCGCAACGTCAGCCGGCGTGCAGACATATGGCGGCATGGTGTAGACGAGGTTGCGGAACGGGCGCACCCAGACCCCGTGCGCCAGGGCCGCACGGGTCACGGCCGGGACGTCCACCGCATCGTGGAGTTCGACGACGCCGACCGCGCCGAGTACCCGCACGTCCCGGACGGACCCCAGCCCAGATGCCGGGGCCAGGGATGCGCGCAGGCCGGCTTCGACGCCTCGCACCTGCTCCTTCCAGCCGGCGGATTCCAGCAGCTGTAGCGAGGCCAAGGCCGTGGCGCAGGCCAGCGGGTTGGCCATAAAGGTCGGCCCGTGCAGGAGGGCCCGGAATTCGGAGGCGGTGATGACTTCCGCGACCGTCGTGGAGCACAGCACCGCGGCCAGGGTCAGGTAGCCGCCGGTGAGGGCTTTGCCCACGCACATGACGTCCGGGACCACTCCTGCCCATTCGCTGGCGAAGAGCCTGCCGGTGCGACCGAAGCCGGTGGCGATTTCGTCGAAGACGAGCAGTAGGCCGTGCGTGTCGGCCACCCGGCGCAGGGCCTGCAGGCATTCGGGCGCGTAGGTATGCATTCCGCCGGCGCCCTGTAGCACCGGTTCCACAATGATCCCGGCCAGCCCGTGCCGGTGCCGGGCGACGGCGGTCTCCAGTTCCGCGGTCCAGCCGGCAACCGCTCCGGCGTCGGAGACCAGGCTGCCGCCGTCTAGCCTCGCGGCCGGCGGCCGGGGGAGGAAATGCTGGACGGGCAGGGAGGGGAAGGCCGAGTGCATGCCGTCCAGCGGATCGCACACGCTCATCGCACCGAAGGTGTCCCCGTGGTAACCACCGCGCAGGGCCAGGAAAGCGTGCCGGCCCGGCCGCCCTGCAGCGGCCTGGTACTGGATGGCCAGCTTCAGCGCGACCTCCACCGAGACCGAACCGGAGTCCGCGAAGAACACGTGCCGCAGCGGATCCGGGGCCAGCTCCGCCAGTTGCTCGGCCAGCCGGACGGCAGGCTCGTGCGTAAGCCCGCCGAACATCACGTGGCTGAACCGCTCCACCTGGCGGCCTACCGCGTCGTCAAGGACGGGATGCCGGTAGCCGTGGATGGCGGACCACCAGGAGCTCATGGCATCCACCGCCTCGAAGCGCGCCCCGTCCTCGGCTTCCAGTTGCAGCCGCACGCCGTCCGCGGCGGCAACCGCATAGGGCGCGGGACCGTCCAGCGGGGCGTACGGATGCCAGAGCAGGCCGCGGTCGCGCGCAAGCAGCGCGGCGCCGGACAGCGCTGCCTCAGGCATTGGGGGCAAGCTCCGTCCCCGCGCCGCGGCGCCGGATGGAAATCTGTGTCGGGGCACCGTCGTCGTCCGCGGCCGCAGTGGGCACCGGGCCGGCGGGAGCCAGGACCGTGAAGCCGGCGTCGGCAATCATCTCCAAGTCCGCCTTCGCGGCCTGGCCCTCGCTGGTCAGGTAGTCGCCGAGGAAGAGCGAGTTGGCCACGTGGAGGGCCAACGGCTGCAGGGAACGCAGGTGCATTTCGCGGCCGCCGGCCATCCGCAGTTCCGTCGAAGGGCAGGCGAAGCGCACCAGCGCCAAGATCCGCAGGCAGTGCGCCGGCGTGAGCAGCCAGGTGTCCTCCAGCGGGGTGCCCTCGAAGGGCATCAGGAAGTTGACCGGGATCGAATCGGTCTCCAACTCGCGCAGGGCGAAGACCGCGTCGATCAGCTCTTCGTCGCTCTCGCCCATGCCTACGATCAGGCCCGAGCAGGGGGAGAGGCCGGCGTCCTTGGCATGATTGACGGTACGCACGCGGTCGGAGTATTCGTGGGTGGTGCAGATGTCGGCGTAGTTGGATTCACTGGTGTTCAGGTTGTGGTTGTAGGCGTCCACCCCGGCGGTCTTGAGCTTTTCCGCTTGCCCGTCCTTGAGGATGCCCAGGCAGGCGCAGACCTCCACCTGCGGGTGCTCGTCCTTGAGCCCGGCGACCATGTTGGCCACTCGGTCCACGTCCCGGTCGGTCGGACCCTTGCCGCTGGCCACCAGGCAGACCCGTGAGGCGCCGGCGCGGATGCCACTGGCGGCCTGTTCGGCTGCCTCTTCCGGTTTGAGCCAGGTGTACTTGAGGATTTCGGCGGCCGAACCCAGGCGCTGCGAGCAGTAGGTGCAGTCCTCCGGGCAGAGGCCCGACTTGAGGTTCACCAAATAATTCACCTTGACGGTATTGCCGAAGTGGGCCCGCCGCAGCGTTGCTGCTGCCGCCGTCAGCTCCAGCAGTTGTGAGTCGTCGGAAGCGAGAATGGCACGCGCATCGTCGCGGGTCAGGGTGCCGCCGGCCAGCTGCCGGCCGGCCAGGTCATGAAAGGAATTGAACACTGTTCAATAGTGGGTGGGGCGGGAGTGCTTGTCAAGGATGGTGCATGATGGACGCGATAACGTGACATCGTTGGGAGACGGAGAGGACGGAGTCCAATGTGGCCCTGACGCGCCAGAAAATTATCGATACGGCCTTGGAAATCTTGCGCTCGTACGGTCTGGCCGATCTCTCGATGCGCAGGCTTGCCCGGGATCTCGGCGTTCAGCCCGGAGCGCTGTATTGGCATGTCAAGAACAAGCAGGAACTGCTGGTGGCGCTGGCTGGGCGAATCCTGGAGCCCGTGAAAGTGGGTCACGCCGGGGGCGACCCTGACGGCGCCGTGCGGCGGTCCGCGCAGGATCTGCGCGGTGCGCTGCTTGCCGTGCGCGACGGCTCGGACGTCGTTTCGCTCGCGCAGGCGCTGGCGCCGGAGTCCTTCACCCCGGTGCATGGAATGACCGCGCTCTTGGCTGAGAGCGGACTGAGCGAACTGCACGCACGCTGGGGGGCGAAGAGCCTGACGCACTACATCCTCGGCGCGGTGGCGGAGGAGCAGGCCAGGGCCGAGCTTGCCCGATCCGGACTGCTGGAACCGGGCCCTGATTCCGACGCTGACGGCGAAGCGTTCCTCTTCGGCGTCAATACGCTGCTCGAGGGGCTGCAGATGCATCGGTCGCGCTGATCCGGGTCCTGCCCCAGGGGCCGATGGGCGGGGCACAGTGCGCCCAAGCATTGGCGACCTGCCCGTATCAGTGGCCGACGTCTGGATGGGTCCTAGAACAAGATGAAGCAGCAGGGAGGCCATAGGTGGTCTCCCTGCTGCTGCAACTGGATGTTCGGACGTGCCGGCGTCAGCTGGTGTGGAGGGTCCCGTCGATCCTGCGGGGCAACGACCACGGGTTGTCGTCCGTGAGGGCCGGCGGCAAGAACTCGGCCGGGACGTTCTGGTAGCTGACGGGCCGCTGGAAGCGGTAGATAGCCAGCGAGCCGACAGACGTTGTGCGGCTGTCCGAGGTAGCAGGGAACGGACCGCCATGGACCATGGTGTGGTTGACTTCCACCCCGGTTGGCCAGCCGTTAAAGAGGATCCGGCCAACCTTGCGTTCCAACACTGGCAGGATGTCGCGGACCACTGTGCCGTCAGCTGGTGCCGAGTGAATGGTGGCGGTCAGTTGGCCGTGGAGCCCCTCAAGCGCTTCGCGTAGTTCAGCGGCATCGGCGTATTCGACCAGGAGCGCGGCCGAGCCGAAGACTTCTTCCTGGAGGTCAGGCGTCTGCATGAAGTGGTGCACCGTGGTCCGGAAGAGCGCCGGGGCGGGAGCGTTGAAAGTGTCGCCGGGGAGGCCGGCAGCCAACGGCTCCACTCCGGGGTGATCCAGGGCCGCGATCCCGTCCTGGTAGGAGGTGGCGATTGCGGGGGACAGCATGGTTTGGCCGTGCGCTCCGGAGACGGCTGCGCTCGCGCGTTCCACGAACCGCTGCGATTCCTTTGGAACAAAGAGGAGGCCGGGGTTGGTGCAGAATTGGCCCGCCCCCAATGTCAGCGACCCGACGAACCCGTCGGCGAGGGACTCGGGATCTGCCTGCATGGCCTCCGGGAGGATAACCACCGGGTTGATGCTGGACATCTCGGCGTAGACGGGGATGGGCTCCGGCCGGGCCGCCGCTGTGCGCATCAGGTCGGTGCCAGCCGCTTGGGAGCCGGTGAAGCCGATGGCTTTGACGGCGGGGTGGGCTGCCAATTCCTGCCCGATGGTGCTGCCGGAGCCGAAAAGGATGGAGAAGGTTCCGGCAGGCAGCCCGGAGGCTGAGACAGCCTGGGTCACGGCCTGACCGACGAGTTCGGCCGTACCGGGGTGGGCATTGTGCGCCTTCACGATCACGGGGCAGCCAGCAGCTAGGGCTGAGGCTGTATCGCCGCCGGCGGTGGAGAATGCCAGCGGAAAATTGCTGGCGCCGAAGACGGCGACGGGCCCCAAGGGGATCTGGCGCTGTCTGATGTCTGGCGCCGCTGCGGGAAGCCGGTCCGGTTGTGCGCGGTCGATTCGGACCTCGTGGTGGGCGCCCAGCCGGAGTTCGGCTGCGAACATCCGTAGCTGGCCGGTGGTGCGGCCGTGTTCGCCCTGCAGCCGGGCCAGTGGTAGCCCGGTTTCCTGATGTGCACGCTGAACGACTTCATCCTTGATGCTGTCCAGGTTGGCGGCAATGGCTTCAAGGAACGCGGCGCGCCGGTCAGGGGCGGTGGTTCGGTAAGTGTCGAATGCCTCCGCCGCCTGTTTCGCCGCGGCGTCTACGTCCGCCGGGCCGACGAAGGTGAATTCGGGGTCGAGGGATTCCCCGGTGGCCGGGTTGATGGCCCGGGTACTGCCGTGTGAACCGACGGTGGGCTCGCTGGCAATGATCGATCGTCCAGTGATGGGCATGTTGCCTCTTTCAGTCGTGAGGGAAGGGTCGCTGATGTCGATCCGGATCAGGCGGCGAGCCAGCCGCCGTCGACGTTCAGGAGCTGGCCGGTCACATAGCGGGACGCGTCCGAGAGCAGGAAGACGGCCATCCCGCCGAGATCGGCCGGGGTTCCCAGCCGGTCCATCGGAATGCGACCCATGATCCGTTCGCGCTGTCCAGGCTGGCTGAACAGGTCTTCGGTCAATTTGGTCTGGAAATAGCCGGGTCCGATGACGTTCGACCGGATGCCGAAGCGGGACCATTCCGTTGACAGGATGCGGGCGATGCCGACCATGGCGGTCTTGGAGGCCACGTACGGCGCAATCCGGGGGAGGGCGATGGTGCTGTTCAGCGAGCCGATAAACACATGGGAGCCCGGCCTGGACTCGGCCTGCTGGCGCCGGGCGATGGCCGTGCTGAGGAAGAAGGGTGCTTCGGCGTTCATCGTCTGAACGAACCGCCAGTCCTCGGGGGTGACGTCCACCGCGTCCTTGCGGCGTTGGACACCGGCGGCGTGGACGACACCATCGATTGCACCGCGTTCACTGATGGTCTCGACTAGTTCCGGAATAGCTTCCAGGTTCGACAAATCGGCAGGGTGGACGAAGCAGTCTGAACGGCCTGCACGCCGGGCCAGATCAGCTGTTTCTGCCAGCTGGTCCGCCGAACGGGCGACGAGCGTGACGCGGGCGCCCGCCAGCGCGGCGGACAGCGCCATGCCCTGGCCCAGGCCGCGGCCTGCCCCGGTGACAACAATATGGCGTCCTGCCAGGCTGAAATCCGACGGCGTGCAGGCGAGGTCTACCGGGAAGGTGGGGTCGGCAGCGACCGATGTCATGAATTGCTCCTTAAAGTGTGGGGTAAGCGAACGATGCTTTGAATCCTGGGCGCGGGGGCCTAAGCATCCTTCA
This sequence comes from Arthrobacter sp. CAU 1506, assembly GCF_005047635.1. Taxonomy (GTDB): domain Bacteria; phylum Actinomycetota; class Actinomycetes; order Actinomycetales; family Micrococcaceae; genus Crystallibacter. Next base: position 193,790 of record NZ_SUKC01000007.1, on the reverse strand, counting down.
GTGGGTCGAGAAGTTGCTCAGCCGAATCGTAGATTCGGGTGAGATGGCGCAAGGAGGCTTCCCGGGCGGCCGCGGCGTCACCGGCAAAGATTGCCTGCGCAATCTCCGTGTGCTCCATCATTGTCTGGTTTTGCGCAGCTTCGTATCCGAGGCTTGTTTCGTATACGCGGTGCAAGTATTCGTTGATCGGATTGACGATGTGCACGAAAAACTGGTTGCCCGACGCGGCTGCAATGGCCTCATGGAATTCCAGGTCCCACGCGAGCGCAGAGACGTGGTCATCTCCGGCCGCAGAAAATTCCTTCAGGGCGGTGCGGATCCGGGCTTCGTCGGCCGGCGTCCGCCTTCGCGCCGCCAGTTCCGTCATGCCCACTTCAAGAACCAAACGCATCTCCATCAGGTCCGGAAAAGCGCCGTGCTTCAGCTCAAGCATGAGTTCGAACTGCCGCGAGATCGATGTGCCGTCAAACTCGGCCACAATCATTCCCCGACCTGGTCGAATGTCGACCAAGCCCCGCTCATCGAGGATCCTTCCGGCCTCCCGCACCACGCTGCGGCTGACGTCGTACAAATCGGCCAGTTCGGGTTCCGTGGGCAGCTTGTCGCCGGGCTGAAGCCCGTCGGCTATGAGCTTGTCCTTGATTTTTTCGGCGATCTGGTCTGACAGCCGGTTCCGACGATTGCGTGCGGTCTTGGACTGGCTGCGTGGTGCCGCCGCGGCTTGGGTGCTGTTTGTGGCTACCATCGTGGCAGTTCCCCTTTCCATGGCGTTGATATCGGCTCCTCTAGGCAACCCTGCATCGTAATTCCTCTCCGCGCACGGCGCGCACGGCTTCATCGCTCGCCAACTGCTGAAGATTGCGCAGTGAATCTTCGTCGTAGAAGGCAGCATGGGGTGTCAGAACAACTTCCGGCATGAGGCGGAGCGGCGAGTCGGCCGGCAACGGCTCCGGATCGGTAACGTCCAAAACCGCACCGGCAACCTTCCCGTCTTTGACGGCGGACGCCAAGGCGTCAAGGTCGACGAGGGGACCGCGTGCCGTGTTGACCAGGACGATGCCCTCCTGGGCTCTCGCGAAGAAGTCTTCTCCAACCATCCGATGGGTTTCCGGAGTGCTCGGAGCGTGCAGGGTGACGGCATGGGAACGAGCGGCCAGCTCTTCGATGCCCACCTGCGCGATGCCAAGGTTGGCGAAGACCTCGGCAGGGCAGAACGGGTCGAATCCGACAAAGCTGAAGCCAAAGGGCGTGAGCCGCTTGTGTACGGCCTGCGCAATGCGCCCCATTCCCACCAGCCCCACGGTCATGGACCGGAAACCTGGGATCGGTCCCACGTCGCCGGGGCGGGTCCAGCCGTTCGCCTGAATCCGCTGGTTGTACAAGGGGATGCGGCGTGCCATGGTCAGCAGCGAAGCCACTGCATGATCGGCCACGGTGTCCACACCGTAATCCGGCACGTTCGCCACCTGCACGCCTAATTGACGCGCGGCATCCAGGTCCACGTTGTCGTAGCCAATTCCATACCTGACCACGGTCGCTCCGGCATTCATGCGCTCCAACACGGCGCGTGTGATCGGCGCAAAGTTGACTATCGCAACGTCTGCGCCCGCCACGGCATCAGCGGTCTCCTGCTCCTCTACACAGGTGAAGCAGGCAAACGTCGCACCGTTTTCCACCGCCGCGGCTTCTTCAATCGTGACATCACGGAATGCGTGGTCTGTGACGACAACTCGCTTCATCGCTTCATCTCCCTTGGTTCTTGTAGAGGTCCGGTTCTCGCGCTTTGCGACGTGGTTCCGTAAACCAGTTGATCACATCATATGATGATTGTATGTTAGCCTGTGACTCCAGTCACGGGAAACCGCACAGTTTCTTGGAAGAAGACGACGGTAAATGCCGATTAGTCCCCGTTCACCTTCATGAAAGGCACGACCATGAACGCCATCGAACCCATCGCCGCATCACGTCACGGGCGCCGCCACGCTCCGAGCTTTAGAGCCTGGACCGGCGTGGCTGGTCTGGCCTGTGCCGGCTTGCTGCTGGCCGGCTGTGGAGGCAAGGCTCCGGCAGCCGCCGGCGCGAGCGATGCGGAGCTCAGCATCGGCATCTTCGTGGACAACGCCTTCGGCGACGGCGACTTCTTCGACCAGGCAGCCAAGGCCCAGGCATCCCTGGAGGAGGGCGGCGCGGCCGTCAACACCTACGAGGGGCAGCTTCAGGCGCAGAACTTTGCGCCTTTGCTGCAGGACGCCGCAGATGCCAACGACCTGGTGTTCGTGCTTGGGTTCGAAGCGATTGATGCCCTGATCGACACCGCGGCGGAAAACCCGGACACGACCTTCGTCTTCCTGGACGGTGTGGTGGACAGCGCCGAGGTGGTTTCTGCCGAGTTCCGTACGGCCGAAGGGTGCTTCATGGCGGGAGCCTTGGCCGCCACCGTCAACGGCGAGGCAGGCGCGGACACTGCCGGGTTTATCGGCGGCGTGAACGCCCCGGTCATCCAAAATTGCGAAGCGGGCTACGTTCAGGGCGTGGAGCATGTTGCGCCAGACATGAAGGTCGCTGCCCAGTACGTCGGCTCCTTCGTGGATCCGGCCAAGGGACGCGAAATCGGTCTGGCCTTGAAGAACAAGGGTGCGTACGCGCAGTACGCCTACGCAGGTCTTTCCGGTGCAGGCATCTTCGATGCAGCCAAATCAGGCCAGGAGATCGCACCCATCGGCATCGTCACCGACAAGAGTTCGCTGGCCCCCGGTAAGGTCCCGGGCAGCGTTGAAATGAAGGTCGATGCAGTAATCGAGCAGTTGACCGAGGACTTTACCGCCGGCACCTTGAAGCAGGGGTCCCAGCAGAGCTATGGATTCGCCGAGGACGGCTGGGGAATGGTTTACGACGAGAAAATCCTCGGTGCGGACAACGTCGCGGCCCTGAGCGAGTTGGAGGCGAAGATCGCCAGCGGGGAAGTGAAAGTCAATGTCCAGTAACGATCAGGCGGCCCCCAGCCCCGTGCTGGAACTGCAGGGTATTACCAAGACGTTCGGCCCCGTCGTCGCCAATGAAAACGTCAATTTCGACCTCTATCCCGGTGAAATCCACGCCCTCGTGGGCGAGAACGGTGCCGGGAAAACCACTCTGATGAGGATTCTGTTCGGCATGTACCGGCCAAACGCCGGGAGTATCCGTTTGGGTGGCAGGGAAGTCGAGCTTAAAAAGCCAATGGACGCGATTGAGCACGGCATCGGCATGGTTCATCAGCACTTCATGCTGGTGCCTAGCTTCTCGGTACTGGAGAACATCACTCTCGGTGCCGAGCCTGGCGCCGGCGGCCTGTTCGACCGAGGCCGAGCGGAAGAGGCCGCCCGCGGTCCCATGGAGCGGCTGGGGCTGGCCCTTGACCCGAGTACGGTCACCGGCAGCCTCAACGTGGCGACCCAGCAGAAGCTTGAGATCACGAAGGTGCTCTACCGCGGGGCCAAGATCATCATCCTGGATGAGCCCACAGCAGTGCTGACCCCGCAGGAGACCGAGGAGCTTTTCGTCCTCTTAAAGAAACTTGCCGCTGACGGTTCGTCGATCATCTTCATCTCGCACAAGTTGCGGGAGGTGTTTGCCGTGGCAGACCGGATCACCGTCCTGCGCAATGGACGCACCGTCAGCACCACACCGGCCCGAGACCTCGACGCGTCCGCTGTGGTGGCCGCAATGACGGGGCGGAGCGACGTTAACCTGGGGCGGATTACCCGGAACGCGCCGGAAGACGACGTTGTCTTGTCGGTCTCCGGCCTCAGTACCGCGAAGTTCGAGCACGATGCGGCGCTGGATTCGATCAACTTTGAAGTCAGGGCGGGGGAGGTAGTCGGGATCGCCGGCGTTGAGGGCAACGGCCAGTCCGCCTTGGCGGAAACCCTCATCGGCACCGCGGCCCCGCTCGCGGGGAAGATCGAGCTTGCCGGTACTGACTTGACGCGGCTGGCGGTCTCGGCGCGCCGCGATCTGGGGCTCTCCTATGTTCCAGAGGACCGCCACCGCGAAGGCATTCCCATCAACGGATCGGTCCTCGAGGGGCTCGCCGCGGGTACGCTTCGCCGGCACCGGGGCTGGAACGGACTCGCTAATGCCTTCCCGCGCGCGCTGCAAGCTTGGGGCACCGACATGATCAGCAAATACGCCATCAGGACGTCGGGCCGCAACGCCAAGTGCCACACCCTCTCTGGCGGCAATCAGCAGAAGATCGTCATGGCCCGGGAACTTGAAGAGCAGCCCAAATGCATTGTCCTCGCACAGCCGACCCGGGGCGTTGACCTGGGCGCCATCGAATTCCTCTACGACCGGATTGCCGAAGCGACCGCGCGTAGCTGCGCCGTGGTGCTGATCTCGGCAGACCTCGACGAGATCCTGCGATTGTCCGACCGCGTGCTGGTGATGTACCGGGGGCGGATGGTCGCAGAGGAGACGGCGACTGAAACCAGCCGCGAAGAACTCGGTATGCATATGACCGGCGCCAAAGCTTTAGGAACAGCAGCATGAACACCCAGACCGCTACTGCACAGCAGGCCGACCCGCAGAGGAAGAGCCACCTCCCGGAGGGTGACCGGCGACGCCGGCCTAAGGCCTCCGGCCGAGCTGGCATGCCCCTGGCCCGTCGCTTGATCCAACCTGCGTTTATTCTTGTTGCCGGGCTGATCATGGCCTTGGTACTGATTGCCGCACAAGGATATGAACCCTTCTCCACACTGGGCGCCGGACTCGACTACGCCTTAGGTAATCCGGCAAGCATCGCCAGGACGCTGGCGTGGGGATTGCCCTTGTTCGTCGCCTCGATCGGCGTCTGTCTGGCGTATCGCTCCGGCATGTTCAACATCGGAGCCGAAGGACAGATCTACGCGGGTGCCATGGCAGCTGCCTTGGCGGGAGCCTACATCGGGCCCATGCTCAGCGGCCTCCATCTGCTCCTCTGCTTGCTGTTTGCGGCCGTAGTCGGCGGACTCATTGCGGCTGGCCTGGGATGGCTGCGCGCAGCTTGGGGGGTGGACGAAGTCCTCTCCACCCTGCTGTCGAACTACATCATCATGCTGTTCTGCGCCTATCTGGCTACCTCGCCGCTCCGAGATCCCGCGCGGCAAAGCGGCACGACCAAAGAAGTGTTCGACACCGCCATGTTTGGCGAAATCATGCCGCGGACCCAGCTGACCTCGGCACTCTTCGTGGTCATCGTCCTCTGCGCCGCTACCTGGTGGCTCAGCGAACGATCCGTCACCGGCTACCGCTGGCGGATGACCGGCGAGAGCCCGGACTTTGCCGCTGCCTCGGGCATCAGCGTGAAAAAAGCCCGCATCGCGTCGATGGCGACAAGCGGTGCCCTGTGTGGCATCGGCGGTGCCCTCCTGGTCACGGCGTCCCAAGGCCGCTTCTGGACCGAAATCGGTACCGGCATCGGCTGGGACGCAGTACTGATCGCCTTGATCAGCCGGGCACGCCCCGTGCCGGCCATCATCTGGGTGTCTGTGTACTGCATCATGAGGTCCGCGGCCCGCGGCATCGAGCAGGTCTCAACGGTGCCGTCCGAGCTCTCGCTGGTCCTCATCTCCGGCATCATCATCGCGGCCGCCGCCCGCGCCGGAATTTTCAGCCAATTTACCGCCCTGAAGCAGCGGTTCGCCCACGTGAAAGGACACTGAGACATGGATTGGATTGATGCCTTCCTCGCTTCGGGCATTCGGTTCACCACACCGATCCTGCTCGCTGCGCTGGCCTGTCTTCCCACCGCTTGGACCAAGGACCTGAATGTTGGGCTGGAGGGCGCCATGCTCTTCGGTGCCTTCTCCGGCGTCGTCATTGGCCTCTCCACTGAATCAGGGATTGCGGCTGTGGGACTCACCGTCCTCATCGGTGCGGCGTGTGGTGCCGTGTTTGGTTACCTCATCACCTATTTGCGGGTGAATGTGTTTGTGGCCGGCATAGTCCTGAACGTCTTCGCCGCGGGCGCGACGGTCTACCTGCTGCGATCAATGTTCGGTGTCAAGGGAACGTTGAGCGACGATCGAATCCCGGCCATGGCTTCGGTCAGCATTCCGGGCATCGACGGTATCCCGGTGTTGGGTGCTGTCCTGTCAGGTCATTCAATCCTGACCTACGTCAGTTGGGCGATTATCGTTGTCGCTGCGCTCGCGGTCCGCTACACGGTCTTGGTCCGCCACTTGAAGGCAGCAGGCGAGCATCCGGCAGCCCTGACTGCAGCTGGCGGCAACGTCACGCGGATGCGCATTCTCGCCCAGGTCTGGTGCTTCGCGCTGTGCGGTTTGGCCGGAGTGCAGTTGAGCATGGGTCAGCTCACCCTTTTCACCGAAGGCATGACCAGTGGCCTTGGATTCGTTGCCTTGGCAGCCGTCATCTTCTGCCGCGGTAAGGTACTGCTGCTCGCCCTCATGTCGGTTGGCTTCGGTCTCTCGTCTGCGGTGGCGGTGCAAGTGAACGCCTCCGTGATGCCACCCCAGTTCGCCCAGATGATCCCCTACCTGGTCGCGTTTATCGGCCTCATCGTCCTGGCCCGTACCGCCAAGGACGGCGGCATCCGCATTGCAACCCCCGTACTGGAGGACTGAAGCATGAACGACGAATCCCTGACCGCCGCTGACGTCGACCTCTTCGAACAGGCCAAGGCCATGCTGACTAAGGCCCATCACGGAGAGCGGCATCAGGTGGCGGCCGCCGTGCGGACCAGCACCGGGGCCGTCTATCTGGGCCTGCACATCGGTTCCCGCCGGATAAATGTTTGTGCGGAGTCCTCGGCCATCGCCAACGCACAGATGGCGGCCGATGCAGACATCACCCAAGTGGTTGCCGTCTGCAAAGACAGCGCAGGACGAGTGGTGGTCACCAACCCGTGCGGCGTCTGCCGGGAACTTATGGGTACCTACTGTCCCGACGCCGACGTCATCATCGACCTGCGCGGGGCCGTGCGCAAGGTGCCCGCCAAGACCCTAATGCCCGAGCCGTGGATGTTCCCGCATGAGAACAGCTGGACGGTCGGCGACCCGACGAGTGAAAGCAAATAATGGAAAAGCCAACGATTACAGATATCTGCCTGATTACCCGCGATCTGGACGCCTCGATTGCGTTCTACACGAAGAAACTCGGCTACACCCTCAAGCACCGGATGCCGGGATTCGCTGACTTCGCTGGCCCGGGTGTCATCCTCGCCCTCTGGGAGGCTGGAAAAATCACCGAGACTACCGGCGTGCCGTCCCAAACGACCGATCCCGCCGGGCACGGAGTGATGCTCGCGGTGAAGCTCGATTCACCAGCGGCAATCGATGCGATGTACTCGGACCTCACCGCTCGCGGTGTGGAGGTTTACTCCCAACCGGAGGATTACCCCTGGAACGCGCGGTGCCTCTACTTTGCGGGGCCGTGCGGCGAACTCTGGGAATTTTTCGCATGGTATGAGGGCGGAGAGCCCGGCGCCGTTGATTCTGCTGCTGCCGCCGCCGCTTCCTGACCCGCCACCCAACGACTGGAAAGTAAACGTGAACATTTCTCTCTCCGATCTCCTGCCACTCGACGCGGAGAATGCCACCCTTGTTGGGCGAATCTTTGATCCGGAAGCTAACGGGCCGTGCGTCGTCGTCGTCGATGGAACGGACATTGTTGATATCACCGGCATCGAGCCGACGGTCTCATCCCTGTTCGAACGCGCCGACTTGCTCTCTGCTGTTCAGGATCTGGAAAACCGCCCCCGGTGGGCATTGACCGACGTCATCGCCGCCACTGTGGACGCCGACATGTCCAAGCCGCGGCTCCTTGCACCGATCGATCTGCAGGTCGTGAAGGCCGCCGGCGTGACCTTCGTCGAGAGCATGCTGGAACGCGTCATCGAAGAAAGGGCCAAGGGTGACGCCAGCCAAGCGGCAGCCATCCGCGACCAGTTGGCCGACGCCATCGGCGGCGCCATCTCCAGCGTGCAGCCAGGCACGGAGGAAGCGGCCCGGGTCAAGGAGATCCTCAAAGCCGAAGGTCTGTGGTCCCAATACTTGGAAGTGGGCATTGGACCAGACCCGGAGATCTTCACGAAGGCCCCGGTGCTATCATCGGTCGGCACCGGTGAGTCGATTGGCGTGCTGTCGCGGTCCACGTGGAACAACCCCGAACCGGAAGTTGTGTTGGCCGTGCGCTCCGACGGCACCCCACTGGGCGCGGCCTTGGGCAACGATGTTAACCTTCGCGACTTCGAAGGACGCAGCGCGCTGCTGCTGACCGAGGCCAAGGACAACAACGCCTCCTGCGCGATCGGACCGTTCATCCGGCTCTTCGACGATTCGTTCGGAATGGACGACGTGCGGGAACTCGACATCAACCTGCGGGTGGAAGGGCCGGACGGATTCACGCTCGAGGGGCAGAGCTCAATGAAAAACATCAGCCGGGATCCTGCCAGCCTCATCGAACATGCCTACGGCGACCACCACCAGTATCCCGACGGCTTCGTCTTGTTTACCGGCACCCTGTTCGCGCCGACCCAGGATCGAAAAGCGCCCGGTGCAGGATTCACCCATGAACTTGGCGATACCGTCAGCATTTCGAACCCACGTCTGGGCGCGCTGATCAACAAGGTAGAGCACTCGGAAACTGCGCACCGCTGGGAGTTCGGTATCTGGGCGCTGATCCAAAACCTGCGTCAACGTTCTCTCCTCTGAACCCTTACGTTCTTCCCTAACGAACACGACAACGAAAGCGAGACCTCGTGTACAAAGTTACGAACCCTGCCACCGGCACGGTCATCGAAGAATTCCCCACCGCCACTGATGAGCAGATCGCAGAAGCCATCGAGCAGGCGCATCGGGGTTACCTGTCCTGGAAAGAAACCCCGGTGGAAACCCGCGCCAAGATCGTCCAGCGGGTCGCCGAAGTCTTCAAGGAGCGCACGGACGAGTTGGCCGCGATCATTACCCAGGAGATGGGCAAGCGGATCGAAGAAAGCAAGGGCGAGCTCGGCACTGTCTTCGAAATCTTCAGCTACTACGCCCAGAACGGCCAGACGTTGATGGCCGATGAACCGCTGGAAATCCAGGGTGGCAACGCCGTGATCCAAAAGCGGCCCGTTGGGGTGATCCTGGGCATCATGCCGTGGAACTACCCGTACTACCAAGTGGCGCGTTTCGTGGCCCCGAACCTGATGCTGGGCAACACCATTCTGCTTAAGCACGCCTCCAACTGCCCGAAATCCGCAGCTGCGATTGTGTCGGTGCTTCGCGAAGCAGGAGTGCCCGAGGACGCCTACATCAATATCTACGCCAGCAACCAGCAGATCGCTTCTGCATTGGCCGACAAGCGCATTCAGGGCGTTTCACTGACAGGCAGCGAACGTGCGGGTTCCGCCGTGGCGGCCGAAGCCGGCCGGAACCTCAAGAAGGTTGTCCTGGAACTGGGCGGCTCGGATCCGATGGTCATTCTCGACTCCAACGATCTGGACAAAACCGTGGATATCGCGGTGGCGTCGCGGATGGGGAACATGGGCCAAGCTTGCAATGCACCCAAGCGCATGATTGTCATGGCCGACATTTACGATGAGTTCGTCGAAAAGCTGACCGAGAAGATGGCGGCCTTTGCCCCCGGTGACCCCAGCGATCCGTCGACCACCCTGGCACCGCTGTCCTCGGTAAGTGCTGCAGACGAGGTTGTACGCCAGATCGAGCAAGCCGTGGAACAGGGAGCTACCTTGCGTACCGGCGGATACAGGATCGACGGCCCGGGCGCTTATGTCCAGCCCGCAGTGCTCACCGACGTCACTCCCGAGATGGCCGCATACCATGAGGAAGTGTTCGGCCCGGCCGCTATTGTCTTCCGAGCTTCCAGCGAGGAGGAGGCCGTGGAACTGGCTAACGATACGGAATTCGGGCTAGGTTCCGGCGTCTTCAGCGCTGATCCGGAGCGGGCGCGGAGAGTCGGGGACCAGATTGAGGCCGGCATGGTCTACATCAACCAAGCGGGCGGATCACAAGCCGACCTGCCGTTCGGCGGCATCAAGCGTTCGGGTGTGGGCCGCGAACTTGGTCCGCTCGGTATGGACGAGTTCATGAATAAGAAGGTCGTCCGGCTCTAAGCGAGGGCTTGGCGGTCGAACATCACGCGAAGCGGTCCCGGGGTCTTTTGAATCCCGGGACCGCTTCGCCGTTGGTGCTGTCCGTGGTGGAATTCGCCTACTTGTGGGTCTTCGCCGGCTGGCGATGCGTTGTGGAGTCGAAGAGGTCGCGGAGGCGGCCGCGGAGGGACTCGTAGGACTCCTCGCCGAGGGCGGTCGCCCAGTCCCGCTCGACCGACTGCTGGGACTCGATGATGAGCCGCCGAGCTGCGGTGCCGCGGTCAGCAACCCGCACCGAGGTCGCCTGGATGTCGTCGCCGACGCGTTCGGTGGCGAGGTACTCGTTCTCGGTCATCATCTGAACGAGGTTGTTCACGATCTGGAGCGGAATCTGGACCCGCGCAGCCAGATCGCCGACGGTCATGCCGTCCCCGTCAATCCTCGACAGCAGGTGCAGCTGCGTCTTGGACAGGTCACTATGTCCGGCGGCGGCAAGGTCATCGATGATCCGCCCCATCATGAAATGGTAGGAGGCTGACAACAAGGCGGTGATTCCGGTCTTGTGATCTTCGTGGGCTGCGTGCGTCAAGTGGACCTCCCGTGGTGGTGAAGCGGGTGAGAGAAGGACTGAGCCGTTGCGACGAAGGTCACTTCCAGCCCTGCTCTCCGATTAGTTGATCATCGTCGTTGCCGCACTGCAAATTGCCGCGTAACGGACGACGTAGACGGGCCTCCGCGGAACCAGCGTCCCGGGAACTGGCATCGGGGCCCGAGGGGGAGCAACGGCGTCGTGCGCCTTGTCGCTCACCCCCGGACCCCATCCGCAGCCAAATCAGGAAGTGGCCACCTGCTCCTGTGCTGATTTCGCGGACTTCGTCGCCATGTGGGTGGCGAGCAGGGTGATCAGGCCCATGACCGACAAGTAAGCTGCGATGGGCCACCACTGGCGACCGGACCATGCGTACAGGCCGGTGGCGATGAAGGGCGAGAGGCCGCCGGCCAGGACGGCCGCCAGCTGGTAGCCGATGGACACCGCGCTGGTCCGTACTTCGACCGGGAAGAGAGCACCCATCACGGCCGGCTCCAACGCAAACATGGCGCAGGCGATGCCAATCGTGATCGACATGGCCACGGCAATGACGATGAAGTTGCCCGTGTTGAAGAGCATGAAGAAAGGGAAGGCGACCGCCACCGATGCCATGGCAGCACCAAGGAAGAGCCGCCGATGCCCGATCCGCTCCGACCAGGAGCCAAACAAGGGGATGAGCAGGAGTTCGACCGCGGAACAAATCAGCACCGCGTTGAGGATCGGACCGCGCTCGAGCCCCAGCGCGTCGACGCCGTAGGTGATGGCGAAAACGGTGACCACGTAGAACACCGAGTTCTCGGAGAAGCGGATGCCACCCGCGTACAGGATTTCGCGCCAGTGGTCCTTGATGGCCGTCTTGACCGGCATCTTCTCGACAGTTCCCGTGGTGACGGCCTGCTGGAATTCCGGTGATTCCGACAGGGTGAAGCGGATGACCAGGCCGACGATGACCATGACGATGCTGGCGATGAAGGGGATCCGCCAGCCCCAGCTAAGGAAGTCCTCATTCGGCAACAAGGTCAAGAGGGCGAAAGCGCCGGTGGACAGGATGGTCCCGACCGGAACACCCATCTGGGGCACCGAGCCGAAGAACCCCTTCTTGGTCTTCGGGGCGTGTTCGACGGCCATCATCACTGCGGCGCCCCATTCGCCGCCGACACCGAATCCCTGGATCAGGCGCAGGAGCACCAACAGGATGGGAGCCAGAATGCCGATCTCGTCGTAGGTGGGCAGGAACCCGATGGCGGTGGTGGCCAGCCCCATGATCAAGAGGGTCACCACGAGGATCTTCTTGCGGCCCATCTTGTCGGCCAGGTTTCCGAAGATGGCGCCGCCGATCGGACGGGCGGCGAAGCCCACGCCGAACGAACCGAAAGCCAGCAGGGTGCCGATCAGCGGATCACCGGACGGGAAGAAGAGTTGGCCGAAGACCAGGGCAGATGCGGTTCCGTAGAGAAAGAAGTCGTACCACTCGATGCTGGTGCCGATGAAGCTGGCAAGAGCGACTTTCTTGGCGGAGGATTGTGGGGGCGCCACGGTCTTCTCCGTCATCGAGGGAGACTGAAGGTTTTGCATGATTCTCCTTGCATAACGCCACTGCATCTTGGGTGACTCCGCGAAGAATAGTGGCACGGAACACATTGATCATGTGAACCCTATGCGCTGCATTACGGATTAACGCCTGTACGTCCGGGACAAACCGGGAGGCAGATTGTCCACGGTGGATATCCAAGGACGTGGCGCTTGGCGAGAGGCTGGTCGAAGGGCATCAAAGTCTACGAATGGAAGGTGTGGTTTTGAACGTGAACTCCAACGATCGCGTCAGCACGGCCGACGACGTGGTGCGCAGCAGCGCAGCCGCGACGGTGCAGATCGACAATGAGCGTGTCACGGTCACCGAGTGGCGTTTCCCGCCGGGGACGGAGACCGGCTGGCACATGCACCCGGTTGACTACGTCGTCGTGCCGATTACCGGCGGCGAGCTGACCGTCGAGACGCGCACCGGCGCTTCGACCAACCCGCTGGCCATCGGGGCCTCCTACACCCGGGAGGCCGGCAGCGAGCACAACGTGGTCAACGAAACCGGTGCCGAAGTGGCCTTTGTGGAAATCGAGCTGAAGTAGGGGCTGGTCTCTCGGCGTTCGCGCAGCGGAATGGGTGGGGCCCCGGCGACTGCCGGGGCCCCACCCATCTGATCAGACGGTCTCGGGCCAGTGGAAGAAACCGCGGCCGGTTTTGCGGCCCAGCTCCCCGCGGGCGACCATCTGCCGCAGCAGCGCCGGGGGCTCGAAACGCGGCCCCAGCGTAGCTGCCAGGTGCTCGCTGATGGCCAGCCGGACGTCCAGGCCCACCATGTCCGTCATGCGCAGGGGTCCGACGCCGTGCTGGTAGCCCAGAATCATGCCGTCGTCGATGTCCTCCGCGGTGGCGATGCCTTCCTCGACCATGCGCATGGCTTCCAAGCCGATGGCGACCCCGAGTCGGCTGGTGGCGAAGCCCGGCGAGTCCTTGACCACCACGGGTTTGCGTCCCAGTCCGATGGTGCAGGCGCGGGCCAGCTCGAGTGAATGTTCGGAGGTGGCCGCCGTCGTAATCAATTCGATGAGCCGGGTTTTCGGGACCGGCTGGAAGAAGTGCATGCCGAGGAAGTGCTCCGGCCGTTCAAGCGCCAGCTGCAGTTCGCCGATGCTCAGCGAGCTGGTGTTGCTGCACAGCAGCTCGGGCTGAAGCACCCGCTCCGCCTGGGCGAGCACGGAAGCCTTCAACGTCGGGTTCTCTGGCACGGATTCGACGACGAATCCGGCCGGTTCCAGCGCTTCCACGGAAACCACGGGATTAAGCGTGCCCGATCCGCCCGCTTCGGCGACGCGTCCGGCGGCGGCGGCCCGCTGTTCGTCCGAGGGGTCTACCAAGTCGACGTGCCAGCCGGCGGCAACAAAGGTTTCCGCGATGCCGGCGCCCATAGTGCCCGCGCCGAGGACGACGGCCCGGTGGTTGAAGTGGTCGGCAAAATCGATCAAGGTATCCATCCCTACAGCTTTGGAGCGAGTTGGAGGCCGCCGGCGACGTGCAGCACTTCGCCGGTAATGAAGGAGGCGCCGTCGCCGGCGAAGAAGGCCGCGGCCCGTGCCACATCGTCCGGCGAGGCCGTCCGCCGCAGCGGCGTCTGCTCGATGTAGCGCTCAAAATTCGCGGCGCGGTCCGTGCCCATGCCCATCCCGTCCACGAAGGCGGTGTCCACCGGGCCGGGCGCGACCACGTTACAAGTGCCGCCGAAGGGGCCAAGTTCCTGGGCGACGCTGCGGCACAGGCCCACGATCCCGGCCTTGGACGCTGTGTAGGCCGGGTTGCCGCCGGAGAGCCAGGTGCGCGAACCGATCATCACCACCCGGGCCGCCTCGCTGGCCTGCAGCCAGGGCATGGCGGCGGAGGTGACCAGATAGGAGCCGCGCAAGTTGATGGACAAGGTCCGGTCGAAGGCATCCAGTGCCGTCGTGGTCATGCCGCCCGGCGGGGCGACGCCGGCATTGTTCACGACGACGTCGATGCGGCCGAGTTCTTCCCCGATGCCGGCCATGGCCGTGTGCACCGATTCCGCACTGGTGACGTCCATTTTCCAGGACGTAGCGCCCGGAATCTTGGCGGCGGCGGTGGCAGCGCGTTCGGCATCCGCGTCGGCCAGCACAACGCGGAAACCGTCGTCGGCCAGCCGGGCGGAGATCGCACTGCCGAAGGCGCCGGCGCCGCCGGTGATCACGGCGACGCGGGATGATGCAGACATCGGGAAACGTCCTTTCGCAGGTGGGGTGAGGGAAATTTTAGGCCGCTTGAAGCCGGACCACGGCTTCTTGACGGCGGCCCGTAACGACCCGGCGCGGCCCGGTGAGCGCGGCCGCGAGGTCCGGTCCGGGCACGTCCACGTAGAAGGGGCCGCCTCCGAGGGCGCCGAGCTTCTCCGGCGTGCAGACGATCAGCAGTTCGGCAGGAGACAGCCTGGCCAGCAAGGCCTCGTCGAGTTGCTGGTTGCCCCGCCCGAGCAGGAAGCCCTGACCGCCGACCGGGGAGAGCAGCACCTGCAGGCGGTGGCCGGCCGTGACCTGGTGCAGTTCGGCGGCCGAGCAGTCGGTGGCGACCAGCCGGCCGCGGTGCAGCACATCGACGCCGAGCAGGGAGGAGTCCAGGCCCATCCCTGCCGCCACGGCGGCCACGGTGGTTCCCGGGCCGAGCAGACACATGGCCTCAGGGTCGATCCGCCCGGCGCACTCGGCGGCGATCCCGCCCAGCACCTCGCGCGGCTCCGAACGAGAGCCGACCTTGCCGCCCTGCATTTGCGCCCGGGCGCCCAGCACGCGCAGCTGCCCGTACAGCGTCGAACTGATGATGCCTTCGCGGCGGGCTTGCTCGTCGATGTCGACCACCTCGGCCACGCTGGTGGTGCCGACGCCGCGGGCGGCGTCGGCGAGGATGCCGGCCGCGGACTCGGGGGAGCGGGCGAAGACGCCGGACTGCATTTTGACCCCGGCGGGCAAGCCGAGCACCACGTCGTCGGGACCGAGCCCGGCGGCGACGTCACGGGCTGTTCCGTCGCCGCCGGCGAACACCAGCACGTCGATGCCGCACGCGGTCAGGGCCGCGGCAGCCGTGGTGGTGTCCGCCGCAGTGGTCGCCGCGGGGGCGGTGGCACCGGGCCAAGGCACGACGGCGTCGGATTCCCACCCGGCGGCGCGGGCCGCGTCTTCGCCCAGCGCTCCAGGAGCCGCCAGCAGCCACACCGGCACGTCGCGGCGGCGCAGCTCCCGCAGCATCCGGCCCATCCTCGCGGCACTGCGCGGCACGGAACCGCGGCGCAGCGCCTCGGCCTGGATGTCCGTGCCGTCGCTGCCCTTAAGTCCGGCAGGCCCACCCAAACCGGCCACCGGATTCACGATCAGGCCGATCCGGAGCGGGCCCGCCGCGGTGCTCATCGGTGGTGTGCCTTCGGGGGCCGCTGCCGCACCGGCAAGTCGGTAGCCGGCTGCCAGCGCGGCACCGCGGCGAACTCCTCGCCCAGGTACTTGCGCCGGTAGGCGCGCCACGACGTCGCCCAGGTGTCCGGGTCAGTGGTGGCGTCCACATCCACGGTATGGATGCTGCTGCGGTAGGGGGCTTCCTGCAGCAGCGCCGGGTTGCTGCGCGCCTCGGCCGCGGTGTGCCGCAGCGCCTCGATGTACTCGTCCAGCTCGCGTTTGGAGTAGGACTCGGTCGGCTCGAGCGTGAGCGGCTCCGGGACCACATACGGGTGGTGGCTGGTCCAGTAGTGCATGCCGTAGTCGGCCATGCGGGCACCGATCTGCGAGGAGCTGACGCCGGTCTCGCCGGCGAGCTTCTCCCACGAGTAACGCACCTGCTCGATCCGGTGCTGGCCGGCCGCATAGGGAGCGGTGACGCCGTCGACCTTCAGCAGTTGGGCCAGCACGTAGTTGTTGTTCAGAACCGCGATCTCTGAAACCTGCCGCAGCCCTTCCGGACCCAGCGAACGGATCCAGGTGTAAGCGCGGATCAGGTTCGGGATGACTCCGTGGAACGGGCGGATGTCGGCGGTGGCCGACTCCGAGGGCTTGGCCCAGGCGTAGCCTTCGGAGGTGCGCTCGACTCGCAGCCCGGGCAGGAACGGCGCCAGCTCGTTGGTCGCGCCGATCGCGCCGGCCGCGGGGCCGCCGCAGGCGTGCGGGGTAGAGAACGTCTTGTGCAGGTTGAAGTGGCACAGGTCGAAGCCTGCTTCGCGTGCACGGGCGATGCCCAGCAGACCGTTGGCGTTCGCCTGGTCGTAGACGCAGATGCCGCCCACGGCATGCACCGCGTCCACGTACTCGGTGATCCGTGGGTTGAAGATCCCGGTGTCCTCCGGGTTGGTGATGAACAGGGCCGCGGTCCGGTCGGAAATAACTGCCTTCAGCGCGTCCAGATCGGGGAAACCGTTCTCATCCGGGTACAGCGTGATGACCTTGTACCCGGCGGTCTTGGCGGTGGCCGCGTTGGACGGGTGGGAGAAGATCGTGGTGATGATCTCGTCGCGCTGCTCGGCCTCGCCGCGGCTTTCGTGGAAGGCCTGGACGATTTTCACGTTGCCGTAGATGGCGGCGGAACCCGAACCGGCCTGCAGGCTGACGGCATCCATTCCGGACACCTCGGCCAGATAGGACTCCAGCTCGTGCAGGATCTGCAGGGTGCCCTGCATGGTGGACGTGTCCTGCAACG
Source organism: Arthrobacter sp. CAU 1506 (assembly GCF_005047635.1). Classification (GTDB taxonomy): domain Bacteria; phylum Actinomycetota; class Actinomycetes; order Actinomycetales; family Micrococcaceae; genus Crystallibacter. The sequence continues at coordinate 176,889 of NZ_SUKC01000007.1, read as the reverse complement.
GGTGGGTGTGCACCGACTGCCCGGAACCGGCGAATCGCTCGTTGACCTTGGGGCTGTACTTCATGGTGCAGGTGCCTTGGCCGATGTCCACGTTCAGGTCAGCGCCCAGCGTCTCCTGCGACAGCCGAAGGTAGTGCCGCAGCACTTGGGACTGGCCGATCTCGGGCAGGCCCGGTGCATCGCTGCGGCGGAAAACGGACTCGGGGGTGGCCTCGAGCGCGGCGGGATCCTCGGCGGGCACGTCGATGCCGCGGTGCCCCTCGGCGCTGAGCTGGAAGATCAGTGGCTCGTCCCATCGGGCCGCGTGGTAGTCGCGCAGCAGCGGCTTCTCCACGGGCAGGGCCGGCAGCGGCGCGGCGACGGCAGTGGGTTCAGTGTCGATCACGGTCATGACAGGATGTCCTCCAGTGCGCTGGCCAGCAGGGTGATGTCGCCGAGCGAGTGCAGCTCGGTCACGCAGTAGATGGCGGTGTCGTCGGCTCCGGCGCCGAGCACCGCGGGGGCAGCGGCCCCGCCGTAGATGCCGCGCTCAAGCAGCGCGGCGTTCACCTCGGCAGCGGAGCGGCCAGGGAACCGGACGGCGAATTCGCGCCAGTGCGGGCTGTCGGTGTGCAGCACCTCGACGCCGTCGACCTTCGCCAGGGCGTCCATCGCCTGCCGGGTCCGCACCGCAATGGTGTCGCCCAGCGTGCGCATGCCCTCCGGGCCCATCAGCGCGAGGTAGGCGCCGGCGGTGATGCCCCACAGCGCGGCCGCGGTGCCGACCCACTCGATGCCTTCCTCGCGCATGGCCAGCGAGGTGCGCTCGTAGGCGACGTCGCAGAATCCCAGCTCGCCGTCGACGCGGGTGGGAGCCAGCCCGAACAAACGGGACGGGAATTCGAAAACGAAGCGTTCGTCGTCGTGCGTGGCAATAAAGCCGCCGTGCGCACCGCCGAAGTGCATGCCCAAGCCCAAGGACTGAATGTCTCCGCAGACAATGTCGGCGCCCCAGCTGGCCGGCGACGCGGTAAAGCTCAGGCTCAGCGGGTCGGTGGAGCAGACCAGCAAGGAGCCGTTGCCGTGCGCCAACGAGGCGATAGCACCGGCGTCGCCCTCGATGACGCCGAGCATGTTCGGGGTCTCCAGGAACACGGCGGCGGTGTCTTCGCCGAGGAGAGCGGCCACGTCTTCCAGATGGATGCGGCCGGTAGCCGGCCGCGGTGCCACGAAGTCGATGTCCAGCGCCCCGGCCAGGAAGGTCTGGATCTTTGCGCGTTTGCCGGCGGCAAGGGTGTCGGCGACGATGACGCGGCCGCGGCCGGTGATCCGGCCGGCCATCCGCAGTGCGGTTGCGGCGGCCTGGTAGCCGTCGTACGTGGGGACGTTCACCACGTCCATCTCGAGCAGCTCGGCCATCAGCGAGGTGTACTCGAACAGAGCCTGCCACTTGCCGTGGTCCTCGTAAGGCTCGCCGGCGTAGGCGGTGAGGAACTCGGCGCGCTGGTTGATTTCATCGCACACGGCCGGGACGTGGTGCGGGTAGCAGCCAGAGCCCAGGAAGGACAGGGCGACCGTAGTCGGTTGGTTCTTCGCCAGCAGCCCGCTCATGTGGCGCTGGAGCTGCGATTCCGCCGACAGGGCCGGCGGCAGGTCCAGCGGGCGCTTCATGCGCAGTTCGTCCGGGATGGACTCGAAGAACTCGTCGATAGACGCGACCCCGATGGTGTCGAGCATGGCCTGCTTGGTAGCGGGGGCCGAGTTGGGGACATAGGGGTGCACGGGCATAGTTCCTTGGTCCATGGATACCTCCTGGGTGGTGCGGCGGATGCCGGAGCGTGTTGAGTAAGAACCTACGTGTCGGCAGCGCCACAAGATGTATCCGTGGTGGACAAACTTTCGGCAATGTTGTCCATGCTGGACATTCGGGTCCTCACGCCGTGATGCCTAGAGTGGGGAGGGTGAAGCTGGATCTGATCATCAAGAACGCCAATGTCCTCACGCTCAACGACGAGCGCCCCCAGGCCCGCGCCGTGGGCGTGTGGAACGGAAGGATCGTCGGCCTCGACGACGACATTTCGGAGCTGCCCGCCGCGCGCATTGTCGACGCCGCCGGCGCCACCGTCACGCCCGGCTTCCACGACGTGCACAACCACATGGCGGCGTTCGGCCAGCAGCTGCAGGAAATCGACGCGAGCGGATTCACCTCCGCCGACCAGCTCTACGACGCGGTCGCTGCCGCGGCCGCCGCCGAACCCGGGCGGGAATGGATCACCGGCTCGGGCTACGACCAGACCCGGATCGGCGGCCATCCGGTGCGGACCAAGCTGGACGCGGCGTCGGGCGGGCGCAAGGTCATGTTCATCCACCGCACCTCGCACATGCTGGTGGCCAGCACCGCCGTCTTCGAGGCAGTCGGCGCGCTGAGCCCGTCCTTTCCGGTCCCGTCCGGCGGTCTTATCGAGCGCGACGGCGATGGCTCGCCTACCGGCCTAGTGGCCGAACAGGCGATGACCGCCTTCCGCGACCTGCGCAAGCCGTTCAGCGAGGCCGACCTGATCCAGGCGTTGGGGCTGGCCGGCGACCGCTACTTGGCCGAGGGGCTGACCTCGGTAGCCGAGGCCGGGATCGGTGCCTCCCCGCTGGTCGGCTCGTCACCGGTGGAGCTCGCCGCCTACCAGGCAGGGCACGAGGCCGGGCGGATCCGCTTGCGCACCCAACTGATGGTGGCCATGGAGAACTTCCACTCCGTCGTCACCGCGGCGGCGGATGACTACCATCTGGGCCTGGACCTGGGAATCCGCACCGGGCTGGGCGACGACCGGCTTTCGGTGGGTCCGCTGAAGGTGTTCACCGACGGGGCGCTGATGAGCCGGACCGCGTCCATGACGGAGAACTTCTGCGGCCATGACCATGCCGGGGTGATGCAGTTCGGCCCCGAGGAGCTGCGCGACCTCACCGTGCAGGCACACCGCGGCGGCTGGCAGTTGGCCGTGCACGCCATCGGAGACCACGCGGTCGACGTGGCGCTGGACGTGATCGAGGCCGCGTTGTCCTCGCGGCACCGGCCCGACCCGCGGCACCGGATCGAGCACGCCTCGGTGGTGCGGCCCGACCAGTTGGAGCGCTTCGTGGCGCTCGGCATCATTCCCTCTCCGCAGGGCCGCTTCGTCTATGAGATTGGCGACGGCGTGGCCGAGGTGATCGGCGAGCAGCGCCTGCCGTGGACTTACCGGCACCGTTCCTTCCTGGACGCCGGGCTGGTGGTCCCGGGCGGTTCAGACCGCCCGGTTGTCCAGGGTGCGCCGCTGCCGGCGATGCAGGCCATGGTGGAACGGCGTACGTCCTCCGGACGAGCGTTCAACCTCCACGAAGGGGTCAGCGCGCTGGAGGCGCTCAAGAGTTACACGGTGGACTCGGCCTACGCTTCCCGCGAGGAGCACAGCAAGGGGCGGATCCGCGAGCGGTTCCACGCCGACCTTGTGCTGCTGGACCAGGACCCCACCGCCGTGCCCACCGAGCAGATCGGAGCCACGCTGGTGCTGGCCACGCTGGTGGGCGGCGTCGCCGAACACGACCCGCAGGGGATCTTCGCGGGCTGAGTCCCGCGGGCCCCGCGGTTCAGTTGTCGTCGCGGTTGTGGGACGGCGTCTTGGACGCTTAGGTGTCGGCGCGGCTCAGCGCGCAGGGGCTCTGGGATGGTCAGCCGGTCTCGCGGGCCGCATGGGCTCGTGGACGGTCAGCTGGCCTCGCGGGCCGCATGGGCTCGTGGACGGTCAGCTGGCCTCGCGGGCCAGGGCGCGGAACTCGCAGGCCAACCAGAGTTCCAGCAGGTCCGCCGAGTTGGCCAGGTCGCGCTGGGTCAGCTCCGCGATTTTTGCCAGCCGCGCCCGCATGGTGTGGCGGTGCACTCCGAGCTGGGTGGCCGCCGCCTCTACATTCGAGGTGTTCTCCAGATAGGCGTGCAGCGCCTGGACCAGATCGCTGTTCCCCCGTGCGTCCTGCTCGTCCAGCGGTGCCAGCACCGTGTCCGCGAAACTGCCCCGTTCGGCGGCGTCGCCGAGCATTAGCATGGCGCGGTAGCCGGCGCTGTCCGGGAGCACGACGCACTCCACCTTGCGGCTCGCGGCCAAGGCCTGGGCGCGGCGGGCTTGGCGGAGGCTGAGCGCAGCGCGTTCCGGGCTCACCTCTGTGCCGATGCCGGCCGGGCCGGCCCCCGACCGGCCGATCAAATCGGACAGCAGGGCAGCGACACCCGGCTCTGGGTCGCACAGCAACAGCACCCACTCGTCGGTGCGCTCGCGGGCCAAGACATCCGTGCACTCGCCCTGTAGTTGCGAGACCAGCGACGTCACCCTGGGCTCCCCGAGCGCGGCCGGAAGCGCTACCGCCTGAAGCGCGGAACACTCCACACCGGCCCGGGCCAAGCGCACCGTGGCCTCGACTTCAGTCAGGTTCCCGGCCAGCAGCGCATCGACCGCCCTGTCGCGTGCCCTGCGCTGCTGGTACGTGCTGGAGTGCCGCAGCTCCAGCAGCACGCTCAGCAGCGAGAACACCATGGCCAGCAGCGCCCGGTCGTAGGTGGTCATGGCGCCGGACTTGACCGCGATCATCACCCCGCGCAGCCGTCCTTGGGAGCCGAGCGGGGCCACCACGGTGGATTCCGCGGCGCGGTCGTCGGCGATAGTCCAGCGCAGCCCTTCGAGTGTCCGGGCCGAAATCTCCGAGCGCCGGGACGCGAACTGTGCCTCGGCGGCGGCCCCGGTACTGGTCAATCGCTGCAGGGTAGGGTCATAGACCGCCGCGGTGATGGTCGTATTGGCCGCCAGGGCTTGAAGCACGGCCGTAACGCCGTCGGGGCCGGTGGCGGCTTCGCTGAGCTGGCGCTGCGCTAGTAGGGCGCGCCGCAGCGGCTCCATCTGCTCTTCGTTCAGGGCATCGCTGACTCGGCGAACCACCGCTTGCAACGGGGTGCTCTCGGGCACGTGAACCAGTTCCAAGCCCGCGTTCTCCGCGGCGGCCGGTAGCCGCGGCGGCATCTGCGGATGCGGCAGGGAAGCACCCGTGCTCAACCCCAAAGCGGCCACGCCAGCCGCGGCCAGCCTGGCGCAGTAGGCGTCGGTGGCAGCATCATCCCGGAAGAGATCCATGCCGGTGGTCAGCAGCAGTTCGTTACCGGCCAGCCAGGGCGTGGGGTCGGGCAGCTCACTCACGTGGGCCCACTTGACCTCAGGGTCTGCGCCGGTGGCGGGACCGACGCGGGTCAGCCCCAGCCCTGGCGAAACCAGGACCGTGGATAGTCGTAACATTCTTGCCGGTCTCCCCTCTGCCTGCCGGATCCTGCCTAACCCGACGTCCCAGCTTGCGCGCCCCGGACCTCTCAAGCACTGTCCGCCACGGATAGATGGCTCCGGCAATTGTACGCGGGGGCGATGTTGAGTAGTCGCCGCCGACTGGCAGGCTTCCGTGATACAGGTCAAGACCGCAGCAGGCGGTCGGCACTCGCATCAGGAGACCGCATGTCATCCACGAGCACTACTTCGCCCCGCGAGCTGAAGCGCGTCGCAGCGTCGGCTTTCGCCGGCACCGCGATGGAATGGTACGACTACATTCTTTACGGCACGGCGTCAGCCGTCGTCTTCACACATCTCTTCTTCCCGGCCCACGACCTCGCCGTGGCCACGATGCTCTCCTTCGCCACGTTCGCGGCCGGTTTCGTCGCCCGGCCCCTGGGCGCGATTATTTTCGGCCACGTGGGCGATAGGATTGGCCGCCGCGCCGCCGTCGTCGGGTCGATCGCGCTGATGGGCCTGTCCACCGGCATTATCGGTCTGCTTCCGCCATACGCAACTGCTGGTCTGCTCGCGCCACTCGCGCTGCTGCTCATGCGCCTGTGCCAGGGCATCTCCGCCGGCGGCGAATGGGGCGGCGCCATGGTGCTGGTGATGGAGCACGCGCCGAAGAAGAAGCACGGTATCTACGCCGCCATCCCGCAGCTGGGCTCGCCGGTGGCCACCCTACTATCCACCGGCGCCTTGGCTATCGTCGCAACCCTGCCTGAGGAAGACTTCCTGTCCTGGGGCTGGCGCATCCCGTTCCTGCTGGCTTTCCCGTTCCTCGGCGTCGGCCTGTACCTGCGCTACCGCGTGGAGGAATCGCCCATCTTCAAACAACTGCAGGCCACGCAGAAGGTTGTGAAGGTCCCGCTCGCCGCGGCAGTCCGCCACACCGGCGGCCGCATGATTCTCGGCGGCATGGCCGCGTTGCTGGGCGGCTCCGGGTTCTTCATCATCACCACCTTCATGATCAGCTACGGCACAACGGTCCTGGGCATGGAGCGCCAGACCATGCTCAACGCAACCCTGTTCGGCGCGCTGGCCCAGATCGTGGTCATCATTGTCTCCGGCAGGCTGGCCGACCGCTTCGGAGCCTGGCGGGTCTGCGCTTCCGGCGCCCTGATCTCCGCAGTGCTGGCCTTCCCGGTTTTCGCCTTGGTCGATACCGCCAACCCCGTGCTGGTGACCCTCGGCATCATCATCGGCATGGCCTCGCTGACCATCCCCTACGGCCCGATCGGGTCGCTGCTCGCCGGTATCTTCCCGGCCCAGTACCGGTACAGTGCCATGGCCGTCTCCTACAACGTCTTCGGCATCATCGGGGGCTTCCTGCCGATCATCGCCCAGACACTGCTGGTGGCCAACGGCAACGCCTCGTGGGGCGTGGCCCTGCTGCTGATGGGAGTCTCGCTGGTGAGCATGATCGGAGCGATTGGCGCCGGCTCCCGCAAAGTGGCCGCCAAGCGCGAAGCAGAGGATGAGGCCGCCGCGCTGGAGTTCGATGGCGAACTGACCGGCACCGGCCGGCACTGACACGGCACCGAACGATTCAACGGCACCCGGCAGAACGGACAGCAGTGAACGCAGTACAAGAAACCTCGACCACCAGCGCAGGACACCTGATCGTGCGCCAACTTGAAGCACTGGGCGTGCAGCGTGTCTATTGCGTGCCGGGGGAGAGCTACCTCGACACACTCGATGGACTCTATGACTCCACGATCCGCACCGTGGTGTGTCGGCAGGAGGGTGGCGCCGGAATCATGGCGCTGACCGAGGGGCGGCTCACCGGAACCCCGGGCGTCGCCATGGTCACCCGCGGGCCGGGAGCGGCGAACGCGATGATTTCGGTGCACACCGCTTGGCAGGACGGGACACCGATGGTGCTTTTCGTCGGTTTGATTCCCACCGCCCAACGCGGCCACGAGGCCTTCCAAGAGTTCTCGCTGGAGGGCTGGTTCGGTTCGACAGCCAAGCGGGTTTACGTACTCGACGCTCCGGACCAAGCCGGGGCCTTGGTGGCCGAGGCGATGCATGTGGCGGCGTCCGGCCGGCCCGGCCCAGTCATCATCGGACTGCCCGAGGAGGTGCTGCGCGAGCGGGTGTCCGCTCGCGTGGCCCCTACCCGCCCGTTGGCCTCTACCGAAGTCTCCGACGCGGACCTGGCCGCGGTCGAAGCCCTGATCGACGCGGCCGAGCGACCGCTGGTGATCGCCGGCGGTGAGCGCTGGAGCCCGGACTCCGCTGTCGCGCTGGCCAAATGGGCCGAAGCGAAGGCACTGCCGGTGGCCACTGATTTCCGCTCCTACGACGTGATCGACAACGACAGCACCAGCTACGTGGGCATGCTGGGCTACGGCCGCAGCAAGCAGCTGAGCGATTACGCGGGACGGGCCGACCTGATCGTCTACCTGGGTGCCGTGCGCTCGGACGTGCTCAGCGACGGCTACACGCTGGGGCTAGAGGCACGCACCGTCGTGATCAGCGCCGACCCAGAAGCCACCGCGCACTTCGGCCGCACCGATCTGCAGCTGTTGGTCTCCCCATCGCGCTTCGTCGAACGGGCCGCCGTCCAGGCGCAGTTCCGGGAAGATGCCCTTGGCTGGCTGGCCGAGGGCAGGCGGAACTGGGACACCTACTCCACGCCGCTGCGCGACGGCGGGAGCGGCGTGGACCTGAGCGCGGTGATGGAGCAGCTCCGGTCGCTGCTGCCAGCCGACGCAGTGGTCACCTACGGCGCGGGCAATCACGCCATCTGGCCGCAGCGCTTCCTGCCCTCGCGCTCCTACCCGTCCGTGGTGGGCCCGAAGAATGGCGCGATGGGCGTGGGCATCCCGGCTGCTGTCGCGGCGAGCCTGGTCTTTCCGGACCGGCAGGTGTTGTCCGTCGCCGGTGATGGCTGCTTCCTGATGAATGGGCAGGAACTGGCCACCGCCGTCGCACAAAAGGCCAACATGGTGGTGCTGGTGGTGGACAACTCCTGCTACGGGACCATCCGGCAGCACCAGGAGCGGGAATACCCGGGGCGTCCCAGCGCCACCGAATTGGTCAACCCCGACTTCGCGGCGCTGGCCCGCGCCTATGGAGCCTACGGGCGGCAGTTGACCGACGTCGCCGACTTCGCCGAGGCCTACGCGGAGGCCGCGGCGTTCGACGGCCCTGCCCTGATCCACCTCGTGGTCGACCCTGAGACACGAGGACCCGCTATTGAAAAGGAGAGCCTGACAGCATGATCACGCTCGGAAATGTCATCAATGGGCAGGTAGTCACCTGCGATGAGGTCTTGACCTTCCACGACCCGGCCACCGGCAAGCCGGTGGGCACCTCGCCGAACAGCTCCGCCGAGGTGGTCGACGACGCCGTGTGGGCCGCGGCCACCGCTTTCAAGATGTGGAAGCGCAGCACGCCGGCCGAACGCCAGCGCGTACTGCTGAAGCTGGCCGACCTGATCGAGTCGAATGCGGACCTTTTCACCGACGCGGAATTGACCTGCACGGGCAAGCCCCGCGAGGCCACCCGGACCATTGAAGTGCTGCGCTCCGCCGACCAGCTGCGGTTCTTTGCCGGGGCGGCCCGCACCCTCACCGGGATGGGGCAGGTGGAGTACCTGTCCGGCTTCTCCACCCACACGCGGCGCGAGCCGATCGGCGTCGTCGCCCAGATCACGCCGTGGAACTATCCGCTGATGATGGCCGTATGGAAGATCGGCGCTGCACTGTCCACGGGAAATACCCTGGTGATCAAGCCCGCCGAAACCACCCCCTACAGCACTGTGCTGCTGGCACAAATGGCCCAAGAGTATCTGCCGCCGGGAGTGCTGAACGTGGTCTGCGGGGACCGGGAGACCGGACGTGCGCTGGTGGCGCATCCGCTGCCGGAACTTGTTGCCATCACCGGCAGCACCCGCGCGGGCCGCCAGGTCATGGCCAGCGCCGCCGACGGTCTCAAGGATGTGCACCTGGAGCTGGGCGGCAAGGCCCCTGCATTGGTGTTCGACGACGTCGATATCGCCGCGACGGCGAAGAGCCTTGCCCTCCACGGATTCTTCAACGCCGGCCAGGACTGCACCGCGATCACCCGGGTGCTGGTGCATCAGGACGTGTATGAGGAGATGTGCGAGCAGTTGGCCAAGGCAGCGGCCGCGACCACTTTTGGCGGACCAGCGGACGGGGTGTCCGACATCGGGCCGCTCAACAGTGCTGCCCAACTGGAGCGGGTCAAGGGATACCTCGACCGGTTGCCGGAACACGCCCGCGTGCTCACCGGTGGAACGGTGCACGGGCCGGGAAATTTCCTGGCCCCCACGGTCGTGGCCGGGGTCCGACAGGACGACGAGATTGTGCAGGAGGAGCTCTTCGGGCCGGTGATCACCATTCAGCCGGTGGCCGATGAGGACGAGGCGATCGCGTTGGCCAACGACAGCAACTACGGGTTGGCCGCCAGCGTCTGGACGCGCGACCTGGGCCGCGCCAACCGTGTGATCAACGCGCTGGACTACGGCGAGACCTGGATCAACTGCCACCAGGTCTGCCCGGCCGAGGCCCCGCACGGTGGCTTCAAGCACTCCGGCAACGCCAAGGACCTCTCGGTGTACGCGCTGGAGAGCTACACGCGGGTTAAGTCGGTGACCACCGCGCTGACCTAAGGGTCACCATCTTGAACGGGAGGCCTCGGTTCGTCAGAACCGAGGCCTCCCGTGGACTAGACGACGTGATGCACCCGGTTGCTCTTCCGTGCCCTGACGCCGTCATCCGTCCGCGGCCGAACGCGCTGGTTCCGGCTTAGGGGCCAGCCGAAGGACCGGCATCCCCTTGAGAAGTTCCCACCGTCATCGAAGACCCATGACGCTTCCCGCCCTTGATCCGGACTGTCAACAGCGTAGGTTCGCGGCTGGCGCGCTCTCAACAACCATTTCCGCAGCCGCTGTGACCTGCGTCATGGAATGTAGCTTGAGTAGGGTTTTAGGGCGAAGTGGCTCGTTTCTCCGTTAGCAACTGGGTCTTGAATGGAAATCTTCCAGGTAAATATGCAAAGAAGGTTGTCATAGATGGCTCTTTGACCTAGGCTCAAGTCCACTGCCAGGCCCGGGATGCGTTATCGTCTTCGACGCCCACGCCTGACTCAATGAAGAGCTGCCAAGTCACTCAGTGGAGAGCAACTATGGGAATGTGGGACTACATTATTGTCGGCGCAGGCTCATCCGGCGCCGCACTCGCGGGCCGGCTGTCCGAAGATCCGACTGTCAAAGTGCTGTTGCTGGAGGCAGGCCCGGACTATCGGTCCGCCGACACGCCGGAACAGTTCCGAGACCGTAACCTCGGCCGCGGCCTGGCATTGTCGCCGGACCGGGAAGAAATCGATCCTGAATACTTCTGGATCGGCCCCACGGCCCGCCGGCATCCCAGCCAGCCCGCCTTTCCCTATCGGCGCGGCCGCGGCTTGGGCGGCAGTTCAACAGTCAACGGCCTCTGCGCCATCCGGGGGGTTCCGGAAGATTTCGCCGAATGGGTGCGGATGGGTGCCGACGGCTGGTCGTATGACGACATACTCCCGGCATTCATCAAGTTGGAGTCCGACCACGACTTCCCCGAGATGGAACACCACGGAGCCTCCGGTCCCATTCCCGTCTACCGTGAACTCGAGGAGGGTTGGGGCGGAATGGACGTCGCCCTTCGTGACGCAGCCCTGCACGCCGGCTACGCGTGGGACCCGGACCACAACTCGCCGGACGGAGCCGGAGTGGCCGCCTTCGCGATGAATATCAGGGACGGATTCCGGGTGTCCACCAACGACGCGTACCTGGAGCCCGCTAGAGACCGGGACAATCTCACCATCCGCGGCAACGCCCATGTCGACCGCATCCTCTTGGACGGCGGCCGGGCCGTCGGCGTCCTGCTGGCTTCCGGTGAATCATTCCACGTAGCACCGGATGCCGGCGAAGTGTTACTTGCCGCGGGCGCCGTGCATAGTCCGGGAATTCTCCTCCGGTCCGGAATCGGTCCGGAGGCTGCTTTAGAGGCCATCGGAGTGAAGCCGGTAACAGTGCTCCCCGTCGGCGAAGGGCACCAGGACCATGCCGTCATCTTCGTTCAGGTGCCGGTGACTCCCGAATCGCAGATATGCGTCGGCAACCGGCCGACAAATGTCGTCGTGCGTTATTCCTCCGAGTTGGGGGAGGGCCGCCGCAACGACATGATGATCATGGCCAGCAACCACAACTACTGGTTTGGCCAGCCGACAGCGGGCATCGCGGTACAGCTCAATCAGGCCTATTCCCGCGGCAGGTTCACCCTAAAGTCCGCCGATCCGTTCGAGGACCCGTACCTGGAGATGGACCTGCTGACGGACGAGCGGGATTTAGTTCGCATGCGGGATGCCGTGGCGAGGATCGAGCCGATGCTGGATCACCCCTCGATGCGGCGGATAACCACCGGTGAGGCGAACCTGCCACGCAACGACGAGGAAATCCTCTCCATGGTCAAGGACGTCATGCATCTTTCGTCGACCGCCCGGATGGGCGCCGCGAACGACCCCGCGGCCGTTGTGACCCCGGACTGCAAGGTGATTGGTCTCGAGGGGCTCCGTGTCATCGATGCATCGGTGATGCCCACGGTCGTCAGCGGAAATATCAACCTCACTGTCATTGCAATGGCCGAACTCATGGCGTCCAGGATCTCCGGAAGGTCCCTCTAAAACGCATTTCAGGCCGCAAGCCCCCGATCGACCTGTGCACAAGTTGAGGCGGGAATTCCCGCATCAATTGACGATAAGGAGTTTACTATGACTGCTCAGACCGAAACGCGGTCAATATCCAAGAATCAATTTCCGGATACAAGTGCATTCACCGGGATAAACCGTCCCGGACGGATGGAAAACGATATCTATTCGCTTGAAATCGATGGCACGCTGCCTCCGCAGCTGTCAGGAGTGCTGTACCGCTGCGGGCCCGACCCTGCCTTCCCGCCCATGTTCGACGACGATATCTACATCAACGGCGACGGCATGGTGTCGATGTACGTGCTGGCCGACGGTCATGCGGACATGCGCACCCGCTACGTTCGCACTGATAAGTTCCAGGCGGAGCGCGAGGCGCGCCGGGCGCTCTTCGGCAAGTACCGCAATCCGTGGACGGACGACCCCAGCGTTGCCGGAATGGACCGGACAACCGCCAACACCAGCATGATTTGGCACGCCAACAAGTTGTTCTCCGTGAAAGAGGACGGGTTGGCCCATCAGCTTGACCCCCTGACCCTTAGGACCTTGGGCAAGCATGACTTTGGGGGGCGCCTGCGCAGCAAAACCATGACTGCACATCCGAAGATCGATCCGGTGACTGGCGAGTGGGTGTTCTTCGGTTATTCGGCAGCCGGTGAAATGAGTTCCGACATTGCCCTGGGCGCCGCCAACGCAGCCGGCCGGCTGACGAAAGAGCAATGGTTCCTGCCGCCCTATCAGAGCGCTATCCACGACTGGGCGGTGACGCAGGAACACAACATTCTGCCCATCATGCCCGCGACTACTGATCTGGAGCGGGTCATGGCAGGCGGTCCGCGCTGGATGTGGGACCCGGGCCAGACCACGCATCTGGGGGTCGTCCCCCGGAATGGCTCTGTCGAGGACATCGTCTACTTCAACGGTCCGGCGCTGTGGTCTTTCCACACATTGAATGCCTTCACTGAAGGCCGCCGCGTCCACATCGACCTCTGCGTCAGCGAGGCCGCACCGTTCCCTGAGATCAACGGCAATCCGATTGAACAGTCCATGACTCAGCTCTACCTCACGCGGTGGACGTGCGACTTGGACCGTCCTGGCAGCGACTTCGAGCAACGCCGCCTGCTCGACGGAATCGCGGTGGACTTCCCGGAAATGGACCAGCGGCTGCAAACGAAGAAGTATCGGCACGGCTTCATGGCGGGCCGAGACTGGACCAAACCAATCAATCCGGATATCGCCAAGGGCGTCTGGTTCAACACTCTGATCCATCTGGATCAAGAAACGGGCGAATCCGAGCAGTGGTACATCGGCGACGACGCCAACATTCAGGAACCCGTGTTTGTAGAGCGCGGCCCCGATGCGCCGGAAGGCGACGGCTACCTGCTCGCCCTGATCAACCGGCTGAAATCGGCCCGCACCGAACTTGTCATCATCGACACGGCGCGGTTCACTGACGGCCCCGTCGCCACCGTCCACATCCCCCTCCATGTCCGGCCGACCTTCCACGGACTGTGGGTTTCATCCGCAGAACTGGGGCGAATCCCGGATTTACGCGGGTAGCAAACCGCCAGCACCCATCGCAACCAAGGAGTATTTGTGAGTAGCACTGCTGAGATCACCGATGTCACTCAGAGAATTCAGGACCAATTGATCGGCATCGGGCACCTCGTCAACGGGGAGATCCTTCCCACAGAGGAGTCCTTCGACGTCGTTGCCCCCTGGACAGGAGAAGTGCTGGCCAGCTGCCCTGAGGCGTCCCTTGAACTATTGGACCGGGCCATGTCGGCGGCACGCAGGGCGTTGCCCGCATGGGCGGCCGACATCGACCGTCGGAAGGAAGCCCTGCTGACCCTGGCCGAGCGTCTGGACGCCCAGGCGGAAACCCTCGGGCTGGTGAATTCGGCTGAAACCGGTAAGCCAGCTTTCATCGGTGCTGGCGAAATCAAGGGAGCGGCGGCTCATGCTCGCTGGTATGCGATGCAGGACCTGCCGGTTGACACGCTGGCCGACAACGAGACCGAGCTCGTGCAGCTGGTGCGTGAGCCGGTCGGGGTCGTGGCCGCCATCGTGCCTTGGAACGGCCCGATTATCATGCTGATCAACAAGATCGCCGCGGCAATGCTCGCTGGCGACACGGTGGTGGCTAAGCCCTCGCCATTCACGCCGCTCGCCTCGCTGCTCGTCGGCAACCTGATCAAGGACATCGTGCCCGCCGGCGTCGTCAACATCCTCGCGGGCGGCGATGAACTCGGTAAGGCCATGACCGCCCATCCGGAAACCAATCTCGTTGCCTTCACGGGCAGCGTCGAAGCCGGTCGTTCGATCATGGCCGCCGGCGCACCGACGCTGAAGCGCATGCTGCTGGAACTGGGCGGAAACGACGCCGCCATCGTCCTGCCGGACGCCAACGTGGAAGAGATTGCGCCGAAGCTGTATCGGGGCGCGTTCGCCCTCGGCGGCCAGATCTGTGCCGCAATCAAGCGCCTCTATGTCCATGAATCCATCTTCGACCAAGTGGTTGCCGCCCTCGCCGAGCTCGCGAACCAGGCGCAGCCGGGGGATCCGTTCGTAGACGGGACCACGATGGGGCCTTCGACGACCAAACCACAGTTCGAACGGGTCAAGGGACTGATCGAGGACGCGCTGGCGAATGGCGGCACAGCCGTCACAGGCGGGGCTCCCTTGGATCGTCCGGGGTACTTCATTCCGCCGACGATCATCACCGGGATTGGCAAGGGAGTGGCACTCGTGGACGAGGAGCAGTTCGGCCCGGCGCTGCCAGTCATGCCGTACAGCGACATAGACGCCGTTATTGAGGAGGCCAATTCCACTGAGCTCGGTCTGGGCGGATCCATTTGGACCTCCGATATCCAGGAGGGGCTGAAGCTCGCCCGCCGGCTCCGCTCCGGTGGAGCGTGGGTGAACAGGCATCCGCACGTGGGCGCGGAGGTGCCCTTCGGGGGCATGAAGCAGAGCGGCATGGGCCGTGAGGGCGGAGCTGTTGGAATCGAGGCATTCTGCGAGCTGAAGACCATCAGTGTTGCCTTCGGCTAGGGGGTGTCCACCCGCTAACCAGTACGAACAATGAACGTATGCATCGATCAACCACTCTGAGAACTAAGGGAGCCTTATTATGACGACGAACGTCGATAAGAACACACCGACAACGCTGAGCTTCGGTACCGAAAATCCTTCGATCGGCAGTATCGAGCTGGAGTACGCGTTCTCCATCCGGATCGACTTCACGGAACGTGTCCGGTTTCAGACACCCGCTGGCAAACGCTCCTATGTGCCAGCCGCCGGAGGCGAGATCTGGGGGCCGCGACTCCAGGGCAGGGTGGTCGGCGGCAGTGGAGCCGACTACGCGGGCGTCTACGGGCTGGACGCTCACTACATGCTCGAGGCCTCGGATGGCTCGCCGATTTATATTCACAATTCCGGTTACCTGTATCCAATGGACGGTTCTGAAACCCGGTTGGACGACCCCTCCTGGGGTGGCGACAGGGAATTCTATTTCCGAATCACTCCGCGGTTCGATGCGCCGGTTGGGCCGCATGATTGGCTGACTCGGACCATTATTGTCGGCACAGGGCAACGGGTCGCCAATCCTGACCACACTGTCTTCACTTACTACGCCGTTAAATAGGGCGTGGAATTCGCGCAGGAACACCGGTTCGTCACAATCAAACAAATAAGTGGCAAGCTACTTGACATGATTTAGATCACATCCATATGGTTGGTTTCGAGACCGGTGGTTTCAAGGGAGCCGGTCCCGGCATCCAGCCGCGAAGAGTTTGGGTCAACGTTGACCACCTAGGCAAAGGTAATCTCCATGATCAAGAAATTTTCACGGCAGGGCCTGACCGGCCTCGGAGCAATCCTCGCCCTCGGGCTTACCCTGACGGCCTGCGGCGGTAGCACTGCCGCCGGAGGGGAGGAGCCGGCGGGGGCCGCTTCCGGAGCGGCCGGCGCACTCACCAGTCTCAAGGTCCTTCGGGCACCAGTGTTCTTCGAACCACTGATCATCGCTGACCGCGAGGGCTATTTCGAGGAACAGGGTCTCGACGTTGAGATCATCGACGGCGGAACGGCAGCGCAACAGGTGGCGCAGCTAGTGTCTGGCAAGGTGGACATCGCCGCCACCGGCGGCGTCTCCACGATCGCAGCTGTGGCCCAGGGCATGCCCATCAAGGCCATCCTTGGAAACCAGAACGCCAATGCTGAAGTCATTACCTCCGGCTTGCTGGTCGAGAAGGACAGCCCTATCCAGAGCTACGGCGATCTGGAAGGCAAGACGGTTGGCTTGCAGGGTCTGAAAGAAACCACACATCTCGGATCATTGCTGGCTTTGGAAGACGCGGGTGTTGATACGAGCTCGGTCGAGTTCGTCCAGCTGCCGCTCCCCGGCCTCAACGATGCCCTGGCAAAGGGCCAGGTGGATGCTGCCTACAACATTGGCAGTTTCTACCCGACCGGCATAGGCATGGGCTTCCGGACCATTGGGTCCCCCGGTAACGAATTCCTCGAGGGCGGCCCGAACGCCTGGTACGTCTCGTCCGATGACTTCATCGCGAAAAACGGGGAGGCCATTGAAAAGTTCAACGAGGCCATGAAGCAGGCCACTGAGTACGCGATTGACAACCCTGAAGTTGTTCAGGAACTGCAGATCGAATTTACGGAGCAGGATCCGGAGTACATCAAGTCCGCTCCCATCCAGATCCTGACCTGGCAGATCAACCGGGCGGGTACGGAGAACACCATCAATGGGCTGAACAAGTACAAGTTCATCGATTCCGAAGTTGCCTACGAGGACGTCGTCTGGGAAGGCGCACCGCAGAACTAGTTCACCTCCGGTCAATTGAAGTTACCCAAGTTAGGTGTAGGGATGGCCATCTCCGAAAAGTTATCTCCGCCCAAGGTGGTGCCGGATCCGAAGAGGCCTTCGGGTCCGGCACGCCGGCCGGATCAGAAGAGGTTCGCGGGTCCGGCTCGCCGGAGGAAAATCGCGCTCGTCATGTGGCAGTTGGCAACAGCAGTCCTCATCCTGCTGGTGTGGACGCTCGTTTACGCTTCCGGTTATTTCAGCCCAGACCTCGTCCCGCCGTTCTGGGACGTGGCAGTGCGATTCGTAGGCTTGGCCGTCGATCCGGTGTTCTGGGCGGCGCTTGCGGCCACCATGTCCAGTGCCCTGGTCGGGCTAGCGCTCAGCATCGTCGTGGGTGTCCCAGTCGGGATGTTCCTCGGTATCACCCCGGCCTTCTACCGGTCTACGCAGTTCCTCATTGATCTGGGGCGTTCTTTCCCCGTCATCGCACTCCTGCCGGTGATGGTCCTGATGCTCGGCGCGACCCGGGAAATGGAAGTCGTCGTAGTATTCTCCGGCGTCGTTTGGCCGATCTTGCTGCAAACCATCTATGGGGCCCGACGGATTGATCCAGTCATTGCCGACACGGTCCGCAGCTATCGGATCCCGATGGGGCTCAAGTTCTTCAAGGTCGTCCTGCCCAACGCCGCCCCATTCGCCGTTACCGGCATCCGGATTGCAGCCTCAGCCTCGATTCTGATTGCCGTAGGCGTCGAGGTCCTGAGCCTTACTCCAGGTATGGGCGGCAACCTGGCACGGGCACAGACTGACGGAGCCCCTGCCTTGGCCCTGGCCTATGTCATCTACTCCGGCTTGGTCGGGCTCGTGCTGAACAAGATCCTTTGGTTGGCTGAGGGCCGATTCCTCGGCTGGAACCGTCGAGTAACAGGAGGTGGACAATGAGCACTATATTGGCCGAGGCGCCCAAACAGCTCGGCCGCCTGCTGGAGCAGGTTTGGCTGGTAGCCGTGCTGGCGGCCGCCTGGTGGTTCCTGTCGGCGAACAGCACATCAGTCTATTTCCCGCCCTTGTCGAAGATCATGCAGTCTCTAGTCAGCGGATTCACGACCGGGACGATGATGAGGGATGTGGTGTTTAGTCTCTCGAACATTCTGATTGGCATCGCCGTCGCGACGGTTCTCGGCGTGGCGGTGGGCATCCTGATCGGAGAATTAGAGCGCCTGCGTCAGGTGCTGGATCCCTTCTTGCAGTTTGTCCGTTCCGTGCCGCAGTCCGCGCTGATCCCCATCGTGATCGGCGCCCTCGGTATCGGCCAAGCCCCGAAGATTTACATGATCGCCTTCGCCTGCTTTTGGCCGGTGCTGCTGAACACCATCGACGGCGTGCGGTCCATCGCTCCCGAAGTGCGGGATATGGCGAAGTCCTATCGGATACCGACGACCTTGCGAATCCGTAGAATCGTCCTTCCGGCTGCGCTCCCGCAGATCGTCGCAGGAGTACGGGTCTCTCTCGCCGTCGGCGTGGTGATTATGGTCGTCAGCGAAATCTTCAGTGCGGTGGCCGGCATTGGCCACTACATCAATATGGCTGGCAGCTCCTTCGATATTTCCGGCGCATGGGCGGGCACACTCCTTGTCGGCGCCTTGGGCTACCTGCTGAGTGTCTCGTTCATCCTTTTTGAAAAGGGCACGCTTCGCTGGTACTTCGACTCTGCCGCATTGGCCAGCCACGGTCGTATCAAGACCACCAGATCACGTCGGAAGGCAAAGAAGTGACAACAGTTCAAAACCTCGATCGACTTGAGGAGCGCCAAGCTCGGCACACCCTGTCTGTCCAGTCTCTGAGCAAGTCCTATGGCGAGGGCGCCGACGCCGTGGAAGTGCTGCACGAGCTGGACGTCAGGGTTGAACCCAACGAGGTGGTCTGCATTGTCGGTCCGTCCGGGGCAGGAAAGACCACATTGCTGCGATGCCTCGCCGGCCTGCTGCCCCCGAGCTCAGGCAAGGTGATGCTGGGGGACCAGGAAATGACCGAGCCGCTCTCCGAGGTGGGCGTGGTCTTCCAGGACTACAGCCGGTCATTGCTGCCGTGGATGCGAACCAAGGAAAATGTGGCCTTTCCACTGCAAGGCAGGGGAATGGGCAGGTCGCAGCGGATGGCTCTGGCTGAACAGTGCCTTGACGCCGTTGGCCTGCCCGCGGTAGGCCGCAAGTACCCGTGGCAACTCTCGGGCGGGATGCAGCAGCGCGCTGCCATCGCCCGTGCGCTCGCATACCAATCCGAAATCCTGCTCATGGACGAACCGTTCGCCTCGGTAGACGCCCAGACCCGCTTCGATCTGGAGGACCTAGTTTTGGACCTCCGCAAGCGCCTGGGGATCAGTATCGTCGTCGTTACTCATGATATTGACGAGGCCGTCTATCTGGCCGACCGAGTGGTGGTTCTGTCGGGCCATCCTGCAACCGTAGTGGACGTCGTCGATGTGCCGTTTGGGATGGACCGGGACCAGATCGATACCAAGGCGGACGCAAGGTTCACTGAGGCGCGCCGGCGAATCCTTAACGAGATCCGGCACTAGGGGGCAGCGGTTCGCGGCGACGCCGTGCCACTGGGTGGCGGTTCCGACGGAACCGCCACCCAGCTCATGGCAACGAGGCTTCCTGAACCACCCGGTCTTCGCTTCCCAGGTTCGGATTCTGTTCGAGGTGGTCGGTGCAGGCCGACAGCAGGTTCAGGAAATACTCTTGCTCCCGTTCGTTCAGCGCTCCGAGGAAATGCCGTTCCACGGCCTGAAGACTGTCCACGCACTTGTCCACGAGTTCGACCCCGACGGGCGTCAATTCGGCGAGCAGCTTTCGGCCGTGATTGGGATCCGGGTGCCGGATGATCAAGTTGCGTCGTTCAATGCTGGTGATGATCTGTCCCATGGCCTGCGGAGTGACGAAAACCAAACGCGCAAGTTCTGCGGAAGACAACGGTCCCTGCCGCCGCAATATGACGAGGGCGGTGTATTCGGGAGTGGGCAGGGAGTACTGCTGGAGCACCTCGTCCATGAGCGCCCGAAGCCGTCGGTCGGCAGTCAGGATCAGTCCCAGCAAGGGTCGGCGGTCAGCCTTGGCTTTTGCCGCTGCCGACAGTGGCTCCAATTCAGTCACGTTGCCTTATCCTCCGGGTCCTTGTCGGATCTCGATTGTCAGATTTAGTAGTGACTCTAGTGTAAACCAAATTGATCAATATTGACTGCCAGCAGCAAATTTGGTGTTAGTTCTGGCGGCGAGCCAGCCCGGTGAAGCGGCAGAATTATTGCAAAGAAGCTTGTCATCTTTGCGTTGCTGACTTAGGCTCGTAGCACTGGCTGAAGATTGGGCGCGAAGCATCGGCGCTTCTGGCCTCTCGGAGGGCAGCATGTACGAGACCCTCCCAAACCATTCCGTATCACCTTCAATCCGCTGGAGGCCCGCAATGACCACCACCGCAGCTGCTCAGGCAGTATCCTCAGAATTTCCCAAAACGCGGCAATTCACCGGAATCAACCGCCCGGGACGCGTCGAGAGCGACGTCCTGTCGCTCGAGATTGAGGGTCGAATTCCGCCCCAGGTCGCAGGTGTCCTCTACCGCTGCGGACCAGACCCGGCCTTTCCTCCCCGGGCAGGAGATGACATTTACATCAACGGCGATGGCATGGTCTATATGTTTGTGCTCGCCGAGGGACGGGCCGATGTCCGGACCCGCTACGTACGGACCGACAAATTCAACGCCGAGCGGGACGCGCGCCGGGCACTCTTCGGGGCCTACCGAAACCCGTACACCGACGATCCCTCGGTAGCCGGCGTGGACCGAACGACAGCGAATACGAGCATGGTCTGGCATGGCAACCAGCTATTCGCGATCAAGGAGGATGGGTTGGCGCACCGCCTTGACCCGATGACTCTAAGAACGCTGGGGAAACACGATTTCGGCGGTCGGCTCCGGAGCAAGACCATGACGGCACATCCGAAGATCGATCCGCTCACCGGGGAGTGGGTCTTCTTCGGATATTCGGCCAACGGTGAGCTCAGCTCTGACATCGCTGTTGGCAGCGCCAGCGCCAGCGGTCGGTTAACTGATGAGCAATGGCTCCTGCCTCCCTACCAAAGCATGGTGCATGATTGGGCCGTGACCCAGGAGCACAGCATCCTTCCTGTCATGCCCTTGACCACGGATGTCGAGCGGGTCAGGGCTGGTGGGCCGCGCTGGGCCTGGGAGCCGGGCCAAACAACGCACCTTGGGATTCTGCCAAGGCGCGGATCAGTAGAAGATATCGTCTACTTCGATGGTCCCGCGCAGTGGTCCTTTCACACCATGAACTCGTTCACCGAGGGACCTCTCGTTCATATCGACCTTTGCGTTTCCGAGGTCGCCCCGCTGCCGGATACACTCGGCCAGCCCTTCGATCCGGCGAGGGTCACGCAGTACCTGACCCGATGGACCTGCGATACCTCTCGTGGCGGCGGTGACTTTGAACAACGCCGCCTGTTGGACGGCATCCACGTGGACTTCCCCGAGATTGACCAGCGCTTCCAAACCCTGAACTATCGACATGGTTTCCTCGGCGGACGCGACATGAGCAAGCCGGTCAATGAGGAGATCGCAAAGGGCGTTTGGTTCAACACGCTGATCCATTTGGACCACCTCACGGGAGAATCTGAGCGGTGGTACGCCGGTGACGACTCCAATGTCCAGGAGCCGGTCTTCATCCCGCGTTCCGATGATGCGCCTGAAGGGGACGGTTTCCTCGTGGCCCTGGTCAACCGCTTCCCGGACGAGAAAACGGACCTGGTAGTGCTGGACACCGCGCGACTAACCGACGGACCCATTGCCACAGTCCATATTCCGCTGCACATCCGCCCCACCTTCCATGGTTTGTGGGTCTCTGCTGAGGAACTGGGCCAATTGCCCGACCTGCGCGCCTAAGCTCAGCCAAGCGAATTGAAACACCTCCCCGTAACGGGGAGAGCAGCCAGCGGGCTGGAAGGAGTTAAGGGCGGGGAAATGATGGATGAACAGACTGCAGCCGCGATCCGGGACATCGGAAACGTGATCGCTCCGGACCGGGCAAAGGCTACGGACACCGTCTATGCGCCCTTGCATGATCTGGCGCCCTTTGGCGATGTCGTGATCGAAAGGGATTTTGTGTATGGGGACCATCCCCGGCATCGCTTGGATGTCTTCAGCCCCAAGGCTGTGTCGCCGGAAAAACTGCCGGTGCTGGTCTTTGTTCACGGCGGAAACTTCGTTGCCGGGCAGAAGCACACAGAGGGAAGCCCGTTCTACGACAATGTCGGTGCCTGGGCCGTACGGCATGGATTTATAGGCGTTACGATCTCGTACCGTTTGGCTCCTGCCGCCCAATACCCGTCCGGGATCGAGGACCTTAATGCCGTGGTTGCCTGGCTCCGCAGCAATATCGGCACCTTGAACGGTAACCCGGACCATATTGTGCTGATGGGAGCTTCTGCGGGCGCCATCCACGTGGCCAGCTACCTCGCGGCAGCCGCTTTGGACGAAGCGCCGGTTGCGGGCACCATCCTGCTCTCCGGTCTGTACGATCTGACGGTCGTGCCCCGGGAGCGAGTTCTGGATAATTATTACGGCACTAAGCGAGACCTCGCCCCCGTTTCACCACTGCCGGGGCTGGTGCAGTCGGCAGTGCCGATCATGGTGGTCGTGACGGAAATGGATCCGCCGGAGCACCAACGCCAGTTCCTGGGGCTGGCCCAGGCGCTGCTGGAGCGCAACGGGCAGCTGCCACGGATGGTTTACTTAGCCGGTCACAACCACTTCAGTGAAGTCGTCCATCTGGGAACCGACGACGAAGTGTTGGGAACAGAACTGGCCTCCTTCGTCCGCGGCCTCGGCAAGGAAACAGGCTGAACCGCCCATCGCTATTGGACCTGCCCATGGGCACATTGTCACTATCTTCAAGGAAGAGGAACCATGCGATCATCTGAAACAGCACAGTTGCCCGGCCAGGACGAACTCGAGCAGTTGGGTGAGCGTTACCGGGATGCCTATGTCCGGCACGAGCCATCGTTGCTGCCGGTTTCACCTCGGGTGCGCTACACGGAGAACAACGTCGAGCTGAACTTCCCCGATGGAAGCTGGGACGCCGTGACTGAAGAACTCGGTCCAGCGCTGACCTTCTCGGATCCGCATACCGGCAACGTGGGCATTTTCACGGCCATCATGATGAACGACACCCCCGGTTTCCTGACGATCCGCTTGAAAGTGAAAGGCGGGGAGATCATCGAGATCGAGCATATGCTCTCCACCAAGCGCGGCGTCAGCGGTCCGCCCACTCCCTTCGGCGAGGTGCGCGAACTGCACCACCAGCCGGTCATCGCGGCCAAGCTGGAACCGAGTGAGTGGAGCAGCCGGGACGACGCGCTGGCCTTGGCAGACGGATATTTCCAGACTCTGTCCCGTAACGACGGAACTCTCTATACCAAGTTCGCTGACACTTGCTACCGGATTGAGAACGGCTATCAGGCGGCGCCAAAAGGGGCCGCCGGGGACTTCCTGCTGGGCCGCTGGCGATTCAACGAGCGGGTCCGCCGGGAGTGGATCATGGTGGACGAAGCCCGGGGCATTTGCCTCGCCCGAGGCTTTATCGACCACAAGGGCCTTCTGGACAAGTATGAGCTCACCGATGGCTCGATGCGCGAGTCGCCGTTCCGGGAGCCGCATACGTGGAGTTTTATGGAAATTTTCAAGATAAAGAACGGTGAAATTGCTGCCGTCGAGGCGACGTTCATTGGCTCTCCGTACTTCAGCAAGTCTCCGTGGGCGACCGACGCCGAGATCCAGGATCTGGACGACACGTGGAACGGCGGAGCCGTGCTCCTGAAGGACCGGCGCCGCTAGCCAGCAACCAAAACGAGGCATGCTCAGCGAGCCAAACGTCGACGTCCCGGAGCGCGATAGCGCGGCCTTTTGAGAGTTCACCGGCGGTGGGAAAACCCAGCAATAACCCTGAACTGTCCACCAGACAAACAAACGGGCCGGTTTCCCTGTTGGGGGGAGCCGGCCTGTTTGCTGGGCCCCGGGATGCCCGGGGCGGGCGGCTGCTGGGCCAGCCGGGTAACGAGACGGCGTGTGGCCGGCCCTTGAGGCAGGGACCGGCCACGCGCCGTCGTCGTTGTTATTAGTGGCCGGCTGCGGCGGCTGCTTCGTCCAGGTGGGCGATGGAGCGGGTGTCCTGGAACGCGCGGACGCCTTCGATGCCCTGTTCGCGGCCGAAGCCGGAGTGCTTCATGCCGCCGAACGGGGCGCGCAGGTCCAGTCGGGTGGCGCCGTGGTCGTTGACCCAGACGTAGCCGCAGACCAGTTGCGCAGCGATTGTGTTGGCTTTGTCCTTGTTCGCGGTCCATACCGATCCGCAGAGGCCTGCCCAGGTGTCGTTCGCGGCCGCGATCGCTTCTTCTTCGGTGTCGAAGGGGATGATCGGGATGACCGGGCCGAATTGTTCCTGGGTGACCACGCGCAGGGACGGGTCCGGGTCGACCACGAGGGCGGGTTTGAGGAAGTTGCCGCCTTGGAGTTCGGGGTCGGAGGGCAGTTCGCCGAACTCGCGGACGTCGGCGCCGGCGTTCTTGGCTTCGGCGATGAGTTCTTCGACGAAGGTTTTCTGCGCGGGCTGGTGCAGCGGTCCCATGGTGGTGGTTTCGTCGAGTCCGTAGCCGATGACGGCTTTTTCCAGCCGGGCGGAGAGTCCGGCGACCAGTTCGTCCATCCGGGAGCGGTGTACGTAGACGCGTTTGGCGTTCATGCAGATTTGCCCGGTGGTGTCGAAGATCGCCGCATAGAGCCGGTCCAGGTGGGTGTCGTCCAGGATGGCGTCGTCGAGGAAGACCGCGGGGTCGTTGCCGCCGAGTTCGAGGGTGACGCGGGTCAGGGACTTGGAGGCCATTTCCATCATTTTCTTGCCGCCGCCGACGCTGCCGGTGAAGCAGACCTTGGCCACGTCGTCGTTTTGGATCAGGCCGGCCATCTCGCTGTCGTGGCCGGTGACGATGTTCAGCACGCCCGGCGGCAGTTTCTCCGCCACGCGCTGCACTACCCGGGTGATGGCCAGCGGGGTGGTGGGCGGTGGTTTCAGGATGGCGGTGTTGCCGGCCAGCAGGGCGTGCGGCAGCGAGGCGCCGAGGATGGCGATGGGCCAGTTGAACGGGACGATGATGGTCACCACGCCCAGTGGTTGGTAGGCCACGGTGGTGGTCACCGGGATGCCCGGTGCCGGTTCGAGGACCTTGCCCTGGTCGATCTGGTCGGCGAGGGCCAGGGCGAGTTGGAAGCGGATGTCGAAGACCAGGGCGTCGATCCAGGCTTCCATCCGGATTTTCCCGTTTTCCTGGGACAGGATGGCCGCGTCCTCGTCCCGCAGTTCGGCGAGGCCTTCGATGGCTGCGGCGAGCCGGGCGGCCCGTTCTTTCGCGCCGAGGGCAGCCCAGGCCGGGAAGGCGGATTTCGCGGCGGCTACGGCGTCGGCCACGTCCTGCTTGGACGCCGCGGCGGCGTATCCCACCACTGCGCCGGGTTTGCCGGGGTCCGCCACGGCGTAGGTCTCGCCGGTGTCCCTGACTTCACCCCCAATGTAGAGCCCCGTAGTGACTTGGGTGGTCAATGCTTCAGTCATCTGCTAACACCTCTCCATGTAGTGTGGGGTTCAAATCTCGGACTGTTGAATTCTGGCTCGAAAGTCCGGTGGTCTATCGCGATGGTCATCGACCCCGGTGATGACAAGTACCTTTATATTTCATGGCCCAAAAAGGTCTCCCCTTGTCGGTTGGCCGTTCAGTCAATGCCTGCTCTGAAATCACGCAGTAAAGCAAAGCGCAGCTCTGCTCGAGCAGGTATTTGTGATGTCGCTAACAAGCTATCCGAAGCCTGGAGGTTTGACAACGAGATTGTTAACATTTTCTGATTCAAAGTGGTACACCGTCCGGTCGGGGCTCCGCGGCACAGTGTGCGGGGATGGAAGTCCGCGTGGCCCGCGCCGTGATCCCGGCCATGTGGCCAGCCGTTCAAGCAGGACAAATGTCGCGGTCGGATTAGGTCAGGCCACCGATGTTTGCCCCTTGTTGCGACCGTAGTGTCTCAGGTGAGACGCATCACACCAAAGCAATAAGGAGGAGGCACTGTGCCGTCCTACACTCCACAGATCGAGGGCACGCACGTCTACGACACCCAGTCGAGCCTGCGCGGGCGAGCCCTGAACAACATGCTGTTTTCGCTCAAGGATCCCAATAACCGGGAACGGTTTAGCGCCGACGAAGCCGCATACTGCGAGGAATACGACCTCAACGATGAGCAGAAGCGTGTTGTGCTCGCGCGTGACTGGAAGACGATGACGGAAATCGGCGCCTCCATCTTCTATATCGTCAAACTTGCCGCCATCGACAAGAAGACCATGCAGGACCTTGGTGCCGTATTCACGGGCATGAGGACTGAAGAGTTCATCGCAGAACTCAATGCAGGAGGGCGGAAGTTTGGCTGAAATCATCTGGGGCCTGGCCACCTCGCACGTGCCCTCGATTGGCGCGGCGATGGACAACCAGAAGACGGCGGATGACTACTGGAAGCCGCTCTTCGACGGTTATGCGCCGGCACGAGAATGGATGGCCGAGCACAAGCCCGATGTTGCCGTGGTGGTCTACAACGATCACGCCAATGCCCTCGACATGTCGATGATTCCCACGTTCGCCTTGGGCACTGCCGCCCACTATCAAGTGGCGGATGAAGGCTACGGGCCGCGGAAGGTGCCCAATGTTGTTGGCGCTCCGGAGCTCTCCGAGCACCTCCTGGTGAACCTCGTCGATGAGGGCTTCGACCTGACGGTGCTGCAAGAGCTCGACGTCGACCATGGCCTCACCGTGCCGCTCTCTGTGTACACGCCTGATCCGGGAGATGCATGGCCGTGCGCCGTGGTGCCCATGCTGGTCAATGTGCTGCACTATCCGCAGCCGACGGCCCAGCGCTGCCTTGACCTTGGCGAGGCGCTCGGGCGGGCGATCCGCTCGTTCCCGGGCGATCTCAAGGTGGCCGTCTTCGGAACCGGCGGGATGTCGCATCAGCTCTCCGGTGAACGAGCCGGTCTGATCAATGAGGAGTTCGACCGCAATTTCCTCAAGAAGATCGAAACAGACCCGCAGCAGCTGGCCCAGATCTCACGCGAGGAATACATCCGGGAGGCAGGTTCCGAAGGTATCGAAATGATCATGTGGCTGATCATGCGTGGTGCCCTGGGAGACGATATCCGGCGAGTCCACGAGACCTACCACGTACCGGCCTCCAACACGGCGGCGGCACTGGCCCTCTTTGCCACGGATGCCAATGAAAGGGAACAACTGTGAATCAGCAGACATCGACGTCCGGGCTGGCGGGGGCGGACGCATCGCTGCCTTCAGTGAAGGAGCGGCAGAAGGTCCTGGGGGCAAGCCTCGTCGGGACCGCGATCGAGTGGTATGACTTTTTCATCTATGGAGCTGCGGCGGCGCTGATTTTTGGTCCGCAGTTCTTCCCGACCGACGATGCCATGGCGGGAACGCTGGCCGCGTTCGCGACCTTCGCCGTCGGCTTCCTGGCCCGCCCCATTGGCGGCCTCCTGATGGGCCACTTCGGCGATCGCATCGGCCGAAAATCCATGCTGCTGCTCTCCATGCTGCTGATGGGTATTGCGACGGTGGCGATCGGCCTGCTCCCGAACTACGCGACCATTGGCATTTGGGCACCGATCCTGCTGGTGGTCTTCCGCCTGCTCCAGGGCATCGGCGTCGGAGGCGAATGGGGCGGCGCCGTCTTGATGGCAGTCGAGTACTCGCCCAGCAAGCGACGCGCGTTCTACGGTTCGTTCCCGCAAATGGGGCTCCCGGTGGGAATCATCGGCTCAAACCTCGTCTTTATCATCGTCACCAACATCTTCGCCCCGGAAGTATTCACGTCCTGGGGCTGGCGCTTGCCGTTCCTGTTCAGCGCAGTCCTGATCATCATCGCTCTGTGGATGCGCCTGAAGATTGAAGACTCTCCGGCCTTCAAGGAAGTGAAGGAGGGGAAGAAGGACGTCAAGGCTCCGATCCTGACGCTCTTCAAGCACCACACTGGCACCGTTCTGCTCGCCGGGATTGTCTCCATCGCAGCTCCTGCCATTGGCTACCTCTACTCCGTCTACATGCTCTCCTACGGAACCGGGACGCTTGAGCTGTCGCGAAATACCATGCTGATGCTGATCATCTTCGGAGCGGTCTGCCACCTTGTCACCGTTGCACTGGGCGCCCTCCTGGCAGACAGATTCAAGCAGAAGCCCGTCTTCCTCTGGGGCGCAGCCCTGCTGGCTGTGTGGTCTTTCCCGTTCTTCTGGCTGGTCGACACCCGGCAGCCCATTGCCATCGCCATCGCCTTCGCAGTCATCCTGCTGGGGCAGTCGCTCATGGCTGGCCCGCAGGCAGCACTGATCGCCGAACTCTTCCCCGCGGAGGTCCGCTACAGCGGCGCGTCCACTGCCTACCAGATCGGCTCCATCCTTGGCGGCGGATTCATGCCGCTGATCGCTACGGGTCTGTACGCAGCCTTCAATTCCACGACTCCGATCGCCGTGTATCTGCTCATCATGGGCGTCGTCAGCTTCGTGGCGATGGCCGCGCTGAAAGTGGGCCGGTACGCTGCTTCCGCAGACGCCGGTGCGCTGAACGCTCCGGGGCACCGGACAGAACCGGCAAACATTCGGGAAGGAAAGGCATGAGTACGTTCGTCCTGGTGCCAGGGGCATGGCACGGCGGCTGGTGCTGGGAACGAGTGGTCCCGCTCCTGGAACAAGAGGGACACCGGGTCTTTACCCCAACGCTGACAGGCGTTTCCGACAGGGCCCACCTGATCAACCCCGACGTCGGTCTGGCCACGCATATCGAGGACCTGGTGCGGCTCCTCGAAGCGTACGACCTGACAGACGTCACCTTGGTTGGACACAGCTACGCAGGGCAGGTCATCACCGGCGTGGCCGACCGGGTCCCCGACAGGATTGCCCGCCGGGTGCACCTGGACGGGTTCATCGGAGACGGGAGGCCGGCGATTGAGCTGCTTCCGGAAACAGTTGCTCATCACTACCGCGAATCGGTAGAACAGTCCGGGTTCGGCTGGCTCATCCCCACCCGGCCGCTGGAGAAGCTGGGCATCAACGAACCTGCTGACCATGCTTGGCTGGCGGCGCGCCTGACTCCGCATCCGTGGAAGACCTATACGGAATCGCTCCCGTTGTCCGGAGCGTATGAGGACGTGCCCGGCGTGTACATCGAGTGCGTCGATTGGATGCGGGTCTTCCGGCCTTTCGCAGAGCAAGCGACTGCAGCGGGATGGGAGACCTACGAAGTGAACACCGGCCATGAAGCCATGGTGACCGCTCCGGACGAACTGGCCTCGGTGTTGCTCAAGATTGTCGGTTAGACCGTTCCGCCAGACCACACAGGAGGTTAAGTAGGTATGGAATTCCTCGTTCGATTTGAAACAACGTTGCCTGATTCGATGAGTGCGGATCAGGCCCAGCAGCTCAAGTCCCAGGAACGGGCACGCGCCATGGAACTCAGGCAGGAGGGCACTCTGAAACGGCTGTGGCGCATCCCAGGGCGGCGCGCCGTCGTCGGGCTCTGGGAAGCCGACGATGCAACCGAACTGCATGACGCTCTGGCGTCCCTGCCGCAGTTCCCGTGGATGGAAGTGTCCGTGGAGCCGCTGGCGACGCATCCACAGGAGCGGTAGGCATGGCGGATGCGGCACCGCGGCTCGTGGGCCGGGTGGCGATCGTGACCGGCGGTTCCGGCGGTCTTGGCCGCGGGATCGCCGGCCGCTTGGCGGCGGAAGGGTGCACAGTCGCATCGCTGGAC
Source organism: Arthrobacter sp. CAU 1506 (assembly GCF_005047635.1). Taxonomy (GTDB): domain Bacteria; phylum Actinomycetota; class Actinomycetes; order Actinomycetales; family Micrococcaceae; genus Crystallibacter. The sequence continues at coordinate 147,127 of NZ_SUKC01000007.1, read as the reverse complement.
ATCAAGGAGCCGGCAGGTCCGCTGGAGGCGGGCGTACAGTTTCTTGCCTGCGACGTGACCGACCGGGAGGACGTCAACGCCACTGTCCGGAAAGTCGCGGAGCAGTTCGGCGGGCTGGACATTCTGGTCAACAACGCCGGTCTGCTCAGCGGCAGGCACAGTTTCCTGGACGTGACGGCCGACCAGATGCATCGCTACTTCGATGTAAATGCCGTCGGGCCGCTCCTGATGACCCAAGCAGCCTACCCGTACCTGAAAGCCAGCGAGCACCGCGGGCGGGTCATCAACGTCGCGTCGCGCACCTTCTTTACCGGCAATGCCGGTCAGGCTGCATATGTGGCCTCCAAAGGCGCGCTGACCGGTCTCACCCGCGTACTGGCGAACGAGTTGGGGGCAGACGGCATCACCGTCAACGCGATCGTCCCGGCCCAAGTTGCCACGCCGGGGACCCGCGAGCATTCCGGCGAGGAAGTTTTCGCTGCCACCATGTCCAGGCAGGCGATCAAGGAATATGTCACACCGGAGCATTTCGCCGGCCTTGCCGCCTACCTGGCGTCGCCCGACGCCGCGCTGATCACCGGCCAAACCTTGGTGTACGACGGCGGCGGCCTCCTTCGGTGAACAGGACGACTCTGTCAGTGACGGATGCGTTTTATCAATTCATCGTGCGGCAGAGTATCCTCTGATGCGCGTGTGATGTAGCTCGCGTTGGAGCGGGTATTGAGCGGGAGGAACATGCCGGACAAGGATTGGGAGCACTCGCCTGTCGGCCTGGCGCTTCTGGACCAGGCTGGCTGCGTGACACGGCTGAATTCCAGTGGCCGGGCCATACTCGGAAACCACGGCGGAGCCTTGCAGCCGTTGCACGCACTCCTGTCCGGGGAAAGCGGGCTGGTCGAGGGGCAGCCGGCATCCGGCACTGGATGGAGCACCGCGTGGATCAAAGCAGCCGGGAACTCTGTAGAGCTTGCTTACCGGATGCAGCGGGTGGGTGAGGCCTACAGTGTCGCGTTTTATGACGTGACGCGCCGGCGACAGCGCGAAAGGCGTGCCATGGCAGTGGCGCGAACAGCGGCACGCGTGGCCTCCGAACGTTCACTCCCGGCAACGTTGAGCGCTTTGGCCCACGAGATTCTGCAGGCCGATGGGCTGGCCGGAGTGCAGGTGTTGACCAACGAGTATTCCGGCGACAAGCTCCACATGCTTGGTATGGCCGGGTTTCCAGCTTCTCGGAGCGGCGCCTTCTTTTCCCTCCTTATGGAGTGTCGACGGCGGGGCGCGGATTTGGGAATGCTCAACGCCATGGAATCGGGTAAGCCGGTGATATTCCCGCACCGCTACGACGCGTTCATGTCCAATCCGGCGTGGGAGCCGTTGCACGAGTTTCACCGATACCCGACATGGGACGCGTTTGCCTCGATCCCGATCAAGGTCCGGCAGAACACGATCGGCATCCTTAACGCGTTTCTCGCACCGGGGCAGGCCCTCGACGAGGAAGCCATCGAGTTCCTGACGTCGATGGCGGAACAGGCGGGACTGGCCATCGACTACGCCTCCATGCTGGAAGAGGAGCGGAGCGCGGCCCACCGGGAGGAGCGGCAGCGGCTGGCACGGGATCTTCATGATTCAGCAGTGCAGCAAGTCTTTTCCATGGGCATGCTGACACAAACGCTCAAGATCCTGACCGATGGCCCGGAGCGGGACCAGCGCATCCATGCAATCGCCGCAGAACTCGAGGACATCACCGGTTCCGTCCTGAAGGACCTGAGGGGACTTGTCACCCAGCTGCGTCCCACCGTCATCGGGAGCAGCGGGCTTCGCGGAGCCCTGACCAGGCTGACGGCAACCACGCACCGGCAGACCGGCGTCAAGTTTGAGCTCAACGCCGAAGCGGTAGTGGACGAGATCGGCGGCGAACTCGCAGAGGATCTCTATTACGTGGCCGCGGAAGCTGTGCACAATGCCGTCAAACATTCGCCCGCCGACCTGATCGTCATTACCCTCGACGTTAGCAACGGTCAGATTCGATTGACTGTCCGCGACAACGGCGGAAAGCCGGAACCACCCGGTGCTGCCCGTGAGGCCCTTGAGCATGAAGGCCACGGACTGGCGTTCATGCGCCAGCGCGTCGAACGATGGAACGGCGCTTTCGACGTCGACCTGAATTTCGGCGGGGCCGGCACCGTGGTGCGCGCCGAAGTCCCGCACCTTGTCACTTACCATTCCCCCGGAAGGCAGCCATGAGCACATCCTCGCCGAAGACGCTAAGAGTGTTGATCGTTGATGACCATGCGGTGGCCCGACGCGGCATCTCGGCCTACCTTGAAGTGCTCGAGGACATTGAGGCGATTGGGCAGGCGGTGGACGGCCAGGACGCTCTGGAGCAGCTGGCTGAGCTGGACACGTATGGCAACCTCCCCGACGTCGTTCTTCTGGATCTGATGATGCCGCGAATGGACGGGATGACCGCGATGCAGGAAATCCGGCGCAAGCACCCCGGGGTTAAAGTGGTGGTTTTGACCAGCTTCGGTGAGATGGAGCGCATGAACACCATGATGCAGTTGGGGGCATCCGGCTACCTGCTGAAGGACGCCGGGGCGCTGGATGTAGCCGCGGCGATACGGGCCGCCGCACGCGACGAGGTATTCATCGACACGTCCATGGCCAAGAAGTTCACACTGCAAATGAGTGCGCCCAGCGTCGGGATGTCTTCCCTCACCGAGCGGGAGCGGGCCGTGCTGCGGCTAGTGGCCACTGGGAAATCCAACCGCGAAATCGCCAAGGAATTGTTCATCAGCGAGCGGACGGCCCGTACACACGTTTCCAACATGCTGGGCAAACTCAATCTGACATCGCGCACGCAGGCGGCCCTGATGGCCGTTAATGCGGGATTGGTCGCTCCCACCACCTAGAGATCCCGGCAACCTAGACGCGTCCCCGGTGCGAAGCACGGGCCCTACCCTTCGTGGAGTTGACCTGACTCACGCGGCGAGAGCCGAACGCACTGTGTCCAGGAACCATGCAGTCGCGGAGTCGGCATCCGCGGCGGCGTGCGAGACGAGATACACAGCCGTTGTTGGCGAGGGGAATGGAAGTTCCAGCAGCTTCGCTCCCTCAGGGACCGTCAGTGCAGCGAAGGCATCGATCGGAATGATGGCAACGTACCCACACCGCGCGACGATCCAAGGCAGCGATGTGAAACGGGGCACTTCAACCTGCGGGGCCCGGGAGAGGACGCCCGCTCCGAGCGTGGTGACTGCCTCGGTGATTGCTCCGTGACCCGCAGAGGAGCCGACTCGGGCCTCGGGCAGCCTTTGTAGATCCTCGACCCGGATCCGCCCGTTGTCGTCCTCCAGGTCGGCGGGCGCCAGGCAGGCGTAGCGATCACGGAAAAGAACCTCCTGGTTTACCTGGCCCAGGACGGCAGAACTCGTGATCGCGGCGTCGATGTCCCTCGTCACGACGTCCCGCGCGACCGTGTCAATGTCCAGCGGCACCACCTCGATCTCGATCCCCGGACCCACACTCCCCGTAGCCAGCAGGATGCGGGGGAGCAGGCCGGCCTCGCCGAGGTCGGTGAGCGCGATCCGAAAGCGGCGGTGCGAGGTGGCCGGATCGAAGCGGGTTCGGTCCTCCATGCTTGCGACGATGTGCGACAGGGGACCGCTGATTTCCGCGTAGAGGTCGGCGGCCAGGCGGGTGGGACGCACGCCCGTACCCGTGCGGATGAAGAGCGGATCGTCGAAATGCGTCCGCAGACGCCTCAGGGCATGGCTGACCCCGGGCTGCGATACCCGCAACGTCTCCGCCGCCGCGGTGAGGTTTTTCGCGCGGTATACGACGACGAAGGTACGCAAGAGGTTCAGGTCAAGGTTGAGCAACATGGCCTCATTATTCACTATGGTCATGTCGAGAATGATGAATATTCAGTAGACGCACATCAGCGCAATACCTACGGTGATAGGAGGTCGACGAAGACCTAGAAACAGGATGGGTGCAATGACGCAGAAGATGAGGGTTTCCGACGCTCTCGGCCACATGTTCGCCGACTTGGGCGTGTCGCAGGTGTTCGGAGTGGTTGGCAGCGGAAATTTCCGCGTCACCAACGCGCTCGTGGCTGCCGGCGCCCAGTTCGTGGCAGCCCGCCACGAGGCCGGCGCGGCGTCCATGGCAGATGCCTATTCCCGGCTCACCGGGGAAGTAAGTGCGCTGAGCCTCCACCAAGGCTGTGGTCTCACGAACGCACTCACGGGGGTGACCGAGGCCGCGAAATGCCACACGCCCCTGCTGGTCCTTGCCGCAGATAGTGCGGTCGGCGACGTAACGTCGAATTTCCACATCGACCAGGACTCGGCTGTCAGGGCACTCGGCGCGACGCCGATGCGCATCCATTCTGTTGAGACGGCCCTTTCCGATGCAGCACGAGCCTTCCGCGTCGCACAAATCGAGCGAACCACGGTTGTCCTTTCCATGCCCGTGGACATCCAAGAGGGCGAGATTCAGTACCAGGGAGCGAGCCTCGTCTCCAATCTTCGAGTGCCGACGCCGATGGTTTCGGCGACAGATGCCGTGGAGCTCGCCAGCCTTTTTGCGAAGGCGGAACGACCGGTCATCATCGGAGGTCGGGGCTCGCGGGGCGCCAAAGGGGCGCTGCGCGAGCTGGCAGCCGCGGCGGGAGCCCTGCTCATCGCATCCGGAGGTGGCCGCGGCATCTTCGAAGGCGACGAGTGGGCGCTGGACATCATGGGCGGTTTCGCGACCGAGCCTGCCGCGGAGCTGGTGCGCGATGCCGACCTCGTCGTCGGATTCGGCGTGGCCCTGAACAACTGGACAACGCGCGGCGGCTCGCTCATTGACCAAACAACTCTCGTCCAGGTTGACGACCGGGCCGAGGCGATCGGCAAGCACCGGCTGGTAGACCTCGGCATCGTTGGCGATGCGGCCGCTGTTGCCCTGGCGACCTCCAAGGCGCTGGCCGCGACGGGGACAGCCAGCGCGGGATACCGGACGCCGGAGGTTGCCGAGCGGGTCCGCCGTGCACGGTACTGGTCGGACCAGACCGTCGATCCGGTTGACGAGCCGGGCTTCGTCGATCCGGCAGCCCTCACCAACGCCCTCGACGCGTTGCTGCCCGACGAACGTGTGGTTGTTGTCGACGGCGGCAACGTCAACGCCTACCCGGGCGCCCACCTGCGAGTTCCTGACGACGAGGGGTATGTGCTCCCTCTATCGTTCCAGTCCATCGGCCTGGGACTCGGCAGCGTCATCGGCGCAGCGGTTGCGCGCCCCGACCGGATGGCGGTGCTCGGCACCGGGGATGGCTCGCTGCTGATGGGCGCCGTGGAGTTGGAGACGGCCGTCCGACTGCAGCTCGGCATGTTGATCATCGTCTACAACGACAGCGCCTACGGCGCAGAGATTCACCTGTTCCCTGAGTCGACGGCCAAGGAACAGGAAATCGTTCGCTTTCCGGACGCGGACATCGCGGCGATTGCCCGAGGCTACGGCTGCGACGCGATCACCGTGCGGTCACTCGACGACCTTGGCGGGGTAACCGCCTGGCTCGAGTCCGACCGGAATCGCCCCTTGGTCATTGATGCCAAGATCACCGGCCGTCCCTCCTGGCTCATGGCCAGGGAAGAAGGCCACTAAAAGTACAGCTCGGACCCACCGAAACCTCGGACACGCACGAAACAAGGGAGTTTCATCATGATCCATGCAATGACAACCCGTTCCCGGCGGCTCCTCGTCGCTGCCGGAGCTGCCGCCGCCCTGGCCCTAACCGGGTGTGCGGCCGACCCTGAAGGTGCCGCCTCAGGTAGCGAAGACGATGGAGGCACGATCCGCGTCGCCTATCTGGCGACCGGGTCTTCCCTGCCGATTTTCGTTGCCGCGGAGAAATATGCCGACGAGGTCGGCATCAACGTGGAACTCGTCGAGGTCACCAGCGGTAACGAGTCGATCACCGGCGTGGCCACCGCTCAGTACGACGCTGGATTCGCCGGCATCGGCTCCGCCGCCTACAACGCGTTCGATGAGGGCCTGCCGGTGCGGTACGTGGCGCCGATGCACTCTGGCTACATTGAGGATTACTTCATCATCTCCTCGAAGCTCGCGGGATCTTCGGAGGAGGCTGCCAAGCTGGCAGAGGATATGTCGCAACTCGAGGGAGAAACTTTCGCAGCGAACGCACCGGGCGTCGTGACCGAGGCGCTGCTGGGATTCGCCCTTGAACGTGGCGGACTGTCCATGGATGAGGTCGCGCTCGAGCACATTCCGTTCCCCGATCAGGTGCCCGCACTCGCCAACGGCGGGATCGCCGGCGGCATTCTGTCGGAGCCGTTCCCCACGCAGGCGGAGCAGAACGGATCCGCCTACCGGCCGTGGGAGACACCGACGGACGAGCCGCCGATGCCATTCACGGGCATCATATACAACACGGATTGGGCCGAGCAGAACCAGCAACTCGCGGAAGACTTCATGCGCGCTTACGCTATGGCGGCTGAAGACCTTGCGGAGAACGGCTGGGATAGCGAGGAAATGCTCGCGCTGGTGGAGGAGTACACCGGAGCGGACCCGAAGATCGTCGCGGCTTCGCGGCAGCACCATATCCTTGCCGACCTGAGCGTCGATTTGGACGTGCTGCTTCGCTACCAGGAGTTCTTTATGAAACAGGGCTCGCTGAATTACGACCAGATCATCCCCGAAGAAGAGATCTGGGACTTCACGTGGCGCGACGCGGCCCTCAAGAAATGACGCGAGAGGATATGAGCGTGCAGGCCAAGGCCAAAGTCCGCCTAAACGACGTCGCCAAAAAGTTCCCAGGGCAAGAGAACGTGACCGCGCTGGAGGGCGTGTCCCTGGAGGTCGCCGAATCCGAGTTCGTCTCAATCGTTGGACCGTCCGGCTGCGGAAAGTCGACCCTGCTGCGACTGGTGGCCGGGCTTTACGAACCCTCATCGGGGACTGTCGAAATCGAAAGCTCCAAGCCAGACCGTCCGAAGACGGCGATGGTTTTCCAAGAGCACGCCCTCTTTCCTTGGCTGTCGGTGCGCGAGAACGTCATGTTCGGCCCGCGCAACCGAAACATGCCCAAGAAAGAGGCCGCAGAGATTGCCGACGAGCAGCTAGCCAGGCTCGGACTGGCACGCTTCGGCGATTTCTTTCCTCATCAGCTCTCTGGGGGAATGAAGCAGCGGGTTGGCATCGCCAGGGCCCTGGCCCAGGACGCCGAGGTCTTGCTCATGGACGAGCCGCTTGGTGCGCTCGACGCCCAAACCCGGACCCTGCTGCAGGAACAGATTCTGGAGTTGCGGCAGCAGACGAAGCCGACTGTCTTATACATCACGCACGCGATCGACGAGGCGGTATTCCTCTCTGACCGCATTGTGCTGATGTCAGCCCGGCCCGGCCGTATTCGCGACATCGTACAACTGGATTTCGGCCCCGATCGCAGCCCAGAGCTGCGCGGGACGTCGGAGTTTGCGGCGCTGTCGCAGGATATTTGGAACCATCTTCGGGATGAAGTTCAATTGGCGATGGCGGTGGACGATCGGTGATGCGGCGCGCCTTGGGTGAAAAATGGCCGCTGTTTGTCGGTCCCGTGTTCATTCTTCTGACGTGGGAGCTTCTCAGCCGAGCCGACGTCATCCGCCCTACATTCTTTCCCCCGCCAACTGAGATACTCATCCGGGCTGGGATCATTTTCGACGCCGGATCGGGAATGGGTGGCGATATCATCGCCACCTTGTTACGGGTGCTCGCGACGATCTTCTTCGCCGTGCTCATCGGGGTTGCGCTCGGGATTGCTATCACGGCGTCCCAGTGGATGGAGCGCGGCACCAATACAGTATTGGCGTTCCTTTATCCGATTCCCGGTGTCTTGTTCTTCCCCTTCTTAACGTTCCTGTTGGGGCGAACCGAAATGGCGATCATACTCACCGCGCTGGTCACGCCACTGATCGTGATGGTCCTGTACACCGTCGCGGGCGTGCGCAGCATCGACCGCACCCTGCTTGAGGTGGCGGACAATTACGGAGCCGACGGCGCTCGGCGCTTTTTCGGCATCCTTGTCCCCGGAGCATTGCCGTCGATTGTCACCGGCATCCGAGTCTCCCTCGGTTTCACTTTGATTGCGGTCATCGCCATCGAAATGGTCGGCGCCTCGAATGGGCTGGGGCAGTTCCTCTGGTCGAACTGGCAGATCCTGCGGGTGACCGACATGTACGTCGCACTGCTGATCATCGCGGTGCTCGGCCTGCTGAGTTCGGTCGGATTTGATGCCGTTGCCGACCGGATGCTGCCGTGGCGTCGAGACGTTCAGGGGGCTCAAACATGAGCCCGTCCGTGTACCGGGGCGCCCAGGCCTGGGCCATACCAATCGTGCTCCTCGCGGTGTGGGAGACGAGTACCCGCGCTGGGTTGCTTGACCCTCGGTTTTTCCCTGTGCTCAGTGACATTCTCGTCACGGCGGTCGATCAACTCGTGAACGGGCGGCTGGGTCTCGACCTTGTGCTCACCCTCCAGCGGCTGATGATGGCTTTCGCGCTCGCGGCGGTCCTCGGGGTGGCGATCGGCGTGGCATCGGGGCGGTGGAGAACCGTTGAACTGCTCATCCGGCCGATCACCGACACCCTGTATCCGCTGCCGAAGATCGCGCTTCTCCCGTTGTTCATTATTATCTTCGGCCGCGGCGAAGGCGCGTACGTCATCACCGCCTTCGCAACCGGTTTTTTCCAGATCATCATCAGTACGCGGGGTAGTGTCCGCGATGTCCCGTCGGACCTCATCGAGGCAGGTCGCAACTTCGGCGCAACGGGGACGCGGTTCTTCACCCGGCTACTGTTTCCTGCCATCGCCCCAGGACTGCTAAATGGCTTGCGTCTGGGCATGGCTACCTGCCTCATCACTCTGGTCGCCGCAGAGTTCGTTGGAGCTGAATATGGCTTGGGTGCGATGATCCGCCGGGCAGGACAACAATTCGCAGTCGAAGAGGTCTATGCCGGAATCGTGCTCGCAGGGGTGCTCGGACTGCTGATCAACCTCGCCTTCCGGCTTGTCACGCCGATCGTGCTCCCGTGGCAGCGGCCAGCACAGCGGGCGGCCGGCGGACAGAAGGTCTAGAAGTTCGTCGTAGGGCCCACCTGCGGAAAGGCCAGCCAACCCGGCAATCGCTGCCGGGTTGGCTGGCCTTCGGGTTCTAGCCCACTCTGTCCTTGGCGTCTCAGCGTGGTCCGCCAATACCGCGACAAACGTCTCGGTAGAAGTGTGGACGATTACCTTACGAGTGGCTGCAGCGACCGGCATAAAGTCATGTGAGTCGAGTCACTTGCTGTCGCTCGGCCCATATCAAGGAGGACCCATGGCTTCACGTCTGTTGGCAGCTACGGACGAGGATCGGCAGACCCTTGCCACGCTGCTGGACAACATTGGCTACGAGATCATGCCGTTCAAGTCCGCGAAGGACAAGGTTCTGGCTGAAGTGCCCACCAGCGTCCCGCTGACAATCACAGCCACGGGCGGAAAAGGCCTGGAACCGACCTTGGACGCTGCTGTCTTTCTGCGGGGCCGGGGATACTCAGTTGCCCCGCACGTACCCGCACGGTTGGTCCGGGACGTCGAAGAACTCGATGCTTTGGTGAGCCGGCTGGAGGCGGCCGAGATCGACCGGATCTTCATCATCGCCGGAGATGCCGAGGAGGCAGCGGGAGAATTCCGTGATGCCCGCAGCCTGCTCGCAGCCCTCACCGACAGGGGACATCACTTCACGGATGTGGGCATCGGTGGATACCCGGAAGGGCACGCTTCCTTTCCGGACGAGGCCATCCGGCAGGCGCTGCGCGACAAAGCACCGTATGCCACGCGCATCCTGACCCAGATCTGCTTTGATCCTCAGACCTTCCTGGAATGGGGTGCCCAGATCAAGCGCGAAGGCGTCGCGCTGCCGATCTATGCAGGGATGCCGGGGCCGGTCAGCCGGCAAAAGCTGCTGCGGGTGTCGGCCGGGCTCGGATTGGGGCAGTCAGCCAACTTCCTGAAGAAGCAGCAAAACATGTTCTGGCGCTTTTTCAGCCCTTCCGGCTACAAGCCCACACAACTCATCAAAGGCCTGGTCCAAGGACTGCCGGCGAGCAATGCGGCGATCAAGGGCTTTCACATTTTCACTTTCAACGATCTCGCCCAGACCGAAGTTTGGCGTCGGGAACTGCTCGAACAAGCCCACGGATAGGAGCTCCAGTGGAAACTTCCGTTGCTACAGTGCCCATGCGGTCCAACGCCCCGTTGCCCTTGGGCGATTCCGGATTCGCTCCGGCACAAGACAATGTCGCTAGGCTAATCCTCAAGGGCACAGACCAGCCAGGAATTGTCGCTGCCATTACCCAGACGCTGGCGCGTTTCAACGCCAACATTGTTGCGTTGGACCAGCACACTTCGGATCCGGACGGCGGTCGCTTCTTTCAGCGAACCGTCTTTACGCTGCCTCACCTCGCCACGGTCATCGATGAGCTGAGGGCGGCCCTGACCGAAAACCTCGACGAGTTCGGCTTGGAATGGCGACTGGTCGAAGCAAAGAAGCGCAAGCGTGTGGCCGTGTTCGTCTCGAAATCCGATCACTGCCTCTTGGACCTCCTGTGGCGGCAGCGCCGCGGGGAGCTGCCCGTCAACATTACGATGGTGATTTCCAACCACCCCGACCTCAGTGACGACGTGCGGGCCTTCGGGATCCCCTATTTCTATGTGCCGGCCGACAAGACCAAACGGACCGAGGCAGAAGCACGCCACCTTGAACTTCTCCAGGGCAATGTAGACCTTGTGGTCCTGGCCCGCTACATGCAGATCATCACCGAGGACTTCATTGACAACGTGGGCGTCCCGATCATCAACATCCACCATTCATTCCTCCCCGCGTTCATCGGAGCGGCCCCATACCGCAAGGCAAAAGAACGCGGAGTAAAGCTCATTGGAGCTACCGCGCACTACGTGACGAAGGACCTTGATGAAGGCCCCATCATTGCGCAGGACGTCATCACCGTGACCCACCGCGAAACGGCCGCCGATCTCCAAAGGCGCGGCGCCGACGTCGAACGCCGCGTGTTGTCCAGTGCAGTGGAAGCGCACTGCGAGGACCGAGTCATCCGCGACGGCAACGCAACTATCGTCTTCTGATTTTCATTCAACGAGAGGAACCTGACATGACCACCACTTCCCTGCAGGACGTACTGGACGCGTCCGGGAACGTCGTCGACCACCTGCGCAACGTACAGGTTGGCGCCTACGTATACCCGGTCGTTGCTCCGGAATTCACCAACTGGCGCAACGAGGTTCGGGCCTGGCGCGAGTCCGCCGTGCTGTTCGACCAGACCCACCACATGGACAACCTCTACATCTCCGGCCCGGACGCCCTGAAGCTGATCTCCGATACCGCCATCAACTCGGTGGAGAACTTTGAGATCAACAAGGCCAAGCAGTACGTCCCGGTCACCCCGTACGGACATGTCATTGGCGACGGCATTCTGTTCCGCGAAGCTGAGCAGGAGCTGGTTTACGTAGGCCGGTCTCCCGCTGCCAACTGGCTGATGTACAACGCGGAAAAGGGCGGTTACGACGTCCAACTGAGGATTGACCGCCGCTCCCCGTCCCGGCCCATGGGCAAGGCCGTCAGCCGTGACTGCTGGCGACTGCAGATTCAGGGGCCGCGTGCGTGGGAGGTCATCGAGAAGGTTCACGGCGGCCCCTTGGAGCAGCTGAAGTTCTTCAACATGTCCTACATGAACGTGGGCGGGACCCAGGTCCGCACCCTGCGCCATGGCATGGCCGGCGCCCCGGGCTTGGAGCTTTGGGGACCGTATGAGGACTATGACCGGGTGCGGGAAACGATCATCGAAGCCGGCGCTGAGTTTGGCCTGGAGCCGGCCGGCGCCCGCGCCTACTCGTGCAACACGCTGGAATCCGGCTGGATCCCGTCGCCGCTGCCCGGCATCTACAGCGGTGACAAGTTGGCGGATTACCGTCAGTGGCTGGGTGCCGAGAGCTACGAGGCCAACTCGGCAGTGGCCGGCTCCTACGTGCCGGACTCCATCGAGGGCTACTACACCACCCCATGGGAACTGGGATACGGCTCCTTCATCAAGTATGACCACGACTTCATTGGCCGCGATGCGCTTGAGGCGATGGACCCGGCAGCCCAGCGGAAGAAGGTCACGCTGGCATGGGACGGCGACGACGTTGCCACCATCCACGCCTCGATGTACCAGAAGGATGAACTGCCGTACAAGTTCTTCGACCTGCCGAATGCCAATTACGGCGCTTCAAACTTCGACTCCGTGGTCGACGAGTCCGGCAAGGTTGTGGGCGTTTCCATGTTCACCGGCTACAGCTGGAACGAAAAGCGGCCCCTGTCCCTGGCGATCGTCGACCCGGACGTGGAAATCGGATCACAGCTCAAGGTTGTTTGGGGGGAACCCGACGGCGGCACCAATAAGTCTTCGGTTGAGCCCCACCGCCAGTACGAGGTGAATGTGGACGTCAGCCCGGTGCCGTTCTCCGAGGTGGTCCGCAAGGGTTACACCGACGGTGGCTGGCGGACGGTCGCCGCAAAGGGCTAGAGAAAACCGACCGGCAGAGGGTGGCCGCGCTGAATCCCCAGGGTTCGGCGCGGCCACCCTTCTGCGGCATTGAGCGGGATGGCTGCTTCCGGCGCCTCCAGTTGCAGTCCCAAGCGTTGTGCAGCGGTACTTCATTTACTGTGCGCCCTGGGAGGACCGGAGTAGCGTGGGAGCGTCATTGCCCCGAGCGGGTTCCTCGGATTCAAGGAGAAGCATCGTGTCCATCGTCGTTATCAACGCGCTGAAGGTTCCGGAGGGTTCGGGCACCGAGTTGGAGTCCCGCTTCGCCGCACGGAAGCATGCAGTGGATTCCGCTCCCGGTTTCGAGGGGTTCCAGCTGCTGCGTCCCATCGCGGGCGAGGACCGCTACTTTGTCTACACCCAGTGGGCTAGCCGCGAGGACTTTGAGAACTGGCGCGACAACCGGGCGCCGCGGGACCACAACAGCACGCAGCAGCCGGTCGCCAGTGGCGCGGAGTTGCTTGAGTTTGAGGTTGTCGAGCTCGCAGATTAGGGGGCGGGCCGCCGTCTACGGATCAGCCCGGCGAGGCCGCCGAGGATGAGGAAGCTGGCGGCCAACGCTGCGAGTTGCACCGGCGGCATGGCCCCGCGGGCCAGTCCGAAGCCGGCGGACCCCAGTGCTTGTCCGATGGCCAGCGCAATGAACAACATGGATGTGCCGGCGCCGGCACTGCCTGGCCACACGGTGCGTGCCCAGAGGATGAGCACGCCGGACAGGCTCATGTAACCAGCGCCGAAGACAGCCATGCTGGCATAAGCGGTCCAAGCACTGCCGGTCAGCACCGACGCCGCGACGCCGGCACTGGCGAGGGCCAGCCCTCCGGCGCAGAAGCACCAGCCGCCTCGCGTGCCCAGATGCCGGACCAGTGCTCCGGTGAAGACCCCGAGGAATCCGCCGAAACCCAAGGCGATCCACAGCCAGCCGGCGCGCTCGGGTGCGACGGAACCGGCCTCGGTGAGCAGCAGCGGTCCGAATGTCCAGATCAGGGCTGAGCCGGCACCGGCAATGACCGCTGCCACGCCGGGGACCGCCAAGAGACGCCACGGACGGCTCCCTGCCTGGGGCGACGACGCCGCTTCCATGTCCCTGCCGGCCCGGGAGGTCGACGGTGGTTTCTTGCCCCTGTTGCCCGGGAGCCTCGACGTCGGCCCCGCAGCTGCGCGGGCGGCGGCACCTAATTCCGCACGCGGCGCGGCGGAATGCCAGACGGCCACCGCCGTCGTCGCGCACATCGCCGCCATGAACACCCAGGCCGGACCGACCGACGATGCTGCGAAGGCCACCAGTCCGGCGCCGATCACGCCGACGGCCGTTCCGGAATTCACCAGCGATTGCGCGGTGGCGGAGGCGCGACGCGGGACGGCCGCGTCGATTACCGGGACCAACGCCGGAGAGGCGAAGCCGCCGCCCATTCCGCCGATGAAGACGGCCACGACGAACATCGCCGGCGACCCTGCAACGGCGACCCCAAGGCACCCAAGAGCAGCAGTGGCACCGGCGAGCAGCAGGCCGGCGCGAGGAGCGCGGTCAACGAACCGCGCGGCGGTCAGCGCAGCTACGGAATATGAGGTGAACTGCGCCGCGGCTGCCCACCCGAGAACCTCCGCGAGTTCCGGCCGCTGCACGGCCAAGAGCGGAGCGAAGAGGCCGACCCCAAAGCGGGCCATGCCGTAGGTTGCCGCGATCAACATCATCCCGGCGAACGCCACCCCTAGTCCGGACGTCCGGACTTCGCGCCCGATGGTTCCCCTGCTCATCCAGCCTCCCGCTGCATAACGACCGTTACACCATAACGAGCGTTATACTAGTCCCATGGCCAGTCCTTTGAACACCCGCGACCGCATCCTGAATTCGGCCGAGGAGTTATTCTTCCAGCAAGGAATCAGTGTGACCGGCGTGGACCGGGTGGCGGCAACGGCCGGAGTGGCGATCGTGACGCTCTACAAGCACTTCGGTTCCAAGGACAACCTGCTGCGCGAAGTGCTTGCCCGGAGGCTGGACAACTGGGCCCAGCACTGGGACGAAGCGATCGCCCGCGCCAACACCCCTGAGGAGCGGCTGCTGGCGGTGTTCGACGCCGTCGAAACGTTCCGCGCCGCGGCCAACCCCACCCAGTGGTGCAGCTTTCTGGCCACTGCGTCGGAGCGCCCCGCGCCAGCCGCCGGCCAAGAAGATCCGGTGTTCGAGCTGATCCGTCAGGACACGCAGATGATCACCGAGCGGCTGGCAAGACTGGCGAAGGAGGCGGGTTGCCCGGACCCGGCTACGGTTGCCGCGGTCCTGCTGCTGCTGTACAACGGAGTGCTCGGCAGCCTGCTCCGCGGCGAACCCAGTAACCCGGTGGCCCACGCGCGCACTGTGGCCCGCTCGATCATCGGGACATCTCCGGCCCCGGCGCTGACGGGATGATTCTGCGCAAGGACGTCGAGGCTGCGCTCGCCGGCGCCCCGGTGACCGACCGGTCCCTGTGCGGCACCGACCGCGCGGTGGTCGACCGGTCTCTGCTCGGCGCTGGCGCGCCTCCTTCGACCACCGTCGGCACCGCTATCGCACGGTTTTAGCCAGGCGCCGGAAATCCAGCGGCCAAGCGCCCCGAATGGCCTAAATGTTCCTCCCGATTACGTTTTCTCCGGTATAGGGTCGGGCGGTATGGCGCTGCGACTGGTTCAGGTGAATTTCAAGGCGGGGGACGACTCGGCTCTCGGTAGGTTCTGGGCGGAGGCGCTCGGCTGGGGCGTTTCCAGCGAGGGGCCCGGGGTGACTAACGTTGAACCCGTGGGGTTCGACTGGCCGGCCCCTTCCGCCGTCTGCGTGGACGTGGTCAAAGTCCCGGATCCGGAGACCGTGCACTACCGCGCACACCTCGATCTCGCCACCACGTCCGAGGAGCATCAGGCGGAGCTGGTCGCACGCCTGCACGAACTCGGCGCGACGCCCGCGGACATCGGACAAGGTGACGTGCCGTGGACCGTGTTGGCCGACCCGGAGGGCAACTTGTTCTGTGTGCTGGAGCCCCGGCCGATGTACCGGGACACCGGGCCGATAGCCGCGGTGGTGGTCAACTGCTCGGATCCGCGGGCGATGGCCCGGTTCTGGGGCGAGGCGATGGACTGGACCCTGCACGAGGTGACCGACGACCTTGCGCGGCTGCGCTCGGCCGAGGGCGTCGGACCGTATCTGGAGTTCCTCCGCACGCCTGATAGCGCTGCATGTGGCCGGGTGCATCTGGACCTGAAGCCGTATCCTGGGGGCGACCAGGCGGCCGAGGTGGCCCGGCTGCGCGCTCTGGGCGCTACCGAGGCCGACCTCGGCCAAGGCGAGGTGCCGTGGGTCTGCCTCGTCGATTCCGAAGGCAACGAGTTCTGCGTCCTCAGCCCAGGCTGACGCAGTACTCCTCCGCCAGCCGGGCGCCGGCCGCGCGCATGGCGTCAGCATCCGAGGCAACGATGATGCTGGCGAAGTTCTCCGCGTAGCCGCCCAGATCGGGGCTGACCGAGCCGACCACGGCGTGCACCGGCTTGCCGGGGTTGCGGGCCAGGATGGCGGAGATGATCTTGCCCTGTCCGGTCTGCGAATCCAACCGCCCTTCGCCCACCACGATCACGTCCGCCTCAGCCGCGAGCCGGTCAAAACCGACCGCGTCGAGGATGTACTCCGCACCCGGCAGCAGGTCAGCGTTGTATTGCGCCCACATGCCGCCGCTGAAACCGCCGGCAGCACCGGTCCGCGACTCACCGCGGGGGTCCCGGGGGAGGGCGGCGGCCTGGCGGTGCAGCCGTTCGGTCAGCTCCGACACCTGCTGCAGGCCGGCACCCTTCTGCGGCCCGAACACCACCGCGGCATCCTCAAAGACCGTGGTCACATCGGTGAGCACCCGCACCCGGGCGCCCCGAAGCCCGCCGTGTTCCTCGATCGCTGCGATCGCGCCGGCGCCGCCGTCCGTCGTCGCGCTGCCGCCGGCCGCCACCAGGATGGTCGATGCCCCGCGCCGCACGGCGTCGACCATGAGCAGCCCGGTCCCATAGGTGTCGGCGGCCAGCGGGTCGCGCTCGCTGGAGCACGGCAGTGTGATTCCGCTGGCCGCGGCCAGTCCGATCACCGCCGTCCCGTCGGTGCTCAGCGCGTAGGACGCGCGGAGCGGATCCCGCCATGGCCCCACGCTGTCCGCCTCCACGAGGGCTGCCGCCGACGCGTCCCGCAGGATCTCGTAGGTGCCTTCACCGCCGTCGGCCACGGGAAGTTCGACGGCGGTGCCGCCAGCTTCCCGGACACCGGCGGCAATGTGGGCGGCCACCTCGGCGGCGGTGTAGGTGCCCTTGAAGCTGTCGGGCGCGATGAGGGTCTTCATTTGATGGCTCAGAATCCGACGTTCTCGCGGCCCTTGAGGTCCAGCATCTCGCGTGCCTCGTCAGGGGTGGCTACCTCGAAGTTGAGGGCTTCGACGATGGTGCGGATCCGGCTGACCTGCTCCGCGTTGGACGCGGCGAGCTGGCCGGGACCGATCCAGAGCGAGTCTTCCAGCCCGACGCGGACGTGCGAGCCCATGGCAGCGCCGATCGTGGCCAGCGGCATCTGGTTCTTGCCGGCGCCGAGGATGGACCATTCGTAGGCATCGCCCAGCAGTCGGTCCGCCGTGCGGCGCATGTGCATCAGGTCCTCCGGGTGGGCGCCGATGCCGCCGAGCAGCCCGAAGACGGACTGGACGAACAACGGTCCGCGGGCCAGGCCGCGGCCGTGGAAGTGGGCCAGGTTGTTCAGGTGCGAGATGTCGTAGCACTCGAACTCGAACCGGGTGCCGTTGCCGTTGCCGATGTTCAGGATGGTCTCAATGTCCTGGAACGTGTTCTTGAAAACCAGGTCGCGGGACTTCTCCAGCCCTTCGCGCTCCCACTCGTGCTCGAACTTTTGGAAACGGTCCAGCATGGGGTAGAGGCCGAAGTTCATCGAGCCCATGTTCAGCGACGCCAGTTCCGGCTTGAATGCCGCGACCGGACGCATGCGCTCCTCAACAGTCATGTGCGGCGAACCGCCGGTGGTGATGTTGATGACCGCATCGGTGTTGGCCTTCAGCTTGGCCAGGATGGGCTCGAAGTGCGCCGGGTCCTGGGACGGGCGGCCGTCCTTCGGGTCGCGGGCGTGCATGTGCACGATCGCGGCGCCGGCGTTGGCGGCGCCAATGGCCGCGTCGGCGATCTCATCCTGGGTGACCGGCAGGTGCGGGGACATGCTGGGGGTGTGGATGGCGCCGGTAACAGCGGAGGTGATGATGACTTTGCGCTTGCTGGCCATGATGTTGTTCCTTTGGTGGTGCCGGTAAATCAGTAGAGCTTTTCGGTGTTGCCGTCCACGGCCATCGCCTGGCCGTTGACGTTGCGGGCCAAGTCGCTGGCCAGGAATGCCGCCATGTTGGCGATGTCATCGGCCTCCACCAGCCGCTCCAGCGAGGACTGCTTGTGGTACAGATCGGAGACTTCCGCCAGCGGACGGCCCAGCATGGCGGCCTTGGCCTCGATCACGGCGTCGATGCGCGGACCGTTGACCGCGCCGGGGCAGATGGCGTTGGCGCGGATGCCTTCGGGGCCCAGCTCGATGGCGAGCGTCTTGGTCAGGCCAACGACCGCCCACTTGGACGCCGAGTAGGGGCTGCGGCCGGCCATGCCCAGCCGGCCGGCGGCGGAGGAGAGGTTGACGATGGCCGCGTCCTTCGCCTCGCGCAGCAGCGGCAGCGCGTGCTTGATGCAGTAGAACTGGCCGTGGACGTTGACGTCGAAGGTGGTCCGCCAGGCGTCCGAGTCCAGGGTCTCGATGGGACCGGTGGGCCCGGCGATGCCCGCATTGTTGACCAGCACGTCCAGTCCGCCCAGCTTGGTGCGAACCTCCTCCATCAACAGCCGGACCTGGGCTTCGTCGGACACATCGCTGAAGGCCACGGCGAAGCCGTCCTGCTTGGCCGCATCCACCGCGTCAGGGTTGATGTCGGTGACCATGACCTCCGCGCCGAGGTCGCGGAAGCGGGTGGCGATGGCGCGGCCGATGCCGGCGGCGCCGGCGGTGACCAGGACCTTGCGTCCGGTGAAATCCATGGGGTGGTGCTCCTTGGGTAGTGCAGGTGGGGAAGTGTCAGAGGGGACGGTACGACGGCGGTGCGGCACCGCCGTCGTACGCGTCACCGGGGGTCAGTGGCTGCTGATGGTGGCCTTGGACGGGTCCTCGGCGCCGCGCTTGAGCAGGCGGGTCAGCAGCGCGCCGATGAAGCACATGCCGACGATGAACCAGAGGCCGGAGAGGGCGTTGCCGGTGGCTTCCTCCATGAAGCCCATGACGTACGGGCCGAGGAATCCGCCGAACAGGCCCACCGTGTTGACGAACGCGATGCCGCCGGCCAGTGCCGCGCCGGAGAGCCGGGTGGCGGGGTAGGTGAACAGAATCGGCTGCAGGGCGAAGAAGTTGAACGCGGCCAGGCAGAAGCCGATCAAGCCCATGACGGGTCCGCTGATGGCTCCGAGGGTGAAGCCGGCGACGATGCCCACCATGGTGCAGGTGGCGATCAGCCGCGACCGGGAGGCGTTGGTGGCCAAGCGCGGCAGCAGCAGGGCGCCGGCGGCGGAGAAGATCCACGGGATGGAGGTGAGCAGGCCGATCTGGATGCTGTTCAGTTCGCCGTAGCTGCCGATGATGGACGGCAGGAAGAAGCTCAGGGCGTAGACCGCGATTTGGTGCGTGAAGTAGATGGCGACGACCAGCAGGATCTGCTTGTCCTTCAGCACGTGGCGCAGCTTGGAGTTTCCGGCTGCCTGGGCTCCGGCTGCTTCCTCGGCGGCGATGCGGGCCTCGAGGTCTTCGGCCTCGGCACGGGACAGGAACTTGGCGTCGGTCGGCTTGTTGGGGAGGAACTTCCAGACCACGAACGCCAGGGCGCAGGCAGGCAGGCCCTCGATAATGAACATCCACTGCCAGCCGTGCAGTCCGCCGATACCGTCCATGGTCAGCAGCAGGCCGCCGAGCGGAGCGCCGACGATGTTGGCAATGGAGACGCCCAGCAGGAACATGCCGTTGGCCTTCGCGCGGTCATTGGCCACGAACCACTGGGTCAGGAAGTAGATCACGCCCGGGAAGAGTCCGGCCTCGGCCACACCCAGCAGCATGCGGAGCAGGTAGAAGGACCATTCGCCCTGCACGAAGGCCATCGCCGCGGAGATCAGGCCCCAGGTAATCATGATCCGCATGATCCAGAAGCGGGCCCCGACCTTGTGCATGATCAGGTTGGAGGGAACCTCGGACAAGGCGTAGGTCAGGAAGAACAGGCCGGCACCGATGCCGTAGGCCGTCGCCGAGATGCCGAGGTCGATTTCCAGACGGTCCTTGGCCATGCCGATGTTGGTGCGGTCCAGGAACGCCATCACATAGGAGGCGATCAGCAGCGGCATGATGCGCCGGAAAATGATCTTGTTGATGACGGCTGGCGGCCTCTTCGCCGTAGCCTGCGACGTAATCGACATAGCAGAGTCTTTCCTGTTGAAGGGCATGGGGGATTACTTGAAGTGCGTGGTGGGATCACCGGACGACGCCGGTGCGGTGCTCGGGTGACTAGGGTTCGGGTCTGGGCGGGCCGCCAGGTTTGCAGCCGCAGGTGCGCCCGATGTGGAGATGGTGCTTGCAGAACGTGTGAGTGAAGGCGTTGCCGGGCTTGGTGATCTGCGCCAGCAGCAGTTCGAACGACTTTTCCGCCATCTCCTGCACCGGCTGCACGATGGTGGTCAGGCCAATCAGGGCCGACCTGCTGTGCGGGAGGCCGTCGCTGCCAGCCACCGCCAGGTCTTCGGGAATGCGCAGGCCGAGCTCGAGCGCATGCTCCATGACACCGATGGCGATCTCATCCGACCCGCACACGATGGCGCGCGGCGGATTCGGCGACGCCAGCAGCTTTTCGGCAGCAACCCGGCCGCCGTCGCGGTTGAGACGCGTGCTGATCTTGCGCTCGCCGGTGATCACCACGCCGTGCGCCGCCGCAGTGCCGACGAAGGCCTGTTCGCGTGCCAGCGACGCGGTGGAGAACCGCGGACCAATGACGGTGGCAATCTCCTGGTAGCCGTGGTCCAGCATGTGCTGCATCAGCTGGGAGGCCGCCGTGAAATCGTCGATGCCGACGAAGTCGCCGGGCAAGTGGTCCGACCTGCGGGACAGATAAATGTAGGGGATCCGGCGCTGCCGGAACGTGCGCAGCGCGCGTGAGTCTTCGCGCAACGTCGCAGCGATGATGACGCCGTCCACGTTGCGGGCGGCCAGGGTGGCAGCCACCTGGGCCAAAGTGTCCGGATCGTCGCGGGTGGTGGCGACGAACACTTCGAAACCCTCGCGGGCCGTTGCGGAGATGATGCCTTCCGCCCAGCCCGTGTACATGTGGTTGACGATGTTGGGCAGAATCAGCCCGACGACCCTGTTCAGGTGCGGGTCATCGCCCTGCTTCTTGGCGTGACCGGCGGGACGAAAACCCAGTTCATTGGCGACTTTGATGATGTGCCGCCGGGTTTCTTGGGATACCCCGCCCTTGCCGTTCATGACATAGCTGACGGTGGCCGCGGAGACGCCGCAGACGCGTGCCACCTCTGCCGCCGACACCCGGTGAGGACGTACCGCGGTTTCAACAGCTGAATTCACGATGCCTCCTCTCCCTGTCGCCTTCGTCACGTGATGACCATTACAGAGTAGCGAGAAGGGTTAAGCAACGTTAAGTTGTTTCACTGGCGTGAAGACATTGCTACGCCGCGTCAGCCTCGTCCTTTCGTCACAGTGTGCGACCGGCGTGATGAGCCTGAGAACTTAACGTCGCTTACAGGGTTTGGACCTTCTGGGCCGCTGAGGGCAGGTTCTGGCGCGGCGGTCCTGCCCTCGGGGCCCGTCTGCGTTGCCGGCGGGAGGATAAGAACGACGGCGTCGGCTGCTTCAGCTCAGCAGTCGACGCCGTCGATGGTGCGGTTGTTACCGCCAGTGCGGCGGTCAGGCGGGCGTCTCGACGAGGGCGGGCGTCTCGACGAGGGCGGGGGCGGGGTTGGCCAGGCGGCGCAGCTTGGGGATGGGGATGCGGTAGTTGAGCGCGACGGCGGTGCCGGAACTATCCTGGTGCGTCCAGCGCATGAGCGCGGGGCCGCCGCCAGGGCCGCCTTCGAGGAACTCTGGGGTTCCCTCGAGCGGGAGGAATCCGCTGGCCTTGAGGCTGAGGCCGAACTGTTCGGTCCAGAAGTAGGGGCGGAACTCCAGCTCCGGGGCGTCGTCGCCGTTCAGCAGGGCCAGGGCGGCGGTCTTGCTCTGCTCGATGGCGCTGGTCCAGAGCGGAATCCGGCCGACGCCGCGGGCAGTGGGGAAGGCGGCCACATCGCCGGCGGCGACGATGTCCGGGCGCACCCGGCTGCGGCTGTCGACTTCCAGCCTGCCATTGGTCAGGATTCCGCTGTCCGCCAGCCAGCCGGTGTTCGGGATATCGCCGATGGCGCTGACCACCAGATCAGCCGCAAGCCTGGAGCCGTCGGCCAGCTCCACCAGAGGGTGGCCGTCTGCCTCGCGCAGGCCAACGGCCTGGGACGGGGCAAGCCTGAGGCCGTGGTCCAGGCCGGCAGCGAGGAAGACCTCGGACAGATACCGTCCGAGCTGCTGGGCCATCGGCTGGCGGTGTGAAGCGAGCGTGACGTCGCAGCCCGCGGCCAGGCAGCCGGAGGCAATCTCCATGCCGAGGGCGCCGCCGCCGACCACCACCACCGAGGGCTTGTCCACAATCCGGCGCCGCAGTTCCAGTGCGTCCTCCAGGGTGCGCAGGGTCAGCTCGTGCCGGCGCGCGGCCGGGTCTGCGCTGGCCAGGCGACGGGCCCGTGAGCCGGTGGCGACGACCAGTCCGTCATACGGAAGGATGCTGCCGTCGTCGAGCACTACCGACTTGAGGCCCGGGTCCAGCTGCAGGGCCCGGACGCCCAGGAGTTCGCGGGCCTCGTGCGTCGAAGCGGGAAGTTGGTGGGAGGTCATCTCCTCTGCGTCCAGCAGCGCCGCCTTGGAGAGCGCCGGCCGGCTGTAAGGCGCGTGGTGCTCGTCGCCGACGATGGTCAGCTCGCCGTCGAATCCCGCGGCGCGCAGCGAATCACTGGCCGTCAGCCCGGCAATGCCATGACCGACGACGACGATACGTTCCAACTGCACGGTCAGGCCAGGCGGAGTGCGGCGACCGGGCATACCCGGGCGGCCTGCTTGGCCGCTTCGAGTTGGCCCTCGTCGACGTGCACCACGTCCAGTACCAGTTCGCCGTCGTCGTCCAGATGCATCAGCTGCGGTGCGACTTCTTCGCAGAGGCCGTGCCCTTCGCAGCGCGGCCGGTCCAAGATGATTTCCATGTTGTTCTCCACTCGAATCTGCGTGTGGCTTGCTTCACACGCCGGGCTTATTGCAAGCTTGGCAGCGCCACTGGTGTTCGGCAAATGAATAGTTTTCATCCGTGGTGTGCAGCTGATGAATAGATGGTTAGACTGGGCGGACGGTGCTGGACATGCCCACGCTCACTCCAACGGAGGTTTCGATGTCGTCACTGGATCCGCTGGCCGATGTCCGGCCGGAGACCGCCATGGACGCCGATCTGGCACGGCTGGCCTCCATCGACCTGAACCTGCTGGTGCCCCTGCTGGCCCTGCTGGAGGAGCGGTCGGTGACCAAGGCCGCCGGCAAGGTGGGGCTGTCCCAGCCGGCGATGAGCCATGGGTTGAACCGGACCCGGCGGCTGCTGAATGACGGGCTGTTGGTCCGGCAGGGCCGGGGGATGGTGCTCACGCCGCGTGCCGCGGAACTGATTGCTCCGTTGCGGCAGGCGCTGCACCAGACGGCGCGCATTATCAGCGCCTCATCTTTCGATCCCGCCGTGGACACCCGGCAGATCACGGTGGCGATGACCAACAGCACCGCCTTCGTGATCGGCAGCGAGCTCAGCCGGCTCTTGGCGGAGCGCGCGCCGAACACCGTGCTGCAGTTGCGCACCACCAGCGTGGCCACCAGTGCGCCGTTCGTGGAGGACGCCGCCGACGTGGTGCTGTTGCCGGAGGCGTTCCCGTCGCCGCATCCCCGGGAGCGGCTGTACGACGACCGGTGGGTGGTGGTGGCGTCGTGGAACGAGCCCCGCGACGCCGACGCCCTGCAGCTGCTGGAGCAGGTGCCGCACGTGTTTCCCGACTCGCCGTCGGAGCGGCTGCGCCCGTACGAAATCCTGGACGAGAAGAGCATCCCGTACCGGGTGCGCCAGCGGGTCTCCGACCACCTGTTCGTGCCGCACCTGATTGCTCAGTCCGGCAGCGGCGTGGCGATCCACCGCTACCAGGTGGGGCTGGAGTTCGAAGGCCGATTCGACCTGCGGGTGGAGGAGTTCCCGTTTCCGGTCGAGCCGCTGGGCATCGACATGGTCTGGAACCCGTGGCTGGCCGACGGCGCCTTCAAGACCTGGCTGCGGGAGATCCTGCTCGAGGCGGCCGAGCCGTTGCAGGCCCGGTACAAGCTGCCCAGTTAGCGTCCTACCTGCCCTGGGCGGGGTGAGAACGACGACGGCGCCCGCCCAGCGCGCAGAAGCAGTTTGGCGGTGGCCACTTCAATGCGCAGAAACGGACGACGGCGGCGCCCGCTTGGGTGGGAAGAAGCGTCGACGGCGATGCTCGCCATGGCGAGCACCGCCGTCGTTGTCCCTGTGGGGTTAGCGCGTGGTGAAGGGCAGCACCAGCCGGGACTGGTGCTCGGCGTCGCGGTAGATCTTGTGCGTGACCGGGCGGCCGACGGGCAGGTGGAAGGCATCCGGCGGCAGCAGCGCGTTGTGCTCGTCGGCCAGCGGCTCGGCGTTGGAGAGCTCCACCACCAGCTTGTGGCCGGGCTTGAACGTGTTGGCGAACGGGTACAGGCGCACCACGTACTCTTCGATCTTGCCCGGCTCCACCGGCACGGAGCGGGTGTGCAGGTGGTACGGGTTGCCCTCGGTGGTGCGCTGCTCGTCGAGCTCGCGGTGCGAGGCCTTGAGGTAGCCGGTAGTGATCAGCTGGCGCTTGGCGTTGGGCGCGGCATCCCAGAGGCGCAGGATGAAGTTGGTGTCCGGCTGGTCGATCTCGGCGAAGATGTGCGCCGCGCCGGTGCCGATCATCTCGGTGGCCTCTTCAAAGGGTTCGGTGCTCCAGTTGATGATCTGGACCTTGTCCGTCACCGTCAGCGGGGGCTGGTAGAAACCGTCCGGCGCGGCGTACTCGGCGCCCATCAGCTCCGGCTCGGCGGAGAGCTTGTGGCGGGGGCGCAGGTACAGCGACTTGTACTCGATCTCCTTCGGCGGCCACGCCTCGGCGGTCACCACTTCGCGGGAGCCCTCGACGAAGACGCTGACGGCGGGCTCGTCCATCACGCCGTTGTCGATGCCCTTGATCCAGTAGTCGTACCAGCGGAACATCTTGTCGTGTTCTTCGATGAAGGGGCGCGACTGCATGGGCGGGTAGGGTCCGATGTCCAGCTTCTTGGGGCCTTTGAGTGCGTTGTACAGCTCGATGGTGCCGTCAAGGGTCCAGCCGCGGCCCTGGTCCAGCTGCAGCCAGACCGGGATGTCGATGTTCGGGGCCAGCGTGATCGGGTTGCGCTCCTCGTACCACTCGCCGTCGAGATCGTTCATCACGATGTCGAACCAGGCCTCGTGGTTCTTCGGGTAGTTCAGCACGTGCACCAGGTTGGGCCAGGCGGCCACGTCCGGGTCCTGCAGGCGCTTGGCGACTAGCTTCTTCAGCTCTTCGGGGGAGTACTTCTCGATCATCCGCGACTTCACGCCGTCGGTGAACGCCCAGCCGGAGTCGCCGCCGCGGCCTTCGCGGGCGGCCCGCGGCATGAACCACATGACGCCGCCGTGGTAGGTGGTCTCGTAGAAGTCGTAGTGGCCGCCGGAGACGAAGATGGCCTTCAGGTGCGGCGGGCGCTCGGCCGCGGCCAGCACCTGCATGGAGCCGAAGTAGGAGATTCCCACCATGCCGACGTTGCCGTCGCACCAGGGCTGCTCGGCAACCCACTCGATGAAGTCGTAAGCATCCTCGCCCAGCGATACGCCGCCGGCGTTGTAGTTGCCGATGTGCTCGCCGCCGGAGGCGCCCGAACCGCGCAGGTCGCCGATGACGTGGACGTAGTCTTCCTTGACGATCCGGGCTATGTCGCCGGCCTCGATGCAGCCGTCCCACATCGGGCTGGGGCGGCGCTGCGGCGGAGTGGTCAGCGCCAGCGCCTGCAGCTCCTTGCCGTAGGGGCTCAGGGCCACCAGCGCCGGGCGCGGCTTCTCATCCATGCCCTGGTACGCGTCCGCGGCGAGCTCCACGCCGTCGCGCATCGGCACCCGGAGGTCTTTGCGGATGGCGATCTTTTCCCCACCGGCATTCCACGTCGTGAAATCAGTCATGTGTGCAACTCCTTGTCAGCGGCCGAGTGCCCCGAGCCGTTGCAGGCGGGCATTCGCTCCAGACATATTATTATAATAAAGTGGATGTGGGCAAGGCCACAGCGGCTCGGGCCCACAATGGTTGAGGGCTATCCAGCCGGTTCCGGAGTTGAGGAGAGCAGCATGACGCACGACGTGAAAGTCCATCCGCTGGTGTCGCCGTGGGGCCGCTTTGGCCTCTACAGCTTCTTCATCGATGCCCTCGAGCCGGCCATTGTGGATACCGGCATCACAACCTCGCCGGTGGAGGGCATGATCCCCGAGCTGGAGAAGCTGGGCCGCCGGATCGAGGACGTGCGCTGGATCCTGCTGACGCACGGCCACATCGACCACCTCGGCGGTGCGCATGCGCTGTGGGAACTCACCGGACGCAAGGCGCAGGTGGTGATCCACCAGGGCGACGCGCCGCTGCTGCGCTCCCGCCGCGCGCACGTTGACAACTACGTCCAGGTACGCCAGCAGTACCTGGACAACCCGAACGCCATCGAGGAGCAGACGCAGGCGGCCAACAAGGTGATCTCCGGCGAGATGGAGCCCACGCTGCTGGTGCAGGGCGGTGAGAAACTGGACCTCGGCGGCGGCGTAACCGTCTCCGTGCACCACATTCCCGGCCACACCGCCGGCTCCGTGGCCTACGTCATCGACGGGCAGAACGACGTCTTCGTCGGCGACGCGGTGCAGGCCCACGGTGCCGCGAACGGCTTCCCCGGCTACGAGGAGCCGGCCGCCTACCGCAAGAGCCTGGAGTACCTGCGCGACGAGGTCCGGCCCAACCGACTGTTCCTGGGGCACCCGTACCGCGACGCGAACGGGGTTCCCTACGAGATTGGCCTCGATGCCGAGCGCGCCCGGGAGGCCCTGCAGTTCAGCATCGATCTGGAAGCCCGCATCGCCGGGGCCGCCCGGCAGTGCCTGCAGGACGGGCTTCAGGCCACTGACTCCGCGTACTCCCCGTTCGAACCGGTTGCCGAGGCGATCGGCTACACCGGGAACCCGGCGCTGGAGCCCTCCCCGTTCTTCACCACGCTGCACGGCTACCGCCAGGAGTTTGACGCCGCCCGCTGACCGCTGCGGTGGGGCGTCAGCGCTTGCAAAGCTGCCGCAGCCCCGCTGCTCACGCGTCCCGAGGGCCAGACCTACCGACGCCCGCCTCCTGCAGGTCCCACCTACAAATCGACTGTACGGATACGGCCCCTTTTCGCG
Source organism: Arthrobacter sp. CAU 1506 (assembly GCF_005047635.1). Lineage (GTDB taxonomy): Bacteria > Actinomycetota > Actinomycetes > Actinomycetales > Micrococcaceae > Crystallibacter. Next base: position 119,826 of record NZ_SUKC01000007.1, on the reverse strand, counting down.
CCGGACAGGGGCCACATCCGTACAGTCGTTTAAGGGGAGCGACGTTTGAGGGGAGCGACGGAAACTCAATAGAGCGACGGCGGCGCACCCTCCGCGGAGTGAGCGCCGCTATGGTGCACGTCGCTTTGGGGCGGGGCGCCGAGAGGCGGGCAGCGCCGTCGGGCCCTTGATGGTGGCGTTTAGACTGCCGAGTTGAACGGGGACGGTGCGGGGCGCGAGTAAATGGCGCGGCCAAGTATCCGTGCGGAGGAGGAGAAAGCGGCGGCACAGGTCCGAAGACCCGTGCCGCCGCCGTGGTGGGCGGGCCCCATAGGGCAGGGCACCGCCGTCGTGCTTTTGGGGTCAGCCCTGGTTCAGGAACTCCGCCGTCTCCTGGAAGGCCCGGTAGAACTCCGGAATCCAGAAGAAGTTCTGGACGAAGCCGTGGTTGGCCCCGGCGTAACGGCTCACTGTCGTGTCCACGCCGGCGTCCTTCAGGCGCTGGCCGTAGAGTTCGCCCTCGTCTCGCAGCGGGTCGTACTCGGCGGTGATGACCAGGGCCTTCGGCAGGCCGGAGAGGTCCTCGCGCTTGATCGGCGAGACCAGTGGATCGGCCGGATCCGCGCCGCTCTCGATGTAGAACGAGTTCCAGGGCTTCAGCGCCGGGGTCTCCAGGCCGTAGCCGGTGGCGTTCTCGCGCAGCGAGGCATAGCGGTCCTCGTCGAAGTCCAGGTCCACGGACGGGTAGTACAGGACCTGGTGCGTGATCCGGTCGAAGCCGTCATCATGCGCCGTCGCCGTCACCGCGGCCACGAGGTTGGCGCCGGAGCTGTCGCCCGCCAGCGCCAGTCGGGTACCGTCCCAGGCCAGGCTTTCGCCCTGCTCGGCGGCCCAGCGGACCACGGCGTAGCACTCCTGCAGGCTGGTGGGGAAGGGTGCCTCCGGTGCCAGCTGGAAGCCGACAGAGATGACCTTGTAACCGCTCTCCTTGGCCAGCGCGCGCGCCACGTGGTCGTGCGTCTCCAGGCTGCCGGAGAAGAACGCGCCGCCGTGGAAGTAGACCAGCAGGCCGTAGGAATCTGCTTCGGCCGGGGTATAGATCCGCACCGGAACGTCGCCCGCCGCCGTGACCGCCACCGAGTCCTCCACAGCGTGCAGCGGCAGCCGGTCCTCCAGCGGAGCGACGAACTGCAGGTCGCCGGCGCGCTTGCCCACAGGGTCCGGCCGGACGCTGTGGTCGAACGGCGGGAGTGTGGCGAGCAGCTTGCCGATCTCGGGGTGGATGGTCACTCGACACCAGCTCCCTTCTTGAAGGACGTGGTCTCCGGGAAGGAATCACCAATGTCGAACGGCTTGCGGGAGATGTCCTGCAGCACGTCGGTGATCGGCTTGCGCTTGGCCTGGTAGGTGCGCAGCGCGTCCTGCAGGTCGGCGCCGTCCTTGATGGCATCGGCCAGCCAGGCAGCGTCCTGCATGGCGGAGTTGGCGCCCTGGCCCTGGTGGTGCAGCATGGCGTGCGCGGCGTCGCCCACCAGTGCAACGCTGTTGGTGTGCCAGTTCGGCTGCTTCTCGATGTCGTAGACGCCGCGGTTGGTCATCGCGGCGATGTCCAGTTCCTGGCCGATCTTCTGCAGCCGCTCGTCGAAGCCCTCCAGCAGCTGGCCGATGTACTCGTGCGTGACCTCCGGCGCCCAGGTGGTGTCCTCGCTCGGGGCGGTGATGTCGAAGGACACCTGGTTGCGGTGGCGCAGCGGCAGGAAGTACACGGTGGTGCCGTTCAGACCCACGTAGACGCGGAAGTTGTCGTTCTCCACCAGGCCGTAGGCGTTGTCGGCGGAGATCACGGCGCGCATGGCGATGGTGTGGGAGAACACCGGCTGGACTTCGCCGAAGATCTGGTTGCGGACGCTGGAGCGGATGCCATCGGCGCCCAGCACCAGGTCGGCAGTGACCTCCACTCCGTTCTCGAACTTCACGGTGGCGGAGTCGCCGTTGTCTGTGACGGTGATCATCTTGTGGCCGATGTGCACCCGTTCGGCCGGCAGCAAGCGCAGCAGGGTCTCGATGACGTCACCGCGGTGCACCATGCGGCAGTGGTTGGTCTGGGCGTATTCGTTGATGCCCGGCCACGGGTCGCGGGCGATCAGCTCGCCGTTGGCCTGGTAGACCTCGATGGCCTCGGACGGGGCGGAAACCTTGGCGAACTCTTCGAACACGCCCCACTTGCGCAGCACCTCGACGGTCGGCGGGCGCAGGCCGATGCCGGCACCCACTTCGCCCAGCTCGGGGGCCTGCTCGTAGACGTGCACATCGGCGCCGAGCTGCAGCAGGGCCAGGGCGGCGGAGGCGCCGGCGTAGCCGCCACCGACGACGGCAACCTTCAGGTTCTGGATGTCGGAAGTCTTCATGATTCTGTGTTCCTTCACTGGACGCCGCGGGGGGCGACCTCGGGGATGGATGGTGAGCCCCGCCGTCGTCGTCTGTGGCGCGGCGGGGTGCGGATCAATGGTCGGTGCTTAGGCCTTGATGGACAGGAAGTCCGCCGGGTTGTCTTCCAGCAGGAGCTTGATGGTGACTTCGTCGATGCCGGCGGCGCGCATGTCAGGCAGCATGTCCTCGAAGATGTAGTTGATGGTGTGGCCCTTCACTCCCGGCCAGCCCAGCGGGCTGCAGTTGGCGTCGGCCGAGACCAGCAGCTTGTCCGCGTAGCCCTTGTTCACCAGGTTGACGAAGTGCTCCATCCGCTCGGCACGCTTGCGGCCCCAGAACGGCGGGTCCGGCAGTTCAAGGTCGTAGCCGAAGGTGTCGAAGCCGATCCGGCCACCCTGCTCGTAAATCCAGTCGTGCGGGGTGATCGGGGCGTTCAGGCCGTCGTCGGCGTGGCCGAAGAGCACCCGGTCCAGCGGCAGGCCTTCTTCGTTGAAGATGTTCACGGCCGGTTCGGGGTCGATGGCCAGGTGGGTCAGGATCGGCACGCCGGTGACCACGGCGGCGCGCGCCGCGGCCCGGTAAATGCGCTTGTCCAGCTCGGTCATCTTGCCGCCGCGGCTGACGCCCACCTTGATCACGCCGGCCTTGGCGCCGGTGTCGCCGATGCCCACGGTGATCTCGTGGATGAACACCTTGGCCAGGTAGTCCACCGACGCCCGCGAGAAGTGCGGCAGGGCGGTGTCGCCGCCCACAAAGCCGGTGCAGGCCACAATATGGACGCCGGTCTTGCGGGACAGCGACCGGTAGTAGTCGATGTCGCGGCCGTTGCAGATGCCGGTGGCGTCCACAAACGTGCCGCCGCCGTACTCGCGGAACTTCCGCAGCTTCGGCACGGTTTCCTCGTAGGCCTGCTCCGGTGACTTCCACCACTTGGTGTCCAGCTCGGAGCCGGGCATGCCGTAGCCGATGTGTTCGTGGACCGCCACGATTTCCAGTTCTTCAGCCGGGATGGTTCCCAGCACGGTGTTTACTTTGGTCAAGACCCTCACCTCGTGATTAGAAAAGCTGTGTTGATGTACGACGGCGGTGCTCGCCAGGGGCGGTCAGCGCACCGTCAGCAGGCGGCGGGGGTTGTCCACCAGGATGGTCTGCGCGTCATCGTCGCTCAGGCCCTGGCCCTTGAGGAAGGGCACAAAGGTTGCCAGCACGTGGCTGTACGGCAGGTTGTACTCCGGCAGTCCCTTGGCGACGCCGATGGAGTTGCCGGAAAGAATGATCTTGTCCGCATGGCCGGCCTTGACGAGTTCAAGCACCAGATCGGCCCGCTCGCGGTCGGTCAGGTAGGCCTCGTCGTCGTCCAGGCCCACGTGGTCGATGCCGACGAAGGCTCCGCGGCCTGCGACCTCGAGGGCGAACTTGGCGGCGTCCTTGCGGTCCACATCCCCGACGAGCACGCGGTCCGCGCCGATCTGCTCGTCGAGGACCACGTCCAGGTCGTGCAGGACGTCGGCGCCGAAGCGGATGGAGACCGGCACGCCGGTGTTCTTGGCCGAGCGGGCGGAGCCGCGGAACAGGCTTTCCTCGGTGGGAGTCATGCCGGAGCGGTCGGCCGTGGTGGTGACGATCCCGGCGGCGGCGCGGCGTTCAACCCGGGGGACCACCATGCCTTCGGTGACCTCCTTGCCGAAGAGGTCCTCGAACTTCTCGGCCGGCCACGGCGTGGGCGGGTTGGTCTGCGGCGTCAGGAAGTAGCCGCCGAGTTCTTCCTCCGGGCCCAGGCCGGTGGAGGCAATGATGTGCACCCCGGTGGAGCGGGACAGTGCCTCGTAGAGCTTGAGGTCGCGGCCGTGGAACATGCCGGTGCTGTCCACGATGGTCTTGCCGCCCTTGTCGCGGAAGTCGGCGAGTTTCGCGGCCAAGGCCTCGAAGATCTCGGCCCGGTCCATGGAAATGTCCGGGGCGTACTGCGCGCCCGGCAGGACGGAGAGCAGTGCTTCGTGGACCGCGACCACGCCCAGCTCGTGAGCAGGAACAGGGCCAAGGACCGTGTTGACGGTTTCGGGGGTGGAAGTCGTTGTATCCGTCATCGGCACAACCTTTCGTTGTACGTCACGCCGGGGCGTCACGCGCTGGGAAGGATCATGCACCGCGACCTCTGGATGGATTCCTCGCCGAACTCGGTGCAGGCGTCGGTAATCGAAGGAAACGAGCACCGGCCGGATGGCTGCCGGCGGCCCGAACATGTGACCCCGATTACCTGTAAACTAGGTTTACACGATGTCGGGTGAAAGTCAATGCCATTACCGACCGGTTGTTCTGGGGCCGTCAGGGGGTGCTGGCGCAGGCCGATTGCCCGGACCGAAGTGTCCCCCCCAGCGAGCCCAGGGCGGCGCTTGTGAACGCTGTTTCGCAGTGGACCCGTCACCGGGCTATTCGCCGGGTGCTTGTGTTCGGCTGTCATAGGATCGGTTTGCGGCATCGCTCAAGCTGCGACCGTCGCCCCACCGACGTCGGCTAAAAGGGAGACCGCCATGACTGCGAGTTCGATCATCGAGTACATCGACCAGTACGACGGTGACGTACGAAATCGGCTGTTGTCCGTGTACGAATTGATCCGGACGGCTGTGCCTGATGAGGCGGAAGAATCGATCAGTTGGCGTATGCCGACCTTCAAACTCGGCACTGAGCCGTTGTTCTTCTTCACCGGAACGAAGCGCCACATCGGGTTCTATCCGACCCCAGACGCGATCGCGCATTTCTCCGCAGAGCTGGCTGACTTTGGAACCACCGAGCACCTGATCCAGTTGCGCCATGACGCCCCGCTCCCGACCGAGCTCATGCGCGAGATCATCGCGTGGCGGCTACAGCAGCTGCCTTCGGGCAAGGTGTGAGTCGGTCGCCTCGGCGCACCGCACCGCTCCGCCACCGGAGTCGGTCGCCTCGGCGCACCGCACCGCTCCGCCGCCGGGCACACCCGAGGCCGCCGTCGGAGAGCTACTGAGTAAACCGGTACTTGAAGTTTTCGGCGTGGTGCAGGGCCGTGCGCCAGCCGATGGGACGGCCGCCCGCGGTCCGGAAGACCGTGTCGATGACCAGCAGCGGGCTTCCCACGCTGACGCCCAAGGTGGCGGCGTTATCGGCGGTCGCCGCCGTCGCCCACGCCTCGTGTTCCGACCGACCCAGCGTGATGCCGTAGCCATGTTCCAGCAGTTCGAAAGCCGAGCCGCTCTCTTCCAGTTCCTGCACCGTGGGGTTGAAGTCGCGCGGCGCGCGAATGTACACGGTCGCCTCGGCCAGCGGCGCGCCCTCGACCGAAATCAGGCGGGTGAAATGCAGGAGCCTCTCGTGTTCGTCGATGCCCAGCAGTTGGCCGACTTCGGCGGGCGGTTCCACCCATTTAGGGGCGGAGACTTTCGACGACGGATGCATCCCGCTTTCCACCAGGAACTGGTAAAAACGTCCGGACTGGACATCGGCCGGCCTATGCACCCGGAGACCCCTGGCCGGGAAGGTCCCTTTGCCTTGCTTCCGGTAGACGTACCCGTCGCTGGTTAGCTCCATGAGTGCTTGCCTGATGGGGGCGCGGCTGACCTCGAACCGGCTGAGCAGTTGCGCCTCCGTCATCGGCTTCTGCGGATCCGCCACTCCGTCCGCGATCTCCCGGCGCAGGATCTCCTTGATCTGCCGGTACAGCGGGACCCCGGACGAGAAGTCGAGTTCGCCAGACGCCATCGGTGGTCGGTCCTCCAGTTCAGGTGATGATCACATCAACCCTATGTGCTGGAACAGCCGAACGGCGGCAACTGTGCGGGCAGGCGCGGGCGGGCGGTAGGTCTATTTGGTCAACGAGCGGCGGGCCTCGGGCAACTCCAGCTTCTTTTCGCCCTTGAGCGCGCCGTCCATGGTTTCCTTCCAAACGGGTGCGGCCACTTCGGAGCCGGTCAGGTCTTCGTAGGTCTTGCCGTAGGCCGTGAGTTTGGTGAGCGGGTGCTGCGCCCCACCGCGGGGATCCCCGAGCCAGACGGCAGCCATGAGCTGCGGCGTGCCGCCGACAATCCAGTTCGCTGCGAAGTCGTTGGTGGTCCCGGTTTTGGCCCCGGCCTCCCGGTTGCCCGCGAGTTCGATCCGCGGTCCCAGGGTTCCCCTCGGGTTGAAAGGTTCCTGGAGCACATTCGCCACGGTGTCCGCGACGGCGGGCTTGATGGCGCGATGGCAGTCGGGGTCCGGAACGGGCAGCTTCTTTTTGGTGTCGGTAGCGACTGCCTTAATCACCATGACCGGTTTGCAGACCGTGCCGTTGCTCATGAAGGCGGCATAGGCGCTGGCCATTTGCAGCGGCGTCACTTCGTAGGCACCGAGCGCAAGGGAGCCCTCCCTGCCGCTCAGCTTGTCGGGGTCGATGGAGGTGATGCCGAGCTTGTTGGCCATCTTGGCCGCGTTGATGACACCGACACGCTCGATGAGTTTGATGAAATAGATGTTCACCGAGGCGCGGACGGCTTGGCGGGCGTTGATGACTCCGTAGTCGACGTTGTCGTAGTTGATGTAGCCGCCCTTCGGGTTGTCCAGTTTCTTCGAGCGGTAGGGGCCGTCGGCACGGAACTTGGTGGAGGTGTGAATGCCCTGCGTGAGCGCGGTGGCGAGCACGATCGGCTTCATGGCCGACCCGACTTGGAACGCGTTGCGAACGTAGACCACCTGGGTCTTGCCTTTGCCCTTGCCCCATTCGCGGTTCTGCGCGATGGCGACTACATGGCCGGTTCCCGGCTGCACGACGGCGGTGCCCAAGGCCCCGCGATTGCCATTGCCCAGCGCCTTCTCCACGGCTTTTTGTGCTGCGTTGGCAGCCTTCCGGTCCAACGCGGTGGTCAGGGTCAGCCCGCCCAAGTTGAAGCGCTGCTCGCGGATTTTTGCGGTTTTCCCGAAGGCCGGGTTGGAGAGTATTTCTTCCCGGACTGCCTCACAGTAGAACGGATACTTGGACCCGCCGCAGCCGGAGGGCTCGGAACCGCGTTTTACCCCTAGTGGTGCCTTGCGGGCGGCCTGCGCCTGGTCCGCCGACAACACCCCCCTGCTTTCCAGCACCTCCAGTACGGTGTTGCGCCGTTCGGTGGCGGCCTCGGGGTGGGTGAAGGGGTCGAAGGCGGTCGGCGCCTTGAGCAGCCCCACCAGCAGGGCCGATTGTTCATAGTTGAGTTCCGACGCCGACCTGCTGAAGTAGTAGCGGGCAGCGGCCTCCACCCCATAGGCGCGGTTCCCGAAATAGACCGCGTTCATGTAGCGCAGCAGGATCTCATCTTTGGGCAACTGTTTTTCCAGCGCGACGGCGTACTTCATTTCGCGGATCTTGGCGTTGTAGGTGTCGCCGACCGCAACCTTGTCTTCCTCCGCGTTCCGCGCATGGTTGACCAGGATGTTCTGGACCAGTTGCTGGGTGAGGGTGGAAGCGCCTTGGACGTCAGTGCTGGTGATGTTGTGGAACAGGGCCCGGGTGATGCCCAGAGGGTCCACCCCGCCGTGTTCGTAGAAGCGGGCGTCCTCGGTGCTGACCAGGGTCTTCTTGAAGGCCTCCGATACCTGGTCCAGCTGAACATCAACCCGGTTCTCGCTGTAGAAGCGGGCGAATTCCTTGCCGTCCTTGTCCAGCAGGACGGTGCGCTGCGCCAACGGGCGGTCCACCGGCAGATCGGTCGGCAGGGTTTGCCACATGTCGAGGACGGAATTTCCGACGGCGGACACTCCCACCGCCGCGGGCGCGACGAGTGCCCCCGCGGCAAAGGCGGCCACCGCCACACTCACCAGCCACAGGTCCAGGCGGCGGCGCCGGCGCTTCTTCTTCGGGCGCCGGGCAGTCTCCATCAGGTCGTCGAACTCGACCTCTTCAGGCCTGTTGCGTCGAAAGGGCCACATGATCCGTTGTGCGAAAACCGGCCGACGGATCCGGGCGAAATCCTCCGGCGGAGCGTCGGGCACGCAGACCCCGACGCCGGCGGTTCCCGCACCCCTCCTTCCCGACAGACGGAGCAGTATAGAAAAGGGTAGAAGCTCCAACGGCGCTGCGGTAGAGGTTTTGGGCACCGGATTTGCGGCGTCAACCTGGCCAGCCTGAGGCCAGCCACATGTCGACGAAAGCCGGTCGACAACGGGCCCGGGCGCCGCCGTCGTGCTTCCGCAGAAGCTACGAAAGGCGGGGAATCGTCGTTGTCCGACGATGCCCCGCCTTCCGACGGACAGTGGCTAGGCCCGGGCCGAGCCTGCCGCCGCCGTTGTTGCATCGCTGGCCTGGCGGCCGCGGATGAGGTCAGCGCAGCGCTCGCCAATCATCATCACGGTGAGGTTCGGGTTGACGGTCACGTGCTCGGGCATTATCGAAGCATCGGCAACCCGCAGGCCGGTGACGCCCTTGACCCGAAGCTCGGAGTCCAGCGGCGACATGGTGTCCTCCACCGGGCCCATCCGCACCGTGCCGACCGGGTGGTAGACGGTGTTGTGCGTCTTCCGGATGTAGTCCTGCAGCTCCTCGTCGGTCTGCGTCTCGATGCCCGGGGACAGTTCCCGCCCGGCCCACTCCGCCATGGCGGGCTGGGCGGCGATTTCGCGGGCCTTGCGGATGCCGGCCACCATCACGCGCATGTCGTGGCCCTCCGGGTCGGTGAAGTACCGGGGGTCGACCATCGGCTTGTCGCGGAAGTCGCGGCTGCGCAGCCGCACGGTGCCGCGCGATCGGGCGTGCGTGACGTTCGGGGTGAGGCTGAAGCCGTTTTCCGTGGTGGGGTAGCCGTGCCGCAGCGTGTTCATGTCGAACGGCACCGAACCGTAGTGCATCATCAGGTCCGGACGGTCCAGGCCATCCTCGGTGGGCGTGAAGATGCCGATCTCCCACCACTGGGTGGATTCGGTAACCATCGGCTGCTTGGCCTCGAACTGGACCACGCCCTCCGGGTGGTCCTGCAGGTGCTCGCCGACGCCGGGGGAGTCGACCAGCACGTCGATGCCGTGCTCGGCCAGATGCGCGGCCGGGCCGATACCGGAGAGCATCAGCAGCTTCGGCGAGTCGATCGCGCCGGTAGACAGCACCACTTCGCGCCGGGCGGACAGCCGGTAGGTCCGGCCGAAGGCGGCGTCCACAACGTCGACGCCGGTGCAGCGCTTGTCCGCGTCGAACACCAGCTGGCGGGCGCGCAGCCCGGTCAGCAGGGTGAAGTTCTCGCGCTCGATGATCGGGTGGATGTAGGACACCGAGCTGGAGGAGCGGGTGCCGTCGGCCCGGCGGTTGATCTGGAAGAAGTTGGCGCCCTTGACCACGGTGGTGCCGTCGTTGAACGTGGCGCGCGGGATGCCGGCCTGCTCGCAGGCGTCCAGCAGCGCCACACCGGTGGGGTCGGCCGGCGGGACGTTCATCACGTGCACCGGGCCGGAGTCGCCGTGGTGCGGGGCAGCCGGGCCGGCGTCCTCGTTGGTCTCAAGCCGCTGGTACAGCGGCCAAGCGGCCTCGGCGTTCCAGCCGGCGGCGCCGTGCTTGGACTCCCACTCGTCCAGGTCCTCGCGCGGGGCCCAGAACGCGATGCACGAGTTGTGGCTGGAGCAGCCGCCCATCACCTTCGCCCGGGAGTGGCGCATGAAGGAGTTACCGTTTTCCTGCGGCTCGATCGGGTAGTCCCAGTCGTAGCCGGATTCGAGCAGTTCCATCCAGCGGTCCAGCTGCAGCACCTCGGGCACGCCGCGGTCGTCCGGGCCGGCCTCGACCAGGGCCACGGACACGGCCGGATCCTCGCTCAGCCGGGCGGCGACGGCGGCGCCGGCGGATCCGCCGCCCACGACGATGTAGTCGAACTCGCGGTCCACCAGGTTGTCGATGTTGTCGATGTGCATTCAGCTCTCCTTGCCGTGGTCAGCGAACCAGCCGGTCACCTGCGGGCTGGTGTTCTGGTAGATGTGCTTGGCCTCTTGGTACTCGGCCAGGCCGGTGGGGCCGAGTTCGCGGCCGACGCCGGACTGGCCGAAGCCGCCCCATTCGGCCTGCGGGAGGTAGGGGTGGAAGTCGTTGATCCAGACGGTGCCGTGCCGCAGCCGGCCGGCCACCCGCTGGGCCTTGCCGGCGTCCTGCGTCCAGACCGCGCCGGCCAGCCCGTAGACTGTGTCGTTCGCGGTGGCCACGGCCTCGTCCTCGGTGCGGAACGTCTCCACGGTCACCACCGGGCCGAAGGCCTCGTCCACGACGACGGACATGCCGCGCTCGACGCGGTCCAGCACGGTCGGCAGGTAGTAGAAACCGTCGTCGTACTCGGCGCCTTCCGGGGCGGCGCCGCCGCAGCGCAGCCGCGCGCCTTCCTGCACGCCGCGCCGGACGTAGTTGTCCACCTTCTCCCGGTGCGCGGCCGAGATCAGCGGTCCGGTCTCCGCGGCCTCGTCGAACGGGCCGCCCAAGCGAATGCCCTCGGCGCGGCGGACCAGCTCGTCGACGAACCGCTCGGCGATGGACTCCTCGACCACCAGCCGCGCCCCGGCGGAGCAGACCTGCCCGGAGTGCACAAAGGCCGCGTTCAGCGCATTGTCGACGGCCGCGTCAAAGTCGGCGTCGGCGAACACCACGTTGGGGTTCTTGCCGCCCAGTTCCAGCGCCACCTTCTTCACGGTGCCGGCGGCGGCCGCCGCGACCACCCGGCCGGTCACCAGCCCGCCGGTGAAGGAGACCAGATCGACGTCGGGGTGCTCGGAGAGCGGTGCGCCTGCTTCCGCGCCGGTTCCGGTCACCAGGTTGGCAACACCATCCGGCAGGCCCAGGTCCTGGAGCAACTGCATGGTCAGGATGGCCGTGGATGGGGTGAGCTCGGCGGGCTTCAGCACAAACGTGCAGCCGGCCGCCAGCGCGGGCGCGATCTTCCACGCCGCCTGCAGCAACGGGTAGTTCCAGGGCGTGATCATGCCGCAGACGCCCACCGGCTCGTGCACAATGCGGCTGACGACGGCGGGGTCGCCGGCGTCGACCATCCGGCCGGCCTGCTGGCCGGCGAGCTTGCCGAAGTAGTCGAAGCAGGCGGCGATGTCGTCCATGTCCAGCCGGCTTTCGACCAGCCGCTTGCCGGTGTCCAGCGACTCGGCGCGGGCGAATTCCTCGCGGCGCTCACGCAGCCCGGCCGCGACCTTCAGCAGGAAGTCGCCGCGCTCGGGCGCCGGGACGGACGCCCAGACGCCGGAGTCGAACGCGGTGCGGGCCGCAGCGATGGCGCGTTCGGCGTCCTCCCGGCCGGCCTCGGACACTGTGGCGACCAGCTGGCCGTCGGCGGGGTTGCGGATTTCGCGCACCGCGCCGGACGCGGCCGGCTCCCAAGCGCCGTTGATGAACAAGGTGGAGGCGGTGTTGGTCATGGTGTCTCCTTCGGAAGTGCGGCGACGGGTTCGTCAACCGTGTCGTAATCGGTGTCCCAGTCCGCCTTGGCTGGGACGCTTTCGGCGGCCGTGGTGTACGGCAGGGTGGCGCGGTGCTGGTGCAGGAACTCAAGGTGCACCTCGTAGTGGTCCAGCACGTCGGCGATGACTTCGTCCTTGCTGTACCCCATCAGGTCGTAGCCGTGGCTGCCCTCCAGCGAGAACACTTCGATCCGGTAGTACTTCCCGGCGGCAGCGGAGGAGCGGGCGTAGGACGGCACGTCGTTCTGCACCGGGAAGACCTGGTACTTGAAGGTCCGTTCGCCGTCGAGCTCCACACAAAAGTCCACCGAATCGATGCCAAATGCTTCGACGGTATGGGTCTCGATCGTGGCCTCCATGCCGCGGTTGGCGAGGTCGCGGCGCACATCGGAGAGCGCCGGAACCGCCACCTCGGACACAAAGCGCTGGGCCTGGCGACGGCCCGGGTAGTTCATCGCCCGGGCCAGGCGCTGGCGCCAGCCGCGGCGGCCGTCCGCGCCGGCCGGCACGTTGGTGCGGGAGTTGAGCACTGCGTGCAGCCCGGCCTGGTAGCTGTCCGCCAGGGCGGTCTCCAGTCGCAGGGCCTTGTATAGGCCCAGCATGATGAACACCAGCACCACCGAGAACGGCAGGCCCATGATCACAGTGGCGCTCTGCAGCGTGGGCACCCCGCCCACCAGCAGCATGCCAAGGGTTAGCAGTCCGGTGGCGACGGACCAGAAGACGCGCAGCCACTTGGGGCCGTCCGAATCGGCGTCCTTGAGGTAGGAAGTGAAGTTGCTCATCACCAGAGCGCCCGAATCGGCGCTGGTGACGTAGAACAGCAGCCCCGTGAAGGTGGCGATCGCGGCGCTGAGCGGGGCCATCGGATACTGCTCCAATAGGCCGTAGAACGCGCGTTCGGGCTGGCTCATGGCCACCTCGCCGAAGGCCGCGTTTCCGCCGGCCACAATCTCCAGGGCACTGTTGCCGAAGATCGAGATCCACAGCAGGATGAACGCGAACGGCACCACCAGCACGCCCACGATGAACTCGCGCAGCGTGCGCCCCCGGGAGATGCGCGCCAGGAACAGGCCCACGAACGGTGCCCAGGCAATCCACCAGGCCCAGAAGAACAGCGTCCAGCCGTTGAGCCAGTCATCCGGCCGGTCGTAGGCGAACGTGTCCAGCGCCATCGACGGGAAACGGGAGAGCGTGTCACCGATGTTGGTCACGATCCCGTCCAGCAGGAAACGCGTGGAACCGGTGATCAGAACAAAGATCATCAGGGAGATGGCCAGGATGACGTTGAGTTCGGAGAGCCGGCGGATGCCCTTCTCAACCCCGGTGAGCACCGAGATGGTCGCCATCACCACGGCCACGGCGATCAGCGCGATCTGCACCACCGTGTTCTCCGGGATGCCGAACTGGAAGCTCAGACCGAAGTTCAGCTGCGCGACGCCGATGCCCAGACTGGTCGCAATGCCGAAGATGGTGCCCAGCATGGCGGCGATATCGACGGCGTGGCCCAGCGGACCATGGATCCGCTTGCCGAGGATCGGGTAGAGCGCCGAGCGGATGCTCAGCGGCAGGTTGTGGCGGAAGGCGAAGTAACCCAGTGCCATGCCCATCAGGGCGTAGAGGCCCCAGCCGAGAATGCCGTAGTGGAAGAGCGTCCAGACCACGGCTTGCCGTGCGGCCTCCACAGTGGAACCGTCGCCGGTGGGCGGTGCCAGATACTGGGTCACCGGCTCCGCCACCGAGAAGAACATCAGGTCGATGCCGATGCCGGCGGCGAAGAGCATCGCCGTCCAGGTAAAGAGGTTGAACGCGGGACGCGAATGGTCCGGCCCCAGCCGGGTCTTGCCCACCCGGGAGACGGCCACGAAGAGCACGAAGACGAGGACGGAGACGACAATCAGCGAATACCACCAGCCGAAGGTGGAGCCCACCCAGGCCACGGCGGAACCGATGACGGCGTCCGCCGACTCCCGGTCGATGATGGCCCACAGGGCGATGCCCAGCACACCGACTGCGGAGCCGATGAAGACGGTCTTGTTGACTCTGGTGCGCTGCTCGGGTTCGGGCGGAACGTCGCCGGCGGGCGGGACAGGGGTCTGCGCTTCGGGTCGAGCCTCCCGTGTGTCGGGTCCGGGCGCGGCGGGCTTGGGCGGCGTGCTCATATCGGTCTCGTACCTCACATGATGGTTGTGCTGGTCGCGGTCTCGCTGGGTTGCCACGGCCTCTCGGGGCCAACCTTCGACGCTAGCAACGGAACGAATTTCGACGCCTGCGCGCGTGTAGCACACCAATAAAGTGAGCAAGCTCACCAGTTTTCATGAGGGGTATCACCCGCGGCGGGCTTGACGGTGGTCCCCCGCAGGAGTGACGATGTCGGGCGCGCAGGGGGAAGCTGGCGCAATTCCGGGCCTCTGCAGCCGCATTTTGCGTTACCGTGAGGGCATGCCAGAGATGCCGGAAGTGCAGGGGCTCGTTGACTTCCTGCGGTCGAAGCTGCTGCCGCCGGAGGGGCCTGCGGCCCGGATCGCGGACGTTGAGGTGCTGTCCTTCGCCGTGTTAAAAACGGCGGATGTTCCGCTGGAAGCGTTGGGCAGCCAACCGGTGTCGGACCTGGCACGCCGGGGCAAATTCATCATCATCACGGCCGGCAACGCGCACCTGGTGATGCACATGGCCAAGGCCGGCTGGCTCCGCTGGTCCGATGCGCTGAAGCCGGGACGGCTGCGGCCGGGCAAGGGAGCCATGGCGCTGCGGGTGCGCTTCGCGGCCGACGGCGAGGAGGCGCCCGGCTTCGACCTGACCGAGGCGGGAACCAAGAAATCGCTGGCGGTCTACGTGGTCAAAGATCCGCTCGATGTGCCGGGCATTGCCCGGCTGGGGCCTGACGCACTCGACGTCGATGCCCCGGCTTTCGCGCAGATGCTCGCCTCGCACAGCGGGCAGATCAAGGGACTGCTGCGCGACCAGTCGGCCATCGCCGGCATCGGCAACGCGTACAGCGACGAAATCCTGCACGCCGCCAAGCTCTCCCCGTTTGCCAACGCCGCGAAGCTCGACCCCGAAGACGTGGACCGGCTGTATTGGGCGATGCACCGGGTGCTTGAATCGGCGATCAAGCAAGCCTCCGGCCGCCCGGCAAAAGAACTCAAGGACTCCAAGCGCAATGCCATGCACGTGCACGGCCGTACCGGCGAACCCTGCCCCGTCTGCGGCGACACCGTCCACGAAGTGTCCTTCGCCGACTCATCGCTCCAGTACTGCCCGACCTGCCAGACCGGCGGCAAGCTGCTGGCCGACCGCCGCATGTCCAAGTTCCTCAAGTAAGGCGAGTACCGGGCCGATAAGTCGGCGATGACGGCCGCGGATTGCGCTCCTGCGCATGGCTTGTGATCTGGCGCGCACTGTCTCCGCTAACCCCTTCTCCGTTCACTTTGGGCCGCCATATCGTTGCCGTGGTGGCGATCACAGCAGATCCGCCCGTCGATCCTCGGCCGCCTCAAACGAACACGGTGCGGCCGTAGGTGTCTCATTTCAAAGGCGATGGACACTTGAAGAACGGACAGTAAACATGACCAAGCTCTCTCCTACAGAATTGAAGCGCCGTGAGCGTGTCCGCGGCGGCATGCTGATGGCACTGGCGCTGCCGGCTGTCCTCGCTCTGGCAGCTTGCGGCGGCGGCGGATCTTCCAGCGCTGGTGGCAATGCAGGCGCGGCGGACGCAATCGCAGAAGCCAGTTGCGGCGACGTACCCGTGGTTGAACCGAATGATCCAGAAGGGCTGCTTAAGGACCTCCCAGAGGACGTGCGCGCGGCGTTCAACGGTTGGCCTGACAAGGTTGAGGCGAGCGCGTGGGCCGGGCTTAAATCTAAGGTGGCAGAGGGTCCCGTCACGGTTGGCTATCTGCAGCAGGACTCGGGGAGTCCTGTAGCCGCTGCGTTGAGCACTGAGATCAAGCGCTTGGCCAAAGACTCGAAGGCTGCCGGAGACATCGCTGACCTGCTGATCGAGACACCGGGAGGTGCCGGCGGAGAGGTGACGGCGGCCGACCAGGTGCGCGCGTTCGAGCAACTGGTCCGCAAGGGCGCAGACATCATCATTGCCCAGCCTCTGTCGGGCGAAGCCCTCGTTGGGGCGGTGAATTCCGCTGGCGAAAAGGGAATCCCCACTGTGACATTCACTGGATACGTTGCTTCACCGTACGCCCTCAACATCAGTCCGAACGGCTTCGACAGCGTTGCCCAGACTGTGGCGCGTGGTGTTGAGATGATCGGCGGCAAGGGCAACATGCTCATCGTCCAGGGCATTGAGGGCATGACGGTCAACACCACGTCCGTGGCCACCGCGCAACAGGTGGTGGAGTCCTGCGATGAGATCGAGATTGTGGGCAGCCCCGCCGGGAACTTCAGCGACCCGGGCGCAAAATCGGGAGTGATGAGCTTCCTGGCGTCGCATCCGGAAGACATCGATTTGGTGTACCAGGTAGCGTCCATGGGCGCCGGAACTTTCGCCGGCTTCGATGATGCCGGCCGTGATCAAATGCCGGTGATTCTCGACAACCTGCCCACTGCAGCCTCGCTCGCCTGGTGGGACCAGCTGAGTTCCGATGGGTATGAAGGCTTGGCTGTCCCGGGCACCGGCACCCAGTTCGGCGAAGCGCTGTGGGAGGTGGCACTTCGCACCATGAAGGGCGAAGGCCCGAAGATCAACCAAATCGCTCTTGAAACCCAGTTCATCACGAACGAGAACATCGACGACTACGCAGTGCCAGGCGCGTCGACCACCTCGGCGGAAGAAACCAAGACGGTCGGTTCACTGCTTCCCGCGGAATACCTTAACGGTTACTTCACCAACCCCGGCAAGTAGTAGACCCAGGGCCGGTGCGGATCTGGCTGCCGCCTCGGCGGCTGGCCCGCACCGGTCGGTTGGGCACCCCTGTGCCCTACAAGAAGAAAGTGAGCGAAAATGGACGCGAAACTCCGCGCTCCTGAAGCGAAGACACATCGATCTGAGCCTGGTGGCGTGCTGCTGGACGTGCAGTCGCTCAGCAAACGGTTCGGCCCTACCGTCGCCGTTCGGGACGCTTCGTTCAGCATT
Organism: Arthrobacter sp. CAU 1506; assembly: GCF_005047635.1. Lineage (GTDB taxonomy): Bacteria > Actinomycetota > Actinomycetes > Actinomycetales > Micrococcaceae > Crystallibacter. Next base: position 102,911 of record NZ_SUKC01000007.1, on the reverse strand, counting down.
CGCGCCGGTGAGGTTCACGCGCTCGTGGGGGAGAACGGTTCGGGTAAATCTACCCTCGTCAAAATTCTCAGTGGAATTCATGCCCCCAATAGCGGTGAGATTTCCGTCGATGGCACCCGATTTAAAAGCTTCACCTCACCCCGGGCGTCGCAGGCCGCCGGCATTGTGACTGTGTTCCAAGAAGTACTCTCGGTGGGCAGCCGAACAGTGTTGGACAATCTGTGGCTGGGTGCAGACGGGTCCTTCACCACGAAGGTACGCAAAACGGACAAGGCTAAGCGTGCCCAGAAGATCCTCGCCGAACTCCTCGAGCACCCGCCGCGGCTCGACTCCCGTGTTGAGGATCTTTCGCTCAGCGACCGGCAGGTTTGCAGCATTGCCCGCGCCCTGCTGCGAAACCCGCGCGTCCTGATTCTGGATGAGGCGACATCGGCCCTGGACTATGACAGCCGCTCACGGCTGTTCCGCGTGGTCAAGCGGCTGTGCGCAGAAGGTGTGGGCGTCATGCTCATCACGCATCGAATGGATGAGATCGAGGAGATAGGTGACCGCATCACCGTCCTTCGCTCCGGCATCACTGTGGGAACTGTCGACGACGAGAAGTGGACGACTGAGCAACTAGTGGTGATGATGACCGGAAGCGACCACTTGGCCCCCGCTGCCGCCCGGGTTGAGACGCGGGAGCATGTCACGGATGCACCGGTAGTTCTGGAAACACGGGGGCTCTCGCTGGCGCCGGGACAAGCCCCTATCGATGTCCAGATTCGGGCCGGGGAACTGGTCGGCTTGGCAGGACTCGAAGGGCAGGGGCAAGACGTATTTCTGAAGTCTCTCGCGGGGCTCGGCAATGTGTCCGGCGACGTGGTGCGGACAGAAGGCGACCGCGAAGCGGTCATCTCCAATCGGGAAAATGCCCACTCCAAGCGGATCGCATATGTGCCGCGAGAGCGGCGGGGCGAGTCTCTCTTTGAGTGGATGTCCATACTCGACAATTTTTCCATCGCCACAGTAAATGAGGATGTCAGGGGAGGATTCCTCAGCCCCCGCGCTGCGGCGCGACGCTTCAGCGATTACGTCTCACGACTCAGCATCAAGACCGGGAACACAACCAACGCGATCACTACGCTTTCCGGTGGCAACCAGCAAAAGGTCATCATCGCCCGCTGGTTGGCAACGAAACCCGAGATCTTATTGCTGAACGATCCCACGCGTGGCATCGATATCAACGCCAAGCGGGACCTCTACCGTCTCCTCGGCGAACTGACCGCCGAAGGCATGGCCGTTGTCATGCTCTCCACAGAGGTCGATGAACATGTGGAACTCATGGATCGGGTGCTCGTCTTCGATGACTTCGAGTGCACCCACGAGTTCCACCATATGGATCTGACCAGGCAGGGCCTGGTTGCAAGTTTCTTCGGGAAGGACAGCCGCGATGAGCACGGTCTTGCGCAGAACCAGTAATAGTGTCGCCCCCAAGGTTCCGCTCGCGGAGAGCATGCGGCTGTTCTTCCGGCTGCGTCCCGCCGCTTTTGCGACGATTCTGACCGTTGTCATGCTGGCGATCAACATCGCGGTGCAACCGCACTTCGGACCGGTACAACAACTCGCGGCATTCGCCCCTATCGCGCTGGCCGCGATGGCGACCGCAGCGGCAGTCATTGGAGGCGGGATCGATCTTTCGATCAGTGCACAGATGACTTTCGCCTCAATCCTGTTGGTCGGCTACCTTACGCCCGCCGGCCTGGGCGGTTACATTGCGATTCCCATCCTGTTGGTAGTGGGTGCAGTCCTCGGTACGCTGAACGGCCTTCTCGCGGTCGTGCTGCGCCTTCCTCCGATTGTGGCCTCGTTGGCTTCGATGTTCATCCTCGCCGGGATAAACCTGCGACTGGCTCCCACGCCCGTGATCCTGTTCGACGGGTGGGTGCTCAACTTGGCCAGCCAGGTGTGGTTCATTCCCGGTGCGCTGCTGACAATTGGAGTACCGCTCGCTCTTTGGTCGTTTTTCGTGCGGACAGCCTTCGGCCGGAACCTCTATGCAATCGGCGGCAATGACGCAACCGCTTTTTCTGCGGGGGTCAACGTGGGGCTCATCCGCGTCGCTTCCTACGCCATTGGCGGCGTGATAGCCGCGGTCGGCGGGATCGCCCTGACGGCGCTGGTGAGTTCCGCCGACGCATCGACAAGTTCTTCATACGTCATTGGTGCCATCACCGCTATCGCCCTCGGCGGCATTGTGATTACTGGAGGCCGAGGCGGCTTGCTGGGCGCTGTCGCCGGCGCCGCCGTCATCTTCCTGGTTCAGAACATGTTGACGTTGTTCAACGTTTCCCAGGTCTGGCTGAATCTCGTCTTTGGCGCCTTGCTCTTGTTCGCCGTCATCACCGGCTCGATCATTGCCGCGCCACGTAAGGAGAATAACTCATGACAACCCTGTCGGCCGCGGCTGAGCCCACCATTGACGAGCGTCCCCGCACGACTGAACTACTGGCCCGGGCGCAGAGCAAATTCCCGCTCCTGCAGATTGCCATTACAGTCGTCGCGTTCCTCGTCGGTGCCTTCACCCTAGACGGTTTCGCCTCGGAGAATAGCGTGAAGTCGTTGCTGATTCTCGCGTCCCTCGTCGGACTGGCGGGAATCGGTCAAACACTGGCGATCCTCATCGGCGGTGTGGACATGTCGGTGGCGAACTTTCTCGTCGTCGGTGCCGTATTCGTCACGCAGTTCACGCAACTCTATGGCATGAGCTTCACCACCGCGTTGCTCTTGCTCGTCCCGTTCACCGCGATCCTGGGCGGTTTTGTGGGTTGGGTCTGCCACCGATTCAATGTGGAGCCACTGGTCGTCACGCTGGCAATGGGCACCTTTGCGCTGGGGCTCATGCAGATCCAGACAGAAGGCACCATCGCTGGCGGTGCGCCGGGGTGGCTGATGGCGCTGACTTCACTTCGATCAACAACATTTGGACTACCGTTCCCGCCTGTCATCGCGATTTGGGCTGTGGTCACGGTCGCCTTGGCCATCTTCATCCACCGCACTGCAGTGGGCCGGCGGATGCTGGCGGCCGGGGCCAACGGGCGCGCCGCAGGATTGTCACTCATCAAGGTACGGCGCATGTGGATTGTTGTGTTCGCGCTGAGCGCGCTCTTTGCCGGACTGGCAGGAGTCGTGTTGGCGGCGTTCTCAGGAACGGTTAACACCTCGATCGGCGGCCCGTACCTTTTCCAAAGTCTTGCGGCGGTCATTATTGGCGGCACCGTGTTCGGCGGGCCCGGCGACTACTCCCGGACCGTTATTGGCGCCCTGATGCTGACTGTAATCACGACGGTGCTTATCGGACATGGGCTCGCAACGAGTGACCAGCAGATACTGTACGGCGCCGTCATTCTGATCGCCATGGCGCTCTATGGCCGAGGCCGCAAGATGAGCGACCGAGTATAACTTCCCACGCGAAAATGCCTGGACGGTGGTCCACACCGGACCAGTGGAGATGAATCACGGAAAGAGGAGAAGAAAATGCTTCATGCAGATCCCATTGAGCACTGGCAAGTGTCCCATCTTGCAGCCCTGGACTACGACGCATTGATGAACCTGTTCAAGTCGTTGGAAGCGCCCGCACTAGGTGACGTGGCGGGGGAGTACGCCGGGATCGACTATCTGGGCCAGAGCGAGGAGACGTTCGCGGCTGCCCTTGAACGTGTCAAAGCCGGCGACGGCATCTTCTGGCTAGGTAAGGGTATTCCGGGTGAAGAGGGCGACGGAGCCTCCGGCTACAACCGCTTGCGCACGCCAGACGGTACAGTCCTGCGACGCGACCGGTTCGGAGTGCACCGCGGGACTTCTCCGATCGACGGCAAGGAGACGCTGATGCTTAAGTACAGCGACTTCGACAATGCCGCGGGGAGCATCGGCTTCCTCGATGAGGTCCGGAAGGTGAACGACAACCTGTACTTGTGCACGGGAACGCCGGAAGAAGGGAGCGGGACACCTGGCTTCTTCTTCCTAGCCGGACCGCCGGCACCGTTCCATGGCGTCGACGACCGGGAGAGCGAACTGCATGAGGGAGCTGTTGTCTGATGCGTGCCGCTGTTGTCAACGCACCCGGCTCGGGATTCAGTGTCGAAAACGTGGATCTGGCGGATCCTCTACCGCACGAGATCGTCGTGCAGGTCCGAGCGAGCGGGTTGTGTCACAGCGACCTGTCCATAGCTGAACACGGACTCGGGTTCCGGATGCCCGCACTGCTCGGTCACGAAGTGGCGGGGGACATAGTCGAGATAGGAGCGGACGTCACCTCGGTAAAGGTCGGCGACCGGGTGGTGGTGTGCATGGTAGCTGGGTGCGGTATTTGCCGAGAATGCCGGGCCGCTCGGCCCTACCGCTGCCAGCGCACCACCAGCCTCGAACGGGAACCCTCGGATGCTCCTCGCATCTCGCGCCGCGGGGAAGCGCTGACCCAGTTCATGGGCGTGGGCGGATTCGCCCAGCATGTCCTGGTGCATGAAAACCTTGCTATTCCGTTGCCTGAGGAAGTCTCGTATGACGTCGCCTGCCTGCTCGGGTGTGGGGTCGTCACGGGAGCGGGGGCTGCCATCAACACCGCAGGCATCCGGCCCGGCGATACTGTTGCCGTTATCGGTTGCGGTGGCGTTGGCTTGAACACCATCCAGGGTGCTGTGCTTGCAGGTGCTTCGCGGGTTATTGCGGTGGATCTGCAGCCCGGAAAGCTGGAGCTCGCGAAGAAGTTTGGTGCCACTGACGTCGTCGACGCAGGTCAGTGCGACGCAGTCGAGGCGGTCAAAGAACTCACGGGCGGCGGCGTGGACTTCTCGTTTGAGGTGATCGGTCTGCAGCCTACGGCGGAGCAGGCCGTGCGCATGCTGAGCGTCGGCGGAACGGCGCTGCTGATTGGCGTGCAAAAGCCGGGAAGCCGTCTGGACCTGGACCTGTTCGGCGAGATCGTCCTGCCGCAGCGGCGGATCGTGGGTGTGGCCATGGGGTCAACCAATCCGCATCGCGATATCCCCATGTTCGCGGACTTGTATCTGCAGGGCCGCTTTAACCTGGCTGACCTTGTTTCTGAGCGGATCACGCTCGATGAGATTGATCGCGGTTATGAACTGCTCGCTGGCGGTGCCGTGGCGCGCGCTGTGGTCACCAACTTTTAAAACAAGCTAGTTGAAAGAAGCGAACTATCGTGAAAGCCCTCGTACTCGACGAGATCGGATCATCATTCCGGCTCGCAGATGTTAATATCGCTGCCCCCATCGGTCGGGAGGTGCTGGTGGAAGTTAAAGCAAGCGGACTGTGCCACAGCGACCTGACCGCCAGTTCGTTGGGTGGATGGCCAGTCCCGGCCATACTTGGGCACGAGATCTCAGGTGTGGTGGCAGCAGTCGGGCCGGAAGCCACTCGTTTTTCGGTCGGCGACCATGTCGTTGCCTCGCTGCAGTCCCACTGTGAAAGCTGCGCTGCCTGTCAGCAAGGCGACATCAATATGTGCAGCAACCCCGGCTTTGTGGCGCGCACGGAGGAGCAGGAGCCGCGGTTGACGCTTGACGGCGTACCTGTCACGGCCGTCGCGAATCTGGGCGGTTTTGCGGAGCAAGTCTTGCTGCATGAAAACAATCTGGTCCGAGTTGACCGGCCCATCGCGCACGAGATCGCCTGCATTCTTGGATGCGGGGTTCTGGCCGGCGCAGGCGCTGTGATTAACGCAGCGAAGGTTCCGGAAGGTTCGACAGTCGCAGTGTTCGGCTGCGGCGGCCTGGGCTTGACTGCTATCCAGGCAGCGCTGCTCGCTGGAGCCTCACGCATCATTGCGGTCGACGTTGCGGACGAAAAACTCGAATATGCGACAAAGTTCGGCGCGACTGACGTGGTGAACTCTGCCAGCCAGGATCCGGTCGCGGCCATCAGGGAGCTCACAGAAGGCGGCGCGGACTACGTTTTCGACTTTGTTGGGCGGCCTGAGGTGACAAAGCAGGCATACGAGTCAGTGGGCCGAGCGGGTGAACTGGGGGTGATCGGGATCAACAAGCCAGGGGCCACACTGGAGATCAGCATCGGGCCGGACTTCATCTGGAACCAAGTGCGGATCCGTCCGATCTTCAACGGATCTACCAACTTTTTGCGAGACATTCCTCAGTTTGTCGCGCTCTACGACGAAGGACGCTTCAAGCTCGATGAGCTCGTCTCTCGGACCATCTCGCTGAATGAGGTGAATGAGGCCTACGCGGAGATGACGAGTCACATCGGGCGCACGGTAGTGACCTTCCCCTGACGCGGAAACACGACAAAAGATGGGCTGCGGCTTCAAGCCGCAGCCCATCTGTTGTCTGAATGGCGTCATGAAACGTTCAATCTGAGGGATCGTCCCATGGGATGGGAATGTTCCATTCGGCGAGAAATTCCCAGATGTAATCTAGCTCTCACTCCAATGGCAACAAGCACGAAGAGCGAGGTTTCTGTGAACGCTTCAAGGGTCGCAATGTTAGGGGCCGGGCCGGGCGTGCAAACGACTGTCACGCGGACGATTGACGAGTTTGCCGACCTCGTGCGCACCTCGGTCATGCCGCTGTCAGTGAAGAGCAGGCACGCCAATGCGTTCGTTGGACGCATGCGAACCGCCGGCCGGGACAGGGTGTTCTGCTTCGAAGTGACCGCTCCAGAGCACACGGTAGAACGTACGCCGGAGCTTATCCGCGAATGCGCCACCGGGGAGTTCTACAAGCTAAGCCTCATGCTGCAGGGTGAGGGCATGGTGATGCAAGACTCGCGCGAAGCGGTCTTACGCCAGGGCGATCTGGCGATTTATGACACGACCCGCCCTTATTCCGTCATTTCAAGCGAGGGAGCGAGAACGGCGATCGTGATGTTCCCCCGGGACATGATCGCATTGCCGCCGGAGATGGTGGCACAGCTTACTGCGGTTCGCTTCGACCGGTCCCACGGACTCGCTGCGAGCGTTTCCCCTTTTATCTCCCAGCTGATGATGCAGCTCGATCACTTTGCCCGGCCAGGAGGCTCAAGACTGCCGCATAACATCGTTGACTTGTTGGGCACCATGCTTGTCTCGGAACTCGACCTCGCACCCGAGGAAGCCACACACGCTAGTCGAATGCTCCGTCAGGTCATGGGATACATCGAAGACAACCTGCGCGATCCGGACCTGAAACTTGCTTCCATCGCCTCCGCGCACTTCATCTCCTCCAGGTACCTGCAGGCGCTTTTTCAACGCAACGGCCTGACCGTGAGCTCGTGGGTACGCGAGCGGCGTCTCGAACGATGCCACCGCGATCTTGTCGATCCGTCCCTGGCCAGCGAATCCGTCAGCGAACTTGCTGCCAAGTGGGGTTTCCTCGAACCGACACACTTTAGCCGGGCATATAAGAAGCACTTCGGGTTGAGCCCGCGGGAGGCGCGTGCCGGAGTCAACCGCAAAACACGTGGAGGCGTCGTTGGGAGTGCGCTCCTAGTCAATAAGGATGTGGCGTAACGCAAGGTCGATCCGATCCCTTTCGATAGTGTGAAAGAGGTCACTGACCCGATGCTGACAGGGCAGTCCTTTTGTCCTTCGGGAGAAGGCAGGCCGAGGTTGAGGACAGTGAGGAGCCAGCAGTGAGAGCAAATGGTCGTGAGCTAGATGAGTTTACGGAGGCTCCCGCCATTTTCCGCCCAACGATGATGCATGGCGCCGCAACTGAGGACGAGGTGGCCGTCGCGCCACTGCTTGCGCGTGCCGTTGCCTTACTGCGGTGCTTTACACAGGCGGAGTACACGCTTTCGGCCAAGGACCTCGTTGAGTGATCGGGAATTCCTCGCTCCACTGTCCACCGCTTGATTGGCGACCTGGTCAGCCTTGGCCTCTTGACCCGCACCTCGGGCGGTCGGTACTGCGTTGGTTCACTCGTATGGGAATTAGCGCAACACTCCTCAATCCAACTGCACCTGCGCCACGCAGCCCAAGTGCACCTCACTCGGCTGTATGACGCCAGCGGCGAGAATATCTTCCTCGGAGTCATGACAACCGACGTTCCCGAAACGGCAGAGGTGATGTACGTCGGGCATGTCAAAGGCCCGCAGTCCGCACGGACAAACGCTCAAGAGGGCCGCGTTTTCCCTCTGTTGGCAACAGCTATGGGCGTTGCCCTCACTGCGGCGCAGCCAAAGGCCTGGCGGGAGCAGATCCTGCGCCGGCTGCATCCGCGCGACATGCCTGCCTTCGTGAATCAAAACGCGGGGGACGATGTTTTGGAGCAGTGGCATAGGCGCGGGTACGCAGTGCAAATTGGCGAGGGGAGCGTAGCGATAGCCGCTCCAATTCTCGCCGACGAGGGGTATTCGAAGGCAGCAGTGGAAATGGTCGTTGCCCCAGAACGCTGGGATGAGCGGCGGCTTGCTCCCTTGATCCGATCGGCTGTCGCAGCGATCGCACGTGATCTCCAACAGGACGAATAACCAGCATTCAGTCGACTTCAATAACAAAACAAACGCAGGAGGAAACATGGTTGCAGTAACTGAAGTGGCATCTCCGCTCATTGACGAGTCGGTGTTCACCGGAAAAATCTTCATCGACGGCGAGTGGGTGGAGGGCGCGGGCGGGACCTTCGGATCGATTGCGCCGGCGACCGGGGAAACACTAGCAACTGTTGGTCTGGCGGGACCGGCGGATGTCCGCCGTGCCGCCGACAGCGCCGCCCAGGCGCAGCGGGAATGGGCGGCCACTCCGCATCCCGAGCGAGCCGCAGTGATGCGCCGCGCCGGTCAACTGTGGGAGCAGCACGCCGAAGAAATCAGTGGTTGGAACATTCGCGAAGTAGGCGCGATCCCACCGCTCGCAGGGTTCGCGCTGCACGTTTCGGCGGCAGAATGCTACGAGGCGGCAACCTTGCCCTCCGCGCCGCTCGGATCCATCCTCTCCAGCGAAGAGCCGCGGCTCTCGCTGGCTGAGCAGGTACCTGTGGGAGTCGTGGGAGTTATTTCCCCCTTCAACGTGCCGCTGATCCTGGGAATTCGAGCTGTTGCCCCGGCGCTAGCTCTCGGTAATGCCGTTCTCCTAAAGCCGGACCCCAGAACGGTAGTCACAGGTGGCATCTCACTGGTTCGGATTTTTGAAGAGGCAGGGTTGCCGAAGGGGTTGCTTCAACTCCTACCCGGCGGTGCCGATGTAGGCGAAGCGATGGTGGCCGATCCACAGGTCCGCGTCATAGCTTTTACTGGGTCCACGCGTGCGGGGCGAAGCGTTGGCGAGCTCGCTGGCAAGCATCTCAAGCGGGCGCACCTCGAACTTGGCGGCAATTCCGCCTTCATCGTGAGGGAGGACGTCGACGTCGATCAAGCAGTCAATCTGGCGACGTGGGGCTCTTTCCTGCATCAGGGCCAGATTTGCATGACGGTGGGCCGCCACATCGTGCACGAATCACGCTTTGAGGAATACGTTTCAAAGCTCGCAGCCAAGGCTGACTCAATGGTGGTGGGTGATCCAGCAGCAGGACAGGTGCACCTCGGGCCGCTCATTGACGAAGTGCAGCGTGACCGTGTCCACTCCCTTGTTCAGGATGCGGTAGCGCAAGGCGCCACACTTGCTGCCGGCGGTACCTATGATGAGTTGTTCTACCGGCCCACTGTGTTGGCGAACCCGCCTAAGAGCGCGGAGGCCTACTGCGAGGAAGTTTTCGGGCCGGTGGCTTCGGTAGTTTCATACGCTACGGACGATGAGGCTGTTGAGCTTGCCTCGGCCACGGAATACGGACTGTCGCTCGGCATCGTTAGCCGCGACGCACTCGGGGCATTGGAGCTTGCCCGACGAATCCCGACCGGCATCGTACATATCAATGACCAGACCGTGAATGATGAAGCGACCGCACCATTCGGTGGCGTGGGCTCATCGGGGACCGGGTCTCGCCACGGAGGCGCACAGGCGAACATCGACGCGTTCACCGAAACCCGGTGGATTACGATGCGGCGTGACCCTGGGCAGTATCCGCTCTAGACCCTTCCCAACTGCGAAGACGGCGTCCCTCCCCATGAAAGGGAAGGGACGCCGTCGTTCCCTTTTAAGAGGCGGGAGTATCAGTTGTACAGCATGCCGCCGTCCACCAGCAGGACCTGGCCGGTGACGTAGTCGGAATCAGGGCCGGCAAAGAAGGAGACGATCTTGGCGACGTCTTCCGGTGTCTCGATCCGGCCGAGCGCGATGCCCTCGACGTTCTCCTTCAGGTTCTGACCGATCGGTTTGCCGTTGATCTTGCTGAGCTCCTTGTCGATGAGCTCCCACATGCCGGTGCCGACGATGCCCGGCGCGTACGCGTTCACCGTGATGCCCTTGGGTGCCAGTTCCTGGGCGGCGGCTTGGGTGAAGCCGCGCACGGCGAACTTGGAGGCCGAGTAGGCGCTCAGGATCGGGAAACCCTGGATCGCGGCAATCGACGCGGCGGAGACGATCTTGCCGCCGTGGCCGAGCTCTTCGAACTTCGCGGCAGCTGCCTGGATGCCCCAGACCACGCTGTTGGCGTTGACACTGAAGATCTGGTTGAGCTCTTCCTCGGTGATTTCCAGGACGGGCTTGATCTGCGCGATGCCGGCGTTGTTGACGATCACGTCGAAGCCGCCCAATGCATCGGCAGCAGTTTCCACAGCAGCAACAACCTGGTCCTTCTTGGACACATCGGCGGCCACGAAAACAGACTTGCGGCCGAGGGCCTCGATTTCGGCGACGACGCTTTCGCCCTTCGAGCGCTGCGGTTCGATGTCCGCAATGGCGACGTTGAAACCATCATTGGCCAGACGAAGTGCGATGGCCCGGCCGATGCCCTGGCCTGCGCCGGTAACGAGTGCGACCTTGTCCTGAACAGTCATGTAGTTGTCTCCTTTTCACTGCTCCGGCGGTCTCTGCCCGGTTCGACGTGCTATAGACCGCCTGTTTGTACACCCTCAAGGGGGTGTCACTGACTGGAACAGCAAGGAACCGGGTTTCATTCCTTTGCATATAAATGGTCGGACTGGTAAGGACGCGACGGCCCGCGGCGGGAAGTTTGCCGAAAGCGGCTCAGGCGCCGTCGTCGTAGTACTGGCTGTTCTTGCCGTACTCCGGGTCCTGTTCGGAGCGGACCATGCGGTGGTCCTCGGGGTGGTCCAGGCACGGGCTGCTGAAGGAGAGCACCACGGTGCCGGGGCCGCCGAGGGTGTGGTGGGCGGCGGTGGCCCCGAGGTCGCCGTTGCGGAAGTAGAGTTTGCGCACGTCGCCGGTCTGCGCGGTCGTTTCGTTCTTCTGCTCCCAGCCCTGCGCGGTCAGGTAACCGGCGGCAGCGTCGAGGGTCGTGTTGGCCTGCTCGGTGTCCGCGACCTCGCCGGTGGCGCGGGCGATCCAGGCGGTCTGGGTCTGCGGCTGTTCGTTCTCGGGGCGCAGGCAGGTCTCTTCGCGGAGGACGTTCACCTTCAGGTCGGCGGCGGAGGAGGCCTCCGCCATGGCCTGGGCCAGCAACTGCTCCAGCTGGCGGCCGTAGTCCTGCGAGGTTGCCTGACTCTCCTGCGGTTGGTTCTCCTGCGGCATCGCGCAGCCTCCTAGGATGATGGCGGACAGGGCAGCCGCGGTGGTGAGGGACGCGGCGAAGCCGGGCGGCCGCCGTCGTGCTCTGCCGCGCAGACGGGACGGCCGGTGCGGTGGGAAGGACTCCCGCATGGTCATTTCTCCAGACTTTCAACCGTCACGGTCTCAAGGTTGCCATAGGCGTAGTCCTCGGGATTCTGCTCCAGCGGGCTGACGATGAGCGGGCCGTAGGCGGAGTAGGTCTGGTGGATCTGGTCCTCGACGTAGGGGCTGACCTCGGTGCCTTCGATGATGCCCTGGATATTGGTGGCCGAGGTGGAGTCCCGCCGGAAGTAGTCGGTGTGCCCGCCCATCAGCGAGCCGGAGTCTTCGGGGGCGAGGAAGCCGGTCTCCAGCCGGACCGGATCCATGGCGGTGGGACTGCCGCCGCGCCAGAAGGACGAGCCGTGGTAGCCGCCGCCGAGGAGCTGTGCGGCGGAGATCGGGTCGTCGCGGGTTTGCAGCCAGTAGCGGTTCGCGTCCGGGTTGGCCGTGTCCGCCGGACTGCCCACGTTGTGCCCGGTGCCGGCGGGCGCCACGTAGACAATGTTGGTGGAATCCAGGCCCTCGCGCTCGCCGGTGCCCAGCAGCGAGCCGCCGGCGCTGTAGCCGATGTACGTGGTCCGGGCATCGGACCGGGCTTCCAGATCCAGCGCATGGTCAAACGCCGCGAGCAACGGGCCGCCGTCCTCGTTGAACGAGGCGGTGATGTTGTCGCTGATCTCATCCGGCAGATCCGTGCCTTGCCAGTAGAAGGAGACCGTGTCCGCCGAGGGCTCGCCGTTCACCGCATCCAGCCGGTGTGTGTAGGCTTCCAGCTGGCCCAGGTCCGCGCCGGTCCCCGGCACCAGGGTGGCGATGGTCCGGGTCCCCGGCCCCAGCGCCCCGTCCATGGTGACGATCCGTCCATCGCCTTCCAGCCCGAGCATCACCACCTGCAGCCGATTCTCGACGGCGAAGTCCAGTCCCGAGCGCAGCGTCGCCAGCCGGTTGTGCTCCGCCTGCCAATCCTCGAGATCCGCGGTGTAGCGGTTGTAAGCCTGTTGGTACACGGCCCGCGGATGCCCGTGCGTATTTCGTGCGTCAGCAAGGTAGTCGTTGAGGTCCGGCTTGGCGCCGAGCCGCTCCTGCTGGGTCGCCACCGTTTCGCGGTAGCCAGCGGCGGTCAGGGTGTTGGCGCGAATCCGGTTGGCAAACGGAACCCCGTTCAGCGCGCCGAACACCGCCGGGTAGAGCAGCAGCAGGCGTTCCTGGTCATCCGGCGCCAGCCCCTTCCAGGCGTCCCGGATGGCGCTGATCCCGGCTTCGGTGAGTGCGGCGTCGTTGGCCATGGCCTGGGCCATCACCGCCTCGGCGGAGCCGGGCAACCGCAAGGCCGGCAGTGTGTTGGCGGCCAGCAAGGCAGCGCCTTCCGGGTTGGCCGCCGCCCAGTCGCGCAGTTCCTGATCGGTGAGCCCGGTCAGCGAGGCCAGGTACGATTCCGGAGTCAGCGGGCCGAAACGCTCGTTCAGGCCGCTGGTAAAACTGGCCCACGGCGGTGCCGCCGGGAGCGAAGCGGAGGCGGCCAGCAGCGGGGTGGCCGGCAGCGAGTCGAGGGTGCCGCCGCTGATGCCCTTGAGCGCTGCGGAGGTCTCGGAGCTCAGCGCCTGCCAGTCAGCCCGCAGCGCGGCTATTCGGCCATTGAACGCTTCCGCTCGGCGGAGGGCGCGCTCCGCCTGGTTGTCGCCCTGTGCGCCGTCGCCGTCCAGCGCGGTGGCCAGGTGGGCGGCGAGTGCGGGCCGTGCGGCAGCCAGTTCCTCCGCCTCCGCCTGCAGCGGTCGGCCCGCGGAAACGAACGCTGCCAACGCATCGCGGGCTGCGGCCAAGGCTGCGGTCCACTCCTGCATTGGACCATCCAGCTCGGTCAGCGCGGCGTGGACCTCCAGCTCGGTATCCGGCTGCCGGTAGGCGTCCTTCAGCCCCGACCACGCAGCGCCCGCATCCACCAGATAGCTGCCCGCGGAGGCAGCACGCCGCGACATCTCCTCCACAGCATCCGACAACTGGTCCCAGGGCACATCGAGCTCAGGGACAGTGCCCAGCCTGGTGGTCACGGCTGCGGCACCGGGCCGAAGCCGCGCGCTGCAAGCACCGGAGCGTCACCGGCATTCAGCGATTCGGCGAAGTCAGCCGCGGCAGCGGACATCTGCCCGTCGGCGTCGACGAACAGCTCGGCCGTCTCTGCCACCACCCGGGACTTGCCGTAGACCAGGCCGGCGATCCGCTGGCCGACGTCGCGCCGCGGCGACCAGAACCCGGCGAAGGCATCCGCCACGTCGACGGCGCTGCCAAACAACGACGCCGCCTGCTCGCCGGCCGCTGCGGCGTCGCCTGCCGCCTTGTCCAGCGACTGGCCGTCGGCGGCCACATCCACCAGGACCATGTGGAGCTGCCTCGGATTGACCCGCCAGCTGCCCATGCCCGTTCCGCCCTCCGTGGTTAACCGTTCCTCGGCCACTGTTCCACGAAGACGCCATGAACTGAATGGGGAGCACTCCCCATGGTGGGGACGTGCCGCTACCGGGCGGGAGGGGCGTTGCAGGCGGGCGGGTGGGCGTAGCTATCACCGGGCGGACACGCAGTGCAGCCTCCGGGCAGCGGGTTTCCAGCTACTTCCCTGGCGGAGCCACTGCGGCCAGAACCCGATCCAGCACCTCGCTGCGGGACCCGGACGCATCGACCACGCGCCAGCCCGAGGACCTGGCCATCCGCAGGTACGCCTCGCGTGCCGCCCGCAGATAGGCCGTCGACTCGGAATCCTCACCCCGCGCGCTGATCCGCGCCTGAGCTGCCGCGGCAGGCAGGTCCAGCAGCACCACCGTGTCCGCCCGTGGCAATACCTGGACCAGCCAGGGCAGAAATCGTCCCCGGGGCAGGCCGCGCACGGCGCGCAGCACCTGTTGGCACGGCAAGTGTCGGTCCATCACTGTGGTGCCGGGGAACACGGCCGCCCGCAGTTGGGCGGTCAGCACGTTGATCAGGCGCACCGTTGACTCGAACCGGTCAGCCCAGCGCGACGCAACGCCGATGCCACAGCGTGCAGCGACCCGGGACAGCCAACGCCGTCCGGCCGGATTGCGCACCAACTGGGCAGCCCTGCCCGCCGCCTGCTCGGCCGTGACCAGCGCCGCCGCCGTCGTCGTTTTCCCTGCCCCGTCGATGCCGAGGACGACGACGGTCCTGCGCGCGTGCAGACGTGGGCGGTGTCTGGTTTCGGTTGGCAAGGGCCCCTGCTCTCGTCTGGTCTCCCCGTGACAACGAACGCCTGGCCAGGATCAATCCCCCGTCCGCCTGTGACGTAAGTCCGACCGTGACGTAGTGAAACGTAACGCCGGGACGCGGTAGAACCGCACGCATTATTGACTGGAAGACCAGCGCCCAGCCACCGAAAAGGACCAACTCCATGACCGATGCCGCCCCGCAGCCCTTCCGCTTGGGTTTCCTGGCCTTTGTTGAGCACTCCGGAATTGGTGGCGGCCGGTCCCGGGGCCTAGATGAGGGGCTGGAGCTCTTCGAACTGGCGGAGGACCTTGGCTACGACGTCGGCTACGTCCGGCATCGCCATCTGGAGCACTACCTCTCGGCGCCGCTGCCGTTCCTGGCCGCGGCCGCCCAGCGGACCAGGAGGATCCGGGTGGGCACGTCGGTCACGCCGATCCGCTTCGAGGACCCCGTCCGGCTGGCCGAGGAAGCCGGCACCGTGGACCTGTTGACCGGCGGCCGGCTGGAACTGGGGCTGAGCTCCGGCTACTCCAACAACGAGGGAACGTTCGCGCAGGCATACGGCTCGATCGACGGCAGCCTGCGGGCCGTAGTGGACGAGCGCGTCCAGCGGTTCCTGCACGCGGTGGAAGGCCGGACGATTGCCGTTGCCGATGAGCAGGTGCCGTTCGCCAAGGCCGGCGCCGAGCTGCCGGTCCAACCGGTCAGTCCGGGTTTGCGCGGCCGGATCGCCTACGGTGCCGGGTCGCTGGCCAGCGCCGAACGTACCGGGCGGCAGGGGCTCGGCCTGCAGCTCTCCACGCTCAACACCGAGGTCACCGAGCTGAGCTTTGAGGAGGCCCAGCTGGCGTGCATCGAGGCCTACCGGGCGGAGCATGCCAAGGTGGCAGGCTGGCGCTCGCACGCATCGGTGAGCCGGCAGATTGCGCCCTACACCGATGCGCAGGAACAGGCGGAACTGCAGTGGTTGCTGGACCGCGACGCGCAGCGCCAAGGCGGCAACCCGGACCTGCCGTTCCAGTTCGGCCGGGTGGCCGCCGGTTCCGGCGAGCAGGTCGCGGCAGCGCTCGCCGGCGACGTTGCGCTCGCCGCAGCGGACGAGCTCGTCATCGCGCTGCCTTTCGACTACCCGGCCAGTGTGGTGCGCCGGATCCTGACCGTCGCGGCACGTGAGGTCGCGCCGGCGCTCGGCTGGCAGCCTGCGGACCGGGAAGTACTGAGCCAAGACGTTTAGGACCATCATGACGGCGAACAAACCGCCTCAGCTTTTCCACCGCCCGAAGGGCAAGTGAACGGGCCACCCGTCGATACCACTGGTGGAAATCTTTACCGGATCTTTCGGGCCACCCTGAGCAGCGTGAGGCATACTGTCGGTCTCTGCTTCACGTGGTTTGGGGGAACTGCATGGAACGTCCGGGAGAGCCGGGTGATATTCCGCGACCGACGACGGTCTCGACTGAGTACTCACCCTTCATGGAATTCGATCCGAACAAGCTGTCGTGGTTGGCCGCACCGACGCCAGCAGCGGAACGGATCGGTCGCAGCTACAACGCACTGCGCGTGCTGATCATCATCGGGGTGATGCTGCTGGGATTTGCCCTGACACTGGTCCTCTTGAGCGCAATGCCGAGTGTGGCGTTCGGCCGCGCGCCCGCTTTCTGGCCGGTCGCCGTCGCCCTGGTGCTGGTTCTTTGTCTGATCATTAAGGTCGTGGGTCGGCGTTGGGGCAAGGCGGTGTCCATGGCAACTGCCCGGCAATTGGTCTTCGGCGCACCCGGCGACGCGTTGCTTAGTGGGTGGACCCGTTTTCGGCGGGAGGACATCGCCAAAGGTGTGGAGGGCGAGCGGTGGACGGCGCAGGCGCTGGAAATGTTGCTGGCCATTCCCGGGACGCGCATCCTCCACGGGTTGCGGTTCCCGGGCAGTCATGTGGCGGACGTTGATCACGCAGTAATCAATGGGGACCGGGTGGTCTATGTCGACTCCAAGTTCTGGAAGCCCGGGCAATATCAATGGGTCGATAGCGAGACACTGGCTTCCGTCCATCCGCGCGGGCTGAGGCGGAGGCCTATTCACATGGATGTCCTCCAGACCCACCCGCTGACCGCCAAGGTCGGGGCTGAAATGACGTGCCATGTCATAGTCCATGCGAACGCCCCGGGGGATGTCACGTTCACGCCGGGGCGCCAGATTTCCCCGACTGGAATTCCCGTTACCGGGGTGCAGGAAGGGATCGACATGATCGGCCATTGGCTGCTGCAGGGTAAGAAGGCAGGAACGGTGGATCGTTACGCTCTGGCCAGGCTGCTATCGCTGCGAAAGCGTGCCCGCTCTGACGCTGGCACGCGGCGGGGCAGCAGGCCATTATTAGCGGTCCAGCGCCGACCGGCCGCCAACTTCCGACCGCGCCGACCCGCCGCCAACTTCCGACCGCGCAGGTCCGCCCGCGGCTTCCGGCCGTACTGAGCCCAGTGAATTCGGGAATTCATCTGTCTCTCCGGACTGCGGGCGTGAGCAGTTGCTCCAGTAGGCTGAATCTCAGACGTGAGTGACCGGGAGGGTGAGATGTCCGAGGCGACGGTGGCCGAGGTGATGGCCGAGTTGGCCACGCTGGAAGATCCGAAGATGCGCGAGGCGAACGAGAAGCGCGGCGACGATCACGGAGTGAACCTGTCCAAGCTGCGTGCGGTGGCGAAGCGGCTGAAGACCCAGCAGGATCTGGCCCGCGAATTGTGGGCCACGGATAACACCGCGGCCCGGCTGCTGGCACTGCTGATCTGCCGGCCGAAGGCCTTCGAGCGAGATGAACTGGATGCGATGCTGCGCGAGTCGCGTGCTCCCAAGGTGCACGACTGGCTGGTGAACTATGTGGTCAAGAAAAGCCCGCACGCCGAAGAACTGCGCGTGGCCTGGACCGCTGATCCGGACCCGGTGGTCGCCAGTGCCGGCTGGGCCTTGACCACCGAACGGGTGGCCAAGAAACCCGAGGGGCTGGACCTGCCGGGACTGCTGGACACCGTCGAGGCGGAGATGAAGGACGCACCGGACCGGCTGCAGTGGGCCATGAACCACACGCTGGCCCAGATCGGAATCGAGCACGCCGAGCACCGCGCCCGCGCGCTCGACATCGGCGAACGCCTCGAAGTGCTTAAGGACTATCCCACGCCGCCGAACTGCACCTCCCCGTTCGCGCCCATCTGGATCAACGAAATGGTGAGCCGCAAGGGCGGCTGAGCGCGCGGGCTTCACAGCCCTGAGGTGTGGACAGGGACCAGAGCCGTCCTATAGCGTTCGGGGTGTCGGCGCCTGTGGGGGAACGGTTGCCGCGGTTGCACCGGCGTTGTCGCTACCAATCATGCTGTCACTCGCATGGAGGAAACCGATGAGACGCCCCGGACTGAGTACCCTCGCGGTCTGCCTCGCACTCGCGGCAGCGCCGGCGCTGCCCGCCGCTGATGCGGCCGCCGCTAAGCCGTTCAGCTTCGCCGTGATCGGCGACGTACCTTACGGGTCAACCCAGTTGGCGAAGTTTCCCGGGCGGATTGCCCAAATCAATGCCGATCCGCGGGTGAAGCTGGTAGCCCATCTGGGTGACATCAGCTCACCCATCAATTGCTCCAACTCCTACTACGCCAAGGTCAAGTCCGCCTTCAACCGGTTTGCCGATCCCCTCATCTACACCCCAGGGGACAACGAATGGGCCGACTGCCACCGGGCCGACGTGGGCGCGGGCAGCCCGCTCAAACGGCTGGCCGCAGTGCGCCGGGTCTTCTTCCCCAAGCCGGGCCGGACGCTGGGAAAAACCACCGCCGCTGTCACACCTCAGTCCAAATACCCAGAAAATGTCCGCCTGAAACGTGCGGGCATCATCTTCGGAGCCCTGCATGCCGTCGGGTCCAAAAACGACCTGTCCGCGTGGACCGGGCTGGGCTATTCCTCGCCGACCGCGGCCCAGCGCTCGGAAGTGACTGCCAGGACCAAAGCCGGTATCTCCCTGATCCGCAGCACCTTCGCGCAGGCCAAGGCCAGCAAAGCCCGGGCCGTGGTCTTGCTGACGCAGGCAGACATGTTCGTTGGATCGGGATCCACCTACAAAGCCGCGTACCGGCCGCTCGTGCGGGCCATTGCGGCCGAGAGTACTCGTTTCGGGCGGCCGGTCTTCCTGTTTAACGGCGACACCCACGCCTACCGCAGCGATAGACCGCTGACCTCCTCGAAGTGGCTTTCCTTCTACGGAATTGCCAAAAAGGTGCCCAACCTGCGCCGCGTCTCAATCCAGGGCGGGACCTCGTTTAAGGAGTGGCTCAGGGTAACGGTGGTCAATAAAGCCTCTGTCCTCAAGATCGAACGCGTCCGGTTCAGATAGCCGATCCCACGGAGGCTTAAAAGAGGAGGACGACGACGGTGCGTGCGCACCGCCGTCGTCCTCCTGATCTGCTGGTTAGTGCTGCGGCTGGCGGGCCGGCAGCAGCGGGGCGAAGAACTCGCCCAGTTCGGCCGTCGCGGTCAGCGGCAGGACGTTGGCCACGTACTGGTCCGGGCGAACCACCACGATAGCGCCGTCGCGGGAGAGGCCGCGGACGTCGAAGATGTCCTCGTCCTTGGCGGTGCCGAAGACCTTTTCCAGGTTGGTCAGCTGGAACGGGCCGACCTGGGGCTTGAACACGGCGGGGACGGCGTTGATGTCAACGTCCTCGTGGTTCTGCTGGTAGATGACCTTCACATCGAACCAGGCGTCCAGGTCAGCGCCCTCCGGGGTGGCGGCCAGCGGCGAATCCTGTGCGGTTGCCAGCCATTCGCCCAGGTTCGCAACAGCCGCGGACTCGCCGGCCTTTGCCTGGTCGGCGAAAACGTAGATGCGCCAGCGGCCGTCCGCCTCGGCGAGGTGGCCCAGGTGCAGCGGGTTGGTGTCGCAGACGCGGGAGACCTTGGCGGACTTGAAGCGCTTGCCCACCGGGAAACCGGCGGCCAGATCCTGGTGCTTGGCCTCGGCGGTGAGCATCGAGGAGGTGTACTCGGTCATAAAGCCGGCCGGGAACTCGGCGGTGCGCACGTAGAAGTCCTCGAGTTCCGAGGGGTCGTTGAACTCCTCGGGCTTCTTCGCCATCATCGTCGACCATTCCTTGTCGAAGTCGATGAGGTTCTTGGCCACTACCTGGCGCTCGGCGGAGTAGGTGGAGAGCAGGCTCTCCGGGCTGCGGCCTTCCAGCACGTGCCCCAGCTTCCAGGCGATGTTGAAGCCGTCCTGCATGGAGACGTTCATGCCCTGGCCGGCCTTGGCGGAGTGCGTGTGGCAGGCGTCGCCGGTGATGAAGACGCGCGGCGTGCGGGCGCCGACGTCCTCGGGCAGCAGGTCGTCGAACCGGTCGGTGAGGCGGTGGCCCACCTCGTACACGCTGTGCCAGGCGACGCTGCGCACGTCCACGGTGTACGGGGTCATGATCTCGTTCGCCTTGGCGATGATCTGCTCGATGGTGGTCTGGCGGATCTTGCCGTTGTCGTCATCGGGCACCACGCCGAGGTCCACGTACATGCGGAACAGGTAGCCGCCTTCGCGCGGGATCAGCAGGATGGACCCGCCGTCGTGCGACTGGATGGCGCATTTGGTGCGGATGTCCGGGAAGTCGGTGTTGGCCAGCACGTCCATCACGCCCCAGGCGTGGTTGGCGCTGTCGCCGGCCAGGGTGCTGCCGATCGAGGCGCGCACCTTGCTGCGGGCGCCGTCGCAGCCCACCACGTACTTGGCGTGGACGATGCGCTCGGTGCCTTCATCCGGGCCGGCGCTGCGGACCAGCGTTACCTTCACCGGGTAGTCGCCCTCGTCGGTCACTTCGAGGCTGCTGAAATCCCAGCCGTAGTCAGGGGTCAGGCGGCTGGGGGAGTTGGCGGCGACTTCGGCGAAGTAGTCGAGCACGCGGGCCTGGTTGACAATCAGGTGCGGGAACTCGCTGATGCCCATCTCGTCGTCGACGGCGCGGCCGCCGCGGACAATGTTCCGGGGGTTCTCGGTGTCCGGGCGCCAGAAGTTCATCTCGGTGAGCCAGAAGGCCTCGGCAGTGATCTGCTCGGCGAAGCCAAAGGCCTGGAAGGTCTCCACGCTGCGGGCCTGGATGCCGTCGGCCTGGCCCAGTACCAGCCGGCCATCGCGGCGCTCCACCAGGCGGGTGGTGATGTTCGGGAACTGGGCGAGCTGGGCAGCCGCGAGCATGCCGGCAGGTCCGGAGCCCACGATGAGCACGTCGACCTGGTCGGGAAGCTCTTCCGGGCGGTCGATGCCGACGCCGGCGGCGGGCTTGATACGCGGGTCGCCTGATACGTAACCGTGGTGGTGGAACTGCACGGGATGTCCTCACTTCGTTGGGCCGTTTGCGCTGGCCTGTGTTCTATATTTGAACACCGGGTTCTATAACTGAATAACCGGTCGGTTTAGCTACTGTACGACAAACATGACGCAGCTAACAAGTAATCCAAGTAACAGTGCTGGGTCCACCGGAACGGCGAAGTTGGGCTCCTTGGGTTTGCCCCGGGGGCAGCGCTGAGTCTGCTCCCGGGTGGCCCTGGCCCTGCCGTGCGTGGAAGCTTGGGCTCGTGTGGCTGTGCATCGGCCCTGGATGACGCGTGGTTACGGGCACGAACGCTTAACCGCCGGAGGTTGAACGTAGACTCCGGCCAACTAAGGACTCCGGCTTTACGGCTGCGCGCCTTCCGGGTCCGTTGACCGCCGCTGAAAGGAACCGCTTCCCGTGACAATTCCCTATTTCGACGCCGGTGCCGTGCGTTCTGCCCTTCCCTTCGACCGGGCGGTGCGCGCCATCGAGGAGGGGCTGCTGTCCGCCGTTGACCCGGAACTGGACAGCCCGCGGTTGTTCAGCCCCGCGCCGGACGGGGAATTCCTGCTCATGCCGACCGAGGGCGGTGGCCGCTACTCCGGAGTGAAGGTGGCAACGATCGCGCCGTCCAATCCAGCCCGCGGGCTGGAGAAGATTCAGGGCATCTACCTTTTGTTCGACGCCGAGACGTTGGCTCCGCTGGCCACCATGGACGGCGCGGAACTGACCGCCATCCGCACGCCGGCCACCACCTTGGCCGCGGTGAAGAACATCGCTGCCGCGGCTCCGGAAGGCGAAGGCTTCGGGGACGCCCCGCAGGTGCTGGTCTTTGGTGCCGGCGTGCAGGCACTGAACCACATCCGCGCCGCACGGGCTGTCTTCGCCAAGGCCAGCTTTGCCGTGGTCGGCCAGCGCCCGCACCGGGTGGCGGAACTGGTGGCCGCGCTGGCCGCCGAGGGGATCAAGGTGGCCGACGCAACCGGTGCGCCGGACGGGGCGGTGGCGAGCGCCGACGTCGTGCTGTGTGTGACATCCTCGCCGGAGCCACTGTTCGACGGGACGCTGCCCAAGGACGGGGCGATCATCGCGTCCGTGGGGCAGCACGGACTGGACGCCCGCGAGGTGGATGCGGAGTTGGTGCTGCGCAGCGACATTGTGGTGGAAGGCCGCGCGTCCTCGTGGCGGGAGAGTGGGGATCTGATCCCCGCGCGAAGCGTGGAGGAGTGGCAGCGCATCCAGCCGCCCAACCTGCGCGACCTGATGGAAGGCAAGCTGAACCGGCGGCCGCGCACCTGCTGCCTCTACACCGGCGTGGGCATGGCCTGGGAAGACCTGGTCACAGCTGCGGTGGTGTACGAAGAGGGCCGGCCGGGGCAGTAGCCGGTCCTGGGCTCGGTTTGGCGCCGGTGGATACTGCCAGAAAAGGAGGCCAACGGCGGTGCGTGCGCGCCGCCGTCGGCCTCCTGAAGATCGTTCCCCGAGTGGGGAAAGGCAGGGGTCAGTACTTGTAGGACTGGCCGCCGTCGATCGGGATGACTGCGGCGTTGATGAAGCCAGCGTCGCCGGAGAGCAGGAAGGCGACCAGTTGGCCGACCTCTTCGGGCTTGCCAAAGCGCTTCATCGGGTTCGGCTCGACGAAGGCCTTGCCGACCTCTTCCCAGTTCTCCGAGTCCATCTGCTTGAGTGAGCCCTCGACCATCGGGGTCATGATGGCGCCGGGGGCGATGGCGTTGATCTGCACGCCGAACTGGCCGTACTCGATGGCGGAGTTGCGGGTCAGGCCGACGACGCCGTGCTTGGAGGCGGCGTAGCCGGACTGGTTGCCGACGCCGCGGATGCCGCCTACGGATGCGGTGTTCACGATGGCGCCGGAGCCCTGTTCCTTCATGACCTTCAGGACATGCTTGAGGCCGAAGAAGACACCCTTGAGGTTGATCGAAACCACCTTGGAGAACTCGTCGGAGCCGAAGTCCTCGGTCAGGTTCTGCTTGCCTTCGATGCCAGCGTTGTTGAAGAAGCCGTCGATCCGGCCGAAGCGCTTGACGGCCTCGGAGACGTAGTTCTCGACCGCTGTCTCGTCGGCGACGTTGGCAGTCACCAGCAGGACCTCGGCCTCCGGGGCCGCCGCGCGGATTTCCTTCTCGGTTTCCTTGAGGCCGGCCTCGTTGAGGTCAACCAGGGTCAGCTTGCCCTGCTCCTTCGCGACCTGGAGGGCGGCGGAGCGCCCCAGCCCCGAACCCGCACCGGTGATGATGACTGACTTGCCAGAGAACCTCTGCATGGTGATACTTCCCTTCGTCTGACTGGAACGGATGCCCGGCTGGGGCGTCCATATTCATGCAAGCGCATGAATTTGCCCGAACATTCCGGCTACCGCTGTGATGTCCGGTACAGGAGCCCGGCCGGCGTTGCTACACGGCAATTTTCCTGGCCACCCGGCCGTGCACCAGGTAATACAGCGGGACGCAGGCCACCATCAGCGCGCCCAGCCAGACATACATCCCGTCGAAGCCGGTCAGCGGCACCAGCACGCCCAGTAGCACCGGGCCCAGGCCGGTGCCGATGTCCAGCATCAGGTAGTAGGTGGCCAGCGCGGTGCCGAACCTGCGCTCCGGCACCAGCCCCACGGTGATGGCCTGAGTGCCCGGAAGCAGGGTGCCGAAGCCCAACCCGCTCAGCACCGCTGAGGTGACGATGACCCAGGCCGCGGGCCCCAGCGCCAGCAGCGCCAGCCCGGCGGCGAACAGTGCCATGGCCGGGTAGATCACCGCGTTGTCGCCCCGGCGGTCCTGGATCCTGCCGGCGGTCAGCCGGGACACCAGCACGGCGGCGGCGAACACGCCAAAGAACAGTGCGGCGGCATCCGCGGCACCGGAAGCGGCCACGTACGAGGCCAAGAAGGAGAGCACTCCGGAGTAGGCCAGCCCGGCAACCAACAGCACCGTGGCGATCGGCAGGACCGTCGGCTCGAAGACTTTCGACAGCAGGGCGGCGGGCCTCGGTCGCCGCTTCCCCTGCCCGCCGCCAAGACCGTGGTGATGGACGACGGCGGTGGGCGCCGGCGGCGCCTCGGGCAACCGCAGGACGAGGGTCACCAGCATCGCCGCCACGGAACTGGCCGCACAGAAGAGGAAAACGCCGTCGTAATTGCCGTCCGTCACCAGCAGCACCGCCATCAGCGGGCCGACCGCGGTGGCCAGCGTCGTCGAGACCGCGAAATAGCCGGTGCCTTCGCTGCGCCGGCTCGGCGGAATCAGCGCCTGCGCCCCGGCCGTGACCGCCGTGTTGGCTAGACCGAACGCCACGCCGTGAGCCAGACGCAAGGCCAGCAGCATTGTCAGTGAACCCGCTGGGATATACAACAGCGACACCGCCACGAAGGCGGTCAGGCTGATCAGCAGGACCCGCCGCCTGCCGGCATTGTCGATCAGCGGCCCGGCGAAGAAGCGCGAGATCAGCGCCCCGACGATGAATGCACTGGAGGCGAAGCCGGCCCCGGCGTCGGAAGCCAGAAACCGCTGCGCCGCATAGAGCGCCATGGACGTCATCAGCAGGTAGAACACGATGTAGATGAACAGGTTGGTGCCGATGGCGAGCACAAAGTTCCTGCTCCACAGCTTCTCCTGCACGCGCTCGGCCTCCTTGGCTGCTCGGTCCCGGACATCGTTGCCATGGCCGGACGCCACGGATGAACCTAGCTTCCGATTATGCCGTTGGCGGGCAGCGAGCGGTGGGGCATGACGCCCAGGCGCGCGCCGCCGTCGTCCTCAGGGACGTGGGTGCCGCCGCTCGGAGGCCTGCACCGCGGACAAGCCGGCTACGGTAAACGCCAGCGTCAGGGCTAGGACCAGGAGCAGGGGCGCGGTCCAGCCACCGGTTAAGGTGTGCAGCCATCCGGCCACTGGCGGGGCGCAGGTGGCGGCCAGATATCCGCCGGTCTGGATGCGGGCGGAGGCGGTCGCCGCCTCCCGGTCAGTACGTGCCACGCGGGGGATGACGGAGAAGATCGCGGTAAATCCACCGCCCTGGGCGATGCCGCCCGTGACGGACCACAGGAGGTAGGCGTCAGGTGCAAGAAGGAGCCCGATGGGCAGCGAAATCCACAGCACGGCAATCCCTGCCGTCGGCACCCAGAGCCGGGTGCGCGCCGCCAGCAGCGGCACACCTAGCGCGCCGACAATGGCGGCGACCTGGAACAGGGATGCACTGGCACCGGACGCCGTGGCGGACAGGCCCCGAACGTCGGCCAGCAGCAGCGGCAGCCAGGTGGTGGTGGCGTAGTAAGCGGCCGACTGCCCGCAGAACGCCACGGTCAGCACCACGACGATCCACCGGTTGCTCCGTCCGCGGAGGGACGTCGATGCAGTGGCGCCGGGGGCGTCCGGCCCGTCGGCGCCCCGGCCGCCGGTAGCCGCTGGGCGCCCGGATGGCCCTTCCGGCCCCGCGCCGCCGTGGTCTGACGCCAGCGCTTCGCGGCGGCGACGCGCGGTCGGCAGCCAATAGGCCAAGCCGATGGCTACCACCACTGCCCAGGCCGCCAACGCCCACCGCCACCCCACCAGCGCAGCCAGCGGCGCGGTGGTCAGCACTGCTGCCATGGACCCGACGTTCATGATGGCCGAGTAGGCGCCGGTGACTGCGGATACCCGGTTCCACGGCACATCGCGGCGGATCAACACCGGCACCACAATGTTGCCCAGCGTAATGGCGACGGAGATGATCGCCGTGCCGGCAAAAACCACCGCAGCCGGGCCCAGGGAACGGATCACCGTTCCGGCCAGCACGCCGCCCAGACACAGCAGCACGGTGGCTTCGGGGCCCCACCGGCTGATGGTGCGGGTGGCCAGCGGAGTGGCCAGCGCGAAGATCAGCACCGGGAGCCCGGTGAGCAGGCCCGCTCCGGCAGCGGTCAAACCGATGTCCGCCTGAATCTCGCCAAGGACGGCGGTCGGCGCGATGATCGGGGCCCGCAGGCTGATGGCGAGCATGGCAATGCCCAGAACCACCCACGGCAACAACGGCCGGGAAGCAAACACGCGGTCCGTCGCTGGCTCCTTCACTTGGGGTCGCGGTGGTCCGGAGTCCGGCAGCCACCTCAGCCACCCTACCGAATCAGCCGGTCGGGCTCCGGCAGGCGCTCGGGGCGGCGGCTAGCCCAGGTAGTTCTGCTTCAGGTCCGCGCTCACGGCATGGGCCGCGGGCGCGAGGACCTCAAGGACCGGGGCAGCGCGGAAACCTTCAGTCGGGACGACGACGGCGATGGACGCCACGGCGTGTCCGTAGGGGCCCTTGATGGGGACGGCGACGGCGGTGGCATCCGGATGGATGTAGCCGCGGGTGACGGCGTGGCCTTCGCGGCGGACCTTGGCCAGGATCGGCCGCAGGTCGGCGCTGCTGGGATGCGGCTCGACCGAGAACCGCGGGCGCGGCAGGCCCAGGACTTCTTCCTGCCGTTCGGGCGGTGCGTCGGCAACCAGGACCAGGCCGCTGGACGTGGCGTACCACGGGATGCGGCCGCCGACCTTGGTGAAGTTGACCACCGACTCCGGTGCTGACAGGCGCTCCAAGTACAGGATCTCGCCGCCCTGCAGGATGCCGAGCTGGGCGTGCTGCTTCAGCCGGTCGCGGACTCGCTCGAGATGCGGCAGCGCGATTTCACGCAGGCCCACAACACCCGGGGCGCGCACCGCCAGCTCCCACAGCCGGACACCAAGGATGACTTCCCGACCGCGTCGCTCCAGCAGCCCGAGGGCGACCAGCTCGGTGACGATGCCATGCGCAGTGGCCATCGGCAGGCCGGTGCGGGCAGCGATCTGGGTCAGCGTCAGCTCATTGCTGGAGGGGTCGAATGCCTCCAGTACATCGACTGCGCGCGAGATGGCAGACCGGCCGCCGGAAGACCTGGCCACGTCACCGACCGCTACTTATTCGCATGATACGAATTCTACGCATGCGCTGTTGTGATCTGCACCATGCTTTCGGCAAGACCCGGCGATGGCCGGGCCTGACTGACCGAAAGGCGGATCATGACGATCGCACCGACTGCCACCGCGCAGACCTTGCCGGAGGCCGCTTGGCTGGAGCCGACCGAGCTGGCCCGCGACCCGTATCGGAGCTATGCCCGGCTGCGCGAGGAGACGCCGGTGGCCTGGTCTCCCGCGGTGAAGAAGGTCCTCATTTCCAGCTACGAAGGCTGCAGCTTCGGCGAGCGGCATCCGGAGATCTTCTCCTCCAACGTTTCCGGCGGCACCATGGTCCGGGCCATGGGCGGGCAGCCGATGATCCGCAAGGACGACCCGGAGCATGCGGCGGAGCGGGCACCGATGAACCGCACGCTGCGGCCCAAGCAAATCATGGAGATCTGGGCCGCGAAGTTCGAGGCGAACGCCCGCCACTACCTGAACCGCATGCTGGACGCAGGCAACGGCAAAGCCGACCTGAATCTCGACTTTGCCAAACCGCTGGCCGCCAAGAACCTGTGCGACATGCTGGGCATGACCAGCGTGGAGCCGCTGGATCTGGCCCGCTGGTCCCGCGATTTCATCGCCGGCACCGGCAATGTGCTGGATCGGCAGGAGATCTGGGACCGCTGCGAGGTCTCGCGGATGGAATGCGATGCCGCCTTGGACGAGACGATTGCCCGGCTGCGCCGCACCCCGGACGCGTCCATTACCTCGATGCTGCTGGAATCCGGCATGGATGAGGACAAGGTCCGCAACAACGTGAAGCTGGCCATCTCCGGCGGTGTGAACGAACCGCAGCACATGATCACGAACCTGGTCTGGCTGCTGGACCGCGCGCCGGGGCAGAAGGCCGAACTGCTGGCCGACCCCGGATTGTGGAAGCAGGCCTTCACCGAGGGCACCCGCTATTTCTCCCCGATCGGCATGATCACCCGGGAAACGGTGTCCGACGTCGTTGTTTCAGGAGTTGCCATCCCCGCCGGGACGCAGGTGGGGATGATCCTGGCCTCCGCGAACCGGGACCGGAACCAATTCACCCACCCGGATGAGTTCGATATCCACCGCAGTGGCGGGCCGAACTTGGCTTTCGGCAGCGGCGTGCACCAGTGCGCCGGTAAGTGGGCCGCGCAGAAAGCGGTCGGCGAGATCGCCGTGCCGATGCTGTACCGGGAACTGCCGGAGCTGCGCCAGGACCCGGACCGGAGCGAGACCTGGGACGGCTGGGTCTTCCGCGGCATGACTAGCCTTCCGGTCGCCTGGTAATCCAACCACCCGCACCACCCCCACCCACCCATCAGAAGGACGATGATGTCTACGAATACACAGTCACGATTGGCCCCTGGCTCCGCCACCGTACGCGAACGACGGCGCGTCATTTTCTCCAGCTATCTGGGCACCACCATCGAGTTCTACGACTTCCTGCTCTACGCCACAGCTTCCGCCGTGGTCTTCGGGCCGGTGTTCTTCGCAAACCTGGATCCGTGGGCCGGCGTGGTCGCCTCCTACGGAACCTTCGCCGCAGGCTATGTAGCGCGGCCGCTGGGCGGCATCATTTTCGGCCACTTCGGTGACCGGCTGGGCCGGAAGAAACTACTGGTCATTTCGATGATGCTGATGGGGCTCGCCTCGACGGCGATTGGCCTGGTCCCCACGCCGGAGCTGATCGGGCCGTGGGCCGCGGTGATGCTGGTGTTCCTGCGGGTGCTGCAGGGCATCGCCGTGGGCGGGGAATGGGGCGGCGCTGCGCTGATGGCGCTGGAGCATGCGGACCCCAAGGCACGCGGGTTCGCCGCTTCGTTCACCAACGCCGGGGCGCCGACTGGTTCGGTGCTGGGTCTGTTGATGATGAGCATGTTCTCGGCACTGCCACAGGACCAGTTCCTGAGCTGGGGCTGGCGTGTGCCGTTCCTGCTGTCCTTCGTCCTCCTGCTGCTCGGGCTGTATGTGCGCTCGCGGGTGTCGGAGAGCCCAGTGTTCCAGCAGGCGCTGGAGCGTGAAGCTGCCGAACGCGCCGCAGCGCCCACGGCCCGCCGCACCATTCCGCTGCTGCAGGTGCTGCGCCGGCCGGGCCTGCTGGTGACGGTAATCCTCGCGGCCACATCCGCTTTTGCCCTGCAGACGCTGCTGTCCACCTTCTCCATCACCTACACGGTCTCGCTGGGCGTGCCGCGCTCCGACGTGATGCTCGCGTTCGCCGGCGCCGGTGTGATCAGCATCGGCACCACGCTGCTGATGGGCCGGATTTCCGACCGGGTGGGCCGCAAGCCGCTGATGATCGCCGGCAACATCCTGTTCATCGCGGTCACGCCTGCGGTCTTCGCGCTGCTCTCCACCGGAAACATGGCCTCGATCTTTCTGGCCTTTACGCTGGGCATCGTCACCCAGACGGTCCTGTACGGGCCCATGGCGGCGTTCATCGCCGAGCGGTTCGGCACATCGTCCCGCTACACCGGTGCCTCCGTTGGTTACCAGATCGCCACGCTGCTCGGTGCGGGCTTCACCCCGCTGGTGCTGGCCAACCTTTACGGCGGCAGCGGCTCCTCGCTGACCCCGGTGATCGTCTACCTGTCCATCATCGCCGCGGTCAGCCTGGTCACGGTGATCTTCATGCCCGAGTCCAAAGACCGCAGTCTGGGCGACGAGCCAGGGCAGGATTCCGGCCACGGAACGCTGCCGGCACCTGCTGCCCAGCCCGCGCAGTAGACCGCACAAGGAAGGACAACCCATGGCCAAGATCAGCTTCCACCAGCCCGGCGGCGGAGTGGACATAGTCGACGCCGACCCCGGCACCTCACTGATGCGCGCCGCAGTCAGCAACGGCGTGGCCGGCATTGTGGGCGAGTGCGGCGGCCAGGCGATGTGCGCCACCTGCCATGTCTACGTCCGCGAGGAGTACCTGGACGGGCTGCCCCAGACCGGCGAGGACGAGGACGAGATGCTGGACTGCACAGCCTCCCCGCGGGACGATGCCCGCAGCCGGCTGGGCTGCCAGCTAAGGGCGGGCGACGACTTCGCTGAAATCGAGGTGGACCTCCCGGCCGAGCAAAGCTGAGGATTCAGTAGGGGTGCGGCCTGGAGCCGCACTCCTACGTTTCCATATCGGGTAATGTCCGTGGTTGCTGGTGAAGAGTTGCGGGCACACTGTGATGGGCAAGCGTTGAGATTTCCGTGGAGCCGAGGACCTGGCCTGAAAGAGCCAAGAGCCTGAACGGAGCCTGGCGATGCTCAACATTCACAGCAACAGGCCCAGGATCGAAGGTCCGGATGCCGAGCCCGAATGCTGTGAGCCGCAGATGGGCCGCAGCCAATGAGGAGCCGGTCAGCACGGTCTGTGCGTCCAGCGCCTTGTCCGCCGGGCGCGGCTGGTATTCGTCGAACTCCTCGGGATGGGTCGACGACGAAGTAGCCAGCAACAGTTCATCGAACTCGGCCCATGTCCTTACCGATGAATGTGGGGCTGCGGCCTCCAGCAGGTCGTTGAACGCCTTGGCCGTCTTACTGGCCCCCGTCCGAGTGGCGATGGTCCAGCCTTGGGGAAAGGTCTTCACCGTGATGCCGGGACAGCTGCGGTTGAGAAACCGGGCGATTGACGCGCGCCGAATTGGGCCGGACACGAGTGGTCCGGCCCAATCGTAGGCGCCTCCGGAGCAGGCTCCGCACATAACTAGGTGGTGTCCGGAATTACTTCTGCCGCGGGTTGCGGGCCTTGAATTCCTCGGCAATGGTGTTGAAATCGACCCACTTGATGCCGTCGTGGCCGTTGATGTGTTCGATCAGCCGTTCCAGCATAAGCAACACCTGAGGGCGGCCCGACACATCGGGATGGATGGTCATCGTGAATGCGGCCTGATCGTATTCGCGGTAAACCCAGTCGAACTGGTCCCGCCACATTTCTTCCAGATGGCGGGGATTGACGAAACCGTGGCTGTTCGGGCTCGACTTGATGAACATCATCGGGGGCAGATCGTCCAGGTACCAGTTCGCCGGGATCTCAACCAGATCGGTTTCCTCGCCACGCTCCAAGGGCTTCATCCACGTGCTGGCGGGCTTGTCATAGTCGATCTTGGTCCAGCTGTCGCCCACGCGCACGTAATAGGGTTCGAAGTCCCGGTGCATCAGGGAGTGGTCGTAGGTGATCCCGCGCTCCAGCAGCAGCTCGTTCGTCACATTGGAGAACTCCCACCACGGCGCCACGTAGCCGGTCGGACGCTTGCCGGTGCGCTGTTCGATGAGGTTGATGCAGTAGTCCAGGATTTCGGTTTCCTGTTCCCGGCTCATGGCGATCGGGTTCTCGTGGCTGTAGCCGTGCACGCCGATTTCGTGGCCGGAGGCGACCACCTCGTCGAACTGCTCGGGGAAGGTTTCGATGGAGTGCCCCGGCCAGAACCAGGTGGCAGGCAGGTTGTATTTCTTCAGCAGGGCGTTGAGGCGGGGGACGCCTACTTCGCCTGCAAACATGCCCCGCGAGATGTCATCGGGGGAGTCCTCGCCGCCGTAGGAGCCCAGCCAGCCGCCGACGGCGTCCACGTCGATGCCAAATGCTACAGAAATTTCCTTTGCCATTCTCTTTCCTTCGTGTCGGGGGATGGATCAGATATAGGGGGCCAGCAGATCAGGGGCCGGTGTCTCGCCGTGCGATATCAAGAGGGCGAGAAGTAAACGGGCGTGGAATACCGGCAACGACCCGAGGGGGAGGGCGCCGGCTCGGACCAAATCGGCGCCGCCGCCATTCCCGTAGAACGGGACTACCGGTCCTTCCGGTACTCGGGTGGAGAGCCCGACGGCGATGCCCGCCTCAACGGCTTCCTCCACCCACTCGAGGATGCGGTGGTTGCCGTTGCCCACGCCGCTGCCGGCAATGATCACGGCCTGTGCTCCGGCATCCACCGCGGCACGAGCCAGCGAGGCATCTGCACCGGGGTGGAGCGAAACCACGTCCACCCGCGTCGAGTCAAAGCGCTGGGGCGGGAGCGGTAAGGCTGGCGGACGGATCGGACGGAACGAGAATTCGACGTCGCCGGCTCCAACGCGGCCCACGGGCCCGCCGTCCATGGTGCGGAACGGCGCTGGCGCGACGGTGTGTGCTTTACGGGTTGCTCGGGCAGCGAAAACCTGGCCCGCAAAGGAGATCGAGACGCCGGTGCCTCGTGCCTCTTCGGCTGCGGCGACGGCAATGGCGTCGCGCAGATTGGATGGCCCATCCGTATCCGTGGCGTCTGCCGGGCGCTGGGCCCCGGTCAGCACCACCGGCTTGGGGCTGGCATGCACCAAATCCAACAGGTAGGCGGTCTCCTCCATGGTGTCCGTGCCGTGAGTCAAGACGACTCCATCGACGTCGTCGCGTTCGACTTCGAGGGCGACTTCTTCCGCAATGCGGCGGAGGTGGCCGTGGTTCAGAAGGTAGGAACCGAGCTGGAATATGTCGCGGGAGATGACTTCCGTGGGACCCTCTGCCACTCCGGCCAGCAGGCCCTCCACCCCTTGGCTGGCAACCGAGGCGCCCCGCGAGTCTTGGCGTGAGGCAATAGTGCCTCCGGTCGCCAACACTGAAATCTGAGGCATGGTAGGTGCACCTTTCTGGCTCGATGGAAGCCGAAGCTATTGCGTTCGCATCGTCGCCGCGGAACGGAATTAGACGCCAGTATGCTTTACACAAACGTTTGCCGCAAGTGCGCTGCGTCACCGGAGGCGCAATCCCCTATGCTGATTGGTTGTTGCGGAGCTCACTGCGGCACGCGCCCGGCGAGTCCTGGCCCAGTGGAGGAGATTATGGAAAACCTTTCTAGGCCGGTCACGTTGCGCATGATTGCCGACGAGGTCGGGGTCAACGTCTCCACCGTTTCCCGCGTCATCAATGCTTCGGACGCGGAGGCCCGGCGCTGGGCCTCGGGCGAAGTGATCGAGCGGATCCGGTCCGTCGTGGCCGAACGCGGCTACCAGCGCAACCCGCAGGCCGCGAGCCTGCGAACCCGACGTTCCGGACTTGTCGGAGTCCTGGTGCCACGGCTGCAGGACTTCGTCCTGGCCACGATCTACGAGGGCATCGAGGAAGCTGCCACCGAGCAGGGAATCTCCACCTTCGTCACGAACTCCCTTGATATTCCGGCCAACCAGATTGCCCGTACGGAAATCATGCTCTCCCGCCGCGTGGACGGGCTCATCTTCGGCGATGCCCACGCTGGCGAGCCGTTCCTTGACGAGTTGGCGGAGCGCGGTGTCAGGTTCGTCCTGGTCTCCCGAAGGTCCGGCAACCACATCTCGGCAACGTGCGACGACGTCATGGGTGGCCGGCTGGTGGCGGAACACCTGCTCTCAAGCGGTCGCAGGGATATAGGCATTCTGGCGGGGCAACCCTATGCTTCGACCGGCATCGATCGCACCGCCGGGATTGTCCAAGCCTGCCGGGAAGCAGGAATCGAGATACCCCCGCACAGAATCGTTCAAGGCGGATTCGATGCACCGGGCGGGCACGAGGCGGCGGTGCGGATGCTCGAAGCCGGCGGGTGCCCCGACGCCATTTTCGCCGCCAACGACTTTGCCGCCATCGGGGCCATGGGTGTGCTCCGTGAGCGCGGCATAGCCGTGCCGGACGACGTCGCGGTGGTGGGCTATAACGACACGCCGCTAGCCGCTGAGCTTCCGATCCCGCTGACAACGGTCCGGTCCCCGATGCATGAAATAGGGCGCCAAGGACTGGACCTGCTGGTATCTATGCTCCGCGGCGACGAGGTGGAGTCGGTACGGTTGGCTCCCGAGCTAATCCTGAGGGCGTCATCCGCTAGCGCCGTGCCGAAAATGTGACTTATTTATCGTGACAAAGGCCACGAAGGCCGTGTATGGTCCTTATCCAGCGGTTACACAAAGGTTTGTGTAGCGCGTATCCCGTTTATTAGGTTCCTGGTCGTTCCGGACTGCCCTCCCTTCGGCTCCGTTACACAAACGATTGTGAACCCCCTCTCCCGAAAGGAGCAGTCATGGAGACATCGACAACGGCTGAACGCCGCTCCCAGACTGCGGCCGGCAAGACTGAACCATGGAATGTGGTCATCACCGGCAAGAAAATGGCCTACGTCTCAGTGGTGTGCTTCATCGCCTGGGTAGCGTCCGTCTACGACTACACGCTGTTCGGCACGCTGCTTCCCGTCATCGCTGAAGACTTCGGTTGGTCGCCGGCCGAGGCCGCAGCGATCAACACGTGGGCCACCGTTGGCGTCTTCCTGGTGTCGCTCGTCGTTGGCACCATCATGGACAAGATGGGCCGCAAGCGCGCGCTCATCCTCCTCGTGATCGGCGGCGCCGTCAGCTCCGGCCTGACCGGCGCTGCAGCCGGTGCCGTGTCGTTGGCCATCATCCGCGGTTTCTCCGGCTTCGCGATTTCCGAAGAGGTGGTCAACGCCGTCTACCTCAACGAGATCTACAAGAAGGCCAAGGGCCGCGGATTCATGTTCAGCCTCGTCCAGGCCGGCTGGCCGGTGGGCGCGCTGATGGCTGCCGGCCTGACTGCGGTATTCCTGCCGATCGTGGGATGGCGCTGGAGCTTTGTCATCGCAGCCGGTATCTCGCTGATCGTTGTCCTGCTCGCGGCCAAACTGCCCGAATCTCCGACGTTTGCCGCCATGAAGGAAGTCGAGCGGCGACGCAAGGCCGGCGACCTTGCCGGTGCTGTCGAACTGGCGGCCGAGCATGAACTTGAAGTAGGCAACGGTGCCAAGGTGGGCGTGCGCGGCGTCTTCACGCCCGAGTTGCGCTGGCACACCATCAGCGTGTCCCTGTCCTGGCTCTTCAGCTGGATGGCTATCCAGGTGTTCTCCGTCCTCGGAACCACGGTGCTCGTTGAGGCTAAGGGTATTTCCTTCGACAACGCGTTGTTCATTCTGATCCTGGCCAACGCGGTGGCTTTTGCCGGCTACCTCTTCCATGGTTGGGTTGGCGACCGGTTGGGTCGCCGGAACACAGTACTGGTCGGCTTCCTGCTGGGCGGCATCGCCAGCGTGATCATGCTGACAGGCCCGAGCAGCTCTGGATTCGTCATCGCCATGTACGCCATGACCCTCTTCTTCCTCACCGGTCCTTTTGCCGCAATGCTGTTCTACATGGGCGAGTCCTACCCTGCCCAGGTCCGCGGCACCGGCAGTAACGTGGCCCACGTGATGGCCCCGGTGGGCGCCATCGTCGGTTCCGGGCTCATCGCGGTCATGCTTGGGACCGGAATGTCGATGATGACTGCAGCCCTGCTGGCAGGCTCGGTGCCACTGGCCCTTGCCGGCCTCGTCATGTTCTTCGCACGCAAAGTCGATCACCGCCAGCCGGCCACCGAAGGAGCCTTGGTATGAGCAGCCTGACCCGGGACGACGGACTGGAAGGAAAAGTCGCCGTCATTTCCGGCGCAGGCAGCGGGATCGGCCGCGCCCTGGCCGTGGCTTACGCCCGCGCCGGAGCGAAGACCGTGGCCGGTTACTTCCCTGGCGACCCGCATGACGTCCAGGAAACGGTCGACGCTGTGGCCGCAGCCGGCGGCGAGTGCCACGCCGTCGCCGTCGATGTCCGCGACTCCGGGCAGGTCGACCGGCTGGCCGAAGCAGCTGTCGAGCGATTTGGCTCACTGGACATCGCCGTGGCCAGCGCGGGCATCCTGCGCCGCGCGCCGCTGGACGAAATGACCGACGACGCCTGGAACGACATGCTCTCCGTGGACCTCACCGGAGTGCTGCGGCTGTTCCGCTCATGCGCACGGCTGATGGGCGAGGACGGGGGCTCCATGGTGGCCGTCTCGTCCATCGCTGGCGGCGTCTACGGCTGGGATGATCACGCGCATTACGCCGCGTCCAAGAGCGGCCTGCTGGGGCTGTGCCGTTCACTGGCCACCGAACTGGCGCCTCGCGGAATCCGGGTCAACACCGTAATTCCCGGTCTGATCGAGAGCCCGCAGTCGCTGGACGCCAAGAACTCGCTGGGACCGGAGGGCCTGAAGGCTGCCGGCTCGTTTATCCCGAGAGGCCGAGTCGGAACAGTGGACGAACTCGCCCGCACCATCCGGTTCCTCACCAGCGAAGATGCCGCCTACGTCACCGGACAGGAACTCATTGTTGACGGCGGTCTGACAGTTCGTTGGCCCAGCTGACCCGAGGGTAGTGCGGGCCGAAGAACATTTTTCGAAAGGAGAATCATGGCAGGGCAACTTGAAGGAAAGGTCGCCGTGGTCACCGGCGGTGCCAGCGGCATCGGCAGGGCCATCGCCGAACTGTATGCCCGGGAGGGCGCAACCGTCGCCGTCGCGGACCTCAACGGGCAGGCAGCGAAGGAAGTGACTGCCTCCTTGACCGCAGCCGCGCAGGAACATACGGCCTACACGGTGGACGTCACGGACGCGGAATCGACGAAGTCGTTGGCGGAGGCGGTGGCGAACGACTTCGGGCGGATCGACATCTTGGTGAACAGCGCCGGCATCCTGACGGAGATCCCGTTCATCGAGCTGACTCCGGCCGATTTCGACAAGATGATCGACGTCGATCTGCGCAGCGTGTTCCTCTGCAGCCGCTGGATGGCCCCGTACATGATCGAGCAAGGCTGGGGCCGGATCATCAATGTTGCCTCCCAGATTGGCCTGAAGGGTGGCACGGGCCTGGCACATTATGCCGCCGCCAAGGCCGGCGTGATCGGCATGACCAAGTCCATGGCACGCGAACTAGCGCAGCACAACGTCCTGGTCAACGCGATTGCGCCTGGTCCGATCGTCACACCGCTGCTGGGTGATCTCAGCGATGAATGGCGGGCCGAAAAGCAGGCTGAGCTGCCGCTCGGACGTTTCGGCACCGCAGAAGAAGTTGCACCAACGGCCCTGCTCCTTGCCTCCTCGCCCGGGGGCGACCTCTACATGGGCCAGACGCTGGGCCCGAACAGTGGAGATGTCATGCCCTGAGCTGGCACCACCGAGGGCGGGCACGTGCCAAGACACGCGCCCGCCCTTCCCTGTTCTCACAGACGTTCCGGACAGATCCAGGCCATGCCGCCATGTGCGCGATGGTAAAGTCAGGGCAAGTATGCTTTCCGTCCACAGCGCTGCGCGGAACGCCGTCGAAGCGCCTAGGTGTATCGGCCAACCAAGACTTCAGTGCCGGCTACTCCGGCGTAGGGCGTCGTAGCCCGCAAATAAATAGCACCACAGAGATCGGGATTCATGAACACCAAGCCGCTGCAAACCCCTCCGAAACTCGCCAAGGGCGCCATGCGCATTGTGCCACTGGGCGGGCTCGGTGAGATCGGCCG
Source organism: Arthrobacter sp. CAU 1506 (assembly GCF_005047635.1). Taxonomy (GTDB): domain Bacteria; phylum Actinomycetota; class Actinomycetes; order Actinomycetales; family Micrococcaceae; genus Crystallibacter. Next base: position 65,502 of record NZ_SUKC01000007.1, on the reverse strand, counting down.
GAACATGACGGTGTTCGAGTACGGCGGCAAGCTGCTGATTGTGGACTGCGGCGTGCTGTTCCCGGAGGAGCAGCATCCCGGCGTGGACCTGATCCTGCCGGACTTCTCCTACATCCGTGAGCGGCTGAACGACGTCGTCGGCATTGTCCTCACCCACGGCCACGAGGACCACATCGGCGGTGTGCCGTACCTGTTGAAGGAGCGCGGCGACATTCCGGTGATCTCCGCGAAGCTGACGCTGGCGTTCGTGAAGACCAAGCTGCAGGAGCACCGGATCAGCGCCAAGATGGTGCAGGTCAAGGAGGGCGACCGGAAGAAGTTCGGCCCGTTCGACCTGGAGTTCCTGGCCGTGAACCACTCGATTCCAGACGGCCTGGCCGTGGCCATCCGCAGCGGCGCCGGCCTGGTGCTGGCCACCGGCGACTTCAAGATGGATCAGTTCCCGCTGGACCGCCGGATCACCGACCTGGCTGGCTTCGCGCGGCTGGGCGACGAGGGCGTGGACCTGTTCCTGCCGGATTCCACCAACGCCGAAGTTCCCGGTTTCCTCGCTGCTGAGGCCGATCTGGTGCCGGCGATCGATACGGTTATGCGCACCGCCCCGCGCCGCGTGATCGTCTCCAGTTTTGCCAGCCACGTGCACCGTATCCAGCAGGTCATCGATGTGGCACACAAGTACGGTCGCAAGGTCGCATTCGTGGGCCGCTCCATGGTGCGCAACATGACGACGGCGCGCGAGCTCGGCTACCTGAACATCCCCCGCGGTGTGCTGGTGGACTTCAAGGAACTCGAGAAGATGGCGCCCACCAAGGCCGTGCTGATCTGCACCGGCTCGCAGGGCGAACCGATGGCAGCACTGGCCCGGATGGCCGGCGGCGACCACATGATCGACCTGACCGACGGCGATACCGTGCTGCTGGCCTCTTCACTGGTGCCCGGCAACGAATCGTCCATCTACCGGCTGATCAACGACCTGACCAAGCGCGGCGCCAACGTGGTGCACAAGGGCAACGCCAAGGTGCACGTGTCCGGCCACGCCTCGGCCGGCGAGCTGGTCTACTGCTACAACCTGGTCCGCCCGAAGAACGTGCTGCCGGTCCACGGCGAGCACCGGCACCTGAAGGCCAACGCCGAACTGGCCATCCGCACCGGCGTGGACCCGAAGCGCGCGCTGATCGTGGAAGACGGCACCACCATCGACCTGAAGGACGGCGTGGCCCGGGTCTCCGGCCAGATCGCTGCCGACTATGTCTACGTGGAAAACATGGTCCCGGGTGCTGCCACCGAAGCCTCCCTGCAGGACCGTCTGCGGTTGGCCGAAGACGGCGCGGTGACCGTGTTGCTGATCGTCAACCCGGACACCGGCCGGCTGGAAGAAGAAGCGGAATTCTTCCCGGTGGGCTTCGCCCCGGCGGTGGAGCAACTGGAGAAGGCCACCGGCATCGTGGAAAAGACCCTGATGGGTCTGCGCGGAGACAAGACCGGACCGGAGGCCGAAAAGGCAATTGCCCAGGCCCTGATCCGCTGGTCCGACCGCGCCCTCCGCCGCAAGCCGGTGGTCACGGTCATCATCGTGGAGGCATAGCCCCTCTTAGTGCACAAGCAGCAGCGCCCCTGCCCGGACTGACTGGGCAGGGGCGCTGTTGTGTTCGAGCTACGGGACCGGGATGGTTCCGGCGTAGTCGGTGTTGTAACCGGTGACCGGCTGGTGCGGGATGTCATCCCAGCGGTCGGCGTCCTCCTGCTCGACTTCGCCAGTGGCCAGGCCCAGCAGCAGCTCCTTCATGGCGAGCAGGTTCTGCTTGATGCTCTTGCCACGGGCCTTCTGGCCCAGGCTGCCGTCCGAGGTGTTGCCGGAGGTTTCGAAGAAGACCACCGGATTGGAGTGACCCTCCGGGTTCATCCCCTGGTAGTTCAGGCCCAGCATCATGGCCGAGACCACGCCGCCCTTGATGTCGATCTCCTGACCGTTGCCCACCTGGTAGCGGTCCATGTTGATGGATCCGTACTTGGAGAGTTCGTCATACACGTACACGTGCATCTGGCGGGTTAGCTCGTCGTAGGCACCGTCCTTGATCCCCGGCAGGGTCGGCCCGCCCGGAGCCAGCGAGATGCCCAGCGACAGTGTGACGTCGTCGCCGGTGCCCCATTCCTTCTTCAGGCCCTGATGGTGGATGTCGATGCCGTAGGCCGGCTTCACCTCGGTCCAGTATTCGTAGAAGGCCAGCGATTCGTTCGCGACGAATCCGTTGGGCGTCCAGTCCCGGTTCAGGTCGATCCGCTGCTCACGCCCGTTGGACCCGAACTCCGGAAGGCCATTGGCCTGATCCCAGAGGATGGTGTGGCGGATGTTCGCTTCCGCGCCGTCCGGGTTGTACATCGGGATGAAGTGGAAGGTGAACTTGTCGCGAAGCAGCTGGTATTCAGACGAGCCGTTGGTCCCCAGATCCTTCAGCAGCGTCAGAATTGAATCGGTGCCGTAGGGTTCGTTGCCGTGGATACGCCCCTGTATCCACACGTGTTCGGCGCCGTTGCCGACCGTGGCCACCCAGAGATCGCGGCCCTGTTCCGACTTGTTCACCTGCGTGCCCGCTTCTTCCAACGTGAAGGCATCCACGCCAAAGCGGCTGGTCTTCTCCAGTTTGCGCAGTTCCTTCACCACATCGTCGTAGGTCAGGATGCTGGAGATATTGGTGTTGCCCTCGGTCGAGGGGAAGTTGGCATCGGCCAGCACCGGCGTCGCGGCGCTGAAGGGAATGACGACGGCGAGGGCCGCCGCCGCTGCCAGGCTGCGGTAGCGCTTGGGTCTGGCCGCGGGCTGGTTGGTGCTGCTCTTGGGCTGGTGCTTCACTGCATGTCCTCCAAAGGTTGAGCGATTCATCCCCAAACGCAGCCGGTTGGGTCGGCCGCGAACAATGGGACCGGCAGCTCGCGCGAGCTGCCGGTATCGGAGAGGCTAGCGGCACATCTGGGAATAGCCCAGAGCCGGCGGCCGAAACTCGGCCCAGAATGCCGCAAATTCCCTCAGCCGCACGGGATCATGGGCCCGTTGTTGATTGCTGGACCCGAGTGGCGAGGATGCCCGAGACCGGTCCCAGCACGATGAGTGCGGCCCAAGTGATCTTGCCCGCCGTGCCGCCGGCTACCAAAGCGATGGGTATTGACACCGCGAAAACCAAGGGTGGAACGAGGAAATCAAGCACGAAGGCTGCGTGGTGCTTAGGTGTCATCGGGTCGATTTCGAGACCGTGCCGGCGGGCAATCTCAAACATCAGCAGTTGGGCCAAGGACGCCAAAATGATGTTCGCGGCGTAGAGCACTGTGGTCAGCTCAAGCAAAGTTGTCTCCGGGTCGCTCACGCCCTGGGTGGTGAACGGAATCAGGATGACGAACGCCGCAGCCAGGAGGTTGGCCGTCGTCGTCGCCGAATCCAGTGCGGAGAGCCGTTTGATCAACCGGAGGTTTATGCGCCAGAACACGGCGATCACGGCGAAGCTCAGGGCGAAGCCGGCGAGTTGGTGCACGACGCCCGATTCGAGCAGCGCCCGCGGGTCTTGCCAGGCCTCCGGGGAGGGAGCGTCGATGTTGGTGACCAGCAGCGTGATGGCGAATCCGTAAATGACGTCGTAGAAGCTGAGCCCACGGTCGAACTCGCTGGATTCCCGTGCCAGCACGGCGGCGTTGCGCACCGGATCCACTGCTTTCGAGCGGGAAGCGTCAGTGCCACTCACGCGGGCGGCTGGCTGGCGATCAGGTCGCTGTTCCACGTGATTAGCGTGGCGCAACGGATGTGACAGTGCAACGGTTTGAGCAAGCAGGTGGAGCGACGGCCGTCCGCAGAGCTTCCGGCAGGTTCCATGGAGCGGTAACCTCAACCTGTGAATCCTGAGGAGTTGGCCAACTTGGCCCATCTGCGCCGGGCGCGGGACCTGATTGACCGCGATTATGCCCAGCCGCTGGACGTGCCGACGATGGCGGCCAAGGCGCTGATGTCGCCGGCCCATTTCTCCCGCCGGTTCAAGGCAGCGTATGGCGAAACGCCGTACAACTACCTGATGACCCGGCGGATCGAGCGGGCCATGGCGCTGCTGCGCGCTGGCTGGAGCGTGACGGATGCGTGCATGGAAGTGGGCAGCACCTCGCTGGGTTCCTTCAGCACTCGGTTCACCCAACTGGCCGGCGAGAGCCCCAGCTCCTACCGCAACCGCGGGCATGAGGCGGCGGAAGCAATGCCGCCCTGCATCGCCAAACTGCTGACCCGGCCCATCGACCCGCGATCGAGCAGGATCAGAGAAGCGGCAGCGCCGGCCCCTGCGTAGGTTGGGCGCATGGATATTTCACTTCAGTACTGCAACATCACCGTCAATGACCCGGCCGAATCCATCCCGTTCTACCGGGACGGCCTCGGCCTGGAAGTCCGCAACGACGTGGCCAACGGGGGCTTCCACTGGATCACCCTGGGCAGCCCCGACCAGCCGGAGCTGGAGCTGGTGCTGTCCGCTCCGCACGCCGGACGCTCGCAGGCCGACGGCGACCAGCTCCAGGAACTGCTGGTCAAGGGCGTGCTTCCCATGCTCGTCTTCCGCACCGACGACCTGGACGCCCTCTTCGAGCGGCTGGTCTCCTTCGGAGCGGAGGTCCTGCAGGAACCGATGGACCAGCCGTGGGGTCCGCGCGACTGCGCGGTGCGGGACCCATCGGGCAACATGATCCGGATCAACGAAGCCAAGTAAATTCACCAGAACGACGCCGGCCGCTCACCTTCGCCAGGTGAGCGGCCGGCGTCGTTCATGACGTTCGGGTATGGCAGGGCGCCATCAGCGGCCGTCAGACGCCTCGGCCGTCAGGCCCCTCGGCTGGCAACAAGGACGACGGCGCCGCGCCGACCATCACTTCGACGGCGCGGGCCAGATGGGTGTGACGGTCGGAGACGCCGTTCCAGCGCACCAGCGCCTGCGCGTTCAGACCGTCAATCATGCCCAGGACCTGCCACGCCACCGATTCCGCATCCGGTGTGCTGAATTCACCGGCCGCAATGCCTGCTGTCACCAGATCCTTAATCACGACCTGCCAGGCGTCCATCTGGTCACGCACGCTCACAGCCAGCGTTTCATTGCGGCGCCCCAGCGACCAGGCTTCCACCCACACCGCCGTCACATCGAGGCGGCGCTCGTCGAGGAGGGTGTCCAGCAGCAGGCTGAGTCCCTGCCGGGGCGTCGGCAATCCGGCCATCAGGGCGGCGACTTCTTGGATTTCCGCGGCAACGATGCTGGAGAAGGTTTCGGCCACCAGGGTGTCAACGGTCGGGTAATAATGCGCCACCAGGCCCGGGGCAACGCCGGCACGCCGGGCGACGTTGCGCAGCGTGATGGCTGCAAGGCCCTGCTCCAAGGCAATGTTCCGGGCCGCTTGGGCCAGTTCCGCGGCACGTTCGGCCGGTGCTTTGCGCGGGGACCGTCGGGGTGAGGTGGTTGACATCACAAATCAGTCTAAAGTACTTTGCAGGTTATTGATCAATTGATCAATAACGATTTTGGGTTAGATGGGCGGCGACGCTGCGCACGCTCGCTAAGCATCAGGAGGTTCCATGGCGTGGCGCATGCCCGCGGAAACAGCACCGCACGAGCGGACCTGGATGGCGTTCCCCCGGGCCGGGCTGACGCTGGGCGAGGACGCAGCCTCAGCCGAGGAAGCCTACGGCGCATGGACCGCCGTGGCGCATGCGATTGCCGAGTTTGAGCCGGTCACCATGGTGGTGGATCCGACGGAACGGAAACGTGCCAGCCGCATGTTGGGCAGCGGAACCGACCAGCTCGAAGCGCCCTTGGATGAGTTCTGGATGCGCGACATTGGACCGACCTTCGTGGTCGACGACGCACGTCCCGGGGTGCTCGGCGCGGTGGACTGGACCTTCAACGGCTGGGGCGCACCAGCCTGGGCGGAGTGGGAGAAAAGCCGCGGCATCGGCCGCTTCGTCGCCGAGCAGGCCGGCGCGGAGCTGGTCAGTTCCCTGTTGGTCAACGAAGGTGGCGCGATCCACGTTGACGGCGCAGGCACGGTGCTGGTGACGGAGACCGTCCAGCTGGACCCGGGCCGGAATCCTTACATCGACAAGGAAAGGGTCGAGGCGGAACTGGCCCGCACTCTGGGCACCACGCACACCGTGTGGGTGCCGCGCGGACTGACACGCGACTACGAGGATCTCGGCACACGCGGGCATATCGACATGGTGGCCACGGTTCCTTCGCCCGGACGCCTCCTGCTGCACCTGCAGAACAACCCCGCCCACCCGGACTTTGAGGTGAGCCGGCAGCTGCGAGACTTCTTCGGGACCCAGCTGGACGCCGCCGGGAAACCATTCGAGATCGTCGAACTGCCTGCTCCGGAAACGCTCAAGGACGACGACGGATTCGTCGACTGGAGCTACGTCAACCACTTGGTGGTCAACGGGGGCGTGATCGCCTGTGGCTACGGCGAGGAACGGGCGGACGCGCTCGCCGCCGAAATCCTCGCCGAGGCGTACCCCGGCCGGCGCGTGGTCACGGTGGATGCGCGGCCCATCCTGGCCCGCGGAGGAGGAATCCACTGCATCACGCAGCAGCAGCCCGCGCTCGTCGCCACGGAGGCCTGATGAGACCGTTCGATGTGGTGGAAGCGTCGATTCAGCAGCTGCGCGTGGCGCTGCAGACCGGACAGGCCACCAGCGAGCAACTCACCCAGGCCTACCTGGACCGCATCGCCGCCTACGACCACAGCGGCATCCAGCTGAACGCCGTCGTCGTGATGAATGAAGACGCGCTGACGGAGGCCCGCGCTTCGGACCAGCGGCGCTCGCGCGGCGAGGCACTCGGCCCGTTGGACGGAATCCCATACACGGCCAAAGACAGTTATCTGGCCCAAGGCCTCACCGCCGCCGCAGGCTCGCCCGCCTTCGAGCACCTGGTGGCGCAGCGCGATGCCTTCGCCATCGAACGGCTGCGCGCGGCGGGAGCAGTGCTCATCGGCCTGACCAATATGCCGCCGATGGCCAACGGGGGCATGCAACGCGGTCTCTACGGACGAGCCGAAAGCCCCTACAACGCAGACTTCCTCACTGCCGCCTTTGGCTCCGGCTCCTCCAACGGATCCGGGACGGCGACAGCGGCCAGCTTCGCTGCCTTCGGACTCGCCGAGGAAACTTGGTCCAGCGGGCGGGCGCCGGCGTCGAACAACGCGCTCTGCGCCTACACCCCCTCGCGCGGCGTCATCTCCGTGCGGGGCAACTGGCCGCTGGTTCCCACCATGGATGTGGTGGTGCCGCACACCCGCTGCATGGCCGACCTGCTCGAAGTGCTGGACGCCATCGTGGCCGACGACCAGGAAACACGCGGCGACTTCTGGCGCGCGCAGCCGTGGGTATACATCCCGGCCGCGTCGTCGGTCCGGCCGGCGTCCTATCCCGCGCTGGGACCCCGGGGACTGCAGGAAGCGTGGGACACCTTGAGCGGGAAGCGTTTCGGCGTGCCGCGGATGTACATCAACGCCGACCCCGAGGCCGGCACCGGCGAACAGCCCGGCATTGGCGGTGCCACCGGGCAGCGGATCGAGACCCGGTCCTCCATCATCGAGCTGTGGGAGACGGCCCGGCGGGACCTCGAAGCGGCCGGAGCCGAGGTGGTGCCGGTGGATTTTCCCGTGGTGTCCAACTACGAGGGTGACCGGCCCGGCGCCACCACGATCGGCACCCGCGGCCTGGTCAGCGCGGAGTACCTGCGGCGCGAGATCCTGGACCTGTCGGCCTGGGCGTGGGAGGACTTCCTCGCCGCCAACGGGGACCCCTCGCTCAACTCACTGGCGGAGGTGGACGGCGCGCGCATCTTCCCGCACCCCGAAGGTGCACTGCCGGACCGCTATGACGGGTTCGACGACGACATCGCCGAATATCCGGCGCACGTGCGCGACCACGGTGTGGCGTCATTCCTTGAGATTCCGCACCTCGCGGAGGGCCTGCGCGGACTCGAGGTAACCCGCCGGGTGGACCTGGAAGAGTGGATGGACCGGCATCGGCTGGACGCCGTCGTCTTCCCTGCGGTGGCAGACATCGGCGCCGCGGACATGGACACCAATGCGGCAGTTGCAGACCTCGGCTGGTGCAACGGCGTCTGGGTCGCCAATGGGAATCTGGTCCCGCGGCACCTCGGCATCCCCACCGTCACCGTGCCCATGGGGACGACGACGGACATCGGCATGCCGGTTGGACTCACCTTCGCCGGGCGCGCCTATGAGGACACCACCTTGCTGGCGTTGGCTGCCGCGTTCGAAGCCACCGGCTCCCGGCGCACCGAGCCGCCGCGGACCCCGCGGCTGGCCTGATCGGCGCGCCCGGCTCACCCGGCAGGGCAGCGGGCCAAGGTCACGGCAGCTGATCCGGGCGGGCAGCCTCGGCCCGGCGCAGCACGTCGACGGCGGCGGCGACCCGACGCGGGGGAGTGTGGCCGGCCGGCAGCAGGGCAACGATGGCATTGCGGGCATGCTTATCGGCCACCGGCCGGTGCACCACCTGAAGTCCGTCAAAAGTGGTGCCGTCGACCGGAGGGCTGTTGGCGAATGAGTAGCCGAGGCCGCGGGCCACCATGCTGCGGATGGTCTCCATGTTGGCGCTGGTCCAACGCACGTCGAGCTCCAAGCCGGACAGCCGCGCCACCGTGGTCAGACGTTCGATGGTGGGCGGGACGTCCAACAGGATGGCAGGTTCCGCGGCGATGTCTTTCAGCCGCACCGCGGACTCCTTCGCGAGCCGGTGGCCCTGGGGCAGGACCACCTGGAGTTGGATGTCCTTGAGGACCTCCCGGTCCAGATCGTCGTCGGCCTGAAGTGCATAGACCAGCGCGACGTCGAGCCGGCCTTCCCGCACGCCGTCCTGCACGGCCCCGGCAGAGCTTTCGGTGAAGCGCAGGTCCACCTCCGGGTGGTGTTTCGTGAAGTACTCGGCCAGTGGTGGCACCAGCCGTGGCGAGAGCGTCTGGCTGCAGCCGACGCGGAGCGGGCCGCGAATCTGTCCCAGGTTGTCGGAGATGGACGCCGCAGCTTCGGTCACCCGTTCGAGCACCGCCCTGGCATGGGTGGCGAACTCGATTCCTGCCGGCGTCAAGGCAATCTGCCGTGACCGGCTGCGCACCAGCAGGTCGGCTCCCAGGGCCTTCTCGAGTTGTGCGATGGCCATCGACGCAGCCGCTTGCGATGCGTGGCAGGCGGCCGCGGCTGCGGTCACGGAGCCGTGGTCCACCACGGCGACAAAGTACTCCATTTGCCGCAGCGTGAGCTCAGACATAAGTCCTCTTGATGGGTCGCATTGGAACAATTGATTTTCCATATTATGTGGCCTGCAGCACACTTGTAGCAACCAGCCCCCGACCCAACCCCTCGAGGAGTTCCACGTGGAACCAACCAGCAACACCAGCACGGCGGTAAAGGCTCCGGCGACGCTGCCGGAAGCAAACGAGTCGCTGAACACGCGGGAGATGCGCCGCATCCTCTCGTCCAGCTTTATTGGCAGCGCCATCGAGTACTACGACTTCATCCTGTATGCCACGGCGGCGTCGCTGGTCTTCGGGCACGTGTTCTTCGCCAACCTCGGCGATGGGTTCGCTCTCTTTGCCTCCTTTGCCACCCTGGCTGCCGGCTATGTGGCCCGTCCGCTTGGCGGTGTGGTCTTCGGCCATTTCGGTGACCGGATCGGTCGCAAGAAAATGCTGGTGCTGTCCATGCTGATCATGGGCGTCGCGACCATGATCATCGGCATGCTGCCGCCGACGGCGCAGGTCGGGATGGCGGCTCCGATCGCCCTGGTCATCCTCCGCTTGGTCCAGGGTGTGGCGGTCGGCGGTGAATGGGGCGGCGCAGCACTGATGGCGCTGGAGCACGCGCCGAAGTCCAAGCGCGGTTTCGCCACCTCCTTCGCGAATGCCGGCGGACCTGCCGGTGCCATTCTGGCCACGCTGGTGGTCTCCGCCGTCTCCGCTGCCACCGGCGACCAGTTCCTCGAGTGGGGCTGGCGCATCCCGTTCCTGCTGAGCGCCGTCCTGATCGTCGTCGGCATGGTGATCCGGCTGAAGGTGACCGAGTCGCCGATGTTCGCCAAGCTGGAGGACGCCAGCGAAAAGCGCAAGATGCCGCTCTTGGATGTGTTGCGGAACCACCCGAAGGCCGTGGTCCTGGCCCTCGTCGCCACCATGAGTTTCTACTGCTGCCAGGGACTGCTCACTGTCTGGGGCGTCTCGGTGGCGGTGGAGAACGGCGTGGACCGCTCCGGGGTGCTGAACTGGAAGGCCGCCGGCGCCGTCATGACGCTGATCGTGACCTTCTGGGCCGCCCGGATGAGCGACCGCGTGGGCCGCAGGAAGATGCTGGTCATCGGCGGCATCACCGGCATCGTCCTCGCCTACCCGCTGATCGCGCTGCTGGACAACGGCACCTTGTGGGGCTTCGCCGTCGCCATCGTCGTCGGCAACGGACTGGTTCAAGGACTGTTGTACGGGCCGATCGGCGCCTTCATCGCGGAGCAGTTCCCCACCCACGTGCGCTACACCGGCGCTTCGCTCGCGTACCAGGGAGCGTCCGTGCTCGGAGCCGGCTTTACACCGATGATCGCCACCGGCCTGGTGCTCGCCGCCGGCGGAGGCACCGCGCTGGTGGCAGTCTTCTGGGCGGTGGTCATCGCCGCGGGCACCGCTGCGGTCTTGATGACCCGCGAAAGCCACCGCGCCGAGATCGGCTGACCCACCAACCGGCCCAGGCCGTTGCAGTATCCCGGCCGTCCACCCCGCCGCATTTATGGCCGGGTGGACGGCGGCACCACCAAAGGAAAAACCATGAACGATCATCTCCACAACGGCCCGCACCCGGTGCGGGACTACGCCGGGTTCGAAGGAACCGTTGCCGAGAAAGCCAGTGAATCCATAGCGGCTTGGAAGCCGGCCACGCGCGCGCTGGCGGGTGCGCCGAACGTCGTCGTGATGTTGATGGATGACATGGGGTACAGCGACATCGCCCCGTTCGGCGGCGAGATCGACACCCCGGCGCTGGCCGAAATTGCCGCCGACGGGTACCGGCTGGGCAACTACCAGACGCCGCCGATGTGCGCTCCGGCGCGGGCCGCACTGATGACCGGAATGAACCCGCACCGGGCCGGGTTCGCCTACGTGCCGCACATGGATCCGGGCTTTCCGAATTCGGCGATGGAACTGCCGGCGGACGCGCCCACGCTGGCCGAGAACTTTAGGGCGGCCGGGTACGCCACGTTCATGGTGGGCAAATGGCACCTGACGGTGGAGTCGAAGATGCACGATGCCGCGGAGAAATCCTCCTGGCCGGTGCAGCGCGGCTTTGACCGCTACTACGGCTGCATGGACGGCTTCACCTCGCTGTTCCACCCGCACCGGCTGGTGCGGGACAACAGCCAGGTGGTGGTGGATGAATATCCGGAGGACTACTACCTGACCGATGACCTGACCGATCAGGCGGTGGGGATGATTTCCGAGTTGCGCAGCAGCGACGCCGGCAAGCCCTTCTTCCTCTACTTCGCGCACACCGCGGTGCACGGACCGGTCCAGGCCAAGGCGGCGGACATGGAGAAGTACCGCGGCCGGTACGAGTCCGGCTGGGACCACATCCGGTCGGAGCGGTTCGCCCGGCAGGTTGAGCTGGGACTGTTTGCGGAAGGCACGGCCTGCGCCCCGCGCAATGCCGAACCCGGATCCGACGTGGTGCCGTGGGAATCGCTCAGTGCCGAACAGCAGGCGCTGTTCGCCCGCTACATGGAGGCCTACGCCGCCGCGGTGGACAACGTGGACCAGAACCTGCGCCGGCTGACGGACCACCTGAAGGCACTGGGCGAGTATGAGAACACCATCATCGTGTTCACCTCGGACAACGGCGGCACCTCGGAGGGCGGCGACACCGGAACGCGCAGCTACTTCAGCCGTTTCTCCGCACCGCGGTCCGGTCTGCCCAAGGACTGGCAGCCGGACGTGCCGCGGGACCCGGAGCTGATCGGCGGGCCGCGAACCTACGTGCACTACCCGCGCGGCTGGGCCTACGCGTCCAACACCCCGTTCCGGATGTACAAGACTTTCCCGCATGCCGGCGGGGTCCGGGTGCCCATGCTGCTGTCCTGGCCTGCCGGCCTGCCCCGGACGGCGGATGACGACGGCGTCCGCCACCAGTTCGCGCATGCCGTGGACATCGGTCCCACCTTGCTGCAACTTGCCGGCGTGGAGCCGCTGGCCGAACGCCACGGGCTGCCGGCCCGGGAAACCGACGGTGTGCCGTTCGCCAACTGGCTGCGGAACCCGGCGGCAGCGTCGGAGCACACCACCCAGTACACCGAGCTCAACGGCCGCCGCGGCTACATCGCCGGGACGTGGAAGGCCATTGCCCCGGAGCCCAACGGTCCCGGCTGGAAACACGACGGCTGGGAACTGTACGACCTGGCCGCCGACCCCACCGAACTGGTCAATGTAGCCGCCGAACATCCGGAGAAGGTGCGCGAGCTCGCCGCGAAATGGCAGGCAGATGCCTGGTGGAACCAGGTCTACCCGCTCAACGACGACGGCTCGTTCAACCGCAACCGGCCGCCCAGCGAACTGCTGCTGGAACAGCCGGTGACCTTGTACCCCGGCGCACCCACGCTGGAGCGCTACCGCTCGGCCAAGCTGGTTCGGCTGCGTTCCTTCACCATCGACGCGCAGGTTGAGCTAGCGGGCGGCGACGGCGGCGTGCTGGTGGCGCACGGCGACCAGGGCGGCGGCTACGTGCTGTTCATCGAGGACGGCCAGCTGGTCCTGACCTACAACGAATACGGCGAGGTCAAGCGCATCGGCGCCCCGATCGAACCCGGGCTCCGCGACGCCAGGGTGGAGTTTGCCGCACTGCCGGACTTCAAGTGGGCCATCAGCCTGCACCTGGATGGGCGCCAGCTGGCCGGCCTGCCGGAGGTCTTCCAGCTGACCGGGATGGCCCCGTTCGCCGGAATCAGCGTGGGGCTGGACCGCGGCGGCCCAGTGGACTGGGAGCTCTCCCGGCGCCACGGCTGTTACCCCTACACCGGGCGGCTGCGCCAGGTCCGCTACACCCCCGGCCCCAAGGCGGACTACAACCCCGAACAGATCATGGAACTGGACCGCGCCATGGCCGCGGCCTTCGAATAACGACGGCGATGCGCGCCTGACGGGGGCGCGGCACGATCCGCGCTTGGTGCGGTTGGTCCGGGGAATGGCGCAGCTTGGCATCCCCGCGGCCGGCGCAGTGCAGCCCCGACGGCCCCGACAGCTTCGACGGCGCTCAGGCGGCGACGGTGCGGAAGCCGATGTTGCTGGCCGCCGAGTCCGGGGTGTTCTTCGACCGGGCGGCGACCCGGTAGCGGTTGCAGTACGAATCGTGGCACAGGAACGATCCGCCGCGCATCACCCGGCCCTGCCCGATGGTGGGTCCGGTCGGGTTGTCCTCTGGCGACTTGCGGTAGTACTTGGGCAGGAACCAGTCGGAGCACCATTCCCACACATTGCCGCTGGTCTCGTAGAGACCAAAGCCGTTCGACGGGAAGGAGCGCACCGGGGCCGGGCCGAGGAAGCCGTCGTCGAGCGTGTTGTGCGTGGGGAAGGTGCCCTGCCAGATGTTGCAGCGGTGCGTCCCGTCCGGCCCCACTAACTCGTTGCCCCAGGGGTAGCGCGCTTGCTCTATGCCGCCGCGGGCGGCGTACTCCCACTGGGCCTCGGTCGGCAGCGCCCGTCCGGCCCAGCGGCAGTAGGCCACGGCGTCGTTCCAAGACACCTGGACCACGGGGTGGTCCGGGACGTCCTGCCAGAAGGAATTCGGCCCGTGCGGATGCGCCCAGTCGGCGCCCCGGACGGTGACCCACCACTGCAGGCCTTCGGCCCGGCCCAGAATGTCGGAGTCATCGGCGGCGACCAGCAGGTGGAACACCGCCGAGTAGCCGTAGACCTCGGACTCGGTGCGGTAGCCGGTGGCGGCGACGAAACGATGGAACTCGGCATTGGTCACGGCCGTGGCGTCCACGGTGAAGGGGGACAACGCCACCGCGTGGACCGGGCCCTCGCCGTCCTCCGGGTAGCCCTCGTCGAATGCGTCGCCCATCAGGAACCGTCCGCCGGGCAGCGTGACCTGTTCGATGCCACGCTCCCGGGTGGCGGGAGTGGCCGCCGCGGCGGCACCGTTGTGCGGGGCGGCAGTTCCGGTCCCGGCGGCAGGGGTGGCCGACGTGCCGGCTTCGCGCTCCGGCCCATGGCAGCAAGACATACGGCTCCTTCGCAGGCTGTCCTTTCAGGATAGTGCCGTGCCGGAGCGGACAGGCACCGGACGGCTACGATCGCAGCATGAGCTTCAGGCCGACGACGAAGGGCCACCTGACGCCGGGCACCGGGTCCGCGGTGACGAGGTTTGCGGCGCGGGCGGATGTAGCTGCCTTCGTACGCCAGATCTGGATTCCAGAGTGGGATCTGCCGGCGGGGGAGCAAGCGGAGCAGTTGGTGCTGGGCTATCCGGCCAGCAACGTGGTGGTGGAGCCGGACGGCGTCGCGATCTACGGGCCGACCAGCCGGGCGTCCACCAGGGTGCTGATTGGCAGCGGGTGGGCGGTCGGTGCGCTGCTGAAGCCCGCCGGGGTGCGCTTGTTCGCGGAGCGGCCAGCGGAACTGTTGGACGCCGACGCCCCGATAGCGGCGGCTGACCTGCACCGGTCGATCTGCGACGTGATGGCAAGCCCGGGGGCGGCGGAGCGTTCCGGGGCCGCAGAATCGGGGCCGGCTGATTTCTCGCTGGCAGGTTCCGGGCCGCCAGTTCCGGCGGACGCCGCTCCTGCTGCTGCGTACCGCGCCCGGGCTGCCGATCTGCTCCAGGATTATGTGGTGGCACTCGCCGCCCAGCGGTCCGATGGCGGGATGTCCGACGAGGCCGCCCTCGCCAACCAGATGGTGGACCTGATCGACGAGGGCGACATCCGGTCAGCGCCGCAGCTGGCCCGGGCACTGCACCTGTCCGAGCGCAGCGTGCAGCGGCTGGCGTCCCGTTATGTCGGGATGTCGGCCGTGCTGATGCTGCGCCGCCGACGCTTGCAGGACGCCGCCGAGCGCGTCCGCGCCGACCCCGCAACGGACCTCGGCGAACTCGCTGCAGAGCTTGGTTTCTCCGACCAGGCGCACTTGACCCGGGAATTCCGCCAGGTGCTGGGGTTCACGCCGCGCCAGTACCCGGGTTCGCCCGCGGCCTAGCGCGAGAGGCAGCTAGGCTTCGCCGGACGCCATCGACTCCGCCCATTCGGCCACGCGGCGGCTGCTCTCTTCCGGCGACAGGTCCTCCACACGCGTCATGATGGACCAGCGGACGCCGAAGGGGTCGCGGATGCTGCCGTACCGGTCTCCGGAGACGAAAGTATTCACGTCCTCGCGCACGCTGGCGCCCGCACCCACCGCACGCTCCACCGCGGCATCCACGTCCGGGACGTAGAGCCCCAGCGAATAGCAGTCATCGTCGCCCTCGGGGGAGCCGACCAGATGGTAGGCCGGGTTGACCTCGCCGAGCTGCAGGCAGCCGTTGCCGAATTCCAGGGTGGCGTGGACGACGACGGGGCTGCCGTCCGGGCCCGGCATCTCGGTCCGATCCAGCAGCTTGGCGCCGAACACGCTGGTGTAGAAGTCGATGGCGCCCGCCGCGTCGGTGAGCGCAATGAACGGGGTCAAGGACGTCACGCCGTGCGGTACGCCGTGGTCGGTATGTTCGCCGTGGGCGGGCTGGGTGGTGTTAGTCATCATGCCTTCCAAGCTAGGGGCGCGGCCGGTGTCCGGTCTTGAAGATTTCCGCCAAGGCGCGGGGCGAGCCATAGCCGGGCTCCGCCGTCGTGCTTGAAGGGCGCCGGAGCCCGGCGGGGACTGCAGTGAAGCCCGGCTGCTGTGCTGGGACCCGCTAGCGCCCCGGCAGATCCTGCGCGACCAGGAAGGTGGTTCCGGTGGGGTCGGTCAGCGTGGCCATGCGGCCGAAGGGCGTGTCCTCGGCGGGTTGCACCACGCTGCCGCCCAGGGCGGTGGCCTTCTCGACGGCGGCGTCGGTGTTCTCCACGGCGAAATAGACGCGCCAGTGGGCGGGGACGCCCTCAGGTAGCCAGGCGGTGGCGTCCATGATGCCGGCCGTGGCGTTCTCGCCGGAGCCGAGCGTGGTGTAGCGGAATTCGTCGGTGTCGCTCATGACCTCGGTGTCCCAGCCGAAGACGTCCTCGTAGAACTTCACGGTGGCAGGGTAATCACGGGTGAAGAGCTCGTGCCAGGCCGGGGCACCGGGCTCGGCGGCCAGTTGGTAGCCGGTATGGCCGGCGAACTCCCAGAGGCCCACGGCGGCACCGCCGGCATCGCCGATCATGGCCATCTTGCCTTGCTCGGGGACCACCATCGGGGGCATGTAGACCTGGCCGCCGTTGGCTGCGGCCGCCCGGGTGGCGGCGTCAATGTCCTCCACCCGCAGGTAGGTGCTCCACACGTCCGGGTAGCCGGAGTCCTGGCTCTGCATGATGCCGGCCACGGCCTGGCCGTCTTTCAACGCCGTGGTGTAGCCGCCGTACTTCTCCTGGTCGCCAACCTCGTACGTCCAACCGAAGAGTTCGGTGTAGAACTGCTTGGCCTTCTCCGGATCGGAGGTCATCAGATCGACCCAGCATGGTGCGCCGGGACTGAAGGTGGGCTTGGGCATGGCGTGCTCCTGTTCAGCGGAAGGGTGGTGGAGACATCCGCGAGCATACTCGCGGCCCACTCAGGCGGCAACGGATCCGGTGGCTTGGTGTGCGCACTGAGGCTTCCGGGGCGGCAGCCGGCGGTTCGCTGCGGTTGGCGTAGACTCCCTCCCAACTCAGCGGCGGAAGGACAGGACGATGGGCAGCCTGAAAGACGTTCTCGACGATCACCTGGGCCGCGGCCAGTTGCTCGGGGCCGTGGCGCTGGTGGACCGCGGCGGCCGGACGGCAGTGGCGGCAGCCGGATGGTCCGACGTCGGCGGCACCTCGCCCATGACTCGTGAGTCGATCTTCCGCGTGGCGTCCCTCACCAAGCCCATCACGGCCGCGGCGGTCATGCTGCTGGTCGACGATGGTCTGTTGGGCCTTGAGGATCCGGTGGCACGATGGCTTCCGGAGCTTGAATCGCCGCGGGTAGTGCGTGCGCCGGCGGGTCCGGTCGACGACGTGGTTCCGGCGGCCCGGGAGATCACCGTCCACGATGTGCTCAGCTCCCGTGCAGGATACGGATTTCCTTCCGATTTCTCCTTGCCGGCCGTGCAGTTGCTGTTCAGCGAGCTGAACCAGGGGCCGCCGCAGCCGCAGCAGGTAGCGGCACCTGATGACTGGATGGCTGCCCTGGCGCGCATCCCGCTGCTGCATCAGCCCGGCGACGCCTGGTTGTACAACACCTGCTCGGACATCCAGGGCGTACTGGTGGCGAGGGCCGCCGGCCAGCCGTTCCCCGAGTTCTTGGCCGAGCGGCTATTCCAGCCGCTGGGCATGACTGACACCGGCTTCCACGTTCCCGCCGCCAAACTGGAAAGATTCACCAGTTACTACAAGCCCGGCCCAGATGGTGTGGAGCTGGTTGACGCTCCGGACGGAGAGTGGAGCACGCCGCCGGCGTTCCCGTCGGGTGCGGGCGGATTGGTGTCCACCGTGGATGACTTACTCTTGTTCGCGCGGATGCTGCTAGCCGACGGCGCGGCTGCCGGCGGCCGCCAGTTGCTCTCGTCCGAGTCCGTGCGGCAGATGATGACCGACCAATTGACGCCGGCCCAGCGTATTGCGGGTGCGCTGTTCCTTGAAGGCCAGGGCTGGGGGTTTGGCGGATCGGTGGACGTCGCGCGGGTAGACCCCTGGAATATGCCGGGCCGCTACGGCTGGATCGGCGGCACCGGGACGGCAGCGCATGTCCTGCCCGCCAAGAAGGCGGTGACCATCCTGATGAGCCAGGTGGAGCTGACGTCTCCCAGCGCGCCACCGTTGATGCGCGACTTCTGGGCTAGCTGCGCCTCCGTTTAACCAGGGCTCAAGGTTCACGCTCCTGTCGGGCGAGGAAGCGCTCCACCCTCCGGTCCGGGATCAGCCACAGGGCCGCCACCACCGTGTAGGCCGCGATGCTCACCAGCGGCTGCAGCAACGCCACGGCGATGCCGAAAACGTAGATGGCAGGGGAGACCTTTGCTTTCCAGTCCCGGCCCAGCGCCTGCGCCAGCGCGCCGTCGCGGCCTTGCAGCCGGATGAGGCAAGTTTCCAGGACGTAGTAGGCAATGGCGGCCAGGAGAAGATTCAATCCGTAGACCAGGACGGGCACGGTAACGAACCCGGTTTCGTCCATCCACCGGGTGGTAAACGGGAACAGGGACAGCCAGAAGAGCAGATGCAGGTTGGCCCAGAGGACAGTGCCGTTGATTTTCCCGGCCAGGTGCAGCATGTGGTGATGGTTGTTCCAGTAGATGCCTACGTAGACGAAGCTAAGCAGGTAGCTGAAGAATCCGGGAGCCTGCTCAAACAGGGCCTGCCAGGTGGGTTCTTCGGGTACATGGAGTTCCAGCACCATGATGGTGATGATGATGGCCAACACGCCGTCGCTGAACGCTTCCAACCTGTTCTTGTTCATGGCGGAACTTCCATGCACGAAATCATCGTCCCGCCGCCCGCGGTTGGGAAGGGCCAGATGCCCGGAACGGCTAGCCGGGCGAGTGGGACCGTTTAGGAGAGTGCCCGAGCAAATGGCGGCCGGGCGTGTGTCAGGGGAAGTGCCCGGCAGGCGCGCGTACGCTATGCGCCACATTGCCGGGGAAAGGTAAGGAACGCTGCTGCTCGGTGAGTGACGGCTCTTATCTGGATGGCTCCTTGGGTCTTCCACCACAAGCTGCCCTTGCTCTCCGTGGTCCAATGTGGCGCATACTGTTCGCTTGTTTCCCGCAGGTCCGCCCGGTTCGCTGTGGGCCTCGATGGGTACCTCCCGCAAGTCACCCCCGCAACGCGCCTTCCCGCTGTGCGCGCGAAACCGGCTCGCGTCGCCCCCGTGCACAGCACCATCCCACCCATTGCAATCTGGAACCAAGATTGTTGACAATCTTGAGCGTCCGGTGATTGACTTCACACAGAACAGACCGAGTGCAAGGAGAATCCGTGAACAACACCGAACCGGCCCTGCTGGTGGTCAGCGCCCATGCCGGCGACTTCGTCTGGCGGGCGGGCGGAGCGATCGCCGCCGCGGCGCAGCGGGGCGAGCGCGCCGTCGTCGTGTGCCTGTCCTATGGGGAACGCGGCGAGTCCGCCAAGGCCTGGCGCGAAGGCAAGGGGCTGGAGGAGATCAAGGCGATCCGCCGAGAGGAGGCGGAGAACGCCGCCGCGGCGCTGGGCGCGGAGGTCCGGTTCCTGGACGCCGGCGACTACCCGCTGGTGCCCACCCGCGAACTGGTGGACCAGCTGGTCCAGATCTACCGCGAGGTCAAGCCCACCGTGGTGCTGACCCATCCGCTGGTGGACCCCTACAACGGCGACCACCCGGCCGCGGCGCGGATGGCGTTGGACGCGCGCGTGCTGGCACAGGCCATCGGCTACGACGCGCCGGGCGATCCGCTGGGCGCGCCGCCGGTGTTCTTCTTCGAACCGCACCAGCCCGAACAGTGCGACTTCAAGCCGAACGTGCTGCTGGACATCACCGAGGCCTTCGCCGCCAAACGCAAGGCGATGGAGTGCCTGGGAGCGCAGCAGCACATGTGGGACTACTACACGGACCTGGCCGTCCGCCGCGGCGTGCAGGTCAAGCGCAACGCCGGCCCCAACCTGGGCTTCACCACGGACACCAAGGGCGAGGCCTACATGCGCTACTACCCGCAAGTGACCGACACGCTGGCATGAAAAACGTCATCGTCACCAACCCGCCGCGGGCCGAGCTGGCCGACGCCGACGCGCTCGCCGGCTTCGGCGTGGCCACGGTGCACGAGGCAATGGGCCGCACCGGCCTGGCCGGCCCGCAGTTCCGGCCGATCCAGTCCGGCGCCCGCGTGGCCGGCACCGCCGTCACCGTGCTGTGCTGGCCGGGCGACAACCTGATGATCCACGCGGCCATCGAACAGTGCCGGCCCGGCGACATCCTGGTGGTCACCACCACCTCCGAGTGCACCGACGGGCTGTTCGGCGAACTGTTCGCCACCGCGCTGCAGTACCGCGGCGTACGCGGCGTGGTCACCAGCACCGGCATCCGCGACGTCGCCGAACTGCAGGCGATGGGATTCCCGGCCTGGTCCGCGGCCGTGCACGCGCAGGGCACGGTGAAGGCCACCGCCGGCGCGGTCAACGTGCCCATCACGCTGGGCCGGATCACGGTGCGCCCCGGCGACGTGGTGCTGGCCGACGACGACGGCGTGGTCTGTGTGCCGCGGCTGGACGTCCCGGCCGCGATCGAGGCGTCGAAGGCGCGCGAAGCCAAGGAAGCCAAGACCCGCTCGGTGTTCCAGGAGGGCACGCTGGGCCTGGACTACTACGGACTGCGGCCGCTGCTGGAGAAGCTCGGCGTGCAGTATGTGGCGGCTGAGGACTATGACGGCTGACCCCGACGGCGGCGCCCGGCCAGTGGGTGCGGGCCCGGCCTCCGGCCCCGCGCATTACGACGACGGCGTGCGCTGCCTGTTGATGCGCGGCGGCACCTCCAAGGGCGCCTACTTCCTGGCCGAGGACCTGCCTTCCGATCCGGCCGAGCGGGACGAACTGCTGCTGCGGATCATGGGCAGCCCGGACCCGCGGCAGATCGACGGCATCGGCGGGGCGCACCCGCTGACCAGCAAGGTGGCGGTCGTCTCGCGCTCGGCCGACGGCACCACCGACGTGGACTACCTGTTCCTGCAGGTGGCCGTGGACGAGGCAGCCGTCTCGGACAGCCAGAACTGCGGCAACATCCTCGCCGGCATCGGGCCGTTCGCCGTCGAACGCGGCCTGGTCCCGGCGCAGGAAAGCACGACGTCGGTGCGCATCCGAATGGTGAACTCGGACAGCATCGCCACGGCTACCTTCGCGACGCCCGGCGGCCGTGTGGACTACCGCGGCCACGCTGCCATTGACGGCGTACCCGGCACGGCGGCGCCCATCATGCTGGACTTCGCCGACACCGCCGGCTCCTCGACCGGAGCCCTGCTGCCCACCGGCAACACCAAGGATGTGGTGAACGGCGTGGAGGTCACCTGCGTGGACAACGGCATGCCGTCCGTCCTGATCCGGGCTGCGGATCTCGGAGTCAGCGGCTATGAGGAGCCGGCCGAACTGGAAGCCAACGCCGAACTGGCGGCCCGGCTGGCCCGGATCCGGCTGGAAGCCGCGCAACTGATGGGCATGGGCGACGTCTCCGGCAAGACCGTGCCCAAACTGGTGCTGCTCGCCGCGCCGCGCAACGGCGGCGCGGTGACCACCCGAAGCTTCCTGCCGGTGCGCTGCCACACCTCCATCGGCGTGCTCGGCGGCACCACCGTGGCGGCCGGCATCCAACTGCCGGACGCCGTCGGGCACGAATTCGCGCAGCTGCCCGCGGATGGCGGGCCGCTGCGGCTGGAACATCCCACCGGCTACCTCGACGTGGGTGCCGCTCTGGAACAGGGGCCATCCGGCCTCACCACCACGTCCTCCACGGTGCTGCGGACAGCCCGGAAGCTGTTCGACGGCACCGTTTTTCCCCGCGAACAAACACCAGCCACCACCTAAAGGATGAGCATGACACCCCATCACGGCGATATCGCCCATCTCGGCAACATCGAGCTCTTCACGGACAAATTCGAGGAAAGTTACTGGTTCTTCAACGACCTGCTGGCCATGCGGGAAGTCGGCCGCGCCGGCGATTCGGTCTTCCTGCGCACCTGGGACGACTACGAGAACTGGAGCATCAAGCTCACCCCGCGGGCGGCCTCCGGCGTCGGACTGGTCGCGCACCGGGCCGCGTCACCCGAGGCGCTGGAACGGCTGGTCGCCTCGATCCAGGCAGCCGGACTCGGCGGAAGCTGGCAGGACGGCGAATTCGGCGTCGGCCCGTCGTTCCACTTCACCGACCCGGACGGGCACCCGATGTCCGTCTACTACGAAACCGAGTGGTACCAGGCCTCGGACGACAAGCCGGCGCTGAAGAACCAGGCCTCCCGCTTCCCGGGCCACGGCGTCAACGCCCGCCGGCTGGACCACATCAACTACCTGGCCGCCAACGTAGAGGAGAACGCCAAATTCTCCGCCGAGGTGCTGGGGCTGAAGGACAGCGAACTCATCCGGCTGGACAACGGCCGCACCGCGGCCCACTGGTTCCGGTTCGGCCAGAAGTCCTACGACCTGGTCTACTCCGCCGACAACCTGGGCGCCTCCGGGCGGCTGCACCACATCGCCTTCACGCCGGACACCCGGGAAGACATCCTCAAGGCCGCCGACATCTTCCTGGAAAACGGCATCCACATCGAATCCGGTCCGCACAAGCACACCATCAACCAGACGTTCTTCCTGTACGTGTACGAGCCGGGCGGCAACCGCATCGAGTTCGCCAACGCCGGGGCGCGGCTGCTGCTGGCACCGGATTGGGAGCCAGTGGTGTGGAGCGAGACGGAACGCAAAAAGGGCCAGGCCTGGGGCATGCAGACCATCTCCACGTTCCACACCCACGGCACGCCGCCAATCGACGTGCCGGACGAGCACTGAGACCGGGTGGGCTAGGTTATTGCCAACAACTTTGTCAGCACACAAACCAGCATGGAGCAGCCTCCCGTGAGCACCACCCCCACCGCCGTCCCGAAGTCCACCGACTCGGCCGCCGTCGTCGCCGGACTCAAGAAGGCGATCGACCGGGGCGAACTGGTCCCCAACCAGCGGCTGGTGGAGGCGGACATCTGCGCCGAATTCAACGCCAGTCGGGCCACGGTCCGGGCCGCGCTGGCGGAACTGACACTGGAGGGGCTGGTGGAGCGGATCCAGAACCGGGGAGCCCGGGTGCGGGCTGTCTCGGTGGAGGAAGCCGTGGAGATCACCGAAGTCCGCGCCGCGCTGGAGGCCATCTGCGCCGCGAAGGCAGCGGAGCACGTCACCGACGAGGATGTGCAGGAACTGCAGGCCCTCGGCCGGACCATGAGCCAGGCCGTGGAAACCGGTGACCTGCTGAAGTACTCGGACTGCAACAAGACGCTGCACCGCCGGGTCATCGAGCTGGGCGGGCACAACACGGCGGCGGCCCTGATCGCGCGGCTGCGCGGCCAGAGCGTCCGGTTCCAGTTCCGGCTGGCCATGCAGCCGGGGCGGCCGTCCGTCTCGCTGCCCGAGCACTTGGAGATCGTGGACGCCGTCTGCGCCAAGGACCCGGAACGGGCCGCGGCTGCCATGGAGAAGCACCTGAAGAGCGTTGCCACTGCCATCATGCGGGCAGCCGAGGAGCCCGGCGGCTGACGCACGCCGGTTCCCCAGCCACTCGCTATCGATCAGCATGCCCCCGGCCACCCGGAGCATGGGACAAGATACGCCGGCCGCCCCGGCCGGCGGGGATAGGGGAATCATGAGTGCACAGAACCTGCAGCAGGTCCTGGACCAGGCCGGCAATACCGTTGACATGCTGCGCAATTCGCAGATCGGCGCCTATATCTACCCGGTGGTCGCGCCCGAATTCACCAACTGGCGCAGCGAGGTCCGCGCCTGGCGGGATGCCGCCGTGCTCTACGACCAGACGCACCACATGGACAACTTGTTCATCAAAGGCCCGGACGCGCTGAGACTGATCTCCGACACCGCGATCAACTCGGTGGTCAGCTTCCCGGTGAACAAGGCCAAGCAATATGTGCCGACGACGCCGTCCGGGCACGTGATCGGCGACGGCATCATGTTCCACGAAGCCGAGGACCAGTTTGTCTACGTGGGACGTTCCCCGGCTGCCAACTGGCTGCTCTTCCACGGGCAGACCCGCGGGTACGACGTGGAGTTGGAGGTGGACCGCCGGTCCCCGTCGCGGCCGATGGGCAAGCCGGTGCAGCGCAAGTACTGGCGCTTCCAGATCCAGGGTCCGAACGCCTGGCAGATCATCGAAAAGATCAATGGCGGCACCGTGGAGCAGTTGAAATTCTTCAGCATGGACCATATGCAGGTGGCCGGGGCGCAAGTACGCACGCTGCGGCACGGCATGGCGGGGGCGCCGGGACTGGAGCTGTGGGGGCCGTATGAATCGTACGACCGGATCCGGGAGGCCATTTTGGCGGCGGGCGAGGAGTTCGGCATGCTGGCCGTCGGCGCCCGGGCGTATTCGTCCAACACGCTGGAATCCGGCTGGATCCCGTCTCCGCTGCCGGCCATCTACTCCGGTGAGGAGTTACGGCCGTACCGCGAATGGCTCGGTGTGGACAGCTATGAGGCCGTGAATGCGGTGGCCGGGAGCTTCTTTTCCGACAAGATCGAGGACTACTACCTGAACCCCTGGGAGCTCGGCTATGGCTCCTTCGTCAAGTTCGACCATGACTTCATCGGCCGCGAGGCGCTGGAGAAAATCGACCCGGCTGTGCAGCGGAAGAAAGTCACGCTGGCCTGGAACGCCGAGGACATGACCAAGATCTTCGCCTCGCTGTTCGACACCGACGGCACGCCCTACAAGTACTTCGACCTGCCCAACGCCAACTACGGGTCCTCGAACTACGACGCGATCGTCGACGCCGGCGGCACGAATGTGGGACTGTCCCTGTTCACCGGCTACAGCGCCAACGAGAAGCGGGCGCTGTCCTTGGCCACCGTCAACCCGGACGTGGAAATCGGCACCGAGGTGAAGGTGGTGTGGGGCGAGCCCGACGGCGGCACGCGCAAGACCACGGTTGAGCCGCACCAACAGCTGGAGGTCCGCGCCGTGGTCAGCCCGGCGCCCTATTCGGTTACCGCCCGCAACGAATACCGCGGTGGCTGGCGGACGGCTCAGACCGTCTAAGCCCACCAGACAAACAAACGGGCCGGTTTCCCTGCTGAGGGAGCCGGGCCGCTCACTAGGGTGTCCGGTGTCCGGTGTCCGGTGTCCGGTGTCGCGGTGTCCGGGGCGGCCGGGGCAGCCGCAGCCGTCGGGTGGCCGGGTAACGAGACGGCGTGTGGCCGGCCCTTGAGGCAAGGACCGGCCACGCGCCGTCGTCGTTGTTATTAGTGGCCGGCTGCGGCGGCTGCTTCGTCCAGGTGGGCGATGGAGCGGGTGTCCTGGAATGCGCGGACGCCTTCGATGCCCTGTTCGCGGCCGAAGCCGGAGTGTTTCATGCCGCCGAAGGGTGCGCGCAGGTCCAGTCGGGTGGCGCCGTGGTCGTTGACCCAGACGTAGCCGCAGACCAGTTGCGCCGCGATGGTGTTGGCTTTGTCCTTGTCCGCGGTCCATACCGATCCGCAGAGGCCTGCCCAGGTGTCGTTCGCGGCCGTGATCGCTTCTTCTTCGGTGTCGAAGGGGATGATCGGGATGACCGGTCCGAATTGTTCCTGGGTGACCACGCGCAGGGACGGGTCCGGGTCCACCACGAGGGCGGGTTTGAGGAAGTTGCCGCCTTGGAGTTCGGGGTCGGAGGGCAGCTCGCCGAACTCGCGGACGTCGGCGCCGGCGGCCTTGGCTTCGGCGATGAGTTCCTCGACGAAGGTCTTCTGCGCGGGCTGGTGCAGCGGGCCCATGGTGGTGGTTTCGTCCAGTCCGTAGCCGACGACGGCTTTTTCCAGCCGGGCGGAGAGTCCGGCGACCAGTTCGTCCATCCGGGAGCGGTGCACGTAGACGCGTTTGGCGTTCATGCAGATCTGCCCGGTGGTGTCGAAGATGGCGGCGTAGAGCCGGTCCAGGTGGGTGTCGTCCAGGATGGCGTCGTCGAGGAAGACCGCGGGGTCGTTGCCGCCGAGTTCGAGGGTGACGCGGGTCAGGGACTTGGAGGCCATTTCCATCATTTTCTTGCCGCCGCCGACGCTGCCGGTGAAGCAGACCTTGGCCACGTCGTCGTTTTGGATCAGGCCGGCCATCTCGCTGTCGTGGCCGGTGACGATGTTCAGCACGCCCGGCGGCAGTTTCTCCGCCACGCGCTGCACTACCCGGGTGATGGCCAGCGGGGTGGTGGGCGGTGGTTTCAGGATGGCGGTGTTGCCGGCCAGCAGGGCGTGCGGCAGCGAGGCGCCGAGGATGGCGATGGGCCAGTTGAACGGGACGATGATGGTCACCACGCCCAGCGGTTGGTAGGCCACGGTGGTGGTCACCGGGATGCCCGGTGCCGGTTCGAGGACCTTGCCCTGGTCGATCTGGTCGGCGAGGGCCAGGGCGAGTTGGAAGCGGATGTCGAAGACCAGGGCGTCGATCCAGGCTTCCATCCGGATTTTCCCGTTTTCCTGTGACAGGATGGCCGCGTCATCGTCCCGCAGTTCGGCGAGGCCTTCGATGGCTGCGGCGAGCCGGGCGGCCCGTTCTTTCGCGCCGAGGGCAGCCCAGGCCGGGAAGGCGGATTTCGCGGCGGCTACGGCGTCGGCCACGTCCTGCTTGGACGCCGCGGCGGCGTATCCCACCACTGCGCCGGGTTTGCCGGGGTCCGCCACGGCGTAGGTCTCGCCGGTGTCCCTGACTTCACCCCCAATGTAGAGCCCCGTAGTGACTTGGGTGGT
>NZ_SUKC01000007.1:0-38759 GCF_005047635.1 Arthrobacter sp. CAU 1506 | reverse complement strand
CCTGCTTGGACGCCGCGGCGGCGTATCCCACCACTGCGCCGGGTTTGCCGGGGTCCGCCACGGCGTAGGTCTCGCCGGTGTCCCTGACTTCACCCCCAATGTAGAGCCCCGTAGTGACTTGGGTGGTTTGGCCCGGTGTGCTTGCCAAATCAGTCATCTCACAACACCTCTCTGTGTTTGTCATCCGGTCCCATACCGGAGGCAGGAGCGCATCAATCGTGTCGCTGCCCATACCGCGTCCAGAAGATCGGCACACGTTCGGATGGGCAGGACCCTGATTCCCCTCCCCACAGCTTTACCTATATCCGGAGTGAGTGCTAGGGGTTGACGAGGATCATTTTCCTACGGCTGGACGGCGCTCCGGTGCTGGAAAACGCCGCATCCGGCCGCGGCGGGATTCCAAAAAGCACGCCCTGGTGTCCGCATCCCAGGGCCACCGGCAATCCACCTCTTTCATGACGCTGGCTGACTGAGTCTGGGTGGAACACCCAGACTGGCTCGGTAGGATGGGCCGCAGGCAACAACTACCGCCGCCTTGGAAGGGTGATCCCTTGTTGAAAGCTATTAGCTACAACCTCCGGAAGCACAGTGCGAGCGCGGAACTCGAAGACCTGACCGATCGCTACGAAGTAGACGTCATGTGCCTGCAGGAAGCAGACACAGAGAAGCTCCCGGACAAGCTGGGCCACCTGCAGTTGGCCGATTCAACCAAAGGGAACAGGCTCGGACTGGCCATCTATTACGACCAGAAAAGATTCTCAGCTGTCGACACCAACACCTTCGAACTGAAGAAATCGCTGCACGACTATGTGTTGGCGCCGGCTCATGAGCGGCTGCTCGGAGTCAAAATGGTGGACAACGAAACCAAACACGAAGTCGTCATCGGCGACTTCCACGCCGCGCCTCTGACGGCCACCAACTCCCTGCGCCGGCACCAGATCAGGGCCGGCCACGAGGCGCTGCTGGGCATGGGCGGCGACGGCCTGCAGATGACGTTGATGGTGGGCGACTTTAACTACCCGTTCTTCACGAAGAACCTGGTGGAGCACCTGAAAGAATCCGGCTACGCGCTGACCCTGAGCAACCGCAGGACCTACACGCGCTACAAGCTCTTCCGCGGGCACTTCGATTTCGCCACGTCGCTGGGGTTGGATATCCAGAGCGTGGAGACACTGCCGCGCGGCCAGTCGGACCACCTGCCGATCCTGGTGACCGCGGAATACGTCGACGAGAACTACCACGCCCGCGCCAGCTAACGTCGTCGGGCGGATGTTGGTAGCCGTATGCCTGCTCTCAGGCGGAGACTTGCCTAGCAGGGCAGTTTCGACGGCAGCTTCACCGGACTGGTGATGACGGAGCCCTTGTTGTCCTTGCCGCGGTAGGCCCTGCAGACTTTGAGGCCGCGATCGGCCAGTTTGGCTTTCATCTTGCTGATGGCATCGGGATTGAAGCCGTTCCACTGCATATGCATCAAGATGGTGCCGCCCTTGGTGGCTATCTTGGCCACGCTGGAGACCACCTGCGCTTTGGTCTTGCCCGTGGTGTCATAGGTGCCTCTGGTCCACAGCCACGGCTTCATGCCGACCTTCCGGTAACCGCAGCGAACCGAATCATCGATCCGGCCGTACGGCGGGCGGCCGTAATTGGTCACCACGCCAGGAGCGCGCAGTTCCCGGGCCACAGCTGCGCAGCTGAGCGTCTTCATATCCTTGCGGTGGTTGACGCTGTGGTTAATGACGTACTGGCCGTACGAACGGGCCAGCTTCGCCAAATCGACGTCGTATTTCTTCCTGTACTTCTGCAAACAGCCGCCGGTGGGTGCGATGACCAGTCCGATGTTTTTCTTTTTGGCGTGCTTCATGACCTTCGTGAAAGAAGTCAAAGTCTTCGGACAATCGTCATAGCTCAGCACCACACGGCTGGTGTGGTTGGGCCCCCGTGCCTCGCTTTGCGTCCAGCTAACGGCCGCCTGGGCGCTAGGCACGAACCCCGCCGTGGTCAGCCCCAGGACAGTCGCCAAGATGATCAAAATTCGGCTGGTACGCATGGCGCACCGTCCTTCCCCCACACACCGTGCGGCCGGAACTGAGGTTTCCAGTTCGTAGGGCGCACGCGGCTACGCGCCATTTTGGAGCAAATGCGCTGGAAGCGGCAAGAGGGTAGGCCTACCCTATTTTCCGGATCGACTGGTCGGCGCTTGGCGTGAGCTCCGCCGTCCTCCTTCGCGGCAGGTTCGCAGCCACCAGTGTTCCCAGAATCAGCAGGGCGCCGGCGGCCTGACCGGGGGAGAGTTGTTGGTGGAGGACCAGCCAGCCCATGGCGGTGGCGACCACGGGACTTAACAGCCCCAGCAGCGACGCACTGAACGCGGGCAACAGTTGCAGTCCGCGGAACCACAGTGCGTAGGCCAGGGCCGTGCCCACCAGGGAAAGATACGCATAGCCGGCCAGATTCAGCACCGAAAGCTGGGTGGGCAGCGGGCCCTCCGCGAACAGCGCCAGCGGGACCAGCAGCAGCCCGCCGGCGGTCAGTTGCCAGGAGGTCACCGCCAGCGAGGTGGCCGGCTGGCCCCACTTCTTAGTCAGCACCAGGCCGGCGGCCATCGAAGCCGTCCCGCCCAGGGCCGCCGCCACGCCCACGGCATCCAGCCTGGCCTCGGACTGCAGCACCAGCAGTGCCACTCCCGCCAGTCCCGCCGCCGCGGCAACGATCTTGGCGGACGTCAGGCGCTCGCCGATCCAGCGCGAGGCCAGGACTGCCACAAGCAAAGGCTGGATGGCGCCGATGGTCGCTGCCACACCGCCGGGGAGCCGGTGGGCGGCAATGAAGAGCAGGGCGAAGAACATGCCGATGTTCAGCGCGCCGAGGAGGGCCGCTTTCCACCACCATGCACCCTGCGGCAGCCGGCGGGTGGCCGCGAGCAGCAGCAGCCCGGCCGGCAGCGCGCGCACGGCTGCGGCCAAGAACGGCTTGTCCGGCGGCAGTAGCTCGGTGGTGACCGCATAGGTGGTGCCCCAGGTCAGCGGGGCAACGGCTGTCATTGTCAGAAGAACCCATTTATTCCTAAGCACTTAGCCAATATAGCTAAGCGCTTAGGAATAGTCTATGCTGGGCGGCATGGAAGATCAGGTAACCCGGATTCTCAATCAGTGGGCTGCGGAACGGCCCGACCTGGACGTCTCGCCGATGGCGGTGGTGGGCCGGATTTCCCGGGCGGCCCGGAAAATCGACGCGGTGCTGGCCGCCACCTTTGCCCGGCATGACTTGGATGCGGCAAGTTTTGATGTGCTGGCCACGCTGCGGCGGTCCGGGGAGCCGTATGCGCTCAGCCCCCGCGAACTGACCGAGACCGCCATGGTGACCTCGGCAGCCATCGCCCAGCGGTTGAACCGGCTGGAAGAGAAGCAGTTGGTCACGCGCACCAAGGACGCGAAGGACGGCCGAGGCAAGCAGGTCACGCTCACCCCGGCCGGACTGGATCTGGTCAACAGGGCGTTGCCGGACCACGTGGACACCGAGCACACCCTGCTGGCCGGCCTGAGCCAGCCAGAGCGCGCCCAGCTCGCGGAACTGTTGGCCAAAGTGGAGCAAACCGCCACCGACATCCGCAGGTAGCGCTGGGCGTTGCGGCGGCGGCCGTCACTGTTGCCGTACCTGGTGGTGATCCACTTCCTGCTGGATCTTCAGGCCGCTTTGGCGGTCCTTGCGGTGGCGCAGGGGTAGTGATGGCACCGCGGGTCTGGCAGTGTTGGGAGCAAGCCGGTCTGGATGATTCCAGCTTCTCGAGCACTAAAGGAGATGACGCCATGAACGATTCGGTTCCTGGTCCCGAGTCCGCCCTTGACAGCATTCACCACGACGACGGCGGTGTCCCCGCCGCTGCGGTCGGCGCCCTCGATGAGGGCGGTGCCCTTGGCGACGGCGGTGCTGCTGCCAACGACGGCGGCAGCACCGCCGTCGAGCCCGAGGCCGAACCGCAGGTTCCGGAAATCACGTTCGACGAGCAGTTCTACCCGGCCCGGCCGCGCTCGCTCCGCCCGACCGCCCGGCGCCGGCACTTTATGCCCGGCCGCCCCCCGTTCGACCCGGATGCGCGCAACAGCGTCTACGTGGAGTGGCTGCGCAACCAGTCCATGTTGGGAGACGCGAAGGTGCTGGCGCGGCAGCTCTCCGGGCAGGCCAGCATGTGGCAAAACCCCTACGCCTACCCGGACCCGCGGGCCGCGGTGGAGAAGGCCTCGGTCTGGTTCACTGCCTATCCGCTGTCCCTGATCACCAGGCCCGGGCAGACGTTCCTCGCAGCCCTGGGCGACTCGGAGTTGTGGGAGGCGTTCCAGCAGATTGGCATCAAGGCTATCCATATTGGCCCGGTGAAACTGGCGGGCGGGCTGAGCGGCTGGGAGCATACCCCCAGCGTGGACGGGCATTTCGACCGGATCAGCATGGCCATCGACCCGCTGTTCGGCACCGAGGACGAGTTCCGGGCCATGTGCGAAGTCGCCACCGAGCACGGCGGCACCATTGTGGACGACATCGTGCCGGGCCACACCGGCAAGGGCGCGGACTTTCGGCTGGCGGAGATGAACTTCCGCGACTACCCGGGCATTTACCACATGATCGACATTCCCGAATCGGACTGGGACCTGCTGCCCGACGTGCCGGAAGGGGAGGACTCGGTCAACATCGACGTGGCCACCGAACGCGCGCTGCAGCAGGCCGGCTATATTATCGGCGAGCTCCAGCGGGTCATTTTCTACGAGCCGGGTGTGAAGGAAACCAACTGGAGCGCCACGCCGCCGGTGCTGGACACACAAGGCAAGGCCCACCGCTGGGTGTACTTGCACTACTTCAAGGCAGGCCAGCCGTCCATCAACTGGCTGGACCCCACCTTTTCCGGCATGCGGCTGGTGATGGGCGACGCGCTGCATTCGCTGGTGGACCTGGGCACGGGGGCGCTGCGGCTGGACGCCAACGGCTTCCTGGGCGTGGAGAAAAGCGCCGAGGAAACCCCGGCCTGGTCGGAAGGGCATCCGCTCTCCGCGGCAGCCAACCAGATCATCGGCAGCATGGTCCGCAAGGTCGGGGCCTTCACCTTCCAGGAACTAAACCTCAGCATCGACGACATCAAGGCCACCTCCGAAACCGGCCCGGATCTGTCCTACGACTTCGTCACCCGTCCGGCCTACCACCACGCCCTGGTCACCGCGGATACCGAGTTCCTCCGGCTGACGCTGCGGCTGGCCATGGAGATCGGCGTCGACCAGGCGTCCCTGGTGCATGCGCTGCAGAACCACGACGAGCTGACCTACGAGCTGGTGCACTTCACCACCAAGCACAAGGACGACCTCTACGAGCTCGACGGCGAGGAGCTCACCGGAGCCGAACTGGCACACAAGGTGCAGCAGACGCTGCGGGACGGGATCACCGGCGAGGCCGCGCCCTACAACCTGGTCTTCACCGCCAACGGCATCGCCTGCACCACGGCCAGCGTGATCACCGCGGTGCTCGGCATCACCGAACTGGACTCGATCACCGAGGAACAGGCGGCAGAGGTCCGCCGGGTCCACCTGCTGCTGGCCATGTACAACGCGCTGCAGCCCGGTGTCTTCGCGCTCTCCGGCTGGGACCTGTGCGGGATGCTTCCGCTGGACCGCAGCAAGGTGTCCCGGCTGATGTCGCGCGGGGACACCCGCTGGATCAACCGCGGCGCGCACGACCTGATGGGCTTCGATCCGTCGGCGCAGGCGTCAACGTCCGGCATGCCGATGGCGCGGGCGCTGTACGGCACGCTGCCCGAGCAGCTCGGCGATGACTCCTCCTTCGCGCGGCAGCTGACCCGGATCCTGGAAGTCCGCGACCAGCACGGCATCGCCAAGAGCGCGCTGATCGATGTCCCCGATGTCTCCCAGCGCGGCATGCTGGTGATGGTGCACCAGCTGGTGGACGGCGGACAGGAGGTCACGGTGCTGAACTTCTCCGGCCAGGAGATGGCCGGCACCGTCCGCTCCGAGGCGCTGCAGCTGGGCTCGGAAGTGACCGACGCGTTCAGCGGTGAGGCCATCGGCACGGTGGATGACCTGCACAGTTTCTACCTGCAGCTGGGTCCCTATGAAGGGACGGCGCTGCTCGTCACCCCGCCGCCTGCTGAAGAGGACAACGACGACGGCGCTGCCTCCGAAGACCTCGACGTGGCCGATGAGCAGGGGCCGGAAGCCTACGACTGACCGGCGCTGACGATGGTGGTGGCCCCTGGACCCGGAGGTCCAGGGGCCATCAGTCGATGGGGGGCTTACTCACCCAGCCGACACCCTGCGGCTATTTCTCGCTGTCGGGGTCGCCGATGTGGCCGGGGGCGTTGACGGCCAGGACCCGTTCGACGAACGCCCCGTACTCCGCCATGTAGTGGCTCAGGAAACCCCTGGTCGATTCGTCCTTGACCTCGCCGTCCTCCCCGTAGGCCTCCGGCTTGAAGGCAATGTAGACCTCCGGGGCGTTCAACTGCGGTGCATCGAGGAAGCTCAGCACACCGCGCATGGAGGACTGCATGACGGCGGTGCCGATACCGCCTGGGGAGGCGCCGACGATGCCGGTGGGCTTGCGGGCAAAGGAGTTGGTGCCCCACGGGCGGGAACCCCAGTCAATGGCGTTCTTCAAGGCGCCGGGGATGGAGCGGTTGTACTCGGGGCTGACAAAGAGGATGCCGTCGGAGGCTTCGATGGCTTCCTTCAGCGTCCGGGCCTCGGGCGGGAAGTTGTCGTCATAGTCCTGGCTGTAGAGCGGCAGGTCCCTGATGGCGATCTCATTGAACTCCAGGCTGGCCGGAGCCAGCTTGATCAGAGCCTTCGCCAGCGTTCGGTTGATGGAGGTGCTGGACAAGCTGCCGACAAAATAGCCGATCTTGTAGGTGGGCATGGGATGGTTCCTTCCCGGTGGCCGGCGCAGCCGGCCGTTGCGGATGATCCATTGGGCGCGGGCGCCGGAGGAGGCCGCCCGACACCCGCAAGGCTACTGCGAACCGCAATGCCCGGTAACCCTGCCCGCCCTCAACGGCCGGTCGACGACCTGATCAAATTTCCCAGTCGCCGAGGCCCTCAGTGGCGTCGCCAAAGATGCCGCCCGCCCCGTCGCCGAAGATGCCGCCGAAACCGGCGTTGTCCGCAAAGCCCTCCCCGGCGGACGCAACGCTGTCGCCGATTCCTTCGGCCGCTCCGGCAATTCCGTCGCCGATTCCGGAGAATCCGTCCAAGAGGGGACCGGCGATGGCCGAGCCGACGAAACCTGCGGCCACTCCGGCGAGCAACCCGGCGCCCAAGCCGCCGGCGGCACCGGCCGCACCCGCCGCCAAGCGGCCTCCGCCGCGTCCTGTCCCGCTCCGGCCGAGGATCCGTTCCATGAACCCCGGCTGGGCGACCTCGGCGCGGGTCGCGGTTCTGGCCAGGGTTTCCGGCTGGTCGGAGGCGGCCCGCTCCGAGGCAGGAAGCTGGCTGTTGAGGTCCTCCCGGAGCATGGCGCGCTGCTGCGGCGTCAGGCGCGCGAAGGCTTCGGCGTGGGCCCGCTCCATATCCTGCGGCGGCGCCGTGTGAAGCATGTACTTGTACTTGGCAATGGCGGCCTGGTCGGCGTCACGTCCCGCACCGGAGCCGGGCTGGCCGCCATGGGGTTGCCGTGAAGGCGGATACTGTCCGGCGTCGTCCCCGCCGCGGCGGTTGTAACCGCCGTCGTTGTACCCGCGGTCCCGCCCGTAGCCGGTGCCTTGGTTGTAGCCCGGTTGCTGGCCGTACCCGGGACCCTGGTTGTAGCCGGCCCCGGCCTGCGGACGATCCTGGCGCTGCTGACCGGTGCGCTGGGCCAGCTGCTCTTTGGCATACTGGATCGCCATGGTTTTGCCCTTGCGGACCAGCTTGTCGAACATTCCCATGCCCTGCTCCTTGCCTGCCCGGGTTCACAGCCCGTGCGTGGTGACCATCTCTCGCCTTAACAACTGGCGGCCAGCGGCGGGAGTTCCGACCCGTCCGCATGATGGAACGATCGGCGCAGGTCCAGCGGGGTCCCCGTGCGCGGGGCGGATTACTCGCTGGTGAGTTCGGCGACCGCCTGCAGGTGCTGCGGCCGGACGGGCACGGTCTTGGGCTGGTATTCCGGGTGCTTCTCCACGTAGGCCTTGAAATAGGGGCACACGGTGACCACTGCCAGGCCCGAGGCAATGGTGTCGTCAAGCGAGAACCGGGCTAGGCGGCCGGCGAGCCCCTGGCCGGAGTATTCCTCCTTGACCGTGGTGTGGAAGAAGATCCGTTCCGGCCCGGTGCTGCCCTCGAACGGCAGCCAGTGGGCCTTGCCGATCACCTTGTCTCCATCCACCAGTTCGTAACGGTGGCGTTCGGCATGAAGGCGGACGGTGATCGGCGATTCGGGTTCCATGCTGTCTCCTGTAGGTGTGGGCCGGGGATGTTCTGCGGATCAGCCTCGGGGGCGCAACTGGACGGTCGGCAGTGTTGGCGCCGGGAGCGGGGCCGGCATCCCTTCCGGGTACGGGCCGAACCGCGGAAAGGGGGTGCCGTCCGGGTAGGTGCCTCCGGCCGGTTGCGGCGCGGGTTCGGCGTCGATCTCGGCCTGCCAGGCGGCGCGGTAGGCGACGATCTCGTCGTGGCTCCGCCCCACAAAGTTCCACCACATGATGATCTGCTCGCCCAACGGCTCGCCGCCGATCAGGAGCACCCGTGCCGGGGCGTCTCCCGCCTCCAGTACCACCCGGCCGCGGCCGGGGGAGAGGTAGACGAGGTGGTCTACCGGAACCTCGTCCCCGTCCAGCCGCAGGTCGCCGGTATCCAGCAGGATGCCGTGTTCAAACGCAGGGTCCAGATCGAGTTCCAGCCGCGATCCGGCCCGAAGGACGGCTTCGGCGCCCAGCAGCGGCGGGGTGCGCGTGTTGATCGGCGAGGTAGAACCGGCCAAGGATCCGATGAAGACCCGCAGTTCGGTGCCGTCGCCGATGACCGGGTCCGGCGTGTAATGCTCGAACGTCGGCGGCATGTTCCGGGTCGAATCCGGAAGCGCGAACCACAGCTGCGCGCCGTGCAGGAAGGTGGTGTCCGGGGTTGAGAATTCCTGATGCGAAATGCCGCGGCCGGCAATCATCAGGTTCACCTCGCCGGGGCGCACGATCGCCTCAAACCCGGCGGAATCCCGGTGCGAGATCTTTCCCGAGAACAGCCAGCTGACCGTGGCCAGGCCGGTGTGCGGGTGGCGCGGAACCTGCATGCCGCCACTCTGCGAGACCAGATCCGGCCCGTAATGATCGAGGAAGCACCAGGCTCCGATCAGGCTGCGGCGTTTTTGCGGCAAGGTCCGGCGGACGTTCATGGCGCGGACCCCGCCCAGTGGGACATCCCGCGGAGTCAGGACTTCCACGTCGGCGGTGTCGGCTTCCAACGTGCAGACGACTTCCCGCGGTGCAGTCTCCATGTTGCTCATGGGCTAAGTCTAGGCACCTGGACCGCCGAAGCACCCCGGTGAAGCGTCCTTCAGGCTTCCATCCTGTGCTTCGGGGAGGATAGAGGGATGGAGGAACTCGGCGAACTGCTGCGCAGTCTGGATTATTGGTGGATCTATCTTGCCGGGGCGTTATTCGTAACCGTTTCCGCCATGGTTCCCCCAGTGCCGAGCACCACACTGTTTGTTGCGTTGGGATCGTTGTCGGTGCATACGGACCAGCTCAACCCCTACCTGCTGGCCGCAGCAATGCTGGCCGGGGCGGTGGCGGGAGACGCTGCCACGTTCGTCCTGGTGCGCCACTTCAACCTCTCGGAGCGCAAGCTATTCTCCGGTGACCACTGGCAGTCCGGCTTCCGCGCCGCCCGCACCAGGCTGGGGCGCAAGGGCCTGCCGCTGGTGATGACGTCCCGGTTTGTGCCCTTGGGGCGGCTGACGCTCAATGTGGCGGCCGGGATGATTCCCCAGCCCGGCCGCCGGTTCTTGGCACACTCCGTCATCGCCGGTGTGCTGTGGTCCGTGTACTCGGTGGGCATCGGCGCACTCTCCGGCGCCTGGCCCCAGCTGACCACGGAGTTCGCCGTGCTGCTGGCCATCGCCGTCTCCTTGGTGCTGGGAACGGTCATTAACCACGCGGTGTCCTGGTGGGAAGCGCGTCAGCTGCCGGAATTTGTCCGAAACCGGGTCAATGGGCCATAACCGCCATCACCGGCCGGAACCGGTGGTGGCGGCAACGGGCCTACCGCTGCTCGTCCACCCCGCACCAGTTGGCGATGAACAGGGCGATGCTTTTGGTGATCCGCCGGACTGACTCGACGGACACCCGTTCGTCGAAACCATGGATCGCTTCGGAGACCGGTCCGTACACCAGCGTGGGGGTGTCGGCGTAGAGCGTGAAAACGCGTCCGTCGAGGTAACCGGGGGTGGTGAAGCTGCCAAGCTCGGTGCCGAAGACCTGCTGGTGGGTGCTCTCCAGCAGCGACTCGGCTTCACTGCCCGGTTCCAGTACG
The DNA here is from genome assembly GCF_005047635.1 of Arthrobacter sp. CAU 1506. Lineage (GTDB taxonomy): Bacteria > Actinomycetota > Actinomycetes > Actinomycetales > Micrococcaceae > Crystallibacter. The sequence goes on along the minus strand of NZ_SUKC01000007.1, from coordinate 28,260 downwards.
TATCCTTCGGAAAAGAACCCGGTTTTGGTGGCGACGGCGTTGATCGGTGCCGGTCCGGTCTGCAGCTGGGCGAGGCATTGCTGCACTTCATTCCAGGCTTGTTCGGCCGGGATGCCGGGGTAGATGGCGGCCCGCACGTCGAATTCACACCACGCCGGAACACTGGAGGGCCAGTCCCCGCCAATGATTTGCCCGAAATTGAAGTTGATCGGGTGCTCCAGGTCCTCGAAAAAGCGGTGCTGGCCGCGGTCAGCGTTCCACTTCTCCTCAACCTCGCGCAGTGCGGTCATGACGGTGTAGGCGGCGTCGATGGCGTTGAAACCGGTGCCCATTTCGCGCGGATGGGTCGGGCTGCCGCTGACACGTACTTTGAACCAGAGGACTCCGACGTTGGCCCGGACCAGCATGTCCTCTTCGGGCTCCGGGATGATCACAGCATCCGCCCGGTAACCGCGCATCAGTGCGGACAGCGAGCCGTTGCCGGTGCATTCTTCTTCGACGACGGACTGGAAGTGGATGCGGCCGGCCGGTTCCAGTCCGGCGGCCCGGACGGCGTCGAACGCGAAAAGATTGGCGGCCAGTCCGGCCTTCATGTCGCCGGCGCCGCGGCCGTACATCCAGCCATCGATGATGGGCGCGTCCCAGGGGGAGCGGGACCAGTGCTCTGCCGGGCCCTCCGGCACCACGTCGACGTGACCGTTCAGGATGAGCGAGCGGCCGGCTTCGGCGGCGGGCAGATAGGTTCCGACGACGTTTGTCACGTCCTCGTAGGAGACGGTGACCGGACCGAAACCTTCATGCGTGGCGAGCTCTTCGGGATCAAGCTGCCAGCGGTCCATGTCCAGCCCGCGCTCCGCCATGGCCGCATGCAGCAGGTCCTGGGCGCTGCCTTCCTGGGTGCGCAGCGACGGATGCTTCACCAGTTCCTGGGTGAAGGAGAGTTGCTCGTCGAAAGCGGCGTCGACTGCCTCGAGGATACGCCGGGACTGTTCTTCGGTGATCATCCATTGCTCCTTGGTGATGACGTGGGGGAGCCGTCTGGTTGGACGGCTCCCCCACGCGTTGTTAGAGAGTGGTGCTTTCGACGGCGGTCTGTGCCGGCCGTCGGGACCCGCACCGGTCGGTGCGGGCAGCAGGATTAGGCGTCGGCCACGATCTGCTTGTCCTGGACACGCATCCGCTCGCCGAGGAATCCGCCGACGGCGGTGAGCAGCGCGATGATGGCCAGGATCATCGCCGCGCCCCAGGAAGCGTTCCCGGAGACGCCGAGCATGGCGGTGGCGATCATCGGCATGAAGCCGCTGGTGGCACCGGCGATGTTGTAGCCCAGGGCCACGCCGGAGTAGCGCAGCCTGGCCGGGAACAGTTCGGTCAGCAGCGCGCCGTTGACGGCGTAGGCTACGGCAATCAGCATGATGCCCAGCGTGATGGCCAGGGTGATCAGCAGCGGGGACTTGGTGTCGATCATCGCGAAGATCGGGAAAGCCAGGATGGCGGTCAGGATGCCGCCCCACATGGTGACCTTGCCCGGTCCGACCTTCTCGGCGAGACGGCCCATCAGAATGGTGACGATGATCTGGGCGACGGCGGCGACCAGCGTGGCGTTGACCATCACGTTCCGGTCCACGCCGAGGGTGTTGGCGCCGTAGCTGACCGCGAAGGTGGTGATCATGTAGAAACCGCCGACGCCGAGCAAGGCGGCCAACACGGCGACGAACAGGCGTCCGCCGGCGTGGCGGAAGACCTCAAGCGCCGGCACCTTGGCGGTATCTTCCTGGGCCAGCAGGTCCTTGAAGATCGGGGATTCTTCCACCTTCAAGCGGATCCAGAGCGCGACGAGCAGCATCGGGATGGCCAGCAGGAACGGGATGCGCCAGCCCCACGCGTCGAAGGTCTCGGACGGGAACAGCAGCACCAGCGTGAACGCGGCGGAGGCCATCAGGGTGGCGACCGGCGAACCGATCTGGACCAAGGCGGCGTAGCGGCCGCGCTTTTCCGCCGGGGCGTGCTCGACGGCCATGGTCACCGCGCCGCCCCATTCGCCGCCCACGGCCAGGCCCTGGACCAGGCGCAGCACGGCGAGCAGGATCGGTGCGGCCAAGCCAATGGCCTCGAAGTCCGGCAGCAGGCCGATCAGGGCGGTGGCGACGCCGATCAGGACGATCGTGGTCAGCAGGGCCGGACGGCGGCCGTAGCGGTCACCGATGTAGCCGAAGAGCACGGCGCCGATGGGGCGTGCGGCGAAGCCCACGCCGAAGGTGGCGAAGGAGGCCAGCAGAGCTGCGGTGGGATCCAGGTCCGTGAAGAACAGTCGGTTAAACACAAGGGCAGCAGCGGTGCCGAAGAGGTAGTAGTCATACCACTCGAGGGCGGTGCCGACGAAGGCGGCGCGGGCGATCTTGCCCGCGTCCTTGCCGGAAACTGTCGGCGGTGCGCCGGGAGTTTTGAGGGATTGCGGCGTCGTCACGTGGTTGCCTTTCAAGCTGAGCGGGGCCGTCGTTGTCGATGGAGCAGAGACAGCCCGATAATTCCAATGGCCCTGAACGGAGGACATCCCGCGGTAGAGCTGTGAAGTACCTCTCGACTGTATTGGAGTGCCAATACCCTAAACAATGACAATACTCACCGGTTTGACAAGGGTGTATTGTGCATATTCACAAGCCGGGTCAGTTTTTGTAGTCCGCGAGGGCTACCAGTGCCAAGGCGGCCTGTGCCGGGACGGTCAGGTCCAGCCCGATGACCTCTTCCAGGGAATGCAGCCGGTTGACCACCGTGTTCCGGTGACAGTACAGTTCCTCCGCCGTTTCCTTGATTGAGCCGGTGCGGCCGTAGCTGCGTGCTACCTGCAGCAACCGCTGGCGTTCGTGCGGTGTGCAGTGGTCCAAGGCGGTGGTGATCGGGTGCGAATACCCGGGCAGGGCGTTTTCCAGCAGGTCCCGGGCAATGGTCATCCAGGTTCCCGGAACGGTGGCCAGTCCCGCCTCCTCGCCGTGTTTGGTGGCCAGTACCAAGGCGGATGCCGCTGCTTGGGGAATCGCCGCCAGGCCTTCAACGCCGGGGACGTAGCCGGCAGGAAATTCGGGCGGGTCGTCCTGCCATGTCCGTCCGGCGCGGACCACGCGGAAAAGGTACAGCGCCCCGGCGCGTTCGTAGCTGAACGTCTGGCGATCCGCACCGGGCTGGCGCGGCAACTTCGCCGCCGTCTCCCGTGTGACTGCCATCAGCTCGAACACGTCCGAGCTCTGTACCTCCAGCCCGTCGGCGATGTCGGACATCTCGCCGGCGTTTCGGGTATCCGTATTAAAGAGCCTCGAAAGCAGCCGCTGCCGGTGCAGCTGTTTATCGCGGACGAGCAAGGCTTCTTCTTCGGAAAAGGCTTGCTGGATGCTGCTGACGTAGTTCTCCACGGTGTCCAGAACGCGGTCCATGTTGGCCACGAGGATCTCGGTGCCGTGTCCGCGCGCTACCCGTTCAAGCCCTTTCCAGAGCACCCTGAAGTCGTTGCGGACCGCGCTGAGGAAGGCCTCCATCGGGACCCCCTGGCGGGCCCGGCGCGCGGCGACGTCCCGCGGCAGGGACTGCAGGTCTGCGGGCAGATCCAGCCCGGCCAGCAGGAACAGGAACATCTCCATGGTGTCTGCTGCCGTCCGGTGGACATCCTCGTCCGGCACCAGTGCCCCCTCGTAAGAGATGGTGGCAAAGCGTTCCAGGAAATCGCTGACCAGCGAATCGCGCTCCTGCCACAAGCGTTGGATCAGTTCCATCCACGCAGGCTCGGCTGACGTGTCGGGATTGAACTCCCTGGGCAGGCTGGCGCCGTGCGCAAGGACCTCTGCTAGCGACTCGCTCATGGGTCCATCTTATGCAATCGCCTAATCTATCCCGAAGTTATGGCGTCATTTAGCCATTGAGTGCGACATTACTCCAGTGTTCAAATGAAGGTGGCGGCCCGGCATGGCCCTGACGCCACCGATCGCTGCGGGCACGCCGCAGCGAAAGCACGAAGAGGACTCATGCTCGTCGATCTCCTGATCCGCAACGCCCGCATTCTGACCCAGGATCCCCAACAGCCGGTGGCTGAAAGCCTGCTGATCCACGATGGGAAGGTGCTGGCACTCGACGTCGACCAGCAGAGTGTTCCCCGCGCCCGACGAGTGGTCGACGCCGCAGGCGCCGTCATTGTCCCCGGCTTCAACGATGTGCACGCCCACAGTGTGTGGTTCGGGCTCGGCCTGATGGAAGCGAATCTTGGGTCCGTCGCGAGCCTGGACGAGGCGTATGCGGTGATAGCCGACGCCGCTGCTTCGCTCGCGGAGGACGAATGGGTGGTGGCCTCGGGGTACAGCCCGCTGCTGCACAACGGGGCCCAGCCGGACCGCGATCGGCTCGACGCTGCCTCCGGCGGCCGCCCGGTCTGGATCAAGCACTCGTCCGGCCATGCCTGCAATGTTAACGGCGTCGCCCTTGACCTGATCGTGGCACGCGGTGCGGACCTCGCCGCGCCGATCGACGGCGGCATTGTTGCCCGGGATGCCGAGGGGCGGCCCACCGGGCTGCTGGAGGAGAACGCCATGCGGTTGGTGCAGGACATCATGCTGCCCTACCCGCTGGCCACCATTGAGCGCGCGCTGGACCTGGCCACGTCCCACTACCTGACCGAGGGCATCACCAGCGTCACCGATGCCGGCATCGCGGGCGGCTGGATCGGCTACTCGCCGCGCGAGTTCGGCGCGTACCAGAGCGCGCGCGACAAGGGGCTGCTGAGTGTCCGGATGCAGCCGATGATGGTTCTGGACGCATTGCACCAGGTGACGGGGCACGAGGCAGACCCGGACTCCCGGGGCTTGGATGCCGGCATCCGCACCGGTCTGGGCGACGATTGGCTGCGGCTGGGACCGGTGAAAATTTTCAGCGACGGATCCCTGCTGGGCAGCACCGCGTATGTGACCGAAGAGTACGTGGGCTGCCCGCACAACCACGGCTACCTGCAGATGGACGCCCAGGAACTGCGCTCATCCGCGCTCCAGGCGTACCGGGCCGGTTGGTCCATCGCCATGCATGCGATCGGCGACCATGCCGTGGACCACGCGATCGACATCATCACGGAAGCGCAGGAAACGTATGGCCGCAAGCCGCTGCCCAACAGGATCGAACACGGCGGCGTGATCCGCCCCGAGCAGCTGGACCGCATCGCCGAGGCAGGCATCGTCCTGGTCCCGCAGCCGCACTTCATCACGGAGTTCGGCGACGGCATGGCGAAGCTGCTGGGACCGGAACGGACGGCGACGTCCTACCCGGCCAACGGCCTGCTGAAGCGCGGCGCCACCCTCCCGGGCAGCTCGGACCGCCCTGTGTCCAACGGCCGGCCGCTGGCCGTGATGCAGTCCTTCGTCGAGCGGCTGACCCCGTCCGGCGAGGTGTACGGTCCGGATGAGAGAATCACCGCGGCCGAGGCGCTGAACGCCTACACTGCAGGCTCCGCCGCCGCCACGGGAACGGACGGGTCCAAGGGGCGTTTGGTGCCGGGAATGCTGGCCGACCTGGTCTTCCTGGATCAGGACCCCACCGCCGTCGACCCATCGCAGATCGGCGCCACCCAGGTGCTGGCCACCATGGTGGGCGGCGAGCTCCGCTTTGGCGCAGAAAAGTTCCCGGCGCAGGAAGACCTGGATCCGGAAATGGCAACTAGCGGGGAGGAAACCCGATGAGCACCACCAACCAGGAATTTCTGGCTGACTTCGCCACCATGTCCGGCTTCGGCGCCACCGCCGGCGGCGGCGTGGACCGGCAGGCCGGCACGACAGCGGACCACGCCACCCGCCGTTGGTTCGGCGAGTGGCTGGCCCAGCATGGTTTCGCGGAGAAAGTCGATGCGGCCGGAAATCAGTTCGGCACCATCGACGTTGTCCCCGGCGCCCCCTATGTACTGCTCGGATCACACCTGGACTCGCAGCCGCTGGCTGGCCGCTACGACGGCGCCTACGGCGTGCTGGCCGGCGCCCACGCAGCGGCCCGCATCGCAGCCGAGGCGGCGGCCGGCGAGCTGGACCCGGTCTACAACATTGCCGTGGTCAACTGGTTCAACGAAGAAGGCAGCCGGTTCACGCCCAGCATGATGGGCAGCTCGGTGTTCACCGGGAAGCTCCCCTTGGAGCAGGCGCTGGCCACCACGGACCCGGCCGGCACAACAGTTGCCGAAGCCCTGGCGGCGGGCGACCGCGGCACCGAAACCGGCGCCCCGGTGCTGGCGGAAGTGGCCCGGTACGCCGAAATCCACATCGAGCAGGGCAAGAACCTCGAGGAAACCGGCACCCAGGTGGGAATCGTGGACCGTACCTGGGCGGCCAGCAAGTACCGCGTCACGGTCGACGGCGCGCAGTCCCACACCGGTTCCACCCGGATGGAGGACCGCCGGGACGCCCTGTACGGGGCGGCGCTGGTCATCTCTGCCGCCCGTGATCTCGCTGCCGAGTTCGCGCCCGGACAGCTGCACACCTCGGTGTCGGAGATGTACGTGCTGCCCAACTCGCCGGTGACGATTGCGCGGCAGGTGGTGATGAACCTGGACCTGCGTTCGCCGGACGAAGAGGTCCTGGCCCGCGCCGTGGAGCTGCTGGACAAGCGCGTCGCCGACGCCGAGGCTCTCTCCAAGACGGACATCTCGCTGGTGCAGACCCACCGGTGGGGGCTGGTGTCCTACCAGCCCGCGGGAGTGGCGCTCGGGGCCGCCAGCGCGGAACAGTTGGGCTTCAGCCACACCGAAATCATGACGGTAGCCGGGCACGACTCCACCAACATGAAGGACGTGGTCCCGACGGTGATGCTCTTCGTGCCCAGCGTCGACGGCATCTCGCACAACGAAGCAGAGTTCACCCGCGACGACGACGCCCTGCGCGGCGTGGACCTGCTGACCGAGGTCACCCGGCGGCTGGTCCGCGGGGAGCTCGCGGCGGAATAGCTGCTGGCGCACGACGGCGGGGTACACCACTCACGGTGCGCCCCGCCGTCGTCGTTTAATTCCTGATGTGACGACCGGCACTTGCAGTTAGATCACTGACAGGCAACACTTGTTGCGTCTTAGAAACTTTCTGTGCGGCCGCCGTTCGGCTGCAGCTAGGAGACATCACATGGGAACGGTGGAAAGCCGTGCTCCTTCCATCGAGCAGGTCAAAGACGCAGCGGCCAACATCGTCAGTGCCTTCGCCGCTACGGACACGGACCGCTACTTTGCCGGCTTCGCCCCGGAGGCCAGCTTTGTGTTTCACACGGAGCAGGATCGGCTGGAGGGCCGCGCTGCCTACGAGTCGCTCTGGGCCGAATGGCTCAACGACGGGTGGCGCGTGGTCGACTGCCAATCCAGCAACCAGCATGTGACCGTGTTCCCGGGCGGCGCCGTGTTCGTGCACGACGTGGCAACCACGGTAGCCCTGCCCGACGGCGAGGACTCCTACCGCGAGCGGGAAACCATCGTTTTCCGCCACGACGCAGACGGCCGCCTGGTTGCCGTGCATGAACACCTCTCACCGATGACCACGGCAGCAGCAAGCTGAGCTTCCTCTTCCGATCCTTCTCGCACCTAGGACCCTCATGAATCTCTACCAGCGTCTGGACAACCATCTTCAACGGAACGCGGATGGCTTCGGCCCCATCCGCGGCACGCTGTCCACTCCCCGCATCGGCATGATCTGGCTGGCGGCCAACTTTGTGGTCACCACACTGCTCACCGGCACTCTTTTCATTCCCGGCATCAACTTTGGTTCGGCCATTTGGCTGATCGTCATGGGCACCCTGGCAGGTGCAGTCGTGCTGACGCTGATCGGCAACATCGGTACCCGCACCGGCCTGCCCACCATGGCCATCACCCGGGGAGCCTTCGGCACCCGCGGCAGCCTGCTGCCGGTGGCCGCCAACGTGATCATCCTGATGGGCTGGAGCTGGGTGCAGGCCATGCTGGCCGGTGTCACCGTCAACTATGTGGTGGCGCAGCTGACCGGATTCTCCAACCCCATCCTGTTCGCCGTGCTGTGCCAGGCCATCGTGGTATGCCTTGCCATCCTCGGCCATGAGGGCATTGCGAAGGTCGAGCCGTGGCTCGCCGTCGTCATCCTGGCGATCATGGTTTACGTCTTCATCACCGCCTTCACCACCTTCAGCCCGGCCGAGTTCAACCAGATTGGCGTCGACGAGTCGCTCGGATACACGCATTTTGTGGTGCTGGATATTGTGATCGCCACGGCCATTTCCTGGACGGTGCTGTCCGCCGATTTCAACCGCCTGGCCAAGACCAGCCGCGCCGGAATTGTCGGATCCGGCATCGGCTACACGCTGTCCACCGTCCTGGCCATGACGCTGGGCGCCACCGCCATCGGCTACGTGATCCTCTCCGGAGGGCAGCCGGCGGAATTCGATCCGACCGTGATCGTTGCGGCATTCGGTACACCACTGGCCATCGTGATCTTCATGTCCGTCATGGCCACCAACACCATGGTGGTCTACGGCATGGTCACCTCGATCGTGAACGCACAAGCACGCCGGAAGCTCCGGTTCCTTCCGACGGCGTTGGTAGTCGGCGTCGTTTCCATCGCCGGTTCCACCTGGATGGCACTGCTGAACCAGTTCACCGACTTCCTCGTCATGATCGGCGCCTTCTTCGTGCCGGTGTTCGCCATCATGATCGTGGACTACTACATCATCAAGCGGCGCAGCTACGGCCGGGACATCCTGCGGGAAAGCGGCGGAAAGTACTGGTACACCGGCGGGGTGAATTGGGCCGCGATTGCGGTGTGGCTGGTGGGCGCCGGAGCCTCCTACGCGCTGACCTACGTCTGGCCCAGCCCGGTCGGGGCCACCATTCCAGCGTTCGCGCTGAGCTTCGTGCTGTATCTGGGCCTCTCGGTCAAGAGCCGGGCACGCTTCGCCGGGGATCCGGCCGGCCACCTCGCGGAGCAGCCTGCGGCAGTGGCGGATGCCGACTCTTCTGCCCTGGGCACCGGAGAATGAGCTCGACGTGAAGCTCGTGGACCTCACGCACCCGCTGTCCTCGGGGATGCAGGTTTTCCCGGGCGACCCGCAGGTGGCGATCGGCGGCGCGCTGACCATCGCGGAGAACGGGGTGGAAGTATCTGCTCTGCACCTGGGCAGCCACACCGGAACCCATCTCGATGCTCCCTGCCACAGCATCGAGGGCGGCCGCACGACCTCCGACGTGCCGCTGGACGAACTGGTGGGCGAAGCCTTGGTGCTGCAGGTTCCGGACCTGGAAGCCGGCGATGAAATCCGCTGGCACCACGTGGCCAGCCAGGTCCAGGGCAACGTGCCCAAGATCGTGCTGCTGGCTACCGGCTGGGACCGCCACTTCGGCACCGATAGGTATCTGGATCATCCGGTGCTCTCCCATGCCGCGGCCGATGAGCTCTGGGCCAGGGGCATGCGGGTGCTCGCCGTGGACACGTTGAACCCCGACCGGACGCTGCAGCCTGCCGAGTCCTTTAGCCTTCCGGTGCATGAGTTGGTGCTGGGATCCGACGGCTTGATTGTGGAGAACGTCCGCCATGCCGCCAAGCTGCCCGCCCGGTGCACGGTGGGCTTCTTTCCGCTCAAGCTGACGGCGACCGACGGAGCCCCCGTCCGGGCCGTCGCGTGGCTTTAGCGCGCGTCAGGTTAGAAACCCAGCCTTCGCGACGGCGGCGAGGGCTGGGCTAGGCCTCGGAAGAGTCGCGGCAGAGAACCCAGACGTTGTCCTCGCCGTGGCGCTCAAAGGTGACCGTGCTGACCAGGGCATGAATCAGGTTCAGCCCCCGGCCGGACTCGGATTCATCATCGATCTCCGACGGGTTCGACAGGCCGGGGCTGGAGGGTGCTGCGCCGATTTCGGAAATGCGCGCCTCCAGCCGGCGGGACCAGATGGTGATCTCCACGCCGAGTTGCAGGGGGGTATCGGAGGCTGGGACGGCGTGCTGGACCACATTGCTGGCGGCCTCGATGACGGCGGTTGAGAAAGCCATGCGGTCCATGTCCGGAACGAAATCGGCTTTCCGCCACAGTGTCTCGAAGTCTTCGTGCAGGGCATCCACGGTTGCCCCGGTCGCCAGGCCCTGGCGCGTGCTCCGGGCCAGGACCTCAGGCATGGGGAAAGGCCGCATCGACGCTTTCGTACGGGTTCAACACGCGGTGCATGCTGGTCAGTTCCAGGACCATCTTGACCTGCGGTTGCACATTCGCGATGCGGAGGTCGCCGCCGGCCTGTCGGGCAATTTTCAGGCATCCGATCAGGGCTCCGAGGCCGGAGGAGTCCATGAACTCGGTGCCCTCCATGTTCACCACCACATGATGGTTTCCCTCGGCCACCACCGCAGCAACCACCTCGCGGAGCAGGGGAGCGGCGACCATGTTCAACCTGCCGCTGCCATTGACTTCGGCATAGGCAGGCGTGGTCTCAACGGTGAACTGCATCGACGTTCCTTTCGTCGGGTGTGAACCCTTTGTACCTGACAGCTTTGACCAGCACGCTCAGGATCAGCAAATCGAAGATGACCCAGGCCACGTTGACCAGCGTGCCCACCGGCTCGTTCAGGCCAGTGGCAAGCCGGACCGCTCCCACCACCAGGGCAACAAGCAGCAGAGCGATGGCGACCAGCTGGGGGAGGATCAGATGCCAGCTGTTCCCTTCGGCCTGGCGGGCCTTGGGGGTGACGGCAAAGCCGAGCGGGCGCCCGAGCCAGACGTTACGGGCCGCCGTCGTGCAGGCCTTAATCCAGGTGGGGAAGAGGGCGAGGCTGTACTGCTGTCCCCGCCAAGTGCTGACCCCCTTGCCCACTACCGCGAACAGCAGTTGGTTGACCACCATGAACGGGATGAACCGGATGAAGAAGTCAGTGCTCAGGCTGCTGACCGGCAGGATGCCCAAGGTGAGGTAGATGACCGGGGCGGCGAAGTAGACCACGGCGGCAAACCCGCTGAGGTAGCTCCACATGGTGGAAAAGTACATCAGCCGCTGGCCGAGTTTCAGCCCGCGCTGCGCCAGCGGGTTTTCGCGCAGCATCACCTGGATGGTGCCCTGGGCCCAGCGCAGCCGCTGGGTGAGCATGGTCTTCAGATCCTCGGGAGCCAAACCGTACGCGAGGACCTCGTGGTGATAAACGCTTTCCCAGCCCATCGAATGCAGCCGCATCGAGGTGGCCATGTCCTCGGTCACCGAGATAGTGGCCAGCGGCATCACCGGCTGGGCCTCGTCCGGACGTTCCACAGAGACGGCGTCCAGCACCGCCTGCACCGAGCCCAATGCCCCCAGCGGGGACCAGTCCCGCTGCGACATCCGTTCCACCGCCCCGTCCAGTTGGTCCGGTTCAGGCGTACCGAGCTCGCTGCCCAGCTCCATGGCGGCGATCTCGGCCAAGTCTGCTTCCAAAGCAGCGAAGTTCCCCGCGACGAGTGTCCGCACTGCGCCCTCCACCTTGGTCCGGAGGTCGTAGGTGATTTCACTCAGCGAGCCGCCAGCCTTGAGTTTCTCGCGGGCCGCGTCCGTGGCCGCTTCCACCTCGTCAAGCAGCCCAGCCACCAGCGGGTCGGCTGCTTCCGGGGACCGGCGGGCCTTCCGAATGGCGCTCCGGGCTCCGGCCAAGGCGCGGTGGACGCCGCGCTCCACTTCCGTCACGTAGCCTGCAAGGCCAAGCTGCATCAGGGCCTCGCGCCTGAGGAGTGCATTGGAGCCGCAGAAGAACGCAGCGTTCCACCCGTCCTTGCCCTGCTGGATGGGCCCGTAGAAGAGCGGTGCCTGGCTGCCCAGCGGATCGTCGGCCGGGACGTTGCTGAAGTACTGCGGGGTCTGGACCAGTGCGACCCGGCGCTGGTTGAAGTACCCCAGCGTATTGTCGAGGATGTCGGGCTGCGGGATCTGGTCGGCATCCAGGATCAGGAGGAATTCCCCCTGGGTCACCATCAGCGCGTTATTGAGGTTGCCGGCCTTGGCGTGCCGCGGCTTGTCCGCCCAATCGCCGCTGCGGGTCAGGTAGCCCAGCCCGTGGCGTGCGGCAAGGTCGGCCAGTTCCGGTCTGGCGCCGTCGTCCAAAATCCAGGTGCTGTGCGGATAGCGGATGTCCTTCGCCGCCAGCGCAGTGGTCATGACCAGGTCCAGCGGTTCGTCGTAGGTGGTGATGAACACGTCCACAGTGGCGTCCGCCGGCGGCGGCGGCGCTTTGCGTTCGCGGATCCGCCACATGGCCAGGCCGAAGAGACCGACGTCGATCAAGCTGTAGGTCTCGGCCAGTACCAGGGGGACGGCAATCCACCAGGCGGACCAGTTGAGCGAGTCCAGCCAGCGCCAGGCCAGGTAGTTGACGCCCAGGATAACCGTCAGGACGATGAGCAGCCGTGTGGCGAAAGGTTTCACTGGGCACCCTCGGTGTGTTCAGGCGGGCAGCGGCGCAACATCACCGCGGTGACGTCGTCGGCCACGGCGGTGCCGGCCAGCTCCAGCACGGCGTCGCATACCTCCTCCGGAGACTCGCGCACGGTGGCGACACCCGCCACCGCGTCCATCGCCGCATCCACCGAATCGAAGGCATCGAGGAGTCCGTCGCTGAGAACCAGAAGGGAATCGCCGGGTGCCAGCAGCAGGCTGCCGGCAGCCCAGATGCTGCCCGGCACGGCGCCCACGGGCGGACCGCCCGACGGCAGGCGGCGCAGGCCGCCGTCGTACAGGTGCAGCCCCAGGCCGTGCCCGGCATCCACGTAGTCCACGGTTCCGCTGCCGGCGTCCAGCCGCGCATGGAAGATCGTGACAAAGGAGGAGGACTGCGCCAGGTCCCACTCCAGCGCTTGGCTGGCGGCTGCGAAGGCCTGGTTGAGGTCCGCATGCCGGTTGGAAGAACGCAGCACCGCGCGGACTGTGGCGGCAATCAGCGCCGCGCCCATGCCCTTGCCCATCGCATCGGCGACGGTAAGCTGCAGGCCCTTGTCCGTGGCGCACCAATCGAAGAAGTCGCCGCCCACGTTCCGGGTGGGCCGGCACCGGCCCGCCATGTCGTAGTCCTGAACCCTCAGCGGTTCGCCGGGCAGCAGACTGCGCTGGACCTCGGCCGCGCGTTCCTGATCGGCGCCGGGGACCGCATCGACGGGCTGGGAGCGCGGACGCCGGAACAGCGCGCCGATCCGTGCCTGCAGTTCCCGGGGGCTGAACGGCTTGCTGATGTAATCATCGGCCCCGGTCTCCAGGCCGCTGAGCCGGTCCACTTCCTCCACCCGCGCGGTGATCATCAGAATGTAGGCGTCCGAGAACGCCCGCACCTGGCGGCAGACTTCGATGCCGTCCAGATCGGGCAGGTTCAGGTCCAAGGTAATGAGGTCCGCGCCGCCGGCACGGATCAGTTCCAGCCCGTCCCTGCCGGTTTCCGCCTCCGCCACGGTGAAGCCCTGCTCGGAAACAATCTGGACCAGCAACCTGCGAATGTCGGCGTTGTCCTCGACTATGACGGCACGGCGATTGTTGGGGACGGCTGGCATGTTTTTATTAAGGCGGTTATCTTCCCGTTTGTCACATCCGTCACTGCAGAAACCGCCCGTGACGACGATATTGGAGTCGCCGCCGTGGATAAAGTCCTCGATCTACTGATCTTGAACCGGGTTAAGTTCCATACGCTCTCCCTGCGCGGGCGGGTTGTGATGAGCCAACTGCCGCTATCGATCACCATGCTGTTCCTGCTGGCGGGAACGTGGATTTTCTATCCGCCGCTCCTGTCGGACCCGCAGTTCCGCCTCAGTATGCTGCTCAACGCGGCGCTGCTGGCGGCCTGTTTCCTGGTGCCCTGGGACAAGCTGCCGTACCCGTCATTCCTGCTCATCCCGCTGTTGGACTTTGTTCCGATCGCCCTGCTGCGCGAAGGTACCGGGTCCGTCCTGACCGGGGTGGGGCTGCTGGCCGCATTCCCGGTGATCTGGCTGGCGGCCTCGGGACAACTGCCCAAGCTGTCCGTGATCGCCGGCGCGCTGGCCTCGCTGGCGATGGTCTGGATCCCGGTGTTCTTCGGGGACGCCGCCGTCACGCTCATGGCGTTGACCCACCCGCTGCTGGTCCCGTTCATGATGCTGGCCATCGGCATCACCGTACGGGTAATGACGGCGAGCATGATGGAACAGCAGCGAGTGGTTGAAGCCAAGGATGCGGAGCTGCGCAGCCTGCTGGAAGCCAGCGGCAGGCGCGAACGGCTCTTGTCGGCCGTCGTCAGCGCGGTGGATGTGGGCGTCCTCGCCGTCGACGAAGCCGGCAACACGATCCTGCGGAACCGCCGGCAGGAAGAACTGCGCCGTCTGGCGCTCCCGCCGGGGGAGGAGGACGCGCCTGAGTCCCGGCTGGAACTCTATGCCGACGGCGGCAGTACCGTGATCCCGGCCCAGGACCGGCCCATTCGCCGTGCCATCCGGGGCGAGTCGTTTTCCGAGCACCTGATTTGGATGGGCCGGAAACCGCAGCAACGGGTCCTTTCCGCCTCAGCCCAGGCGATGCTTGACGACAGCGGCCGGCGGGAAGGTACGGTGCTGGCCTTCAACGACGTCACCGAACTGGTGGCCGCGGTGGATGCGAAAAACGAGTTCCTCTCCAGCGTGTCCCACGAACTGCGCACCCCACTGACCTCCATCCAGGGGTACGCCGAGTTGCTGTCCATGGCCCCGGACTTATCGCCGAACATGGTTTCAGGGCTGGACACCATCACCAGGAATTCGGACCAGCTGCTCAAACTGGTCAACGATTTGCTCGGCACTGCGGCAGGCTTCTCGGAGCTGCAGCCGGTCCAAGCGGATCTGGCGGAAATCGCCGCGCAGGCCGTGGCCGCGGCCGAACCGAAGGCCGCCGCCGGCGGGGTCACGCTCAGCACGCACTCGCTAGGGGACCTGGAAGTGGTCTGCGACCCGGCCCGCGTCCGGCAGGTGTTGGACAATCTGGTGTCCAACGCCATCAAGTACTCCCCGCAGGGAGGAGACGTCACGGTCAGCTGCACCGAGGGCGACGGCATGGTGGAATGCCGGGTGGCGGACACGGGAATGGGCATGGGCGCCGAAGAGTGCAGCAACGTGTTCACACGGTTTTTCCGCAGCCCGGCGGCCCGCCGCGGATCCATTCCCGGGCTGGGCCTCGGGCTGGCGCTCTCCAAGGACATCGTGGAACGCCACGGCGGGACCATCAGCTGCGTCAGCGAGCCCGGCGCCGGCAGCATCTTCACCTTCACCCTGCCTGCCGACGGCCCGCCGGACACGGACACTGCCGACCACGGCAGCTCCAGCGGCAGGAGGCTCTCGGCCGGCGCGCAGCCTGGGGCGTAGGCACGCGGAAGTATCGGGGCGCGTTGTCATCCCGCGGTACCGGACCGCACTGTCATCCCGCACTGTCATCCCGCAGTGTCAGACCGAGCTGATTGCGGCGGTGTCGGCCCTCGCTGATGGCGGCGGCGTCGGACCGCACGGTATGCCGCCCTCGCTGCTGAGCCCGCGCGTTGAGAGTTCCCGAAGGCGGGTTCAGATCTGCCGGACGACCCGGGCCGGACTGCCCACCGCGACCACATTGGCTGGAATATCGCCGGTGACCACCGAGCCGGCACCAATCACGCTGTTCTCGCCGATCGTCACGCCCGGGCAGACAATCACACCGCCGCCAAGCCACACGTTGTCGCCGAGAGTGATCGGCTGGGCCGCTTCCAGCTTGTCCCTGCGTGGCTGGGCTTCGATCGGGTGCGTCGGCGTCAAGAGCTGGACGCCGGGTCCAATCTGGCAGTCGGCGCCGATGGTGATAGCGGCAACATCCAGGGCGGTGAAGTTGTAGTTGATGAAGGTTCGGGGACCAATGAAGATGTGTTCCCCGTAATCAACGAACAGGGGCGGCTTCACGTAGGCGTCCTCGCCGAGGCCGCCGAGCAGCTCGGCCAGGATCGACCTCGCATTGTCCGCGTCGGCGACCACCGCACGGTGGTACTCGTCGGCCAGCCGCAGGGCACGCTTGGCCCGGCGTTCGCTCTCCGGGTCGTCCGCAATGTACAGGTCGCCGGCCAGCATCCGTTCGCGGTTGGTCCGGGTATCCCCGGCAAAGTAGTCAGTGTCCATATCCTTGACCGTATCGCCGCCGACGGCCCTCGAAAAGGCGGGAACAACGACGGCGGAGCCCACCTGCGAAAGGTGTGCTCCGCCGTCGTACGGGGTTGGTTGGTGGCCTTCCGGCCGTACGTGCCGCCTAGCCCGGAGTGAAGCCGTGCCCACCCACGAGGGAGCCTTCGTCGTTCTCCGCTGCCCAGTGGTGCCGCAGGGCCACGAGGGCTTCTCTCACCAAGGCACTCCGGGCCACACCGGCCGGCAGCGCGGCCACCACAGAGTTGCTGTGCATCCGTCCGTCCACCGGCCGGAACACCAGCGGCCTGCCCTCAGGACTGTGCCGTACCGGTTGCATTAACAGCGAGTAGGCGAGATTGCGGCCCACCACATTCTGGATCACCTGCACACTGGCCGAACGCCACCGCACGGTTGGCGTGACACCGGCACGGTCAAACTCCGCCAGCGTCCGCTGCAGCGCCGGTTCCTCATTGACCAGGATGGCGGGATACGGCGCCAATTCGGCCAACCTGATCTTGTCTCGTGCCGCCAGGGGATGCTCCGGGCTGAGTGCCACCTGTCGCATGGTGGGACGGAGGATCTCGGCTTCGCAGTCCGGCAGCAACTGGGCCTCGTAGGCTGCTGCCAGTTGCGCTCGACCCTCCAGCACCGCTTCCTGAACCTCCGGGCCGGCCCCCTCGATGAAGTCGAGTTCCACCTGCGGGTGGTGGCTGGTGAACCAGTCGATCAGCGGCGGGATGACGTGCAGGGCCAGGGTGCGGAAGACCCCAACGACCAGCCGGCCGGACAAGTCACCATGGACTTGGTTGACGGCGGCCGCCATGCCATCGATCTGGTCGGCGACCTGCCGTGCGCGCACCGCCACGGCCTGTCCCTCCGCCGTCAGCGCCACTCCTTTGCCGCGACGCCGGATGGCCAGGGTGGCTCCCAGCGCTTCCTCCAGTTGTCCCAGCGCCAGGCTGACCGCCGCCTGCGAGACGTGGCAGCGCTGAGCAGCCTCGGTGACGGAGCGCGTTTCCGCGATGGCCGCAAAGTACTCCAGCTGCCGCAGCGTTACTTCCTTCATAAGTTCTCCTTGTTGGTCTCCCCAATTATTGTAGTTAGACAAATGTGATGGCTGCCACCATGCTCGGATGAAGACCTTGAGAATCATCAGAGAGGAGCGGCCGCATGCAACGCTCAGGCCCTCACGTCATCACCTTGGGAACGGCAGGCGGACCGCGCTGGTGGGTGGACCAGCAGGGGACGCCCCGATTCGGCATTTCCACCGCCGTAGTGGTGAACGGTACGTGGTACCTGGTGGACTGCGGCCAGGGAGCCGGGCGCCAAGCCCACGCGGCCGGACTCAAGATGACCGATCTGGGCGGCATCTTCATCACACATATGCACTCGGACCACACCGTGGACCTGCCCTCGCTGCTGCTCTTCGGGGCCTTCGAGTTGAAGAATTCGCCCCGCGGGCCCATCCCAGTGGTGGGACCCGGAGACCGCGGCAAACTTCCACCGCTCTCGCCGCGGGCCACATCGATGCCCGTCCCGGTAGCACCGCACCGGCCCACGCCAGGAGTCGCAGGCCTGGTGGAAGGCCTGCTGGCCGCGTACGCCACCGACTGCAACGACCGGATCTTCGACTCGCTGGCCAAGAGTCCGGTGGACCAATTCGACCCGCGAGAAATCGTGCTTCCTGTCGGCACCGGGTTCGATCCGGACACCAATGTTGCCCCGGACATGGAGCCGTTCGAGATCTTCCGGGATGCCAACGTCACCGTCAGCGCGGTCCTGGTCTCACACCATCCGACGGCGCCTGCGTATGCCTTCCGCTTCGATACGGAATCCGGATCGGTCACCATTTCGGGCGACACGGCCCCTTGCGCCAACATGGTGCGCTTGGCCAGTGGCACCGACCTGCTGCTGCATGAGGCGATCAACCTGGACATCCTCGCCAGCCAGTACTCTGACGCGCAGATGCTCCAGGCGACCATGGACCACCACCGCCGCGCCCATACCACCGCGGCAGAGGCAGGAAAGATTGCCGACGACGCCGGTGCCCGCCACCTGGCGCTCCATCATCTGGTCCCGACCTACTCGCCGCCCGAAGCCTGGCTGGAGGCCCGCAGCACCTTCAACGGACCGCTGAGCATACCCGACGACCTGGACGTGATCAGTTTCAGCCGGACGTCCACCCCAGAATCCTTGTCCGTTTCAGCCACCGGCAACGCAGCCGGATAACCTACCCCTAGGACACTTCCCATGAGCACAACTCCCCAGACCGCGCCGTCAGGCGCCTATCACGCCAGCCCGGGCGACATGCGCCGGATCCTGTTCTCCAGCTTTCTGGGAACGGCGGTCGAGTACTACGACTTCATCCTGTACGCCACGGCGGCCGGCATTGTCTTCAACCAGGTGTTTTTCGCAGGGATGGACCCCAGCCTGGCCATCATCGTCTCCTTCGGCACACTGGCCGTGGGTTACATTGCCCGGCCGCTCGGCGGTTTCCTCTTCGGGCACCTCGGCGACCTGGTGGGCCGCAAGACCATTCTGATCAGCACGGTGCTGATGATGGGCATCGCGTCAACGCTCATCGGGCTGCTGCCGACCACCGAACAAATCGGCGTCTGGGCGCCGATCCTGCTGGTGTCGCTCCGTCTGTTCCAAGGAATCGCTGTCGGCGGTGAGTGGGGCGGCGCCATGCTGCTGGCTTTCGAGAACTCACGGAAGGAATCCCGGGGTTTCGCTGCTTCCTTCGCCTACATGGGGGCTCCGGCCGGTACGATCGTCGGCACGCTGATGCTCTCAGCCATGACCACACTTCCGGACGGACAGTTCTTGGAGTGGGGCTGGCGGGTGCCTTTTGTCCTCTCCGCAGTCCTGATGGCGCTGGCGATCTTCATCCGGATGCGCGTCTCGGAATCCCGCGTGTTCAAGGAGATCTCCGCCAAGAGCGATGCCAAGAAGCGGCGCGTTCCCGCAGCCGAACTGTTCCGCGAGCACCCCAAGTCGCTGCTGATCGCCGTCGCCTCTGGCCTGTCCGGCCAGATGGCCCAAGGCCTGATGGGCGCGTGGGCGATCTCCTATGCCGTGCAGCAGGCCGTGCTTGCCCAGACCGAGGTGCTGAACCTGAAGGCGCTGGGCGGAGTGGCCACCATCGTGATGATTATTGTCGCGTCGAAGCTGTCCGACCGGTTGGGCCGCCGCAAGGTGCTCATCGCCGGCAACATCGGTGCCATGGTGCTGGCCTTCCCGGTGATGGCGCTGCTGGACATGGGCTCGACCGTCGCGTTCATGCTGGCGATCTTCCTGGGCCTCTCCACGGTGCAGGGCTTCACCTCCGGCCCGTACGGCGCCTTTGTTGGCGAATTGTTCCCGACGTCGGTGCGATACTCGGGCACCTCGATCGGCTACCAGTTGGCCTCCACGCTGGGGGCCGGGTTCACGCCGATGATTGCCACCGCCTTGGTGGTGGCCGGTGGCGGATCGCTCTGGCTGGTGGCTTGCCTCTGGATCGCGTTCTCCGGCGTGAGCCTGGCGTCGCTGTTGGCAGCCAAGGACCGTTCCGGCCATGACATCGAACAGTTGGATGGCCCGGCTGCCGCCCCTGACGCGGTGGCCGAACAGGACACGGTTTCCGCCCGGGCATAACGGCCCGAAGGGCCTCGTGCCAACCCCAGTCGACGGCGGAGCCCACCTGCGAAAGGTGGGCTCCGCCGTCGTTGGTGGTTGGCTGGGCAAGGGGCCGGGTTCAGTCCTTGGGTGTCTCCTTGCTGGGATCGTAGAAGGGCTTCTGCACCACTGTGCCCTCGCGCACTCCCTCCGGTGTGTGGATGGACAGCGCGGTGCCCTCTTCGCTGAGGTCGAACGGCACCATGGCCAGGCCGATGTTGCGTTCCAGCCGCGGGGAATTGCAGGCGCTGGTGACTTCGCCGATCTGCGCGCCGCCGCCGACAGACACCGGGAAGGGCTCGATCATGGAGCCGTCGTTGTAGCTGCCCAGCGGGTCGCCGTCGATGTCCACCCCGACCAGCAGCCGGTCGATGCCCTTCTCACGGATCCGGCTCAGCGCTTCCTTGCCGACGAAGTCCGCCTCCTGATCCAGGTCCACCATCCAGTTGTAGTCGTAGCCGACTTCCAGCGGGTTGGTGTCGAGCGTGATGTCGCAGCCGTAGGCGAGCATGCCGGCCTCGATGCGGCGGATGTGGCAGGGGCCGATCACACGCAGGTCGTGCGGTTGGCCGGCTTCCCAGACGGTGTCCCAGAGGCGGCCTGCGTTCTGGGTGGCGTTGTAGAGGTAGATCTCGTAGCCGATTTCACCGGTGTACCCGGTCCGGCTGACCACCACGTCCAGGCCGTTCAGCGTGTGGTGCTGCATGTAGTAGTAGGGCATGTCCAGGATCTGCGGGCCGAACAAGTCGGACATCAGCCCCTTGGCTTTGGGACCCTGGACTTGGACCGGGGCCACGTCCACTTCTTCCACCGTGACGTCCCAGCCGCCGGCGTGGGCCAGGCCCATGGCCCACAGGTGCACGTCGCTGTCCGCCAGGGATAGCCAGAACTTGTTCTCCTCCACGCGCAGCAGGATCGGGTCGTTGATGATGCCGCCGTCGGCCGCGGTGATGAAGGCGTATTTGCACTGGCCCACCGCGCACTTGGTCAGGTCGCGCGGGGTCAGCATATTGGTGAAATCGAAGGCCTGCGGGCCGCTGATCTGCAGTTGCCGCTCCACTCCGACGTCCCACAGGGTGACGTCGTTCAGCAAGGACCAGTATTCGCTGACCGGATCGCCATAGTGGCGCGGATGGTACGTGTGGTTGTAGACGCTGTAGGCCGCGACGCCGTGCTCCCGCGACTTCCAGAAATACGGTGACTTGCGCAGCCGGGTGTAGAGCGTGACGGCCGGATGGGGATTGACGCGTGAATCGGTGCCGTTGAACGGGGCGGAGCCCGAATCGAGAATCTCCGACATGGATGCTTCCTCCTTCGAGGTTCTGGCGCCAGCCGGACCTGAAGAAGTTGCGCATGATGCGCAGCTCTGCGCCATGTGAGACATCGTGACAGCTGCTCAACGGACCAGTCAAGGGTTCTCGAAGAGGGGCCTGAGGACCCGGCCGGGAAGCTCATCCGCCCTCTCCGGCACGGCCTTCACGCGGGGTGATTTTTGCACAAGGGCAGAATGCGACAGCCGGGGCGGGATGCCCCGGCTGCTGCGCGGATCAGCCTCAGGCAGGGGTCAGTTGGGAAGCCGCCGCGAGGTCATGGGTGGCGTGGTCGTAGACAATGGTGACCGCACCGCCGTCGTGCTGGAACTCGTGGTTGGCGCCGTCCAGAAGGCCGAAGGCGCCGTAGTTCTCCTCCCACGAACCGTTCAGCGCGAACTTGAAGGCGTAACGCCCGGCGGGCAGTTCGCCGTCCAGCCGCCACAGGCCCTCGGCTGGCTCGAAGCGCATCTGCACGGCGTTGCCAGCAGGGTCCCAGTCCCGGTCGGCTCCGAGCAGGACGCCGAAGTCACCGACTACGGCCACGGTTTCCGGCTGGTCGGCGAGCCGTCGGGAATCCGCAGCCGCGGCTGGCTCGTCCGGCGCAGGAAGAGGCTCTGCATCCGCGGCCGGCGCACCCGGCGCGGCAAGCGGCTTTGCCTCAGCCGTCGCGGCCGGTGCGACGGGCAGCGGGGTGCCTGCGTCGAGGGCCTCTGCCAGTTCAGACGGGCTGGAGAAGGCGACGATGGCCCGCAGCCCGTCTTCGGTGACGGCCCAACCCCCGCGGCCCTTGGACATCCAGCCCGCCTTGACCAACCGGGCGGTCGCCGTCGTCAGGTTCTTGAAGCCGCGCGGCACTCCGCCGCTCAGCAGTTCCTGTTCGTGGGCGGTCGGCGGCACGCGGCGCAGCGCTTCGCTGATAACCTCGCGGGCATCGGGGCGGGTGCCGTTGGCGGCCGCATCGGCCAGGATCTCGAGGACGGGTCTGAGTCGCAGTTGGGCATTGTTGGGCATAGCCGTGGCTCCTTCGCGGTGCAGCCGGAACTGGTAACGCTCCCAGTGTGGAACCCGGACGCCGTCAGCGCCACTGTTTGGCGTTGTATGTCGGAGCAGTTGATGCTTTTGTCCGGCGGCGAGGAGGCGGTTCGACCGGAGGGCTAGACGGTGATGACGGCTTTGCCCCGAACCTCTCCGGCGTCCAGGCGGCCGATGGCCACCGGTACCTGCTCCAGCGGGTAGGTCCGGTCGATGCTCGGCGCCACCTTGCCCGAAACGATCAGTTCACCCAGCCGCTCGAACTCCGTGGCGTTCTCGCGTGCCATGAACATGACAAAACGCTGCCGGCTGAAGAGGGACAGGAGCATGCCGCCAATCGGCCTGAACAAGCCGCCCGTCCAGCGGTCGCCGCCCTCGCCGCCAACGATGACTGCCGTGCCGCCAGGGGTGAGTGCCCGGCGCAGGCGCTTCAGTGATGGGTTGCCGGCTGCGTCAATGATCACGTCGTAGCGGCGGCCATCGGCGGCGAAGTCCTGGCGGGCGTAGTCGATGACGGTTTCGGCGCCGAGGCTGCGCACCAGGTCCGCTTTGGCGGCGCTGCAGACGCCGGTGACGGTTGCGCCCATCGCGACAGCGATCTGCACTGCATAGGTGCCCACGCCACCTGAGGCGCCGGTGATCAGCACGCTCTGACCGGCTTGGAGTCTGCCGGCGTCGCGCAGGGCTTGCAGGGCCGTTGTGCCGGACACTGGAACGGCGGCCGCCTGCTCAAAGGTCAGTGCGGCAGGCTTTGCTGCCAGCATTTTCTCCGAGGCCACCGCGTACTCGGCGAAGCACCCCTTTCCGAAGCCGAAGATCTCGTCTCCGACCGCGAACCGTGTGACGGCAGAGCCCACTGCGGCTACCGTTCCCGCAACATCCAGCCCCAGGATCGGATTCTTGGGAGTGCGCCAGCCCGACACTGCGCGGACCGGGTAGGGCAGTCCTGTGGCCATATGCCACGTTCCGCGATCCAGCCCGGCCGCGCGGACCCGGATGAGCACCTGGTTGTCGGCGATGTCCGGCACTGCGACGGTGTCCAACTGCAGCGCATCGGCCAATCCGTACTTGCGCTGGACCATGGCGCGCATGGTTCGGTCCGGTGCGGCGGCCTTGCTTTCCGACTGCGATGTCGGGGCTGCCGGCGTCGACGATTCTTTCGGTTCCATGGAGGCTTCCTTCTCGAGAATTTGAGGGTGGAGCTGCTGATGGGTCGTACTTTGTACGAAGGTATCGTACAAAGTACGAGAATGCTATAGTCACGGGAACAATGACTGAAAAATCTGCTGCTCCAGAACGCCCTCCGCTCAGCCGCGAACGCGTAGTGCAGGCCGCAATGGCCATCGCCGATGACGGCGGGCTTGCCGGACTGACCATCCGCTCGCTGGCCAAGTCCCTGGAAACCAAACCGATGTCCCTGTACCACTACGTGCGCAACAAGGACGAGATCCTGGATGGCATCGTGGACGCCATCTTCAACGAGATCGAATTGCCGGTCCCGGGCGGCGAGTGGAAGGCCGAGCTAAAGCGGCGCGCAACCTCCGCCCGCAAAGTGCTGCGCCGCCATCCGTGGGCGATAGCCCTGATGGAATCCCGGACGACGCCGGGGATGGCGAACCTCCGCCACCATGACGCGGTCCTCGGCACCCTCCGCTCCGCTGGCTTTTCGCTTGCACTGGCTGCACACACCTACGCTCTGCTGGACGCCTATGTTTATGGCTCAGCCCTGCAGGAGGCATCGCTGCCGTTCGACGGACCGGAAAGCCTGGCGGAAGTCGCCGGGCCGATGGTGGAGATGTTTAGTGCGGGGGACTATCCGCATCTGCGTGAGTTTGCGCTGCAGCACGTTCTGCAGCCCGGCTACGATTTTGCCGACGAGTTCGACTTCGGCCTGGACCTGATCCTCGACGGCCTCGCCGCCCATTTGCCGCATCCCGTCGGTGGCATCGAGGCAGCGGAGGCCTAGCGCGCTTGCCCTGGCCTCGTCCTCCGGGGATGTTGCAGGAGACCTCGAAGCTTGCACACAACGCAGAGGGCGGGACACCCGATCGACGACTGGTCGAATCAGGTGCCCCGCCCTCTGCGGAAGCGTAACCGGGTGCCCCGCCGGTTAGGCGGCGGCTACGCGGCGACGGCCATGCTCTCCGCCGTGACGCGGAGGCCATCGTCCCCGGCGGTCACGCGGATCCGGCCACCTTCGGCCACCGACTCCGCGACCAGCAGGTCCGCAATCCGGTCGTCCAGTTCACGCTGGATCACGCGGCGCAGCGGGCGGGCGCCGTATTCCGGTTCGTAGCCGGCCTCGGCGATCCAGTCCACCGCGTCCTCGTCCACGGCCAGCGAGATGCCCTGGGCAGCCAGCCTGGTCTCGGACCGGCGCAGCTGCAGCCGCACGATGGAGCGCAACTGCTCCTTCTCCAGCTTGCGGAAGAGCACGATCTCGTCGATCCGGTTCAAGAACTCCGGCCGCATGGCCTCGCGCAGCCGGCCCATCACCCGGGCGCGCAGGTCCTGCTCGGAGGCGAAGCCGTCCACGCCGTTATTCGAGGTGAAGCCGAGAGCTCCGCCCTTGCTGGCCAGGAACTCCGACCCAAGGTTGGAGGTCATGATCACCACGGTGTTGCGGAAGTCCACGGTGCGGCCCTGTCCGTCGGTGAGACGCCCGTCGTCGAGCACCTGCAGCAACAGGTTAAACACGTCCGGGTGCGCCTTCTCCACCTCGTCCAGCAGCACCACCGAGTACGGATGCCGGCGGACCCGCTCGGTCAGCTGGCCTGCCTCGCCGTAGCCGACGTAGCCCGGAGGGGCGCCGACCAGCCGCGAGACGGTGTGGCGCTCGCCGTACTCGCTCATGTCGAAACGGACCATGGCGTTCTCGTCACCGAACAGCGACTCCGCCAGAGCCTTGGCCAGCTCGGTCTTGCCCACCCCGGTGGGGCCCAGGAACAGGAAACTGCCGACCGGCCGGCCCTCGTCGCCCATGCCGGTGCGGTTGCGCCGAACGGACTTGGCAATGGAGGTCACCGCATCGTCCTGCCCGATCACCCGGGCATGCAGGTCCTCCTCCAGACGGGCCAGCCGCTGCCGGTCGCCCTGGGTCAGCCGGGCGGCCGGAATGCCGGTGGCGCGGGCAATGATTTCGGCAATCTCCGCCTCGCCCACCACATCGGAGGGCACGACGGCGGGGCGCGCTCCGCCGTCGTTGTCTTCCGTGGCGTGGGTGGCTGGCTGGGCGGCGGAATCGATCGTGGCCCTCAGCGCCTCGATCTCATCGCGCAGCGAGGAGGCATCCTCGTAGCGTTCCTCGGCAACGGCCGCGTTCTTGGCCGACTCCAGCTCCGACAGCTGTGCGCGCAGCGCCGCCACGTCAACGCGCGGGCCGCGCCGCAGGCTCAGCCGGGCTCCGGCCTGGTCGATCAGGTCGATCGCCTTGTCCGGCAGGAAACGGTCGGTGATGTAGCGCGAGGACATCTCGACGGCGGCGCGAATGGCTCCGTCGGTGTAGGTCACCTGGTGGTGCTCCTCGTAGCGGTCCTTCAGCCCGGCCAAGATCTGCACCGCGTCCTCGATCGAGGGCTCGCCCACCATCACCGGCTGGAAGCGGCGCTCCAGCGCCGGGTCCTTTTCCACCTTGCGGTATTCGCCCAGCGTGGTGGCGCCGACCAGGTGCAGCTCGCCGCGGGCCAGCCGCGGCTTGAGGATATTGCCGGCATCCATGCCGCCCTCGCCGCCTCCGCCCGCACCGACCACGGTGTGCAGTTCGTCAATGAAGACGATCAGGTCGCCGCTGGCCGCACTGATCTCGTCCATGGTCTTGGTCAGCCGCTCCTCGAAGTCGCCACGGTAGCGGGTGCCCGCCAGCATGCCGGGCAGGTCAAGCGACACCACGCGCTTGCCGCGCAGCTGTTCGGGAACGTCGCCGTCCACGATGGCCTGGGCCAGTCCTTCGACGATGGCGGTCTTGCCGACGCCGGCCTCGCCGATCAGCACCGGGTTGTTCTTGGTGCGGCGGGCCAGAATCTCGATGGTTTGCGCGATCTCGTCGGCGC
Source organism: Arthrobacter sp. CAU 1506 (assembly GCF_005047635.1). Taxonomy (GTDB): domain Bacteria; phylum Actinomycetota; class Actinomycetes; order Actinomycetales; family Micrococcaceae; genus Crystallibacter. The sequence goes on along the minus strand of NZ_SUKC01000007.1, from coordinate 2,114 downwards.
GGCCGATCACCGGATCCAGTTGGTTCTCCCGGGCCCGCGCGGTCAGATCGACGCCGAACTGGTCCAGCATCGGGGTCGCCGAGCCAGCCGCTTGTTCCTGCTGGGCTGCCGGGTTGCTGCCCGGTCCCGCCTGGGCTTGGGCTGCTTGCGCTTGGGCTGCTTCGGCCGCGTTGGCCTGCTGCAGTGCCTGAGGGGTGACGCCGGTGGCGGCCAGGATCTGGCCGGCTGCGGTCTCCTGGTTCAGGACGAACGCGGCGAACAGGTGCTCCGGGTCGATGTAGGTGGAACCGAATGCCCGGGCCACTTGGTGGGCATCCAGCAGGGCGCGCTGCGCCGACGGAGTCAGGGACGGCGCTTCGCTGATCGGGTCCGCCTTTTCCGGCAGGCTTTGCTCGGCGGTGCGGACGATGGCCTGCGGATCGGCGCCGGTGAGCTTGATCTGGCCGGCGGCCGGTTCCTGCTCGGCCATGACGCGCAGAATGTGCAGCGCATCTACTTCCGTGTGGCCGAGGCCAGCGGCGAACGCGGCCGCCTGTGCCAGCACTTCGTGGGTGCGGCGGCTGAGCAGTCGGGTGAGATCGACCGTGCGGCGGGACTGCGCCGCGCGCTGGCCCTGCAGGTAGCGGACCAGGAACTCGTCGAAAGATCCGTTGCCGGATGCGGGTCCGAAGAACAGTGGCATTGATGATCCTCCTGTGGACTTGAGTGCCTTCGACTCATGTTAACGCCTCAAGCCGAAGATTATTCCAGAAGTGTGAAAAAGTTGAGTCATGCCGACTCATATTGAGGATGCCTACACATGGGGATAACGCCGGCAGCGGGTCGACGCGGAGCGTAGCTTTGCTCGTGCCAGTATCAGGAGCCGAGGAGCGGATCATGAATGACAGCAGAGAGGCGTTCGTGCAGCGGCGCGAAGAACTTGAACGGCTGTTTCGGGAGGGAGGGCCACGACTTGAGGCATATCTGCGCGAGCGCGCAATGGAAGGCATCAGGGACGCTTATATGACTTTCGACGACGCCGCCCAGGGCCTTGGTAGCGTGATTATCGACGGGCACAAGGCGGGAATGAACGCAGAGGAAATTCAGCGCCTGCTCGACGAACTGGCCAACGAGGCAGAGTACTGGGCAGAACTTCCTATCACCGTCCGTTTGAGCACCAGGCACGTCCAGAGCATCATCCAAAGCGCCGCGTGACGTACCGTCTGCTTCGTTAGAAGGGCGGGGGATTGTCGTCCCGTTGTTCCCCACCTTCTCCAGCCGGGAAACGGCCGTTGGCATCATCGGACTCCACTTCGCGGCCACCTGACCGTTGTGCGGAGGGGGAGGTGATGGCCCAGCCTTCGTCGGGGGTGGTGGTGTGGGTGTGTCCGGAGCGGGTGGTGTAGTGCAGGGTGCCGTCGTGGTCTTGGGTGACGGTGCCGCCGCCGTGGTGTTTGGTTTTGTGGCCGGGTTTGCATCGGGCGGTGAGGTTCTCGAGGACTGTTTTGCCGCCGTCTTCCCAGGCGATGGTGTGGTCGATTTCGCATTGGTCGGCGGGAACGGTGCAGCCGAAGTCGCGGCAGTGCCGGTCGTGGAGCCGGACGAGGCGTTTGAGCCATTCGGGCGGGGTGCGCAGGTCTTTGGCGGCGGCGATGGCTTGGCCGTAGTCGTCGGTGAGCACGATCAGCCAGGATTTGGCCAGTGCGGTGAGGTTGCGGGTCATTTCGGGCGGGATGAGCCCGTAGCCGGTGAGTTCGCCGGGGTCTTCGGCCAGCCCGAGCAGGGTGGTCAGCGGCGCGGTGACGGCGACGGAAGCGGTGGTGTTCCCGCCGCCGCAGGTGCAGGACCCCTTGCCGGTGGCGCCGCTTCCGGAGGCACCGCTTCCGGAGGAACAGTTTCCGGCGGCCGCATCGTCGGCGGATGCGTGGCCCGAGGCCGTGTCCCCGGCCGTCGTTTCCCCGGGGTCGGTGTCCTGGGTTGCCGTTCTTTCGGTGGCGGTGCCGCTGGTGATGGTGAACCGTACTGGGTCTGGTAGAGACTCTTTCCTCACCGGAGAATGAATCATGACCAGCGGAATCAAGTACGAACAGGAATTCAAGGACCGTGCCGTGCGCCTGTATATGGAGCGGCGCGCG
>NZ_SUKC01000006.1 GCF_005047635.1 Arthrobacter sp. CAU 1506 | reverse complement strand
TGCGATGGGTAACGCGCTGGAAGCCCGCTCTCAACGCATTCGCCATCACCTTCAGCGACCGGTTCCCGACCGCTGAAAACTACTAATGGAAACCGCCGGATACACCGTTAAAGGGATAGTCCCAAAAATCTCAAACAGGTTGACAGTTACCGCAGCGAGACGCGGAAGAGGGCGTCGTTGCGCTGGATGGTGCCGGGCTGGCCGTCGGTGGACACCCACAGGTTGCCGGCGGCGTCGAAGGCCAGGTTGTCCGGGCAGGAGATCGGCTGCACCTGGTCTGCCGGGTAGCCGCTGAAGTAGACGGACTCGTCCACCGCGGGGTCGCCGGCCACCAGGATGAGCTTCCAGGTGAACTCGGTGGAGGTCTGGTCGCCGGTCTCGGTCATTTCGACGATGTGTCCGTGGCGGTTGTTCGCCCGCGGGTTCGGCTCATCCGCCTGTGCTCGGGTGCGGGAGGTGTTGTTGGTGCAGGCCATGTAGATCTTGCCGGTCGCCGGGTTGATCTCAACATCCTCCGGCCGGTCCATCTTGGTGGCACCCATCGCGTCGGCGGCCAGGCGGGTGTAGACCAGCACCTGGTCGATGCCCATGCCCGGCACCAGGGACTTGCCGTCCCGGGTCAGCTGGATCCAGTGCCCGGTTCCGTCGAACGCGCCGTCGGAGGGGAGCACGCCGGAACCGTCGATCTGGTTCTGCGGCGAGTTGCCCTTGAAGCTGGCCACGAACAGATCGCCCTCGGTCAGCAGCGTCATGTTGTGCTTCTTGTCGCCCTCGCGGTATTTGCCCTTGGAGACGAACTTGTACAGGTAGTCGAAGCGCTCGTCGTCGCCGGAGTAGGACACCGCATGGCCGGAGGCAGCGATGGTCACGTTGGCGCCTTCGTGCTTGAACCGGCCCAGGGCGGTGTGCTTGCGCGGAGTCGACGTGGGATCGAACGGGTCGACCTCCACAATCCAGCCGAACCGGTTCTCTTCGTTCTTTCCTTCGGGACGGTCGGTGTCGAAGCGAGGTTCCGGCATCTGCCAGCCGCGCGACGGGTTGGATGACGTGAGGCCGTAGCGGCGCTGCTCCGCGGTCGGAGCCGCCACCTTGAAGTACTGGTTGAAGTTCTCTTCGCCCGAAAGGACCGTTCCCCACGGAGTGGTGCCGCCCGCGCAGTTGTTCAGGGTGCCGAACACCAAGCGTCCGGTGGGATCGGCCTGGGTCTTGAGCAGGTCCGAGCCAGCAGCCGGCCCGGTCAGTTCGTATTCGGTGTCCATCAGGAACCGGCGGTTCAGCTGGGCACCGCGCACGTACCGCCACGGCTGGCCCTTGCCCTTGCGCTCCAGCTCCACCACGGACAGGCCGTGCGCGGCCATCGCGACCTCGCGCTGGCGCTCAACCGGCATGTTCGGCGGGAACATGATGCCTTCGTTGGTGTATTCGTGGTTGGCGAACAGCACCGCGCGCTTGCCCTTGCTGCCCGGAATTTCGATGATGTCCAGGTAGTCGTTGTTGTAGCCGAACTGGCCCGACTGGGACTCCTTCGTCTGGTTCTCCGGGTCGAACTCCGGGGTGTCGTGGAACAGCGGGTCGCCCCAGCGGATCACCGGATCCCAGTTGTAGCCCTTGGGGACCACGACGTCGTCCACGTTGTTCGGCACAGCCTTGATGCCGTCGAACTTCAGCTTGCTCCGGTTCCCTGCTACCTGTCCGGCCTTGGCGGCCGGGGCGAGCCCGACCTGCGCCTCGGCGGCCGCCCCGCCGCCGAACATCAACGCGAGCGCGCCTGCGCCGCCCAGCCCCATCATCCGCCGCCGGGAGTACTCGGCCGAGACGATGTCTCGGAAGTAGTTGTTCTCGGAGGTGTTGCACACGCCCTTGGCACAGGCGTTGTCGCACTTGAGCGCGCAGGTCACGGCGCTGCGCTTACCGGCCACATGGCCCAGCATCGGCAGGTAGCGCTTCTTGGTATCGGTCACGATTTCGCCTTCCACATTCAGTCTGTCGGTTCCCTGCCTTAGCGTTTCGATTGAAACTGACCGGCAGACTGAGCGCTGGTGAATTCTTGGCCAACACCGGGCAAAACACCTCACCCACCCGATGCCCGGGATTCCCACGGTGGAGCGTCGAGGTTCAATACAACGACAGGGTCAGAACGGTGGCGGCGCGTTCGGGTCGGTGTCCTCCTCGTCGGGCAGTTCAATGCCGCCGAGGGTCCGTCCGGGCTTCCTGTCCCCGGTTCCGCGGGTGTTGGTTCCGGGCTCGTTCGTTTCGGCGTTTCCGTTGCCGGCCGTACTCCTGCTCTCGCAGTCGTTCTCGCCTTGGGCTTCGCTCTCGCCACCGGCAGCGCGCGGCAGGAGTGCGTCCCAGCCTTCGTCAGGAAACGTGGTCTTGCGATGGCCGGTTCGCGTTGTCCAGGTGATCTCACCGTTGGGACCCGCCTCTGCACTGCATTCACCCGCGGTCTTCGCCGCATGATGCGCAACGCACAGGCACTGCAGGTTCTCCAGAACGGTCAGCCCGCCGTCCTGCCACGCGATGACATGATCGATCTCGCAGTGCTGCGCAGCCCGGCGGCAACCGGGAAAGCGGCAGTGCCGGTCCCGGACGCGGACGAGTCGCTTCAGCCATTCGGGTGGAATCCTCAGCTTCCGGGCTGCTGCGATGGCCTGGCCTTGGTCATCCGTGAGCACCAACAACCAAGATTTCGCCAATTGGGATAGTTGTCGGCCCATCTCCGGTGGAATAGGCCCATGTCCGGCCAAATCTCCAGGCTCCTCGCTGAGTCCCAGCAGCGTGGTCAGCGGCATCGTGACCAGCATCCCCGGCCCCGCACTACTACTTGGTCTCCCCCGTGCCGGTTCAGGGATCAACTCGGTGCGGGCGGCCAATGCCACATCCGGTTTCTCATCCAGTTCCCCAGTCGGAGCCGGGCTAGGTTTCACGTCCAGTTCCGCAACCGGCGCCGCAGCCGGAGCCGGAGCGTCCAGCAGGAGGTCGGAGAACACATCGGCCCTCAACTGCGGCAAAGTCCGTTCCTCCCCGGGCCCTTGGAGGAAACGTGCGGTGGATTGAATCCGGTCGAAGACCAGGTGGGCTTTGTCGGCGCTCAGCCGGATCCACAGTTCGGCCATGCCGTCATCCTGATCCGTCAGCTGCACGTCCCGGGACTCGTTCGCCCGCCGGTGCCGCTCTGATAAAGACTCCGGGTGCAGCCGGTCGCGCATCTTCCGGGCCCGCGACCTCACGGACTCCACGGTGATATTGCCGGCGCCAGGAAGCACTGCCGCTTCGAATTCCTCGAGGCTATCCGCCGGTAGATCGGCAGAGCCTCTGGCCAGAGCTTTGGCGCGAGCCAAGTCCAGATCACCGCTGCTCATGGCTCGGAGTGTTGCCGGCAAATGGGCACAGATGTTGCGGGCGTCTGCCAGCATAGTCCTCGCGGCGGCTTCCCCGGTGGACAAATGAGCCGAAATTTCCTGCGGCGCGAACCGGGAGAAGCCTTCCGGATCTCGTTCCCCGCCCTGCCCGGCCCGGAGTAGCGCGAAGCGGTTCAGCGCCTGCACCTGGCACGACTGGACCCAGGCTTCCACCCGAGCGGCAGCCTTCAAAAAATCAATGGCCTGCGCATCGTCAAGCACCCTAGGATCCACTGCAGCGAGAAGCTGTGCCAGCTCGGACGGTATACCTGCGCCGTCCTCCGGTATCACGGGCTCATCCGCGGAGCTCTCTGCGGCTGAGGATGAGAAGGCATCAGGAGCCTCCGCGCTACCGTCCAGCGGGACTGCGGTCTCGGTGCCAAGCTGTTGCCGCGCTACAGGATCGACAGCACCTGTGCCCGCGGGGCTGCCCCAGGTATCTTCCGGCGAGAAGCCGTAGCGCTGCAGGAGGGCATCCACCAGGATCTGCTGCAACAGCGCCTCCAGCAGCGAGCTGTCCGGACGCGCCGGAACACCAAGATCCATCACCAGTCCCTGACCCGAAACCGGAAATTCGAGCTTGATGTCCTCGCTGCCCATACGCTCACGCTATCGGCTGCCTCGGACGTTTTGGCGTCGAAGGGGACCCCCTGGGAACTGGTTCCCGGGGAACCGCATGACTCTCCGTCGCTCAAACAGAACGCCCCAGAGAGGAGAGACTTCCGTGGGCGCGCTAAAGCTGAGCGCAGCCGGGTGATAGGCGAAAAGCCGCCCGTTCCCCAAGATGCACTAACCCACCACCGCCCCTCCACAGGTCAGCGCTGTCGCACCGCTCTCGCGCCGCTCGGTCACGGTTTCAATCGCCGGTGGGCTCCAGCAATGGGCAGGTCAGCAGCCAACATGCCACCGTCCCAGCAGGTCAGCAGGTCAGCAGGTCGTGTCTCGAGGAGCCTGCAGGTCGCCGTTCCAGCCGCCATATCCCCGGCCCAGCAGCAAATCGGGTGATCACCCCTCCAGCAGGCGGTAGGTCCGCTCCAACCGATCGAGCCACCATTGCCGCCGGTCCTCCGGGGCGGCAAAGCGGTCCAGCAGCACCGGATCAGGCACCACGTCGCGCACCGGCAGCTGTCCGGCCACGGGTACCAGCGAATCGGTGGTCACGTCGCCGTCCATCAGGGATACGGTGGCCAAGCCGCAGGCGTAGGGAAGCTCCGGCAGCGCCGCGGCCAGGGCCACACCGGCGCGAATCCCCACCGAGGAATCCAAGGCAGAGCTGACGACGGCGGGGAGTCCGGCCTGCGCAACGATGTCCAGTGCCCGGCGTACACCACCCAGCGGCTGCACCTTGACCACAATCAGGTCCGCGGCCTCTTCACAGGCCACCCGCAGCGGGTCGGCCGCCTTGCGCACGCTTTCGTCCGCGGCGATGGGTGTGTCAATACCCCGCCGGCGCAATTCGGTCCGGACGTCCCTCAGCCCGGCAATTTCCGGCACCGGCTGCTCTGCGTACTCCAGCGAGTACTCGGCCAACCTGGTCAGCGCGGCAACGGCCGCTGCAACATCCCATCCCCCGTTGGCATCCACCCGCAGCTTGGCGTCGGGCGCAGCAGCCCGCACGGCCGCTACCCGGGCCACATCCTGGTCGATGTCCTGGCCGGTCTCGGCGACCTTGATCTTCACCGTTCGTGCACCGTCATAACGGGCCAGCACTCCGGGCACCTGCTCCGGTGCCACGGCGGGAACGGTGGCATTGACCGGCACGCTGTCACGGACCGGGGGCGGGAATCCCTGCCAGCCTGCCTCCACCGCGGCGGCCAGCCACGCGGCGGCCTCGGCGTCGTCGTACTCAAGAAATGGCGAGAATTCCGCCCACCCCGCCGGCCCTTCCAGCAGCAGCACCTCGCGCTCCACTACCCCGCGAAAACGGACCTTCATTGGGAGCGAAACCACGCGCGCGGTGGTCAGCAGATCGGCAAGCGCGGGCAGGTCGTCGCGCCCGGAGTGGTCTTGAAACTGGTGCGGAATCATCAAACCCACTGTACGGCTGCTGGCGCTTCCCCGGATCCTGTCAGTATTGTGTGCGACCCTTGAATCGATGACTTCGCAGCGTTCCAGTTTCCGCCCCCGGACCGCGACCCGCCGTCCGGCTGCGCACGCTCCTGCCCTCTTTTGGCTGGGTGCGCTGGTGTGTGCGGGCGCGTTTGCGCTGAACTACTACGCCTTCGTCCGGACTACCACTGGCCAGTTCGCGGATGAATCGGCGTGGGCAGAGGCGGAGGCCGGCTGGCGCCTGGGTCGCGGCGTGTTCCTGGATTTCCTGGACCTGCTGCCGGACGTCTCGGTGGCGGTGGCGGCCGCCGTGCTCCTGGTGGTGGCATTGGTACGACGGCGGTGGCTCCCCGCTGCGATCGGCGTCGGCGTGGTCGCGGCGTCGGCAGCCACCACGTGGATCCTCAAGAACTTCATTCTGGACCGGCCGGACCGGGGCGTGCCGACGCTGGAGCACAATTCATTACCCTCCGGGCATACAACGATCGCCGCGGCCGCGGCCCTGGCCATTTTCCTGGTGGTCTCGCCGCGCTGGCGCCCCTTTGCCGCGGCGGGCGGCGGCTTATATGCCGTGCTGGCCGGGGCAGCGACGCTGATCAACGGCTGGCACCGACCAGCCGATGTGGTGGCTGCCTTCCTGGTGGCAGGATTCTGGGCCCTGGCTGCCGGCCCGTTCGTGCTGCGGCACGGCAACGACTGGAACGTCTGGTCAGGCTACGGCAGTTTCTGGGCGGCCTCCGTCTGGTGGCCGCGGCTGTGCTGGCTGCTGGCCGTGCTGGGGATCGGCGTGGCCGCCGGTCTCTACCTGCTGGCCCAACAGATCGGAGCCGCCCCGGTCCCCGGCGACGGCAGGATCCCGTTCTTCTTCTGGGCAGGAATGGGGCTGATCACCGGCACCGGCATGCTGCTGAGCGCACTGCTGACCTGGCTGTTCGGCTTCCAGTCCCGCAGGCACTGAACCAATAGCGCGATTTCGGTACCACGGGCCGGCGCTTCGTTGGCGCCACGGGGTGCATCCGCTGAATAGGCTGTACGGATGGACGCCCTTCTCAACGATGAACAAGGTCGATGGCTGAGTCCCCGGCTGTCCGCTGGGTCGTCCACCATGCACGTGGCCGTGCCGCGTGGCTACCCGGCCTACGCGCGGATCTTCCACCCGGCCGAGCGCGACCGGCCGGTGCCGGCGGGAAGCCAGCAAGGGCAGGTTGGGAGAAGCGGGGACACATCGACAGGCGCTGGCGCCGGCGAATTCCAGGTCACCTCGGAACAGGTGTCGTGGAGCACGGTGGCGGAGGCTTTCGGGACCGTCATGCATCCGCTGGCACAGTTCCACCGTCTCATCGGCTCCCCACCCGACGGCGGAAACGACGTGCTCGATGCCGCCGGCTGGCGCTATGTCGAGCCCATGCCTGGCAATCTTGACGCCGGAGCCCTCGCCGCTGCCGCCGACCACCTCGCCGACCACACCACCACGCCCACCAGGGGCGTTGCAGCCGTCTGGGAAGGCTGGGGCGGTTTGACCAGCTCAGGCGGATCTGCCGTGCTCGCCGCGTCCGATGCACCGATGCCGCTCCGTCAATCCGCCGACGGTCCGACGTCGGTTGCCTCGGGATACTTCGTGGCTGACGGAGGGCCAGGCTCCGGGATCCTGCCTCAGGATGTTGTCAACGGCCCGGTGCTGGAACTGCCGGACCGTGCCTATTACCTGTTCAGTGCCGGGATACAGACCTTCGCGGGACGCGGGTGGCCCCGCGAGGCACCGTGGCACGATGGTTCAGCCTTTCCACAGTCACCCAGCATCTTGTGGCCGGACGACCACAGCTGGGTGCTGGTGACCGAGATCGACTGGGACTCGACGATCGTGGCCGGAAGCCGGGAGCTCATCAAGGCTTTGGTGGCCGACCCATCAATCGAAGCCTTGCCGATCCGTGAAGGGGCCGACCTGCACTGGGACGCGGACAGCGAAAACCGTCCGCCTGATTCCCCGGGTTAACAACGCGGGCTAGCCACTCGGAGTAACAACGCGGGGTAGCCACTCGGGATATGGCTCCGGATAGCGGCTTGTCACCCGGCCGGGCTGCCGCGCCGACGCGCTGGGGCCCGGGTGATACCTTCGGGAGCTTCCGCGGGTCGTGTCCGCGGGATCCAGTATCCCAAGGCGACCGCTCCCAGAATGGCGAGCCCCGCCGTCGTCCATATCCCCACGGAGAGCGACACGAGGGCGGTAACCGCGCTGAGCAGCGCCGGGCCACCCATGATGCCGGTGTCAGTGACCAGTCGCCACAGGCCCAGGAACTGCGGCCGTCCCGCTGCCGGCGCATAGTCGGCGCCAAGCGTCATGACGATTCCGGACCCCATCCCGTTGCCCACGCCCATCAGCAGCGCCGCGAGCAGCAGCGCGGTGAAGCCGGTGGTGAACGGGATCCAGATGAGCCCCGCGGCCATGATGGCCATGCACGGCACCGCGGTCCAGATCCGGCCTTTTATGTCCATGAGCTTGCCGGCCGGATAGAACAACAGCATTTCGACGGCACCGGACAAGCCGTAGATCAACGACGCCGACGACGCATCCAGACCCAGATTCGCGGCCCAGAGCGGCAGCACGGCCTGCCGCGAGGCGCGGACGGCGCCTACCAGCATCACTCCGACGCCCACCGTGGCGAAGGTCCGCCAGTGGCGGGTGAAGATGCCGCGGATGGTCACCGGCGGCGCGCCCGGCACCGCCGTCGTTGTCGGCTCGAAGTCGGGCACCGTCAGCGAGAGCGCGGCCGCCAGCACCATGGTCGCAGCGCCCAGCCAAAACGCCGCCGGGATACCGCCCAGCGCGATGGCCGCAGCGGCCAGGAAGGGGCCGGCGAAGATGCCGATCCGGTGGGTCCCGCCGAGCGTGGACATGGCGCGGGCGCGCAGGTGGTGCGGCACGGCCGCGGTCAGGTAGGACTGCCGGGCCAGGTTGAACACGGAACCGGCCATGCCCACCATGAAGATCGCCGCGGCAAAGAGCGGCAAACTCGTGGCGGTGGCCCCCAGCACCATGGCCGCCATCGCCCAAACGGCTGCCGCGACCAGCGCGCTCCGTTCGCCGAACCTTGCCGTGAGGGCCGACGCCGGCAGGTTGGTCAGCAGCGAGGCCAGCCCGACGTCGGTGGTCATCAGCGCGGCCACCGCAAAGCTGGCTCCAAGGTCGTGGGCCCGCAGCGCGATGACCGGGGCGATGGCGCCCATGCCGACGCCGTACAGCACCGAGGGGCCGAACGCCGGAAGCGCTATCTGGCGGAGGCTGAAGTCGCCTGTGCCGCTCACCTGTTGGCTTTGAGCCGCTGCAGCAGGGAGCGGGATTGCACCGGGCCGTAGGGCAGGATCGGGATGGCCTTGGTGGCGTCCGCGGGGGTGTCACGGCTGGCCTGCTCCCCCATCCGGACGGCCAGCGCCATGGTCTCGCACATGTTCTTCACGAAGGCGTCGCTGACGGTCTGGCCGTGGCCGGGCACCAGCACGTCGTACTCGTGGCGCAGGCCGGAGATCCGCCGCAGCGTCTCGACCCAGTCGCGCGGGTAGGAGTCTTCAAACGCGGGCGGCGCACCTTGCTCCACCAGGTCGCCGGCAAACAGGGTGCTGGGCGAGCCGACCAGCAGGTCGCCGTCGGTGTGGCCCAGACCCAAATGGAAAAGCTTGACGCTGACCCCGCCCAGGTCCACGGTGATCTCCGTGTCCACCAGCCTGGTGGGGATCCTGATCGCGGTGTCCTCGCCCTGGGCGGCCGCCATTTCCGGTTCCGTCTCAGCGACGGTTGCGCGTTGAAGCGCGCCGTTCTCGGCGATGTCGTGCGCGCAACTGCGGTGCGCATAAAAATCCTGCACGCCCTGGGCCGCGAAGTAGTCGTTGCCGAAGACGTGGTCATAGTGGAAATGCGTATTGACGACGACGAGCGGCAGCTTGGTCAGGCGGCGCACTGCGGCGTAGATCCGCTTTGCCTGGCGCGGGCCGGCGCCGGTATCCACCACCAGGGCCTTGTTCGTGCCGACGACCAGCCCGGTGTTGAGCAGGTACTCCGGGGTACGGATGACATAGTTTCCCGGCGCGACCTGTATGGTCTCTGCCGGTTCGCCGGTCCTGTCCTCTGATCGGGCGGCATCGCTCATCGGCCGTCACACTCCATCGCCTCGCACACTGGCCGCGGGTGGCACGGCCTTTTCCTGCTACCGTACCGCGCCGGCCCGTTCCGCCGAACGACGGCACGGAGACAGAAGGGCACAGAATGAGACCGGCTGCGAAGCGACGGGCACACGAGAAAGCATGGTCGCGGCTACCGGCCGCGGCCCCAGCGCAACGGGCCCCAATTATCAGTACTCGTGGGCGTGGCGGATTTCCTCGCGGATTTCGCCGAACGGCACGGAGTCGTCGACGTACGCCTGCACATGCTTGGACCCCATGCCGCGGATCGAGATGCCGTGTTCCCCATCAGCAACCGATTCGAGGAACACCGGCCGGAGCGCCTCGGCATGGTGTGCAGACAACCCGGAGAGATACTTTTGGTACGCCTCTGGCAGAGTGATCATGCCTAAGCGTAGCGTCCGGCGGATCGGCCAGCTAGGGGCATTTGCGCCGCTCTCCCGCAGGCCGGTTCAGGCTCCGGCCTACGGGAGACAGCGGTTACGGCCCGCGGGGAAAGCGGCTACAGGTCCGCTGGCCTGCGGGAACAGCGGCTACAGGTCCGCCAGCACGCTGCCGGGGTTTTCGATGGCGTCCGCGACGTAGCGCAGGAAGCCGCCGGCCGTGCCGCCGTCACACACACGGTGGTCGAAGGCCAGCACCAGTTCGGTGACCTTCCGGACGGCCAGCTCTCCGTTAACCACCCACGGCTTGTCGATGATCCGGCCGACGCCGAGGATCGCCACCTCGGGGTAATTGATGATGGCGGCGCTGCCGTCCACACCGAAGACCCCGTAGTTGTTCAGCGTGAAGGTACCGCTGGTCAGCTCGGCGGGAGTGGCCTTGCCGTCACGGGCGACGGCGGTGAGCCGCCTAATCTCGGTGTCCAGTTGGCGGGCGCTGAGCTTATCCGCGTTGCGGACGCTAGGCACCATCAACCCGCGGTCGGTCTGGGCGGCGAAGCCCAGGTTGACGCCGTCGAAGCCGACAATCTCCTCGCCTTCCACCCGGGTGTTCAGCTCCGGGTACTTGGCTAGTCCGGCCAGCACGAACCGGGCGATGAAGGCCAGCAGCCCCGGGGTGTTCTCCGGGTCGCGCCGCTTGAGGTCGGCCCGCATCTGCAGCAGCGCGGTGGCATCCACGTCCACCCAGACGGTGGCTTCGGGAATTTCGGTGCGGCTGCGCGACATCGCCTGCGCCACGGTCTTGCGGACGCCCTTCATCGGCGTGCGGGCAGAGATGTCGAGACCAGTGCGGGCGTCGGCACCGAAGGCGCTGCCGCCGGTGGTCGAAGGAGGCGCGCCAGCGCCGAGCAGAGACCCGCCGACCACCGGGGTGCCCGCGCCGAGCAGAGACCGGTCGGTAACCGGGGCGCCGGCGAGCGCGGCTTCGACGTCCTTGCGCAGGATCATCCCGTCGTCGCCGGTGCCGGCGATGTCGGCCAGACGGAGGCCGCCGTCGCGGGCCAGTTTGCGGACCAGCGGCGAGATGACCAGTGGCGCCGAGCCGCGTGTCTCCACGCGGGTCTCCACGCGCTCGCTGGCGCTCGCTTGGTCGACCACCGGGGCGCTCGACAGCGGGGCGCCGGTGGTCGACGGAGGCGCGCCAGCGCCGAGCAGAGACCCGGCGACGCGGCCGGTCTTGGGCTTGCGGGTGCGCTTGGAGCCGGCCGATCCGCCCGGGGTTCCGTAGCCGATCAGCACGTTGCCGGAGCCGGACTCAGCCGCTTCCGGTTCCTTGATGCCGGCACGTTCCTCGTTCCGGTAAGCCTCGCCGTCGGGATGCCCGGCGGCGGGCTGCGCGGAATTGCCAGAGGCCTCCCCCGCCTGCGGTGCGGATCCCGCGGAACCCGACGCAGCGTCGTCGTGCACATAACCCGGAGCATCCACCGAGATCAGCGGTTTGCCCACATCCAGGGTGTCCCCGGCGGCGCCGTGCAGCACGGCTACGGTCCCGGCGTAGGGGCTGGGCACCTCCACCATGGACTTGGCGGTCTCCACTTCGGCCACCGGCTGGTCCACGCGGATCTCGTCGCCCACGTTGACCAGCCAGTTGACCAGTTCGGCCTCGGTCAGGCCTTCGCCCAGATCCGGCAGCTTGAATACTTGTCGCGTCATGGCTACGCGTCCTCCCACTGCAGTTCGTCCACGGCGTCCAGGATGCGGTCCACGCTGGGCAGGTAGAAGTGCTCCAGCTTCGGCGCCGGGTACGGAATATCGAAACCGGTCACGCGCAGCACCGGGGCGGCGAGCGAGTGGAAGCAGCGTTCCTGCACCCGTGCCACGATTTCCGAGGCGACCGAGGCAAAACCGGGGGCTTCTGCGACCACGACGGCGCGGCCGGTCTTGCGCACGGAGGCCATCACAGTCTCGTCGTCGAAGGGAACGATGGAGCGGATGTCGATGACCTCCAGCGAGCGGCCTTCCTCGGCGGCGGCTGCGGCGGCCTTCATCACGGTGGGCACGGACGGACCGTAGGTAATCAGCGTGGCATCGGTTCCGGCGCGCGCGACCACGGCGCGGCCGAATCCACCTTCCGCTGGGGCTGCGGTGGGCTCCGGTCCATCGGTCCGGTCCAGCGCCGGGGTTCCCCAGCGCGACTGCAGGGCCTCAAGGTCCAGCTGCTCCTTGGAGAAGTACAGCTTCTTGGGCTCCAGGAACACCACGGGGTCCGGGAAGCGGATGGCTTCGCGGAGCATGGTGTAGGCGTCCTCCACCGTGGCCGGGGCCACCACGGTCAGCCCGGGAGTGTGCGCGTAGTAGGACTCGGAGGAGTCGCAGTGGTGCTCCACGCCGCCGATGCCGCCGGCATACGGAATCCGGATGACCATCGGCAGCTTGACCTTGCCGCGGGTGCGGTTCGGCATTTTGGCCACATGCGAGACCACCTGTTCGAACGCCGGGTAGGCGAAGGCGTCGAACTGCATCTCCACCACCGGGCGCAGACCGTTCATCGCCATGCCGATGGCCATGCCCATGATGCCGGACTCGGCCAGCGGGGTGTCGAAGCAGCGTTCCTCGCCGAATCGTTTCGTCAGCCCGTCGGTGATGCGGAAAACCCCGCCCAGCGGGCCCACGTCTTCCCCGAAGACGACGACGGAGCCGTCGGCTTCCATTTCATCGGCCAGTGCCGTGTTCAGCGCCTTGGCGAACGTCATTGTTGTGCTCATGGTGTGTCCTTCGGTGGGCGGCGGTCAGGCCGACTCGCGCGAGAGTTCTTCGCGCAGCATGGCGGCCTGCTCGCGCAGCTGGCTGGTCTTTTCGGTGAAGACGAACCGGAACAGGTCCTCCGGGTCCACTTCGGTCTCGGCGTTGAGGCCGTCGCGCATCTGGGCGGCAACCGTCTCGGCCCGGCCGGCGATCTCCTCTTCCAGCTCTTCGGTCAGGACGTTCAGCTCCTTGAGGTAGGCCCGCAGGCGGACCAGCGGGTCCTTGGGCGCCCACTCGGCCACTTCGTCGTCGGTACGGTACCGGGTGGCGTCGTCGGCGTTGGTGTGCGACTGCATCCGATAGGTGTGTGCCTCCACCAGAGCCGGGCCGCCGCCGTCGCGCGCGCGGTCCACTGCCTTGCCCAGCACGGCCAGCAGGGCGGCGGTGTCGTTGCCGTCCACACGCTCGCCCGGCATGCCGTAGCCGATGGCCTTGTGTGCCAGCGACGGCGCCACGGTCTGCTTGTTCAGCGGAACGGAGATGGCGTACTGGTTGTTCTGCACAAAGAACACCACGGGCAGGTGGAACACCGCGGCGAAGTTCAGCGCCTCGTGGAAGTCGCCTTCGCTGGTGGCCCCGTCACCGCAGAGAGCGACGACGACGGTGTCCTCGCCTTTGAGTTTGGCCGCGTGGGCCACGCCCACGGCGTGCAGCAACTGGGTGGCCAGCGGCGTGGCCTGGATGGAGACCTTGTGCTCGTACGGGTCGTAGCCGCCGTGCCAGTCGCCCTGCAGCAGGGTGAGGGTCTGCACCGGGTCGACGCCCTTAGCGATCACGGCCACGGTGTCGCGGTAGGTCGGAAACAGCCAGTCGCTCTCGCCGATGCAGAGCGCAGAGGCTACCTGGCAGGCTTCCTGCCCGTGCGAGGACGGATAAACGGCCAGCCGGCCCTGGCGGACCAACGCGTTGGCCTGGTCGTTGACGCGGCGGCCCACCACCAGCTCGCGGTAGGCCTGCAGCAGGGCCTCGCCGTCGGGCAGCGGGTACTTGTCGTTGTGCACGTGCCGGCCGTCCGGATCTACCAACTGCACGGGCTCGCCGGAGGGCAGCATGTAGGCCTCGGCGGTGACCGGATCGTCCATGCCGGCGCGGCGGGACGGATCGGCCATCGATCCCTCGATCGGGTTACCGATTGAGATAGTCATGGTGTCTCCCTCGAAATCCTTGGTCGGCCGCGGCGGTGTTGCCGCCCCAGCCAGGCCGTCCGGCCGTACCGCGGCCGCCTCTGCCTGAAGAAACTGTGTAGCTTTAGTATGAGATTGGGATACTTTTCGTATCCACTTCTGCGGCAAAGCGTGGAAAATTTGCGCAATCAGCCGTACGCTTGGAGACAAATTGTTACTGTGAGCTGGATAACCCCACGAGGTGTAGACGTATGGCAGAGAGCTCCCCGGTCAAAGTCCCGCAGCTGGACGAGATTGACCGTCGGATTCTGGCGGAGCTGACCAAGGACGGCCGGCTTTCGGTCACCGCGGTGGCGGAAAACGTTCACATCTCCCGGGCCCACGCCTACTCGAGGATCTCGCGGCTGACCGAAGCCGGTGTGCTGACCAAGTTCACTGCCTTGGTTGACCCGATCAAGGCCGGCCTCAAGGCCTCGGCCTACGTGACGCTGAAGCTGCGGCAGCACTCTTGGCGCGAGTTGCGCGAGGCGCTCCGGGCCATCCCTGAGGTACACCACATCGCCTTGGTCGGCGGGAACTTCGACGTCATCCTGCTGGTCCGCGCGGTGGACAACGTGGACCTGCGCCGGGTCATCTTTGACCAGATCCAGTCGATGCCCGGCATTCTGGACACCCAGACGTTCCTGGTCTTCGAAGACCTGGATACCCGCTGAGCCTTGCTCGCGGCCTGGTGTCGTCGTTCTTGTTGTCAGCCGTCGTTGTGGTGGTCAACCGTCCCCCGGTTGTCAGCCGCCGTCGTCCATGGCCCCGGTTGTCATCCGCCGTCGTCGCTCCGGCCTGCCACAACCTCGTCCATGTTGCCCGTCTCGACTTCTCCCGCGCGCTCGTAGACCAGCGCCACCGCACCCTTCTCGAAGGTGCGGGCCGGTCCCACCAGACGGAACGCCGCCGGAATCGTACCGGAGCCAAAGAGACGCTTGCCGCTGCCTACGGTGATCGGATAGAGCCATAGGTTGAGGCGATCCACCACGTCCTCGGTGAAGAGCGACTGCAACAGGTCGCCGCTGCCGAAGAGGTGCACCTCGTCATGACGTTCGCGCAGGTGCGCGGCAGCCATCGCATGGGGCAAGACCGTCGTTCCCGCCCATGACGGATCGGTCAGTTTGGTGGATACAACGTACTTCGGCGCCGCGTTGAACTTCGCGGCGATTGGAGAGTCGTCGCCGGCATTCGGCCAGTACCCCGCGAAGATGTCGTACGTCTTCCGTCCGAGCAGCAGCGCATCGATGCGGTCGATGACAGCGCCCATCGCCTCCCCGGATTCATCGTCGAAGAACGGTGTTTGCCAGCCGCCATAGCCGAAGCCGTTCTCCGGATCCTCGTCGGTCCCGCCCGGCGCCTGATAGACGCCGTCCAGGGTGAGGAACATGTTGGCCACGATGATGCCCATCTGTCATCCCTCCTTCGGCGCTGGGCGGCTGCCCCGACGCGCCGCCTCCATCCTGCTCGCGCCCCGCCGCGGTTGTCTAGCCCCGGAACTATCGCGGTTGAAGCTCGCTGGAACTGTTGCGGAAACAGCCTGGCTGCACCAGGTTCTGCGGCGTCTGGCCGGCGGCGATCGCCGCTAGCTGCTGCTGGAGGAGGCGGACGATCCGCGGTTCGAACGCTGTGGTGTCGCCGCCCAGGTGCGGGGTGATCAGCGCGTTGCCGGCCCGCCACAGCGGGTGGTCCGGCGGCAGTGGCTCGGGGTCGGTCACGTCCAGTGCACAGCTCAGCCGGCCGGAGACAACTTCGGCGGTCAAGGCGTGCGTGTCCACTACCGGCCCGCGGGCAACGTTGACCACTAGCGCGCCGTCCGGGAGAGCGGCCAGTATTGCGGCGTCGATCAGACCGTGGGTGGCGTCGGTCAGGGGCGTAATGGCGACCAGGACATCGTGGGAGGCGGCAAGCTGCTCCAGCTCCCCGGTGCCGTGGATGTGGCCATCGTTGTCATCCCGGGCGTGAGTACCCACCCGGGTCAGCTGAACCTCGAAGGGCTCCAGGCGGCGCGCGATTTCCATGCCGATGCCGCCCACGCCCACCAACAGGACCTTCCGGTCGGCCAAGGAGAGCCGACGCTCATGGCGCCAGCGGCCCTCTGGCTGGTCCCGGGCGGCTACGTCGATTCCCCGCAGCGAGGCGAGCATCAGGCCGACGGCGAGTTCCGCGGTGGAGGCCGCATGCACGCCGGCGGCGCTGGCGATCGCGATATTCGGTCCGACCACGTCGGCGATTCCGTCTACGCCGGTGGTCTGGGCCTGCACCAGCTTCAGGTTTTTCAGCTTGGCCAGACGCGGGAGGGCGCCTGCCGCATCAGGGTACGGCAGCACCACGACGTCGATCTGATCGACCTGCGCGCCGTCCGGTTCGCCGTCGAAATCCCACGGGACGGCCGATTCCGGCGGGAAGTGGCCCCAGTGCAGACAACAGTTCGCGGTCCGGGATGGCAACGGTCCAGGCAGCCGCCGTTGCGGCGGTTGGTTTGGCGCTCATGGAGCCATCCTGCCAGAGCCGGCGGGCTCTGGCAGGAGCGAGAACCTCAGCCCTTGAAGACCGGCTTGCGCTTCTCCTGGAAGGCCTTGAACCCCTCGGCGTAGTCGTCGCTCTTGCAGAGCCGGCCCTGGGCGGCGTTCTCCTCTTCGGTGGCCAGCCACAGGCCCAGCCGCTGGTCGCGGATGTTGGCCACCAGTTCCTTGGAAGCACGGAATGCACCGGTGGCGCCCTGGGCGACCTTGCCGACGATTCCCCGCGTGGTTTCCAGCAGTTCGTCCGCGGGCATGGCGCGGCTGAACAGCCCGGCCCGGACTGCTTCTTCGCCGCTCATCAGTTCGGCGGTGTAGATCAGGTCCAGGGTGCGGTGCGCGCCGAGCCGCTCGGTGAACAGCCAGTGCCCGCCCGAGTCCAGCGTTGCACCCAGGTTGGCGAACGGGGAACCGATCTTCGCCGAATCGGCAACGTACACCACGTCCGTGGCGATCAGCAGGCCAAGCCCGACGCCGAGCGCGGCCCCCTGCGCGGCGGCGAACGTGGGTGCGGGGAATTCCGCCATCTTCCGCAGCACCGGGGTGACAACGCCGGAGAGGTAGCCGTAGGCGTCGTCAGTGGCAGGATCCACCTGCGAGATGTCGCGGCCGGCGCAGAATCCGCGGCCCTCGCCGCGGAGCAGCAGGGCACGGACACCGGCGGCAGCGGCGTCGTCGTACGCCTTGCCCAGATCCACCACTGCCTGCTCGTCCAGGGCGTTCATCTTGGCCGGTGCATTCAGCACCACTTCGGCGACGTTGTCCTCGATGGACAGTTCGATCATGCTCATCCGTAGTTCCTCTCAGGGTGGCGCGGTTAGCGGATCTCCGCGCGTTCGCTGGCGCTCACTTGGTCGATCACCGGTGTCGTTTGCTGGCGCTCACTTGGTCGATCACCGGAAGCCTACGCTCGCTTGGTCTCCGCGCGTTTGCTGGCGCTCACTTGGTCGATCACCGGAAGCCTACGCTCGCTTGGTCGGCCACCGGTATCGTCAGCTCGCTTGGTCGGCCAACGGGGGCTAGGCGTCGTAGTCGACGGTGATTTCTTTGCTGGTCGGATGGGTCTGGCACGTGAGCACGTAGCCGCGCTCGATCTCGTCCGGTTCCAGCGCGTAGTTCTCCTCCATGGTGAACGTCCCGGAGACCACCTTGGCACGGCAGGTGCCGCAAACGCCGCCCGCGCACGCGAACGGGACATCGGGGCGTACCCGCAGCGCCGCGTTGAGCACCGACTCGCGGGCGTGCTTCGGCGAGGCGACCTTGCCGGTCAGCCCGTCGAGGGTGAAGGTGATGTCGTAGTTGTCTGCGCTGGGGTCCACCTGCACCGGGCGGCCGATGTTGCCCTGCGGCTTGGTCGGCTCGCCGGTGGAGAACAACTCGTACCGAATCTTGTCGGCCGGCACGCCGCGCTCGGCCAAGGTATCGCGGCACAGCTGCACCAGCTCGTACGGGCCGCAGAGGAACCATTCGTCCACGTCCTCGGTCCGCAGCACGCTGTCGAACAGGCTGGTGAGCTTCTCCGCATCGATCCGGCCGGAGAGCAGCGGCGAGATGCGCTGTTCGCGGGAGAGCACATGGTGCAGCGCAAAGCGGGTGGGGTATTTGTCCTTCAGATCCGCCAGTTCCTCCACGAACATCACGTCCATGGCCGCCTTGTTCGCGTAAACCAGGTCGAACCTGACGTTCGTGTTGGCGGCCAGCACCGTCCGGGCGATCGAGATCACCGGGGTGATCCCGGAGCCGGCGGCGAATGCCACGAAGGTGGCCTCGACGTCGGTATTGATATGTTCCGGATGGTTGATTTCCGTCATCTGGTGCTTGGAAATGAATGCGCCGGCCGGGCTCATCACGTCCAGCACGTCGCCGGCTTTGAGGTTGTCGTTGGCCCAATTGGAAAACAGGCCGCCGATGTCCCGCTTGATGGCCACGCGGATCTCGCCCGGCTTCGGCTCGGCACAGATGGAGTAGCTGCGGCGGATTTCCTGCTCCTCGAGCGTGGTCCGCAGCGCCACGTACTGCCCGGGCACGTAGTCGAACTGCCCCTGCAGTTCCTCCGGCACGGCGAACGTGACCTCCACGGCCTCGTCGGTGAGCTTGCGGACCTCGGCGACGGACAGCGGGTGGAACGTGCCGCGGCGTTTGGCCGCCGGGGCCTCCGTGGTGGAAGTAGTCATCTAAAGCACCTTGAAGTAGTCGAAGGGTTCGTGGCAGTCATTGCACTGGTACAGCGCCTTGCAGGAGGTGGAGCCGTAGCGGGAGAGCTCGCGGGTGTTGAGCGAATTGCAGAGCGGGCACTTCACGCTCAGCCCCACCTTGACCGGTCCGGTGCGGATCGGCGCGGAGCCCGACGGCGGCGCGATGCCGTATTCGTTCAGCTTCGCTTTGCCCTCGTCAGTCATCCAGTCCGTGGTCCAGGCCGGGGCCAGCACCAGCTTCACGCGGACGTCGGCGTACCCCTCGGCTGCCAAGGCGCTGGCGACGTCTTCGCTGATGGCGTCCATCGCGGGGCAGCCGGAGTAGGTCGGGGTGATGGTCACCTCGACCGCCGGCCGGCCGCCGTCGTCGGTTTCATCCAGCACTGAGACGGACCGCAGGATTCCGAGGTCCTCGATGGTCAGCACCGGGATCTCGGGATCGCAGACGGTGGCCGCAACGTCCCAGACGCGGGCTCCCTCGGTTTCAGCTGGCCGCTGCGCGGTGTTTGTGGACATGAATTGCTCCGTTGTTCCGAAGAGGACCTGTTCCGAAAGGACCGGCACCTGTTACCAGGTGGCGCCGGGATGTTCGCGGGCCAGCACCTGCATTTCGGCCAGCAGGTAGCCCAAGTGTTCGCTGTGCTTGACGCGGGTCTTGTCCGTCATTGCGGGCTGGACGTCCGGGACCTCCAGGGTGGCCTCGGCAAAAACAGCCGCGATGTAAGCATCGAAGCTTGCCCGCAGTTCCGAGGGCCGCACGGCGATGCCGTCCAGGCGGTCGATCAGGTCGTCGTCCTCGAACAGCTGCTGCACGTACGGCCAGACCGAGGTGAACCCTGCGGCGATGCGGCGGTGCGACTCCTCCGTACCGTCGCCCAGGCGCACAGTCCACTGCTCGGCGTGGTCGCGGTGGTAGTCCACTTCCTTGACCGCCTTGGCCGCGATGGCCGCCAAAGTTTCGTCCTGCGAATCGACCAGCCGCGAATACAGTTCGTGCTGGTAGGCGGCGATGACCAGCTGGCGGGCAATGGTCCTGCCGAAGTCGCCGTTGGGCTGCTCCACCAGGTAGCTGGAGCGGAACTCGCTCTCGCCGCGCCAGTAGGCCAGGTCGTCTTCCGACTTGCCCCAGGCGGAGCCTGCGTAGGTCAGGAAGGACCGGGCGTGGCCGATCTGGTCCAAGGCAATGTTGCCCAGCGCCACATCTTCTTCCAGCTCCGGCGCACGGGAGATCCACCAGCCCAGGCGCTGGGCCAGGATCAGCGCATCGTCACCCAAGCGCAGCGCGTAGTCGGCGACGTCCTCGCTGGCCTTGTTGCCCTCGGTCACCTGCTGGGCGATGTCTTCCGGACGCAGGGCATTGCCCGGGGTGATCCGGGTAGCGCTTTCGCCGCTCACAGGTGCTTCACCCCTTCGCTCTTCGTGTAGTACGTGGCGTGGCGGTAGTCCTTGCCCTTGGGCGATTCGAAGAACTCGCCCTTGGCGTCCGGGTCACTGGCCACAATGGCCGACGCCGGCACAACCCACAGCGAGACGCCCTCGTTGCGGCGGGTGTACAGGTCCCGGGCATTGCGGACGGCCATCTCGGCGTCAGGGGCGTGCAGCGAACCTGCGTGCACGTGGGAGAGCCCGCGTGAAGAGCGGACAAAAACTTCCCACAGCGGCCAAGGCTGCTTGTCCGACAATGCCGAGGTCTCCTCGGGCGCCGGTTTGACGGGCTGCGCCATTGACGTCTGGTCTCCTGTTGCCACTTAGGCCACCTGTGCTTTCTGTGCCTTCTTGGCCGCATAAGCGGCTGCTGCTTCGCGCACCCAGGCGCCGTTCTCATGTGCCTCGCGACGGCGTTCCATCCGCTGCGCATTGCAGGGGCCGCGGCCGGCGAGAACTTCGTAGAATTCGTCCCAGTTAAGTTCGCCGTGCTCCCACATGCCGGTTTCCTCGTTGTAACGGATCTCGTCGTCCGGCAGCGTCAGGCCCAGGACCTTGACCTGCTCCTGGATCATGCCGACGAACCGCGAGCGCAGCTCGTCGTTGGAGAAGCGCTTGATGTTCCAGGCCATTGACTGCTGCGAGTTCGGCGAATCGGTGTCAGTCGGTCCGAACATCATCAGCGCCGGGGCGTAGAAGCGGTTGACCGCGTCCTGGGCCATCTGCTTCTGGGCCGGGGTGCCGTTGGCCAGTTCCAGCAGGATCTCGAAACCCTGGCGCTGATGGAAGGACTCTTCCTTGCAGATGCGGACCATCGCGCGGCCGTACGGACCGTAGGAAGCGCGGCAGAGCGGCACCTGGTTGGCGATAGCGGCGCCGTCGACCAGCCAGCCGATGGCGCCCATGTCCGCCCAGTTGTTCGCCGGGTAATTGAAGATGGAGGAGTACTTGGCCTTGCCCGACATCAGCTGCTCGTTGAGCACGTGGCGCGGGGTGCCCAGCGTCTCGGTGGCGGAGTAGAGGTAGAGCCCGTGGCCCGCCTCGTCCTGCACCTTGGCCATCAGGATGGCCTTGCGCTTCAGGCTGGGGGCGCGCGTGATCCAGTTGGCCTCCGGCTGCATGCCGATGATTTCGGAGTGCGCGTGCTGGGACATCTGCCGGGTCAGCGTCTTGCGGTACTTCTCCGGCATCCAGTCGGCGGGTTCGATCCGGGAATCCTCGGCGATGATTTTGTCAAAGTAGGCCTGTCCGGCCTCGTCCTCAGCGGACGGCACGGCGTGCAACTTCTGGTCGCCGGCGTCGGTCTGCGTTGCCACGATGGTCACCTCACTGTACGTAGTCCGGCCGCGAAATAATTACCGACCGTTCGTTCAGGATATAGGGGCCCTGCGGGAGCGTCAAGGCTGAGACAGACCGCGGCCATGGCACGTCCGGCAAATAGTCACTGCCCTCCATGAGGACATTCCGCGCCGCCACACGAAGAAGCCTCCACCGACCCGCGGTAGAGGCTTCTTCGTCAACTCTTGAAGAGATGGACGCTAGATGGCCGAAGCGATCCATATGATCAAGGCAATCGCTGCCAGGACGCCCACAATTGTCCAAATGAGGTTGCTTCCACGCATTTGCTTTCTCCCTTCTGTCCAGTTGTTTTCAATACACACGAGAAATGCTCACGGGGCAAGAGGCCAAACTGCCTGCTGACTCCGCGCACCGCCCTGTCCCACCGGCCCCGACCGGTGCAACTGCGCCGAAAACGGACCGCGCCGCCTGACGAATTGTCCGTTGAAATTGCTCTCCAATTCCCGGGCCTCCTTGTCCACCCTGAGCCAAACCGCAGCCGCTGCCGACCAGTCCGTCTATATATTGATGCCATGACGCACTCCGCCGCCGACACTGCCAATATCTCCTCCCCCACAGCCCGCCCCGAACCTCCGGTGGCCCGCAAGGTTCCCACCGAGCGTTCCCACCACGGCGACACCTTCGTGGACAACTACGAGTGGCTGCGGGACAAGGAGGATCCGGACGTCGTCGCCCACCTGCAGGCGGAGAACGCCTACACAGAGACCGTGACGGCGCATCAGCAGCCGCTGCGCGAGGCGATCTTCCAGGAAATCAAGACCCGTACGCAGGAAACGGACTTGTCCGTCCCCGTGCGCAAGGACGGCTGGTGGTACTACGGCCGCATGGAAGAGGGCAAACAGTACGGGATCCAGTGCCGGGTCCGGGCCTCGGACACCGGCGATCGCGCAGCAGACTGGACTCCCCCGCAGGTTGAACCCGGCCAGCCGGTACCCGGCGAGCAGATTCTGCTGGACGGCAACGCGGAAGCGGACGGCAAGCCGTTCTTCTCGCTGGGCGGCTCGGCCGTCACCAAGGACGGCAGGTTGTACGCCTATGCCGCGGATTTCGCGGGCGATGAGCGCTTCACCCTGCGGATCAAGGACCTGGACACCGGCGCGCTGCTGGACGACGTCGTGGAGAACGTCTTTTACTCCCTCGCTTTCGACCCTGATGGCAGCCGCGTGTTCTACACCGTGGTGGATGAGTCTTGGCGCCCGTACCAAATCAAGGCGCACTCCATCGGCACTTCGGTGGACTCCGACGTCGTGATTTACCAGGAAGACGATCCGGCCATGTGGTTGGGTTTTGAGCTCTCCTCCGACCGTCGGCACTTGGTGATCGGCATCGGCTGCTCCGAATACTCCGAAACCCGGCTGCTGGACTTCGCCGAGCCGGATGCCGGACTGCAGACCCTGATCCCGCGCAGCGAGCGGGTGCTTTACGATGCCGAGCCGTTCCTGCTGGACGGCGTGCAGAAAGTGCTGCTCACGCACAATAAAGACGCGGTGAACTCGATGGTCTCGTTGGCCGACCTGACTGAGTTCTCCCAGCCGTTGGGCGCGCAGCACTGGGACACCGTGCTGGAACATGATGACCGGGTGCGTGTCAACGGCGCCGGCGTCACCTCCACCCACGTGGTGCTGTCGATCCGCAAGGACACCATCGAACGTGTCCAGGTACTGCCCCTGGCCGGCCTGGGAACCGACAGCCAGGCAGCCCCGGCGGAACCGAGCTTCGACGAGGAGCTGTTTACTGCCGGCATAGGCGGCTCCGACTACGAAGCACCGATGATCCGGCTGGCCTACACCTCCTTCCTGACCCCACCCCGGATTTACGACTACGAGCTGGCCACCGGCACACTGCATCTGCGCAAGGAAACGCCGGTGCTGGGCGGCTACGACCCGGCCGACTACATTGCCGAACGCGAGTGGGCCACGGCGGCCGACGGCACCAACATCCCGCTCTCAGTGATCCGCCGGGCCTCGGTGCAGCGCGACGGCAGCAACCCGGCCCTGGTTTACGCCTACGGCAGCTATGAAGTCAGCATGGATCCTGCCTTCAACACCGCACGGCTGTCCCTGCTGGACCGCGGCGTGGTCTACGTGGTGGCCCACGTGCGCGGCGGCGGCGAGATGGGCCGGCACTGGTACGACGACGGCAAGAAACTGCGCAAGAAAAACACCTTCACCGACTTCGTGGACGCCACCGACTGGCTGGCGGCCTCCGGTTGGGCGGACCCGGCCCGCATTGCAGCGATGGGCGGCTCGGCCGGCGGGCTGCTGATGGGTGCCATTGCCAACCTGGCACCGGAGAAGTACGCGGCGATCGTGGCGCAGGTGCCGTTCGTGGATGCCCTGACGTCCATCCTGGATCCAGACCTGCCGCTCTCGGCGCTGGAGTGGGAGGAGTGGGGCAACCCGATCACCGATCCGGACGTGTATGCCTACATGAAGTCCTACTCCCCATATGAGAACGTGCGGGCGGCGGCCTACCCGAAGATCGCCGCAGTAACCAGCTTCAACGACACACGGGTGCTCTACGTCGAGCCGGCCAAATGGGTGGCGGCCCTGCGCGAGACCGGAACTGGGTCCGATCCGATTGTGCTCAAGACCGAGATGGAGGCAGGCCACGGCGGCGCCTCCGGACGGTATGAGGCTTGGAAGGACCGGGCATGGGATTACGCTTATACCCTTGATGCGATCGGCGCCACGGAACTGGTCTAGCGTCGGCGGGGCGGTGCCTCCCGGGACAGCGGGCGGCGCCGGCCCATGCCGCTGCTCCACGCTGCCCGAGCCCTCTGGCCCGTCTTGACTTGGATCACATTTCAGGATTACCTAATGAACATTCGGTATTAAAAGCTAGGGGCCTTCATGACGGACATCGACGTCGACACTTCCCTCGACCATCCGGCGGACAGCAACGACCTGCAACCGGGAGAGCGACCCATGCATCCGGCCTTCGTCGACGACCAGGCCGCCCAGTGGATGGGCGTGGAAATCCTGAAGGCGGAGTTTGGCGACGTCGTCATCCAGATGCGCCTGCGCGAGGAAATGCTCAACGGCTTCGGCATGGCACAGGGCGGCATGGTGTTCGCCTTCGCCGACGTGGCCTTCGCGCTGGCGTGCAACGACCCGGACGGCGACGGCAGCACCATCACGGTAGCCTCCGGCGTCGACGTGAATTTCCTCAACCCCGGATTCGCCGGCCGACTGCTGACCGCCAACGCCCGGCTGGTCAACCAGACCGGCCGCAGCGGCCTGTATGACATCACCGTCACGCAGGAGAATCCGCACGGCGGTGCTGACGTGCTCCTCGAGTTCCGGGGCCGCTCCCGCACCGTGCCCAACCCTGCCCGCAAGCCCTCCGCATCCTGACCACGCCGCCCACAGCCACCCGCCGAGCACTACAGCCCGACCCGCATCGAAGGACCGTCCCATGACCGCCACCACCGGCACCAAAGCCCGCAAGACCACTCCCGCCGCCGAGGACACCCTCGACCCCGAG
Source organism: Arthrobacter sp. CAU 1506 (assembly GCF_005047635.1). Classification (GTDB taxonomy): domain Bacteria; phylum Actinomycetota; class Actinomycetes; order Actinomycetales; family Micrococcaceae; genus Crystallibacter. The sequence goes on along the minus strand of NZ_SUKC01000006.1, from coordinate 182,336 downwards.
GAGCTGATGAGCCGTGACGAACTGGAAGCCCTGCAGCTGCAGCGCCTGCAGCACACCGTCGCCTACGCCTACGAGCGGGTGCCGATGTACAAAAAGAAGTTCGACGACGCCGGTGTGCGGCCCGAGGACCTCAAGGAACTGTCTGATCTGGCCAAGTTCCCGTACACGGACAAGGAAGACCTGCGCCAGGCCTACCCGTTTGGCATGTTCGCCGTGCCGCAGCAGGAAGTGGCCCGCATCCACGCCTCCTCCGGCACCACCGGCCGGGCGACCGTGGTCGGCTACACCCGGAAGGACATCCAGAACTGGGAAACGCTGTTCGCCCGCTCCATCCGCGCCTCCGGCGTGAAGAAGGGCTGGAAGGTCCACAACGCCTACGGCTACGGCCTGTTCACCGGCGGACTCGGCGCCCACTACGGTGCGGAGAAGCTCGGCTGCACGGTGATCCCGATGTCGGGCGGCCAGACCGAGAAGCAGATCCAGCTGATCCAGGACTTCGAACCGGACGCCATCCTCTGCACCCCCACCTACCTGCTGACCATCGTGGACGCGATGGAGCGCGCCGGCCTCGACCCGGCCAAGACGTCCCTGAAGGTCGCCGTGCTCGGCGCCGAACCGTGGACCGACGAGATGCGCCACGAGCTGGAGAACAAGCTGGACATCGACGCCTGCGACATCTACGGCCTGTCCGAGGTGATGGGCCCCGGCGTGGCCGGTGAATGCGTGGACTACAAGGACGGCTCCACCATCTGGGAGGACCACTTCCGCCCGGAGATCATCGACCCGCTGACTGATGCGGTGCTGGACGATGGCCAGGCCGGCGAGTTGGTGTTCACCTCGCTGACCAAGGAAGCCATGCCGGTAATCCGCTACCGCACGCACGACCTCACCCGGCTGCTGCCCGGCACCGGCCGCCCGAACATGCGCCGGATCGGCCGGATCACCGGCCGCTCGGACGACATGATCATCCTGCGCGGGGTGAACCTTTTCCCCACCCAGATCGAGGAGATCGCCCTGCGCATCCCCGGCCTGAGCCCGCACTTCCAGCTGGAGATCACCCGGCCCAACCGGATGGACGAGCTGACCGTCAAGATCGAGCGCCGCGAGGACTGCACCGCTGCGATGGCCGTCGAAGCGTCCCGCGAGCTGCAACGGCAGATCAAAATCCACGTGGGCTCCAGCTGCAAGATCGTGGTCGCCGACCCCGGCACCCTGGCCCGCTCCAGCGGAAAGCTGCGCCGGGTCTACGACCTGCGCGACAACGCCTGACCGGTCCCGGCAACCTCTTAATCGACGCGCGACGGCGGGTGCCCGGCTTGGCCGGGCACCTGCCGCACGCATTACCGACCTAACGGTCGTGGGAGAATAGAACAATGGTGAAGACAAAGGCTCAGGAGACAGTTCGCCGCGGCCGCCCGGGCTACGACCAGCAGTCGGTGCTGAACGTCGCCGTCGGCGTCTTCAACAAGCACGGCTACGAGGCCACGTCGATGGGCATCCTCGCCGAGAACCTGGGGATCTCCAAGAGCGCCATCTATCACCACGTTCCGTCCAAGGGCGACCTCCTGCGGTTGGCCCTGGAAGAAGCATTGGGGAGCTTGGAAGCCGTCCTGGAAAACCCGTCGGCTTCCACCGGCCGGGCCGATGCCCGTCTGGAGTACGTGCTGCGCGGCACCGTTCAGGTCCTCTGCGACAAACTCCCCTATGTGACCCTTCTGCTGCGCCTGCGCGGCAACACCGAGATCGAACGCGACGCGTTGGAGCGCCGCCGCACGTTCGACCACACGGTCGCTGAATTGGTGGACGCGGCCCGGACGGAAGGGTCCCTCCGCGGAGACATCGACCCGCGGATCACTGCTCGGCTGCTTTTCGGCACCATCAACTCCATTGTCGAATGGTACAAACCGGGCGGTCCGCTGTCGCCGCAGAAGCTCGCCGACGACCTGATCGCCATGGTGTTCGATGGCCTCCATCTGCCCGCCGCGGCCCGTGTGATCGCCTGACCCACGCCGCTCTGTCCCATCGCGACAGCCGGTCCGGCCGGTCCGCTTCGGGCCCGTTTTATCGGACCATAAATGCCTGCTGAATTCCCGGTCAGCGCCTGCTAGGCTGGCGTCAACCAGTCGGCGTTATGGGGACGTGATCGATATGGATGGGGTGTCCTGGTGGGTGCCGGCGCTGAATATGGCGCTCACGATTGCGGGCATTGTCTTGTTCTCCTACCGGGTGTTCTGGGCGTGGCTGCTGCCGGTTGCCTCCACCGCCGTCCTCATGGCGACGGGCATCCCCAACGGACGCTTGAACACCAGCACGATCTTCGTGATGGCTGCCGCCCTCTACGGCCTCTGGAAATGGACCCAGTACCGGCGCGTAGGAGTCCATGTGCCGCTCCGCGCGGCGCACGGCCGTGAGTGGGGAATCGGCGCCGGCCTGTTGCTGCTGTTGTACCTCCTGAACGCGTTCGCCGGTGTGACGCCGCTGGCGGAGATCGGCCCGCTGTATCTGTTTAATGCACTGCTGGCCGCCCTTCCGGCGGTGATGTATCTGGGCTTCGCGCACGGGGTCATCCAGTCCTGGTGGCTGGGCGTGTCGCTCTCGCTGTCCACCATGTTCCTCTCCACCCTCCAAAACGCGCCGGTCTGGTTCACGGTATATGGCGCGGTCGCTGCAGCGCTCCAAGTCTTCGGTTACCTGACCTGGCAGCGCGCGATGCGGCGGCGGGTGCGGAGCAAACATCGACTGGAGCCAGCGCATCCAGGCCGTCCCGCCACACCCGGCACCGGCGCCCCGGGCCGGACCGCGTAAGCAGCCACGCGGAGGCCGGCAGCATGGACTGGATCATGGCGCTGAAGGTCCCGGACGGTTCTGCCGGCGCGCTAGTCTCCGTGGGCCATCTGCAGGCATTGGTCGGACTGCTCGCCGTCTTCCTGTTCGGGCTCCGCACGCGCTGGGCCTGGCCGGTGCTGCTCATCCAGCAGGCGATGGTCTTCCTGCTGCTGGTCATCCCGAATTTCGACGGCGGAGCCGCGTTCTTCATCAACGCCTCCGTCGTCGTGGCGCTGTTGCTGCCCTGCTACGGTGCCTGGCGCTGGCGCGCCGCGGCCGTGACCCTCTCCCCCGACGGCGCCGCATTGCCCGCGGTGCAGGTCCGCCGGGCAACCGGCCGCGATTGGGGCGTGGCCCTGCTGGCCTTGACCGCTGCCACCTTGTTGTTCATGGCCAGCGACGTTCTGGCGGGATTTCCACTGGAAGGCGGCTTGCTGACCGTGCTGGTGCTGCAGGCGTTCTACGGGGCAGTGGTCACGGTGGTGTATCTGGGCTTGGCCCACCGGATCTATGAGGCGTGGTGGCTATGGCTGGCTTTCGCCGTGGTGCAACTGGCCACGTCGCTGGTGTTTCCCAGTCCGCCGACTTCCCAGCTATTGAACGGGGCGACGGTGCTGCTGGTGCTGATCGCCTTCTGGCGCTGGCACACGGCCGTCTATTACCCGCCGATCCCCGGGGCCGAAGCCGCCGGGGACGCGGCAGGAGGGGCTCCGGCTACTTCTCCACCAGTGTGAGCACGTCGTAGGTCGCGACGATCTCGTCGTTCTGGTTGGTCAGAACCGCGTCCCAGGCGACTTCGCCGTACTCGTCCGTTTCACGCGGCGTGATCCGCTTGGCGGTGAGCGTCACGCGGATCGAATCTCCGGCGGCCACCGGGGTAATGAAGCGCAGGTTCTCCAAGCCATAGTTCGCCAGCACCGGGCCCGGCGCGGGCTCCACGAACAGGCCGGCACCCCAGGCGAGCAGCAGGTAGCCATGCGCCACGATGCCGGGGAAGAACGGATTGGCGGCCGCGGCTTCCTGGTTGGTGTGCGCGTAGAACGTGTCGCCGGTTTCGTTGGCGAACGCCGTGATGTCCTCCAACGTGACCTGGCGCAGTTCAGAGCGCAGTGCATCGCCGATCTTCAGCTCGGCCAGGTTCTTCCGGAACGGATGGACGTCGTCGAAATTCTGGTCGGCGCCGGTATGCCACACCCCGGTGACCGCCGTCAGCATGTTCGGCGATCCTTGGATGGCGGTGCGCTGCATGTGGTGCAGTACGGAGCGGATGCCGCCCAGCTCCTCGCCTCCGCCGGCGCGACCCGGGCCGCCGTGAATCAGGTGCGGGACCGGTGAACCGTGTCCGGTGGACGTTTTGGCGTCCTCGCGGTTGAGGACCAGCACGCGGCCGTGGTGCGCGGCAATTCCGGACACCAGCACGCGCGCGGCTTCCGGGTCGTTCGTCGCCACGGTTGCCACCAGCGATCCCGCGCCCTTGGCGGCCAACCGCACGGCGTCGTCGAGATCCTGATAGCCGATCACGGAAGAGACCGGCCCGAAGGCTTCGAGCGAGTGCACGGCCTCCGCCTCCGCGTCCGCCCAGGTCAACAGCACCGGAGCCATGAAGGCCCCTTCCGAATCGCCCACGGTCCCGTCGGCGCGGGTAACCTGCGGCGCGTCGAGCGTCCCGTAGGCCAGTTCGCCACCGGCGTCGACCATGGCCTGGACCGCGGCGCGGACGTCGTTGAGCTGTTCCAGCGAGGCCAGCGCGCCCATGGTCACGCCCTCGGCGCGCGGGTCTCCGACGACCACGCGCTGCTCAATCCGGGCCCGGACGGCCTCGGCCACGTCCTGGATCCGGTCATGGGGAACGATGGCGCGGCGGATGGAGGTGCATTTCTGGCCGGCCTTGGCGGTCATTTCGGTGACCAGCGACTTGATGTACGCGTCGAACTCCGGCGTGCCTGGCGCCGCATCCGGGCCGAGGATCGCCGCGTTGAGCGAATCCGCCTCGGCGGTGAAGCGGATGCCTCCCTGGGCCACGTTCGGGTGGGACTTCAGCAGGTTTGCGGTGGAGGCGGATCCGGTGAAAGCCACCGCGTCGCGGTAGTCCAAGTGATCCAGCAGGTCGCGCGCAGAACCGGAAATCAGCTGGAGCGAGCCGGCCGGCAGGATGTTCGATTCGATGATCAACTTCACCGCGGCGGCGGCAACGTAGCCAGTGGGCGTGGCCGGCTTCACGATCGTCGGGACGCCCGCGATGAAGGCCGGGGCGAATTTCTCCAGCATGCCCCACACCGGGAAGTTGAAGGCGTTGATCTGCACGGCCACGCCGGGGATGCGGGTGTAGATGTGCTGGCCCATGAAGGAGCCGTCCTTGGCCAGGACCTCGGCCGGTCCGTCCACCACGATCTGCGAGTTCGGCAGCTCACGGCGGCCCTTGGAACCGAAGGTGAACAGCACGCCGATCCCGCCATCGATGTCGATCATGTTGTCGATCTTGGTGGCACCGGTGCGGTGCGAGACCTCATACAGCGCCTCACGCCGGGCGTTCAGGTACTGCGCCAGTTCCTTAAGCTTGAGCGCGCGCTGGTGGAACGTGAGCTTTCCCAGCGAGGCCTGGCCGACGCTGCGGCCGTGTTCGACGGCGGCGGCCAGGTCCAGGCCGTCGGTGCTGACCCGCGCCAGCACATCGCCGGTGCTGGCATCGCGGACCTCGGTTCCGGAAACATTGCCCGCAGGCGTCCACCAGGCATCCTGGATGTAGCTGGGAACAATCTCGACATCAACGGCGGTAGAGGTCATCGTTGACAGCCCTTTCTCTTCCCTCGGCCGGACGCTGGTCGCGGATGTCCGACGGGAACTTAAAATACTGAACGGTCGGTCGGTAACGTACCTAGACTACATGACCGTGCTGCCGCGCACAGCCCCTCTCCGGTGCAGCTCGCAGGCAGCGGCACCATCGGCCGCCACCGTGCAGGACCAAACCGGCGCACCCCGCCCGGCAGGATGTGCTGCCGGGCGGGGTACGTGGCGTACAGTCCGTGAGCCCGCGAAGACAACGGACCGGGCTGCGACGGTGTTATTCGTGGGGGTTCCGGATCGGTTCACCCCGCTCGCGCAGGTTTTCGACCGGTTCCAGGCTGGCGGTTTCCCATGACCCATCGGCAACCGCCTCGAGGACCGCTTTGCCGGCTACCTCGGCCGTCTTGGCGATGTACCCGTTGGACTTGGCGTCAATCCCTCCGCGCATTTCGAACAGCACGGAGGCGGAGCCCAGCAGACCGTAGGCGTTGCGTGCGATGCCGGGCGTGCTGGTGCTCGGATAACGGGTGATGTTGGCGTAGCCGTACTGGTCCAGCTCGCTGAGCATCACCGAAACGGCCCGCTGGGACTTTTCGATCGTTGCAGCAAACTCGTCCGCGATGCCGAGAGCTTCCGCCTCTTCCACCGCATTCGGCCACATCGTCGATCCGGTGATCATCCGTCCGTCGTCGTCCACGTACGTTCCCTGGTGGTGGAAGTCCAGCACCAGATCGGGCCGGCGTTCGTCCCAGAGCAACCGCATGGCGATCGCTTCGGGAACCGGGTTCAGGTTGTCATCGCCGGCCAGATAGGGGTGATCGTAGGCGTTGTCGCTGTAGGAGTGATAGCGGTTCATGTCATAGCCGCGGCCCACCTGGTAGAACGGGTCGCACGGCGCTTGGGTGCAGCTCGGGTCGTAGTTCTGCCGCCACGGGGTGGTGTTTCCGGCCTGGTCCGTGACATCGGCGTCGAATCCGTCCACATTGACGCGGGGCACGATGGTCACGGTGAGTGCCTCGCGAATGGCGCGGGCGTCGGGGTTGTTGCCGGAAATACTTCTGATCAGACTGATCATCGCCTCGGAAACCACGTATTCGTCGCCATGCTGGTTGGCGATGTACATGACGTCTGTAGGCCCGTCGCCAATCGTGACTACCGGGATCTCCCGACCGGTGTTGCTCGTCAGCGGCGCCGCTGACAGGTCGAACGCGCCCTTGGCCCGGCCCTCAATGCTCTCCAGCGTGGACCACAATTGCTCGTAGCTATGTATGGCGGCCAGGCTGGACGGGTTCTCGCCCGGCCAAGGGCCGTTAGGTTTGCTCTGCGGTTCGGCCACCGCACTCGCTGCGAACCCCAGGGGCAGCACTGCGCCCAGGGCGACTGTAGCCATTACACGTTTTAGCCTCACATCAACCTCCGGATAACCGTTTAAGACTTGCTTGGCTCCCTGAGTGTCGGCCAGCGGGTGCGGCAAGGCAAGAGGTCACGGCCCCCGGCGCGACCGGAACGCTGAATAAGCCCCGACGGCCGCGCCTCAGCCCGTGCTGCCGGCGCGGAGGACCTGGCGTTAAGGCTTCGGCAGGGTTGCTGTCAGCCTGCCATTCGGGCGCGGAGGGCCTCGATGTCGCTTCGGGCCAGGCCATGGCGCAACAGGAACGGTTCCACATCCAGCTGGGACAGCACCTGCAGCAACGACCCGCGCATGTCGGCCACGCGCGCCTCCAGTTCGTCGCCGCTGATGTAGCTCTCCACCGGATGCCGGTAGGGGCTGATTCGATGCCAGTCGTTGATACCGCGGATGCCTAGCTCATGCGCGTCGGCGATCTGCCCGGCCGGCACCCCGGCGAGCTGCAGCAGCATCATGGAGACCAGCCCGGTGCGGTCCCGCCCGGCGGAGCAATGGACGACGACGGCGCCTTCCGCGTGTGCCAGCGTGCGGAAAACCTCGGCGATCAGTTGCGGGAAGATCCGCACGTTGTCCAAATAGAAGCGCGGATGGTTCATATACGGCGCATTGGCTGCGAGTTCCGGATGCCCGGGCTCCTCCGTGGGCCGGTTGAGCACGGTGACCCTTTCCAGGGCAGCCGGCGGAACCACCGGATCTGTCGGACGGCGCGATCGTTCACCCGGGTTCCGCAGATCCACAATGGTGCGTACCCCGTCGTCGTACGCCTGCTGCCAGCCGGCGGCCGTCAGCCATTCCGCTCGGCCCATCCGGAAGATATCCCCCGCCACGCGGCGGGCGTTGACCGCGCCTTCCCAGCCGACGACACCGGAAAGGGCGCTGCTCGGACGCGGTGCGACGGCGGGGTCGCCGGCCGGCCCGGGACCCTGGGTCCGGCCGCTCACGGCGTGCGCTCCTTGTCCACCCGTTGCCTCAACCGTGCTTTGACGTCCGGCCACTCGGAGTCCAGCACGGAGTAGACCACCGTGTCGCGGATCCGGCCGTCGGGCATCTTGGTATGCCTGCGCAGCACGCCGTCCTGCCGGGCTCCCAGCCGCTCGATGGCGTCGCGGGACTGGCGGTTCATCCGGTCGGTGCGGAATTCCACCGCGCAGCAGCCGAGGGTTTCGAAGGCGTGGCCCATCAGCAGCAGCTTGCTGTCGGGGTTGGTTCCGGTCCCCTGCGCGCTGGCCCGGTTCCAGGTGTAGCCGATCTCTACCCGCGGCGCGGCTTCGTCGATATTGCAGAACGTCGTCATGCCCAGCACGGTGTCGTCGGACAGCCGGCGCACGGTAAACGGAATCATCCGGCCCTGGTCCTGGAGTTCCAGCCGCCGCCGGATTTCCAATTCCATGGTGTGCGGCGACGGGATCCGCGTGTACCAGAGGTTCCACAGTTCGCCATCGCGCACCGCATCCTCGAGCTCGGGCAGGTGCCGAACCCGCAGAGGCTGCAGCTTCACCAGGCTGCCGGTCAGTGTCAGCGGTTCGAACAGTGCCATCCCAGCAGCCTACAACCGTGGCGCGCCACGAAGGAGTGGGCCGGTTAAGGCGTCGACGCTGGCCAGTTAAGTCGGCCAGTTTAAACGGGTGCAGCCCGGCCGGCGGCCAGGCTGCACCTGATGATCCCTGTCCGGGGTCCGGTCACTTCTCCCAGTCGAAGAAACCCTTGCCGGACTTGCGGCCGAGTTCCCCCCGGGCCACCTTGTCCCGCAGGATCTGCGGCGGAGCAAACCGCTCCCCGAGTGTGGAGTGCAGGTATTCGGCGATGCCCAGGCGCACATCCAGGCCCACGATGTCGGTGGTTTTGAGCGGCCCTACCGGATGCTTGTAGCCCAGCACCATGGCGGCGTCGATGTCCTCTGCCGAGGCGACGCCTTCTTCCACCATGCGCATGGCTTCCAGCGCTATGGCCACGCCGAGCCGCGAGGAGGCGAAGCCCGGCGCGTCGTTAACGACGACGGCGGTCTTCTTCAGTGCCTCGACCCAGCTCCGGGAGGCGGCGGCGAGCTCTTCCGAAGTCTCCGGAGCCAGCACCACTTCCACTAGCTGCGACGCGGGCACCGGATTGAAGAAGTGCAGGCCGCAGAAGTTGGCCGGGCGCTGCAGTTGGTCGGCCAGCTTGGTGATGGACAGCGAGGACGTGTTCGTCGCCAGCCACGCGGTCGGGGAAAGCTGGGCTTCCACGGCCTTCAGCGCGGTGGACTTGAGGTCGAAGTCCTCCGGCACGGCCTCCACCACCAGACCGCAGGCGGCGAACGATCCGTAGTCAACGGACACCGATAGCCGTGACGTCAGCGTATCCAGCGACTCCTCGGTGGTGCCGCGTTCCACGCTCTTGGCCAAGGCACCCGCCACCCGCTCGTGCGCAGCCTGGGCCGCAGCGTCGTCGCGCTCCACCACGACGACGTCGGCTCCCGCGGTCAGGAACGCATGGGCGATGCCGGCGCCCATGCGGCCGCCGCCGAGGACACCTACGTTGTTGGGAATGGTCTGCACAGGATTCATCTCGCTCACTTGGATTCGTTCTGCTGGGCGGCGCTCTTGGCAGCGCTCTTGGCGGCGCTGCTATCCAAGAACGACTGCATCCGGTCGAATTTGGCCTGGGATTCGAACAGAATGCCTTGGGCGACGGTGTCGATGACCGGGTGCGCCTCGCGCGGGGTGTGGAACACGGTCTTGGTGAGCCGGACAGCCAGCGGGTCCTGCTTGCCGATCCGGTCCGCCAGCGCATGGGCGGCGTCAATGAGTTTGGCGGGCTCGTGGATCTCTGTGACCAGTCGGGCGGCCAGCGCTTCGTCGGCGTCCAGGATGCGGCCGGCCAGCAGGATTTCCTTGGCCAGCGGCTCCCCCACCAGTTCCTTCAGGCGCCAGGTGGCTCCGGCTGCGGCCATGATACCCAGCCCGGTTTCCGGCTGGCCGATCTTTACCGACGGCGTGGCGATCCGGAAGTCGGCGGCGTACGCCAGTTCCGCTCCCCCGCCGAGGGCGAAGCCGTCGAGCGCGGCGATGACCGGCATGGGGAGCCGGGCAATGCGGTGGAAAACGGTGGAGTTGATGCCCGCCAGCGCGTCGTCGCGGCGCCGTTCACGCAGTTGGGAGATGTCAGCACCGGAGGCGAAGATGCCTTTGCCATTGGATTCGGTGCCGGACAGGATCAGGATCCGCGGCTGGTGCTCCAGCACGGCGCACACGGAGTGCAGTTCGTCCACCATGGCCTGGTCGATGGCGTTACGGACTTCCGGCCTGTTCAACGTCACGTGGACGCGGTCTTCCCGCTCGTCCACGCGCAGCGTACTGAAGGAGTAGTCGGCGAAGAGCATCAGACCCGCTCGACGATCATCGACGTGCCCTGCCCGACGCCCACGCACATGGTGGCCAGGCCGCGCTGGGCGCCCTCGCGTTCCATCCGGCCCAGCAGGGTCACCACCAGGCGGGAGCCGCTGGAACCGAGCGGGTGCCCCAAAGCGATGGCACCGCCGTCGTTGTTCACGATGCCCTGATCCAGCTTCAGGTCACGCAGCACCGCGAGCGACTGAGTGGCGAACGCCTCGTTGAGCTCCACCGCGCCCAGGTCATCGATGTTCCAGCCCGCGCGGTCCAGCACCTTGCGGGTGGCGGGAACCGGGCCGATGCCCATGATTTCCGGCGCGACGCCGGCTGATGCGCCGTCGACAATGCGGGCGCGGGGTGTGAGACCGAACTTGTTCACGGCGGCCTCGGAGGCAATCACGATCGCCGAGGCGCCGTCGTTGAGCGAACTGGAGTTGCCCGCGGTGACTACGCCGTCGGGCTTGATGATCGGCCGGAGCCCGGCAAGAACGTCCATGGTGGTCCCGGGGCGGGGTCCCTCATCGGTGTCGACGACGGTGTCGCCCTTCCGTCCCTTGACCGTCACCGGGACGATTTCTTCCTTGAGCCGGCCCGCCTCGATGGCTGCGATGGCGCGCTCGTGGGACTGGACGGCGAAGGCGTCCGCATCCTCGCGGGAAATGCCGTAGACGTCGGCCACTTCCTCTGCGGTCTCCGGCATGGAGTAGGTCATCTTGCCGCCGCGGCTGAGGTCGCCCTTGGCGAAACGCTGGTTGACGAAGCGCCAGCCGATGGAGGTGTCGAAGATTTCGCCGGGCTTGGCGAAGGCTTTGGCCGGCTTCTCCTGGACCCACGGCGCCCGGCTCATCGATTCCACGCCGCCGGCGATGACGATGTCTGCTGCACCGGCCTTGATCATGTGGGAGGCCTGGATGATGGCGCTCAGGCCGGAGGCGCACAGGCGGTTGACGGTAATGCCGGGAACGTGGTCGGCGAAGCCGGCCAGCAACCAGGCCATCCGGGCCACGTTGCGGTTTTCCTCGCCGGCGCCGTTGGCGTTGCCGAGGATGACCTCTTCAACCGCATCCGGATCGATGCCTGCCCGGGCCACGGCTTCCTTGACGACCAGCGCAGCCAGGTCGTCCGGACGGACTGCGGACAGTGCGCCTCCATAGCGGCCAACCGGGGTTCGCGCCCCGCCAATCAGGAATGCCTCAGCCATAGAATTAATCCCTCGCGCTTGATCGATCAACGTGACGATGAGCGGCCGCTCGCTGTCTGGGACAGCAGAGATTACCGACCGACCGTTCTATAAAGAATCCCACGCGGCTCTGGGCCGGTCAACTGATGTGACCGCAGCGGTGAAGGAGCAGCCACGTTATGCAGCTTGGTTCAGCGCTAGGAGGCAGCGGCAGGTGGCAGCGGCCTAGAGCAAGCGGCCGTACTTTTCCACCAGCTCGTCGATCGGCCGGCTGGGCTCTTGGCCTGCCGGCTGGCCGTCCAGCAACGCCCCCAGCTGTTCGATGCATTGATGCCAGCCTGCTGCCACTCTCGCTGCCCACGCGGGGTCTTGGAGTGAATTCGCCAGAGCCAGCGTGCTGCGACCCGGCTCCGCAGGCTCCACCGTCCATCGCAGGACTTCTTGGTCCCAGCTAAACGCCAGGACCTTTTCCGGCAGCACCTCCAGCACTTGACCGGCGTCCGGTTCTTCCCCGGGAAACAGAAAGTGGATGGTGCCGCCGGTCCTGAGGTCCAGTTTGACGCGGCAGGGGAACCACGCCGAGAGCTCGTCGTCGTCAGTGAGGGCGCGCCACAGCCGGTCGGGACTGTGGCTGAATTCCTGGCGGATCAGCAGCACCGGCTGTCCCGGCCCGCTGCGGTCGAGGGCGACGTGGGGGTCGATGGTGCCGGACATGCGCTTCTGCCGTTCCTGTTCCGGCGTCACGCGGCAGCCGGGTCCCGGCCCTCGGCCTTGGCGGCGATCTCTGCCAGGTCCCTGGCCATCTGCTTGCGGGTGATGTTCAGCCCCAGTTTCCCGAACAGCGCCAGCATCACTTTGGCGAAAGTTCCAGGATTCTCCATCTCGGCACCAAAGAACATGGTCAGCCGGGTGCCGCCGTCTGTCGGCGCGAGCGTGAACCGCGTGGTGTAGTCGGCTCCGCCGGAGTGTGCCTTGACCGTGGTGGAGGTCGGCGCGTCCACGTCCGCGACCCACATCTCCTCGGTGGCTTCCTTGCCCATCATCTTCCGGGTTTCGCGCCACCGGAACCCCTCGGCGTAGTCGCCGGGCGTCATGATCTCCACACGGGTGATGGAGCTCAGGGTCCGGGCAGAACCAGGAATGTCGGTCAGGACGCGCCAGACCGCCTCGACCGGCGCGTTGATGTGCTGGACTAGTTCAAGGTGATGGCCCACATTGGCTCTTTCAGCAGGAGTCGTTGGTCTGCCAACCAGCCTAGTGGAGAGCGGTTGTGACTTCGAGGAGCCCTGCGGCCCGGCCCGGGAGCCGCCGCCGGCTCGAACCCGGACCGCTGCGACCCCAAGCGGCGATCCGCACCAGAGGTACACCCCGGGGTGGGCGGCGGCTTTCGATCAGACGGGATCCTGCTCGTCGCGGGGCAAAGAACGGTAGACGTGCCAGGCAGACAACATCTCTTGGCGGCTTCCGTTGGGGTGCTCGCGGTGCCACCGGCGCGTGAATCTATTGAATTCGAACTGGCGGGAGATCTCACGTGGGGCATCGTGCCGCGACGAATGCCAATGAGCCACCGCATCTCCGAGAGTAGTTGTGCCGTCGGCCGCGCTAAAGAATTCACGCATCGGTCCATCGAACCGGAAATTGGGGCCCAGTTCCTCCTTAAACCAGGCCCGCAGCACCTGGCTGCATCGCTGCCCGGCCGGAACGATAGTGCCGCGATGCAGAGGACCCGCCAGCTGCCGGCGAGGCTTTCGTGATGCTGGGCTGGTGGGCGAAGGCAGATGCTTCGGGCCACCGCGAAGGACTGTGGCAATGCGTGCCGTGATGTCCTCCTTGCCCCCGGTGGCGCTGACACCCAGATCCCGTGCAAACTGCTGCAGTTCCGTTTTCAGCCAATACCAGCGCAGAAACTCCTGCGCCCCCAGGGATGACGAGGGCTCTGGCCGGGAGGACGTGGGGTGCTCAGTCATGATTCTTCCGACTCAATCACGGCGCGAGGTCGGCAGGTTCTCCATTCAGGTCCGATGCTGTCCGTGTTCCTCTACCGCAGAGTGACGGGAGCCTTTACGCTCAACGCCATGACGTATGACATTCAGATGGCAGTCGACTGCAAGGACGCGCACGCCCAGGCCGATTGGTGGGCGGAAACGCTGGGCTGGGAGGTGGAACCTACGGACCAGGACTTCATCACCAGCATGATCGAGCAAGGCTTTGCCACCGACGCGGACACCATCGTGCACAATAACGTTCGAGTGTGGAAAGACGGCGCGGCGATCTGCCCACCGGATCAAGCGGAGAGCAAAGCCCGGCAGCGGATCTTGTTCCAGCCGGTTCCGGAGTCCAAATCGGTCAAGAACCGGATCCATTGGGACGTCCGTCTGGCCGGGGAAGACAAGGACGAGGTCCGGGCGCGGCTGGAAGCGCGTGGCGCCACCTTCTTGTACACGGAGACCCAGGGCCCGCACGGCTGGCACACGATGGCCGACCCGGAGGGCAACGAGTTCTGCATTTCCTAGCGCGGCTACCGGACAGCGTTGGAAGGTCTACTCAACCGCGACGATAAACTCGAAGAGTGACTTCCGAGACCCCTGCCCCAGCCAATACCCATTCCGAGAGCACTGGCCGCGAGGTACAGTCCGATCTGCCGGAGAAGGTTTCCGACCTCTTCGACCCGCAGCGCTGGCGTGTGGTGGAGGGCTTCGATTTCCAGGACATGACCTACCACCGCCAGGTGGAACGCGACGCCGACGGGAACGTGGTCCGCGATCTGCCCGCGGTGCGTATCGCTTTCAACCGGCCGGAGGTGCGCAACGCGTTCCGGCCCGGAACGGTCGACGAGCTCTACCGGGCGATGGACCATGCGCGGATGACGCCGGATGTCGCCACGGTGTTGCTGACCGGCAACGGCCCCTCCGCCAAGGACGGCGGTCACTCGTTCTGCTCGGGCGGAGACCAGCGCATCCGCGGCCGTGACGGTTACCGGTACGCAGCCGGGGAAACGAAGGAGACCATCGATCCTGCCCGCGCCGGCCGGCTGCACATTCTGGAAGTCCAACGGTTGATGCGCACGATGCCCAAGGTGGTCATCGCCGTCGTCAACGGCTGGGCGGCCGGCGGCGGGCATTCGCTGCACGTGGTCTCGGACCTGACCATCGCCTCCCGCCAGCACGGTAAGTTCAAGCAGACTGATGCCACCGTTGGCAGCTTCGACGCGGGCTACGGCTCGGCGTTGCTGGCCCGCCAGATCGGCCAAAAGGCCGCGCGGGAGATTTTCTTCCTGGCCCGCGAATACTCCGCCGAGGACATGGTCCGCATGGGCGCGGTCAACGAGGCGGTCGACCACGAGCGCCTCGAAGAGGTGGCGCTGGAGTACGCCGCAGACATCGCCCGGCAGTCGCCGCAGGCCATCCGGATGCTCAAGTTCGCCTTCAACCTGGCCGACGACGGACTGGCCGGCCAGCAGGTCTTCGCAGGTGAAGCCACCCGGCTGGCCTACATGACGGACGAAGCCGTGGAAGGCAAGGAAGCGTTCCTGGCCAAGCGCGACCCCGACTGGTCTGCGTTCCCCTACTACTTCTAAGGCGGCAGGGATGGACATCCAGCCGGCCTTGACGGCGCTGACGGCAGCACTGGGCGGCGAGGGTCCCGCCGTCGAAATCGCGGCCGACGGGACCCCGCTGCCGGTGACGTTGCCCGGCCTGGCTCCGGAGACCGCCGCCATTGTCCGGACCTCGGGTTCCACCGGCACGCCCAAGGCCACCATGCTGGGCATCGACGCGCTGGCTGCGTCGTCGATGGGCACGGCGTTGCGGCTGGGCGGCGAGGGCCAGTGGCTGCTGACGCTGGCACCGAATTACGTCGCCGGCCTGCAGGTGCTGGTCCGCTCGCTTTACGCGGGTACCCGGCCCTGGGCCATGGACCTGTCCCACGGCTTTACCGCGCAGGCGTTCACCGAGGCGGCCTCCGCGCTGACCGACCGGTTCCGGATCACCTCCCTCGTGCCCACCCAACTGCACCGGCTGCTCTCCTCCCCGACGCCGGAAACCATCAGCGCGCTGCGCCGCTTTGACGCGATCCTGCTGGGCGGGGCCCGGATGCCGGCGGCGCTGCGCACCGAGGCGGCCAAGCATTCCCTGAAGATTGTGCGCACCTACGGCATGAGCGAGACCTGCGGCGGCTGCGTGTACGACGGCGTGCCGCTGCAGGGCGTCAGCTTGCAGCTCGAAGAGGGCCGGGTCCTGATCGGCGGCGACGTGGTGGCCGGCGGCTACCTGGCGAACCCGGAGCTGACCGCGGCACACTTCAGCGAGTCCGGCGGCACCCGGTGGTTCCGCACCGAGGACCTGGGCGAGATCGACGACGCCGGTGCGCTCACCGTGAGCGGGCGTGCAGACGATGTTCTGATCACCGGCGGCGTCAAGGTCTCGGCGGCTGCCGTCGCCGAGTCCATTGAACGGCTCCCGGAGGTACGGGCGGCTTTGGTGGCGGGAGTCCCGGACCCGGAGTGGGGCACCAAGGTGTGCGCCGCGGTCGTCGGAACCGCCACCGCGGACCAGATCCAGTCGGGCGTCCGCGCGGCATTGGGAAGTCCGGCCGTCCCGCGGCACATTGTGCATCTGGATGCGCTGCCGCTGTTGTCCAACGGCAAACCGGACCGCCTGGCCGTGGCGGAGATCCTGCGCCGGTCGGCGGCGGGAGCCGCGCTGCCCGGCGAAGAGCAGCTTGGAGCGGAACCGCCGCGATCGTGACATCCGGCACTCCCGCTCGGCCTGCTGCACGGCCCAGCGCCGCCCATGGGCGAGAATAGAACCTTGCTGCGGATGCCCGCAGCCGATGTTGTACCAGTCCCCCACAGGTAAGGATCTTCCACAGTGGCTACAGCCGGGCAATGGCTCGAAGGGGCACGGCCCCGCACACTTCCGATGTCGATCGCGCCGGTGATCATCGGCAGCGCTGCCGCCTATGAGCTGGGGTCTTTCCGGCCGCTGCTGGCCGTGCTGGCTGCACTGGTGGCCATTCTGTTCCAGGTGGGGGTGAACTATGCGAACGACTATTCGGACGGCGTCCGCGGCACCGACGACGTGCGCGTCGGACCGCTGCGGCTGACCGGCTCCGGGCTGGCCACGCCGCAAGCCGTGAAGGCCGCCGCCTTCGGCAGCTTCGGGCTGGCCATGGTCGCCGGGCTCGCACTGATCATCCTGTCCCAAACCTGGCCGCTGTTGCTGGTGGGCGTAGGCTGCGTGATCGCGGCCTGGGGCTACACCGGCGGCAACAACCCGTACGGCTACCGCGGGCTGGGCGAGGTCTACGTGTTCCTGTTCTTTGGCATTGTCGCCACCATGGGAACCACCTACACCCAGGCCCTGCAGGTCAGCTGGCCGTCATTCATCGGCGCCGTCGGGACCGGCTTGATCGCCACTGCCCTCCTGATGGCCAACAACGTCCGCGACATCCCCACCGACCGCGAAGTCGGGAAAATGACGCTGGCAGTGCGCATGGGCGACGAGGCCGCGCGCATCAGCTACGTCATGATGCTGGCGGTGGCTCTCCTGCTGCCGCTGATCCTGGTCTACGAATTCCCCTGGATCCTGCTGGTCCTGCTGCTGGTGCCGGCGTGCCTCACGCCCTGCTGGCTGATGCTCAAGGGCAAGAAGCGGGAGAGCCTGATACCGGTACTGAAGCAGACCGGCCTGATCAATCTGGGCTTCGCCGTCGCCTTCGGCCTGGGCCTGGTGCTCAGCACGATCATGTAGGGCGGTGCTGCGGGCTCCCGCCTGCCGTCAACGCTTGATGCCGTGGCCGAACTGGCCGCGGGATCCGGCTAGCTCTGGTCCGCGGACCCGGGTTCGTCCGGCTTCTGCTGGGCTTGCTGCTGGTGGGCCGGCTGCTGTGCAGGCTTGGGCTTGCGGTCCGAATCCACTCGCAGCTCTCCGTGCTGCTCGACGGCGGAGTCCTCGGCCAGTGCATCGGAGATCTCCGTGGAGGTCCGCGGTGCCGCCACGCCTTTGTTGAAGCGGCTGGCGAGTGCCCTCCCGGCTTCGTCCCTCATCTCGCGGAAGAACAGGTAGGTGATGCACCAGCCCATGACCGCTGCCGCTAGGGCGGAGTAGATGACGCCCAGCCTCAGGAACAGGCAGATAACAAAGATGACGGCCATGATGCCAAGCCGCAGGGCGCTGAATTTCCAAAATGCCACCCCTCAAGTTTACGCTGCCCGCGAGATCACCCGGACAGCCTACGGTATCCGCAGTCCCCAGCGCGGTGCTCACCTACAATTAATGCATGGTCCGTCTCTTTATCCTGCTCGCGGTACTGGCTCTCGCAGTGGTGATCTATGCCCTGATCGAGTGCATCCGGTCCCGGCCCCACGAGGTGCGCAGTATCTCAAAACCGGGATGGATCCTGACCATCATCTTGGTCCCCCTGATCGGCGCCCTGATGTGGTTTATGTGGGGGCGGCCCCGCGCGGGCAGCCGGCAACCCCAGCAAGCACCCCGCCCGGCTGCTCCGGACGATGACATTGCATTCCTCCGCACGCTTGACGCCCAGCGCCGCGCCAAGCAGCGCGAAGAGGAACAGAAAAAGCGTGAACAGGAGCCGAAGAAGCGCGACCCGGAACCAAAGAAACGCGAGGACCGGCCGCACGGCAACGATGACAAGCCTGCCACCCATGACGGCCGGCAACTGAGCGAAGACGATCCGGATAACGGTCCGCGCTAATCAGCCCTGAGACCCTCGGGTTTCGACAAAGGCCCGCAGCTCTGCGTGAATCCAGAGCTGCGGGCCTTCTTGCGTTATGGAGTCTGGCGGTGGACACCTGCCGGCACGGCGCTTGGCACCGCTCCGCTCGCGGGGAGGGCGGGCGGGATTCTCCGGCGCACCCGTTGGATCAGACGGCTTCCCCGCCCGTCAGACAGGCGAAGCGGCTTCCCCGCTTGCCCATCCGTTAGGTGGGCAGGCACTCCCGTCCGGTAGGTGGGCGGGCACTCCCGTCTGTCCGGGTCCGTAAAGGGAGCTAGACCCCGGCGTAGCTGTGCAGGCCAGCGAAGAAGACGTTGACGATGGTGAAGTTGAAAACCACGCAGAGGTAGCCGACGATGGACAGCCATGCGGCGCGGGTGCCGGTCCAGCCGCGGGTGGCGCGGGCGTGCAGGTAGCCGGCGTAGACCACCCAGATCACGAACGTCCAGACTTCCTTGGTGTCCCAGCCCCAGTAGCGGCCCCAGGCCTCTTCGGCCCAGATGGCGCCGAGCACCAGGGTGAACGTCCAGAACACGAAGGACACCGCGTTGATCCGGTAGGCGGCGTTCTCCAAGGTCAGCGCGGAGGGCACCAAGCGCATGAAAGCCAGTTTGTCCGCTTTGCCAGCGCGGCCGCGGGCTTCACGGTTGCCCTGGATCAGCTGCAGCACGGACATGGCGAAGGTCAGCGTGAACAGCGCGGACGCCAGCACGGCCACCGAGACGTGGATGATGATCCAGTAGCTCTGCAGGGCGGGGATCAGGTGGGCCACCGGCGTCGGGAATCCGATGGTGGCAGCGATCAGCATGACCACCACAAGCCCGATGACGAACGAGCCGAGGAAACGCAGGTCTTTACGGGTCAGCGCAATCAGGTAGACAACCGCCACCATCAGCGCGCCGGTGGTGCAGAATTCGTACATGTTGCCCCACGGCACCCGGTGCGCTGCCAACCCGCGGGTCAGCACGCCGGCGGCCAGGATGACCGTCGCCAGCACGGTGAGGGCCACGCCGATTCGCGCTGCGGCCCGGCGTTCCTTGCCGTAGTTCATCGAGTCAGAGGCCATTTCGACGGTGTGCGCCTGGCCTGCGCTGCCGCCGGCGGTCCGGCCGGCAGCGGATCCGGAGCTGGCTCCGGCCGCGCCGACCAGCACTGCCACGTCCGCCGTGGCATGCTCGGCGGCCAGCCGGTCCTCGACGGCCTTGATGGTCTTGCTGGACTTCGCCAGGTCCCAGCAGAAGGCGATGAAGGCGACGGTGAACGCCATCGCACCGAGCAGCATGAACAGCTCGCTGTACTGGGCCAGTGTTTGGTCAATCGTGGGCATGGGAAGAGGTGTCCTTAGGAGTTGTCGACGCCGGCGGCGCTCTTGCTATTGTGCGCCTGTGGGCCGGCATCCGTCAGCCATTGGTCGCGGAGAAGTTTGCTGATGGTCGCTGCTTCAGGGGCCAGACGGTGGTCCTCGCCGCGGGCCAGCAGGCCCCACTCCACCATCGTGCGTCCGTCGTCGTGGGTGCCGGCACGGACCCAGACGCGGCGCCGGCCGATGAACAAGGAGGCGCCCAGGCCGGCCATGGCCAGCGAGGAGAAGACGAGGGCCCCGAGCTTGCCCGGATCGTGATGGATGTCCAGCGCGGCATAGCGCACCAGCCCGTCGAAGGTGATGCTGCCCATTCCGTTGGGCAGTTCCTTCGTCTCGTAGGCGGCGAGCTCGATGCCGCCGCTGTCCTGGTTGCGGTCATTGAGCACGGTGAGGTTGCTGGTGTCCAGCACAAAGACGTTCTTCGGATCGCCGTTGTCCAGGCCCAGGTCGCCATAGTAGGAGTTCAGGTACAGTCGCGGGTTCATCGGGTCCGGGTCGCTGCCGTAGGCCACGCCGTCCTCGCCTTCCATCGCCGTCGGCAGGAAGAAGCCCACGAAGCCCAGCTGCTCGGGCTTCGCGTCCGGCACCTTGATCACCATCGTGGAGGTGTAGGCGCCATCATTGGGGATGGCGACGACGGGGCCCTGGTGGGCGATGTTGCCCTCCCCGTCCCGGATGGTCACCACCGGCGCGTAGCCGTTGCCCATCAGGTAGACGTTGCTGCCGCCGATGGTCAGCGGATGGTTGACCTTCAGGACCTGCTGCTCTGCGGGTTGCCCCGGCTCACGCACGGACATGGTGGCGGTGAAGTCCAGCGGCTGCCCGTAATGGGTGGTCGATTCGCGGTCGAACACCACCTCGAACTTGTCCAGCGTCAGTGAGAACGGGTCCAGCCGGTCCTCGGTGAAGCCGGTCCCCGGGTTGAAACTGTCATAGCCGATCAGCGAATTCACGAACGTTTCGCCCTCGACCAGAACCCGCTGGCCGGTGTAGCCGAACTGGCCGCCGATCGCCACCGAGACCAGCACGCCGATCAGCGAGGTATGGAATACCAGGTTTCCGATTTCCTTGGCGAAGCCGCGTTCGGCGCCGACGGAGGGCCGGTCGGTGTCCGCGTCGCGCACATTCACCCGGTAGCCGCGGCGCTTCAGCAGCCGGGCAGCCTCTTCGACCGCCGAACGTGCCGAGAGGCCGGCTTCGGCGGGGACCGCCATGGAACCGTACTCGGGCAGACGGGACAGCCGGCGCGGCGTCCGGGGCGGCTGTGACCGCATGGCCTTGTAGTGCTGGATGGCCCGCGGGATGACGCAGCCAATCAACGACAGGAACAGCAGCAGGTAAATGGCGGAGAACCACACCGAGGAGTACACGTCGAAGAGCTGGAAGCGGTCCAGCCACGGCCCGACCTCCGGGTTGTCGGTCAGGTACTGCGTCACCACGGCGGGGTTGGCCGGGCGCTGCGGGAACAGCGAACCCGGGACCGCGGCCACCGCCAGCAGCAGCAACAGGAACAGTGCTGTGCGCATGCTGGTCAGCTGGGTCCAGGCCCAGCGCAGCATGCCGAGGAAGCCCAGCGCGGGAACGGCGACGTCGTCCCGCTTGCGGTTGCGCTTGCGGTCGGTCACGGCACGGCCTTTGCCGCCGCCGGTGCCCGGTCCGTCCGGGGCGGGTGCACCGGCGTCGTCATGGCGCTGAGCGCCGTCGGGGGTCTGACTCATCAGATCGGGAGCCTCACTTCATTTGCAAACCAGTCCTGCAATTGCGTCACCCAGTCCCCCCAGAGCCCGGTGGCCATCAGCAGGCCCAAAACTACCAACATGGCCCCGCCCGACCGCTGCAGGAACAGCCGGTGCTTGCGGAAGAACGCCATGGCGCCCATCCCCCGCCGCACACCGAGCGCAATCAGCAGGAACGGGATGCCCAGGCCAAGGCAGTACACGAAGGCCAGGAACGCGCCCTTGGCCGCATCCGCTCCGCCGGAGTACGCCAGCGCCTGGACCGCGGAAAAGGTCGGGCCAATGCACGGCGCCCAGCCCAGCCCGAACGTCATGCCGAGCACCGGGGCACCCCACAGCCCCGCAGGCGGACGGGAGTGGATCTTACGGTCCCGCTGGAAGAAGGACAGGCCGCCCATGAAAATGATGCCCATGAGCACGACGACGATGCCCAGCAGCTGGGTGATCCAGTCGGCGTCGCTGCCCTTCAGCCAGGCGCCCAGTTGGCCGAAGACCGCCCCGATGAAGACGAAGACGACGGAAAAGCCGAGCACAAACAGGCCGATGCCGGCGAACATCCGACCGCGGCGCTGCCGTTCCAGGTCCACGCCGGTCAGGCCGGTGACATAACCCATGTAGCCGGGAACCAGCGGCAGCACACACGGAGACAGGAAGGAGACCAGCCCGGCCAGCATCGCCACGGGGATGGCCAGCAGCACGGAGCCGTTCAGCACCGTGTCGCCGAAGGCGCCCCCCAAGGTCATCGGCAGCGAGGCCGTCGCCCACCCCACGGCTACGCGGCCACTGCGTCTTTGATCAGGGCTTTGAGCGTGCCCTTGTCCGCCACACCCAGGATCCGGGCGGCGACCCGGCCGTCCTTGTCCAGCACCAGCGTGGTGGGCACGGCCTGGGGCGGCACATAGGACGTCATGGCCAGCAGGATGCCGCCGTCCTTGTCCATGAAACTGGGGTACGTGATCCCGAAGTTGCGCTCGAAGGCCTCGGCGGTGGGCCGCTCGTCACGGATGTTAACGCCGTAGAACTGGGCGCCGTCGGCGAACTCTTCGCTGAGGGCCTGCAGGTCCGGAGCTTCCAGCCGGCAGGGTGCACAGGAGGCGTACCAGAAGTTCAGTACGGTGACTTTGCCGGCCCAGTCGGCTGCATCGACGGCAGTGCCGTCGAAGAGCTTGGCGGTCAGCTGCACCGGTTCGCCTCGGGAACCGGGCGCATATTCGGTCACCGATCCGTCGCCGGCGATGTAGTTCTTGTTGTCTCCGGCGTTGGCCTGCTGCGCCAACGGGTCCTCCACGGAACAGGCAGCCAGCGACAAGGCACCAAGCAGCCCCGCACCGGCCTTGAACACGGTACGGCGGTCGAACAAACGGGGGTTATCGGCAGTCACAGTCACACTCTTCTTCGTGGGGTTGAGGGCATCCCACTTCTACAACGCGTAGTAATTCTATTATGCTCCCGGCAGGTTCGCCGCACCGGGCAGCAAATCGGAGCAGGGCTCTTCATAGCGCACCGCGGCGAGCCGCCCGCCGTCGAACTCCAGGGAGGTTACCGACGCCAGCGTGCACTGCCGACGGCGGGGATCGTGCCAGAGCGGCTTGCCCTCGCTGGCCAGCCTGGTGACCCAGATGGGCAGCTGGTGGCTGACCAGGATCGCCTCGGCCCCGGGGCCGCCGAGCTCAACGGCATGACGTCGGGCGTCGTTGATGGCGTCGCGCATGCGGGCCACCTGCGCCGCGTACGGCTCCCCCCAGGACGGCCGGAAGGGATTGTAGAGGCGCCGCCAGTACCGGGGCTCGCGCAGGTGTGAGCGGATGTCGGCCAAGCCCTCGAAATGATTCTCGGCTTCGATGATCCGCTCGTCGGTGACAATCTCGAGGCCCAGAGCCTTCGCGGTGGGCTCGGCGGTCTCCTGCGCCCGGGTCAGCGGCGAGGCCACCAGATAACTGATCGTGGCGCCCTCTTTCCGGCGCTCCGAAAAGTAGTCACCAGCACGGCGAGCCATCTCCTGCCCCAGCTCAGACAGCCGGAAGCTCGGCAGCCTGCCATACAGCACACGGTCGGGGTTGTGGACCTCGCCGTGGCGGAGCAGATGGACAGTGGCTTCTGGCATGCTTACCAGTGTCTCAAACCGGGCGTGTATGCCCAAAAGCCCGGCCGCCGACCCATGCGGCGATTCCCCGTCCGGCGGCCGCCAAAATCATCCTTCAGGGCGACCGACACGGCGCTGACCTGCATTGTAGTGTTGCAGTAACAGCCTCCACGCACCCGGGCGGCCGGGCTCGCAGGCCCGGCCCGCGGATGAGATGAAAAGGATCCGGCGATGAGCACCCCACAGAACGAACCGAACAAGCCCGGTGACGGGGAAGGCCGGCCCAACGGCCAGGAACAGCCCCAGTACGGGCAGAACGTGCCTCAGTACGGCCAAAATTTGCCGCAGTACGGGCAGAACGCCCCGCAGCAGCCGGGCCCCGATCAGCCGCAGGACGGGCAGAACGTCCCGCAGTACGGCCAAAACGCCCCGCAGTATGGGCAGAAGTATGGGCAAAACGCCCCGCAGTATGGGCAGAAGTATGGGCAAAACGCCCCGCAGAACGCTTCGCAGTACGGCCAGCAGCCCTACGGCCAGGGCCAGCAGGGCCAGTCCCCCTATGGCCAGCAGTATGGTCAGCAGCCGTATGGCTACCAGAACGCCGTGCCGGGTCAGTACGGTTACCCGAGCGGCCAGCCGCAGGTCGGCGCCAAACCCACGCGTCCGCGCGAAGTGGTCATCGCGTTCTGGCTGATCATTGCGGCGGCGGCGTTGACCGCCATCGAGACGCTGACCGAGCTGTCCAACCTGGATGGAACCATGGCAACGGTGCTCCAGGATCCGTCAGTCCGCGAAGCCCTCGGTGAGCAGGGTGGTCAATTTTCCGACGCTGAACTGTCGCAGATGATGAGCGGCACTTTGGGAGTGATCATCGTCGTCACCGCGGTGATCGCCGTCGGGCTCTACCTGTTGGTGGCCTTCGGCGTAAAGGCCGGCAAGAACTGGGCCCGGATCACCGGCACCGTGTTTGCCGCGCTGTCACTCTTTGGGCTCTTCAATTTCTGGTTCGGCACTCTGTCCGTGCTGCTGGGCATTGCTGCGATCGTTTTGCTGTTCCTGCCGGCATCGAACCAGTTCTTCCAGGCCACCAAGGCCCACAAGTACGGTATCTACGGCCGCTAAGCCAACAACCGGCCGGGCTGTTCCACGCCGGCTAGCGACGGGCGCTGGACTCGGAGTTGTTCTCCGTCTCCTGCGCCCGTTGTGCGTGGTAGGCCAGAATCTGCAATTCGGTGGCCATGTCCACCTTGCGCAGTTGCACGGTCGGCGGCACCTGGAGCACCACTGGGGCGAAGCTGAGGATGCTCATCACTCCGGCAGCCACCAGCCGGTCGCAGAGTCCCTGGGCCACGCCGGCAGGCACCGCCAGGACCGCCATGTTGGCCGCGGTCTGGCGCAGGACGGCTTCCAGCTCGGCGATGGGACTGACCCGCAGCCCTGCCACTTCCGACCCGACCACGGACGGGTCCGCGTCGAAGAGCGACACCACGCCGAACCCCTTGGTGGAGAAACCGGAGTAGCCGGCCAGCGCCCGGCCCAGGTTGCCAACGCCGACGATCGCGACTTTCCACTCATGCATGAGGCCCAGAGCGGCGGAAATCTCCTGGCTGACCAGGCTGACGTCGTAGCCCACGCCGCGGGTGCCGAAGGACCCCAGGTAGGACAGGTCCTTGCGCAGGGTGGGCGGGCTGACCCCGGCGGATTCAGCCAGCTGCTCGGACGAAATGCGTTCCGTGCCACCGGCCATCAACGAATTCAGCGCCCGGAGGTAGATGGTCAGGCGTGCCAGGGCAGCCGGCGGGATCTCCTGGCCGGAAGGCTTGGCCGCCTCGATGTCCGGGAGGTTGGTCACTGTTCTCGCTCCGATGCCTGCTGCGGGCTCCGGGCAGGCTGTTTGGCGCCGTTCCGGTTCCTGGCTGCCCCGGCGGTTGTCCTGCCGAAGGCTGATGTTCCCTTAGATTAGGCTCCGCCGCGCCGGTCTCCAACTCCGATGACGACGGGGCCGTAGAACCTACTGCGTGAGCAGGCGGCGCAAGCGCTCCGCATCGATGTGCCAGAAGTCCCGCTGCACGCCGTCGATCATGACCACCGGGATCTCTTCCGCGAAGCGGCGCTCCAGCTCCGGGTCTTCCAGGATGTTTTTCTCCTGCCAGGGCACACCGAGCTCCCCCGCGACGGCGCCCACCGTCTCGCGTGCCGTCTGGCACAGATGGCAGCCGGGTTTAGTCAGCAGCACCAATTCGTGGCTGCGGCGCTCGGATCCGTTCATAACTTCCACGGTAGCCGTCGGGGGTGGTGAACGGGGAATCCCCGGCGCCTCGTTAGACTCGAAGTATGTCCAAGTCCGCCGCCGGCCATGCACAGCGAGCCTCGGTCTCCGCCGATCCGGGGACGGAGGCTGCGTTTTTCGACGTCGACAACACGCTGATGCGCGGCGCCAGCCTGTTCCACGTGGCCCGCAAGATGTACCAGCGGGGCGCCTTCCGGATGCGGGATGCTGCCAGTTTCGGTTTTAAGCAGGCGCGGTTCCTGATGCGCGGCGAAAGCCTGAAGGACATCCAGTCCATCCGGGAGACGGCCTTGGCCCTGGCCACCGGCCTGTTGAGCGACGACGTCAAGCAGTTGGGCGACGAGGTCTATGACGAGGTCATCGCGTCCAAGATCTGGCCCGGCACCCGGGCATTGGCCGACCAGCACCTGCGCGTGGGCCGGAGGGTCTGGCTGGTCACGGCCACTCCGGTGGAAGTGGCCTCCGTGATTGCGGACCGGCTGGGCCTGACCGGCGCGTTGGGCACGGTCGGCGAACTCGAAAACGGGGCGTACACCGGACGGCTGGTCGGGGACATCCTGCACGGGCCGGCCAAAGCCGTTGCGGTCGAAGAGCTGGCAGCCCGGCAGGGCCTCGACTTGGCGCGCTGCTGGGCCTACAGCGACTCTTACAACGATGTTCCGCTGCTGACCCTGGTGGGTAACCCGGTGGCCATCAATCCGGATACCCGGCTGCGCCGGCACGCCCGGGAGAATAACTGGCCGGTCTATGACTTCCGCAGCGGTCGCCGCGCGGCCACGCTGGGGCTCAAAGCCGCCACCGGCGCGGGCGCAGTCTACGGGCTGTGGCGCGGCGTCAACCGGTTCCGCCGGCACGCGGCTTAAACACCGGCCGCTTCAGCGGCCCGCCTCCGACCGGCCCCTCACCGGTCCGACTCCTACCGGCCCCCTTGCCGGCTCTCCCCCGCTTGTGTTCCGGGCACCGGCCTCTCCCGCGCTGGCCCTCCCTCACCCGCAGCCAAAAAAGGCGTTAAACGCACACGGTCCGCCAGTTTCCTGACGGACCGTGGAAGCTTGAAACCGGTAAACGGTCCTACTTCTTGTTGCGGCGCTGGTGGCGGGTCTTGCGAAGCAGCTTGCGGTGCTTCTTCTTGGCCATACGCTTGCGGCGCTTCTTGATAACTGAACCCACGAGTCCCTCATTCACTGATAGTTTCCGCGCTGTCGGTGCCCGGCGGGGGCACACGCCAACTTACGGTTTTCCGACGATGACGTAAAACGTTCCTTAACAGGGTACAGCTTCCGCGCACCCGTCATTGACAACCGAAGGCCGCGGAGCCGCTACCCGGAGGTCAGGCGGTGCCGGTTTCCCGGTCGATCACCGCACCGCGCAAGTACTCCTCCACGGCCGATTCGGGCACCCGGTAGGAACGTCCGAAGCGCACAGCCGGCATCTCACCCGAGTGCACCAGCCGGTAGACGGTCATCTTGGACACGCGCATGACTGCGGCCACTTCCGACACCGTCAAGAAGCGCACATTCGAGAAGTTGTTCTCGTCAGCCATTTCGCACTGTTCCTTTACTGTAAGCAACGACGACGGCGTGCCGCCTTGCCCTGCCCCAAACCTTCTTCCTAGATACTTTAGAGGCTGTTGTGGCGAAAGTGAAAGTGGCCACTGTAGCGTAAGTGATTTATTGCTGCACGGCCTGCGTCCGCGGGGCGGCGCTTGCTCCCCGATCTCGGGCCGTCGCTGCCAGCTGCGCCAGCACGTCGGCGGTCACATCCCACTCCATGCAGGCGTCCGTCACGCTCTGCCCGTAGACCAGCCCGGCCCCGTCAGCGTTTTCGGCCACGTACATTTTCTGCGCTCCGCCTACCAGGAAGCTCTCCAGCATGATCCCGGCGATCGCGCTGCCGCCGGCCTCAAGCTGCGCCGCGATCTCCAGCGCCACCTCGGCCTGGCGGTGATGGCTCTTGCCGCTGTTGGCGTGGCTGGCATCCACGATCAGCCGCGGATTCAGGCCCGCTTCCGCCAGTGCTGCAGACGCCGCCGCAACATGCTCGGCGCTGTAGTTCGGCCCGGTCTTTCCGCCGCGCAGGATCAGGTGGGTGTCCGGGTTGCCGTCGGTGGCCACCAGAGCGGCACGGCCGTCGCCGTCGATCCCCAGGAACGTCTGTGCCGCGGACGCGGCCTGGCAGGCATCGAGTGCCACCTGTAGTCCGCCATCCGTGCCGTTCTTGAATCCCACCGGCATGGACAGGCCGGACACCAGCTGGCGGTGGATCTGGCTCTCCGTGGTCCGCGCACCGATCGCGCCCCAGCTGACCAGGTCCGCCAAGTACTGTGGGCTGATCGGTTCCAGGAATTCCGTGGCCACCGGCAGGCCCAGCTCAGCCACCTCCAGCAGGAAGGTCCGCGCCAGCCGCAGCCCGGCGGCTATGTCATGGGATCCGTCCAGGCGGGGGTCATTGACCAGGCCTTTCCAGCCCACGGTGGTGCGCGGTTTCTCGAAGTAGGTGCGCATCACGATCAGCAACTGTTCGCGGTGCTCCCGCGCCACCCGTGCCAGCCGGCGCGCGTACTCCAGGCCGGCCTCGGTGTCGTGGATGGAGCAGGGACCAACGATCACCAGCAACCGGTCGTCCACGCCGTCCATGACCGCGCGGATTTCCTCCCGACCCCGGGCGACGACGGCGGCGGCCCCAGCGGTCAGCGGCTGCTCGGACATGAGTTCCGCTGGCGACGGCAGCGGCTTGA
Organism: Arthrobacter sp. CAU 1506; assembly: GCF_005047635.1. Taxonomy (GTDB): domain Bacteria; phylum Actinomycetota; class Actinomycetes; order Actinomycetales; family Micrococcaceae; genus Crystallibacter. The sequence continues at coordinate 153,823 of NZ_SUKC01000006.1, read as the reverse complement.
AGCTGCTCACCCGCAGGTTATTGGTGCCGAGCGGCGTAGATGTTTCGCCGACTCCGTCGCCTGCGCGGATCGCTGTCGCTTCGGGCTGCGTCGCCGCTTCCAAGAGGTGGTTGGCTGGTGCATTCATGTTCGGTGTCCCGTCTGTTGGCGGCGGGACCACAGAACCCGCCGGAGAAATGGCGAAGGGCAGAGAATTATCTCTGCCCTGTTGGCTCTGAAGGTTGATATGCGTACGCGCTATGCGGTTACGTCAGGCCCCTCCAGAGCCAACGCAAAATACGCATACCAACGAGTCGTCATACCGGCACTCTACGCCGCATGCTCCGAGGCCGGAAAACCGGCACCCGCGACATGACCGATTGTGACGCCGGCGGATCGGGCCTCCCCGGCCGGTTCCGCCGGTCGCCCCTGCGGTGCGCTCACCGGTGCCTCGCCGCGTCCGATGAGGTCAGCCCGGCCAGTCCGGCCAGGACATCGATACCGAAGACCGGTTCCCGGTCCAGCGGATGGATGTCGGTAATGCCGTGCGGCTCCAGCGCGGCGGCGACAGCCCGCTGGAAGCGCTGGACGTTGGCTCCCAGTCCGCCGCCAAGGACCACCGGGCCGGCCAAGCCGAGCCGTGCCGCTACCAGACGGATCTGGCCGGCGAGGTCGGCCGCTGCCCGGTCGATAATCCCTGCAGCGGGCTCCTCGCCCTCCTCGGCGGCGGCCACCACTACCCGGGACTTGTCCGCCCAGAACCGCCGGTCGGTCTGCGGCGAGTGGAACAGGGCGATCAAGTCCACGGGTTTCCGGAGTCCGCAGTCCGTCAACAGCAGCGCCGTCAGCCGATCCGGCTGCAGGCCGGCATCCAGCCGGGAGAGCGCATGCCGGACAGCCTCCCGGCCCAGCCAGTAGCCGCTGCCTTCGTCTCCGAGCAGGTGCCCCCAACCGCCGGCGCGGGCTTCCTCGCCGGCGTCGTTGACGCCCCACACGGACGATCCGGTACCGGCCACCACGCCGATTCCGGTCCTCCGGTGGCCGGCGGCCAGCACCAGCCGGGTGTCGTGGACCACGTGGATGTCCGCTCCGGGAGCCAGCGGGGCAACCAATGCGCGCAGCGCGGCGGCGTCGCCGTCGGTGTCGATGCCGCCGGCCCCGGCGTAGACCGCGGCTACCCGGGCTGCGCCAAGCCGGCCGAACACGTCGGACAAGGCAGCCGCGGCCTGGGCCGGGCTGGCGTTCTGCACGTTGGCACTGCCCGCCGTCGCTTCGGCGGCCACCCGGCCGTCGTCCAGCCGGATTCCGTGCGTCTTGCTGCCGCCGATATCCAGCCCGATCAGTGTCTGAACCATGGACCGAGCTTACAGTTCCGCACCGAGACCAAAACGACGGTGCCCGCCTGAGGGCGGGCACCGTCGTCGTGCTGTGGGCTTTGCTGGGTCAGCGGGACTAGATGAGCCCCTGGGCCAGCATCGCGTCTGCAACCTTCTTGAAGCCGGAGATGTTGGCGCCGGCCACGTAGTTGCCCGGCATGCCGTACTTGTCGGCGGTCTCGGCACAGCGGTCGTGGATACCCACCATGATGTCGGTCAGCCGCTGCTCGGTGTACTCGAAGCTCCACGCGTCACGGCTGGCGTTCTGTTGCATTTCCAGCGCTGAGGTGGCCACGCCGCCGGCATTGGCTGCCTTGCCCGGGCCGAAGAGCACATTCGCTTCCTGGAAGATAGCGGCGGCTTCGCTGGTGCAGGGCATGTTGGCGCCTTCGGCGACCGCGACCAAACCGGATTCCACCAGGCGGCGGGCGGACTTGTCGTCCAGCTCGTTCTGCGTCGCGCTGGGCAGGGCCACGGTGCAATCGACGTCCCAGACGTTGCCCTCGGCCACGTAGTGGACGCCGGCGCCGCGGCGCTCGGCATAGTCGGAGATGCGGCCGCGCTCAACTTCCTTGATCTGGCGCAGCAGCTCGACGTCGATGCCGGCTTCGTCCACCACGTAGCCGCCGGAGTCGGAGGCGGTGACCACCTTGGCACCGAGCTCCTGGGCCTTTTCGATGGCGTTGATCGCCACGTTGCCGGAACCGGAAATCACCACGCGCTGGCCGTCGAAGCTCTGGCCCCGGGTCTTGAGCATCTCCTGGGCGAACAGCACGGCGCCGTAGCCGGTGGCTTCGGGCCGGACCAGCGAGCCGCCCCAGCCGGTGCCCTTGCCGGTGAGCACGCCGGACTCGTAGCGGTTGGTAATGCGCTTGTACTGGCCGAACAGGTAGCCGATCTCGCGGGTGCCCACACCCATGTCTCCGGCCGGAACGTCGGTGTATTCGCCGATGTGGCGGTACAGCTCGGTCATGAAGGACTGGCAGAAGCGCATCACTTCGTTGTCGGAACGGCCGCGCGGGTCAAAGTCCGAGCCGCCCTTGCCGCCGCCGATGGGCATGCCGGTCAGGGCATTCTTGAAGATCTGCTCAAAGCCGAGGAATTTGACGATGCCCAGGTACACCGACGGGTGGAAACGCAGGCCGCCCTTGTACGGGCCGAGTGCGGAGTTGAACTCGACGCGGAAGCCGCGGTTGATCTGGACGTTGCCGGCGTCGTCCATCCACGGGACCCGGAAGATGATCTGGCGTTCGGGTTCACAGATGCGCTGCAAAATGGCAGCATCGGTGTATTCGGGGTGCCGGGCGGAGAGCGGCTCCAGGGTGTCAAAGACTTCGTTGACGGCCTGGTGGAATTCCGTTTCGCCTGGATTGCGGCGGAAGACTTCGTCGCGGACTTCAAGCAGATGGGCATCCATGGGTGCGTCCCTTCCCTAGCTGACGTATTGGGGCACTCAACTTGCTTCAGGCCCTCACAAAGAAAACCACACCGAGGCGGGAACCAAGAAACACATCTGACATATCGCTGAAGCGCCTCGTAACGCGGCCGCGCTGCGGTGATACCGGCCGTTGTACCGCGCCCGGCCCTATAATTCCGGCTGCGCCCAGCGTTGGCTGCGAGAAATGTGCGGGCGGACACCCGCCTCGGAGACAAGCATGCGGAGACAGAATGTGTGAGTCATCACCGCCCGGCCTCCGCTGCCGGCCAGCCCCGGCGGGCGTTCAGCCGCGGCGCCGGCCCGGCAGCTCGTCGCGCTCACCCGCGGCGCCGGCGCGGCAGTTTGTCGCGCTTACCCGCGGCGGCGACGCGGCAGTTTGGGCAGATGTGCAAAGAGGTCGGCAGCCTTGGTGGTTGCCTTGTTCGCAGCCTGCCCCAGCGACCGGCTGAGGTTGGCCGGCACCGGAACCTCCAGGCTGCGCCCGGAGACCGCATGTCCCGGCTCTTGGGGAGCAACGACGGCGGCCGCCACCACCGGTGCCACCGGCTCGGCCGCGGGCAGCACTTCGACACCGAAGCCGACAATCCATTCGGCCACATCCTGCAGCGGCCCGGTCCGCAGCGAGTAGTACCGCTTCTGCCCCTGGGCGCGCATGGACACCAAGCCTGCCTCGCGCAGCACCTTCAGGTGCTTGGAGACGGTCGGCTGGCTGACTTCGAGTTCTTCGACCAGCTCGCCGACCGCCTTATCCCCGTCGCGAAGCGAACCGAGTATGTCCCGGCGCGTACCTTCGGCAATCACTGCAAAGACGTCATCGATGGCCATTCCATTACCCTAATCGCATATATGCTCGCCGGGCACCCCCGGCGGCCATTCGGAAACCGCAGGCAGCGAAATCGTTACACCATGGCTGCCGGAACACCACCCGGGGACGGGAGCGGACGGCTCAGTCGAACCACGGATCCAGGCCGTGGTACGGGAAGATTTCCTTGCGGGTAGCCATCACGGTGCGGTCCACGCTGTCGTTCGGGTCATAACCGACTTCCCAGGAACGCCACCAGAGGTCGGCGTCGTCGCCCATGTACAGCGGAGCCTGCTGACCGTACCGGACCTCCACGTACTCGTGCCAGGACTGCGGCACCTCGCTGTGCAACGGGATGGGCCGGCCGGAAACAATGGCCAGCATGTGGGTCCAGGACCGAGGGACCACGTTGAAGACGTCGTAGCCGCCGCCGCCGGTGGCGATCCACCGGTCGCCCGCGACCTCGCGGGCAAGATCGGCCATGTCCAGCATCATCTGCCGTTGCGCGTCAATGCTCAGGCGCAGGCTGCTCAGCATGTCGCGGGCGTGGTTGTCGCAGCCATGCTGGCTGACGATTACTTCGGGCGCAAAGGCCCTGACCAGTTGCGGGACCACCGCGTGGAAGGCGCGCAGGAAGGCTGCATCACCGCTCCGGGGCGGAAGGGCTACGTTGACCGAACTGCCCAGCGCCTCCGGGCCACCGCTTTCGTTGGCGAAACCCGTTCCGGGAAACAGGTGGGTGCCGGTCTCATGCAGGGAGATGGTCAGCACCCGCGGGTCGTCGTAGAAAATCGACTGCACGCCATCGCCGTGGTGGGCATCAACGTCCACATAGGCAACACGTTGCACGCCGCCGTCCAGCAAGCGTTGGATGGCCAGCGCGCAGTCGTTGTAGATGCAGAAGCCGCTCGCCTTGCCTCGCGCCGCGTGGTGCATGCCGCCGGCAAAATTGACCGCATGCAGCGCCGACCCGTCCAGAATGGCGGACGCCGACTGGAGCGAGGCGCCAGCAATCCGGGCGCTGGCGGCATGCATACCGGCGAACACCGGATCGTCTTCGGTGCCGAGTCCGCGCGCTTCATCCACCGCCGTCGGGTCGTCGCTGACCGCCTTCACCGCTGCGACGTAGGCCGGATCGTGGACCGTTTCCAACTCGGCGTCCCCGGCACTCTCCGCCGCGGCCAAAGTGACATTCGGCCGGTGGAAGATGGCGTACTCGTCGGCCAACCGCGCGGTCAGCTCCAACCGGATCGGGGACATGGGGTGGTGAGCGCCGAAATTGTAGGCCAAGAGGGAGTCGCTCCACACCGCCAAAGTGGGAACCGGGGGAACTGGGGTAGCTGACATCACAGACAGGCTACGCGAAACCGCTCTCCGGCACGCATTCGTCCGGCGCCCGCACGGGTAATTGATGATTTACTACTGCAAGGAACAAATCAGCGATTCGGAGCCGGACAGAAGCGATCGGGATGACCAGACAGCAGCCGTCGTGGCTGGCCGAGCAGGACCACGGACGATTCTGGCTCTTGCGCACGCTCCGCGACTTCGTGGACAGCGTCGCCAACAGCTCGCCTGCGCGGCTGGCCCTGATCGTCTACGTGGCGGTGATCCTGGTGTTCACCGGGCTGCTGTCCCTGCCCGCGGCCGCCCGGGACGGGCAAATCACCCCGCTGTATGACGCTTTCTTCACCGCGGTCTCCGCGGTCTGCGTCACGGGGCTGACCGTGGTTTCCACGGCCATCCATTGGACGTTCCTGGGCCAAGCCGTCATCCTGCTGGCCATTTTCATCGGCGGCTTGGGCACGCTGACGCTGGCCTCGTTGTTGGCGCTCATGGTGAGCAAGCGACTGGGTGTCCGTGGCAAGCTGATTGCCCAATCGGCCATGAGCAACGCCGGGCGCCTCGGCGAAGTCGGCACCCTGCTGCGGATCGTGATCACCACCTCGGTCATTATCGAAGTGATCCTGGCGCTGGTGCTTTTCCCCCGCTTCCTGATGCTTGGCGAATCCTTTCCCCAGGCCGTCTGGCACGGCATCTTCTACTCCATTTCGTCCTTCAACAATGCCGGTTTCACCCCGCACACCGACGGGCTGGTTCCCTACGAAACCGACGAGTGGATCCTGATTCCGCTGATGGTCGGAGGCTTCTTGGGCAGCCTCGGCTTCCCGGTGGTGATGGTGTTGCTGGAGCGCGGCTGGCGGTTCAGCAAATGGAACCTGCACACCAAGCTCACCGTCGAGGTGTCGGTGATCCTGCTGGTGGTCGGCGCCCTCGTATGGGGGGCCATGGAGTGGAACAATCCGGAGACGATCGGCGGGATGACCGGTTGGGACAAGACCCTTCACGCCGCCTTCGCCTCCGTCATGACCCGCTCGCTCGGCTTCAATCTGGTGGACATGAACAACCTGGAGCCCACCACCATGCTGTTCACCGACGCCCTGATGTTCGCCGGGGGCGGTTCCGCATCGACGGCCGGCGGCATCAAGGTCACGACCATCGCCATCGTGTTCCTGGCCATCGTCGCCGAAGCCCGCGGCGACCGCGACGTGAAGATCCACGGCCGGGCCATTCCGGAGGGCGCCATGCGGGTGGCCATCTCGGTGATCGTCATGGGCGCCACCTTTGTGGCCGTCGCGTCCGGGATACTCTTGGCCCTCACCGGCGCGACCCTGGACCGGGTGCTGTTCGAAGTCATCTCCGCGTTCGCCACCTGCGGCTTGAGCACAGGCCTCAGCGCCGAGCTGCCCCCCGAGGGCAAATACGTGCTGTGCGCGCTGATGTTCGCGGGCCGTGTCGGGACCATCACCCTTGCCGCCGCGTTGGCGCTGCGCGAACGGCGCCAGTTGTTCCACTACCCAGAAGAGAGGCCGATCATTGGCTGACAAGTCCGCATCAAACAAACGCCCCGCCCACAATGCGCCCGTGTTGGTCGTCGGCTTGGGCCGGTTTGGCGCCTCCACCGCTGAACAGCTGGTCCGGCAGGGCCGCGAGGTACTGGCGATCGAACGGGATCCGGCGCTGGTGCAGAAGTGGTCGGGCCAACTGACCCATGTGGTGGAGGCGGACGCCACCAACATCGACGCACTGCGCCAGCTGGGTGCCCAAGAGTTTAGCGCGGCAGTTGTCGGGGTCGGCACGTCGATCGAGTCCTCGGTGCTGATCACCGTTAATCTGGTGGATCTGGGCATCGAACACCTTTGGGTCAAGGCCATCACGCCCTCGCACGGCAAGATCCTCTCCCGCATCGGCGCCAACCACGTGATCTACCCCGAGGCAGACGCCGGCCGGCGCGCCGCCCACCTGGTGGGCGGCCGCATGCTGGACTTCATCGAGTTCGACGATGGATTCGCCATTGTGAAGATGTACCCGCCGAAGGAAACGCAGGGCTTCACCCTGGGCGAGTCACAGGTGCGCTCCAAGTACGGCGTCACCGTGGTGGGGGTGAAATCCCCCGGCGAAGACTTCACCTACGCACGTCCGGAAACCAAGGTGTCCAGCCGGGACATGCTGATTGTCTCCGGCCACGTAGACCTGCTGGAACGCTTCGCCGCGCGGCCCTGACGCGCCCCTGAAGCAGCCCTGATCCGGGCTTGGCCCTGACGCGGCACTGACTCATCCCCGAGCCGGGCGCGCAATCCGGTTGCGCCGCTGCTGCCGCCCGCTGGACGAGCAGCTCAGGCGAGCTCGCGGGACAGTTCGGCCGCCCGTTCCGCGGCGGCCGCTGCGCCGCGCGCAATGATTTTCGGCAGCCCGGCCTCATCGAAAGCGGCGATGGCCCGCTCCGTGGTGCCATTGGGGCTGGTGACATTGCGGCGCAGCACCGCCGGGTCAGCGTCCTGCTCGGAAAGCATGATGCCGGCCCCGGCCACCGTTTCGCGGGCCAGCGTCATGGACAGCTTTGGGTCCAGCCCCAGCTCCACCCCGGCAGCAGCCATCGCTTCGGCCAGATAGAACGCGTAGGCGGGACCCGAACCGCTGACCGCGGACACCGCGTCCAACTGGTCCTCCGGGACGACGACGACGGTGCCGGCTCCGGCGAACACCTCACGGGCGGCGTTCAACTGGGAATCGGTCACCTGGCTGCCCGCCGAGATACCGACGGCCCCGCGGCGGACCTTAAGCGGCGTATTGGGCATGCTGCGCACCAGCGGCTGGCCTTCCGGCAGCGCCGCTTCCATCGTATCGATGGTGACCGCCGCCGCCACAGAGACCACCACCGTCGTCGGATCCAGCGCCGGGGCGATGCTGCGGCACATGTCGGCAATGCCCACCGGTTTGACCCCCAGCACCGCAACGTCGGCGCCCTGCACGGCGGCAGCGTTGGCACCGGCGTCGTCATTCTCGGCCAGCACCGTCAGACCCGGGTAGCGCCGACGCAGCTCCTCGGCACGCTCGCTGCGGCGCACCGTTGCCGTCACATTGCCCGCTGGTGTTCCGGCGGACAGCAGGCCCACAAGGATGGCCTCGCTCATGGAGCCACAGCCCAGGAAGACGGTGCGGCGGGTGGGTGACGTTCCAGTGGCTTCAGCAGTCATGTCTGCCATTGAATCACGCGGGCCTGCCCGGGCGCGCAGCGCGCTGGACCCCGACGGCGGGTAGCGGGACGGCAGCAAAAACAACTCACAGCTGCTTTTCAGGTTCTTAAGGGGGTTATCCCAACTTCGCCCTCTAGTGTCTATATCACCTCATCAAGGTGCGAGTGATGATGGACCGGATCTGCTGGTCCGGTCCGGGTGCCGGCGAACAGCGGTTGACTCCCCCAACCGACCGCAATGTTCGCCGGCACCGCCTTTTAAGCTCCGTAATGTCGAGCGCTGAGCTCCAGCACGAGCAGCAATATCCTCAACCCGTCGCCCTCTTTCGACCCGTGAAGTTCGACCGATGAACGCAGAGCCGTCCGACGTCAACGCGCGTCCACCAACTGCGGAGCCAGTCAATTGCCGCGCTGCGAGCTTCCCACTATTTCGACGGCGGGGGCCGGCTCCACCGCCTTCTGCACCAGCATGGTGCCCACCGGGCTAACCGGCGCATCGCTGTCGTAAAGCAGGTGGTCGAAGCGTTTGAGGATCAGGCCTTCGCGCAGCGCCCACGGGCAGATCTGCAGCGTCTCGATCCGGAACATTTCCATCGCTGCTTCGGCAACCATCGCGCCCGCCAGCACCTGCGGCGCCCGCACCACCGAAACCCCCGGCAGATTCACGCGGTCGTTGACCGGCATGGCCGCCAGCCGTCGGGCCCACAGGGACAAGTCGGTCCGGTGCAATTCGCGCCGCACGTAGGGGCCGGCCGCCGAGGGAGCGGCTCCGGCAATCCGGGCCAGCGAGCGGAACGTCTTGGACGTTCCCACCACCATGTCCGGCCGGCCCAAGGCGGCGAACTCCGCCACGGCGGGAGCCAGGGTGTCACGGATGTAGCCGTGCAGTTCCTTGATGCTTTTCACGGTCGGCGGGTCCTCGGGCAGCCATTGCCTGGTCAGCCGGCCGGCGCCCAGCGGCACCGAGACAGCCAGGTCCGGCTGTTCGTCATGCCCCATCGCCATTTCGAATGAGCCGCCGCCGATGTCCAGATCCAGGACGGTGCCCGATCCCCAGCCGTACCAGCGACGGACTGCCACTAGGGTCATGCCGGCCTCTTCCGGGCCGGTCAGCTCCTGCAGCGTGACGTTGGCCTCCGCCTTGACCCGGTCCAGCACGGCCCGGCCGTTGCCGGCCTCGCGGATGGCGGATGTACAGAAGGCCAGCATGTCTTCGGCGCGGTGCTGCCCGGCGAAGCGCCAGGCCTCGCGCACGAAACCGATGAGTTCCTGCTGGCCTTCCTCCGTGATGTTGCCATCGGCGTCCAGGTAGGCCACCAGCGACAACGGCCGCTTGTGCGACGCGAACGGCACCGGACGGGCACCGGGGTGGGCATCCACCAACAGCAAATGCACAGTGTTGGAACCGATGTCGAGGACGCCCAAACGCATTCTCATATTATGCAGCGCCGCCGCCCCGGCACCGCAACCGGACCCGGCCCCGGCAGCAACTGCCCAGGCTGCCGGAGCGGGTGAGCTACTTCTTGGCCGTGGCCTTGCGCCGGGCTGGTTTCTTGGCAGGGCCCTTGGCGCGTTTCTCCGCCAGCAGTTCAACGGCCCGCTCGCGTGTCAGGTCCTCGAGGCTGGTGGAACGCGGCACCGTGATGTTTGTGACGCCGTCGGTAATGTACGGGCCGAAGCGGCCGTCCTTGACCACGATGTTCTTCTCCGACACCGGGTCCACGCCGAACTCGGCCAGTGGTGCGGCGGCGGTACGGCCACCACGGGTCTTCGGCTGCGAGTAGATCTCCAGCGCCTGCTCCAGCGTGATCGTGAAGATCTCCTCTTCCGATCCGATCGACCGCGAATCCGTCCCCTTCTTCAGGTACGGGCCGAAGCGGCCGTTCTGCACGGTGATCTCGGCGCCTTCTGCGTCGGTACCGAGCACACGCGGCAGGCTCAGCAGCTTCAGCGCGTCCTCGAGGGTCACCGTGTCCACACTCATCGACTTGAACAGCGACCCGGTGCGCGGCTTGACCTTTGCGGGCTTCTTCGGCGGCTTCGGCTTGCCGTTCTTGTAGTACTCCACCGGCTGCGCGGCCAGTTCCTCCGCCGTCGGCTCGTGGATGACTTCGGTGACGTAGGCGCCGTACCGGCCTTCCTTGGCCACAATGGTCCGGCCCGTCTCCGGATCCGTGCCGAGCTCGCGCTCGCCCGGACCTTGGGTTTCCATCAGTTCGACGGCTTTCTCCGCCGTCAGCTCGTCCGGGGCCAGATCGTCGGGGACGTTGGCGCGCTGCGGCTCCTCCCCTTCGGCGTTGCCGTTGCGTTCCAGGTAGGGGCCGAATTTGCCCACGCGCAGGGTGATGCCGTCTGCAATTTCGATGGAGTTGATCTGGCGGGGGTCGATCTCACCCAGATCATTGACCACGGTGTTCAGGCCGGTTTCCTTGCGGTCCCCGTAGTAGAAGCCGGAGAGCCATTCGGTCCGGCTGGCCTCGCCGCGGGCAATGCGGTCCAGATCCTCTTCCAGCTCGGCGGTGAAGTCGTAATCCACGTAGTCGCTGAAGTGTTCCTCCAGCAGCCGGACCACGGAGAACGCAATCCAGCTCGGCACCAGCGCGGAACCGCGGGTACGGACATAGCCGCGGTCCATGATGGTGGAAATAGTCGCGGCGTAGGTGGACGGGCGCCCGATACCGCGGTCTTCCAGCGTCTTAATCAGCGACGCTTCGGTGTAGCGCGGCGGCGCCGAGGTCTCGTGTCCGACGGCGTCGACCGACTGGGCTTCCAAGGCATCGCCCTTGGCGAGGTTCGGCAAGCGGCCGCCAGTGGCGTCGTCGTCCTCCTCCCGACCGGCGTCCTTGCCCTCCTCATAGGCGGCCAGGAACCCGGGGAAGGTGATCACGGTGCCGGAGGCGGTGAATTCCGCGTCCCGGCCGTCACCGGCGATGGCGCCCAACCGCACCGTCGAGGTCGAGCCCTTGGCATCGGTCATCTGCGAAGCCACGGTACGCTTCCAGACCAGCTCATACAGCCGGTACTCGTCGTTGGACAGCTGGCTGCGGACCTGGCCGGGCGTGCGGAACGAATCGCCGGCGGGCCGGATGGCTTCGTGGGCTTCCTGGGCGTTCTTGTCCTTGCCCTGGTAGATCCGGCGGGAATCCGGGACGTACTCGGGCCCGTACAGCTCCGAGGCCTGGCGGCGGGCGGCGTTGACAGCCTGGTCGCTCAGCGCCGGCGAGTCGGTACGCATATACGTGATGTAGCCGTTTTCGTACAGCTTCTGCGCCACCTGCATGGTGGAGCGGGCGGAGAACCGGAGCTTGCGCGCCGCTTCCTGCTGCAGGGTGGAGGTGGTGAACGGAGCGGCCGGGCGACGGGTGTAGGGCTTGTTCTCCACGGCCCGGACGGAGAACTCGGCGCTGCGCAGCGAGTCCGCCAAGGCGGTGGCGGCGGCCTCGTCCAGATGGACGGCTGAGCGGGCCTTCAGCCGGCCCAGATCGTCGAAATCCTTGCCGACGGCAACCCGGCCGCCATCGACGGACACCAGCTTGGCCTTGAACGCCGAGCCCTTGGACGCGTCCTCGGGCTGCACCGTAGCGAGCAGGTCCCAGTAGGAAGCCGCGCGGAAAGCCATCCGCTCTCGTTCGCGCTCCACCACCAGTCGCGTGGCCACCGACTGCACGCGGCCCGCGGACAGGCCTGCCTTGACCTTGCGCCAGAGCACCGGTGAGAGCTCATAGCCGAACAACCGGTCCACGATCCGGCGGGTTTCCTGCGCGTCCACCAGGTCGGTGTCGACGTCGCGGACCTCGGTCAGGGCACGCTGCAGTGCTTCGCGGGTGATTTCGCTGAAGGTCATGCGGTGCACCGGCACCTTGGGCTGGAGCACTTGGAGCAGGTGCCACGCGATGGCCTCGCCTTCGCGGTCACCGTCAGTTGCCAGATAAAGTTCGTCGGCGTCCTTGAGCATCGATTTAAGCTCGGACACCTTCTTCTTCTTGTCCGGCGACACTACGTAATAGGGCTCGAAATTGTGCTCGATGTCCACCGCGAACTTGCCGACCGACGTCTTTTTCAGCTCAGCAGGCAGGTCCGAGGGCTGCGGCAGATCACGAATGTGACCCATGGATGCTGTGACCTCAAAGCCCTCGCCGAGGTATCCGGCAATGGTTTTGCCCTTGGCGGGAGACTCGACGATGACGAGTTTCTTGCCGGTTTTTTCGCGGGCCTTGGCTGGCACTGTGCTCCTACGTAGAGAAAGATGTTGATGCGCTTGTAAGTACGTCCCCCAACCCGGCGGGGCGGAGGACCGTCAGCACTAGGTTAGCCGCAACAGTACCGCGAACCAGAACACACGAACTGCAGCGGCGGCTGGCTCCGGGATGGTCTGGAGGCTGGCGGCCGCCAGGACGCGGGCCTAGTCGATGTCGATGTCGCCGGGCAGGAAGGAGAAGACGTAGTACAGTTTCTCCGCTCCTTCTCCCCTGTTCTCCGGGTTGGTGGTCGGGCTGAATTCCAGCAGGATCTCGCCGATCCGCCGGCCCAGGTCCTTGCGCTGTTCCTCGGTGAGATAGAACCGTCCGGTGCTGAGCGCCGCCAGGTGTCCTTCCTGCCGCCAGGTGTCCGGATCCGGCGCTTGCTTGTCACGTTTGACATATTTGGACAGACGTTCACGTAGGTCGTTCAGTTCCACATCGACCACGCCCAAGGTGGCGGCGCGGCTGTCCGCGACGCTGGTCACGTCCAGGCGCCCTGCAGCCGCCTGCCAGTGCCGCTCCCGTCCGTCACCTTGGTTGGCGCACCGTTTGACGAATCCCCACTTCTCCAAAGCCCGCAGGTGGTAGCTCATCGCGCTGGGCGTCAGCCCGTGCCGTTGGGCCAGCTCCGTGGCGGTGGCAGGCTGCTGTGTATCGAAGAGCTCCTCGATGACCTTCAACCGCACGTTGTGGGCCAGTGCCCGGATAGCCCGGGCATCGGAAATGTTGACCCTGTCCCCGGCTGCCGGCTCCCGCTGGGGGTCCGCTGCAGCAGCGGACGACCGGCCGGTCGTCGTGGTTGCACCCTTAGTCATGATCAGTAAGTGTAATGCCGCTCACCGCCGCTGGCGCCGGTGTTCCTCATTCCCACAGGCTGCAATCAGGAAACGATCAGACTTACTGGCCGGTAGGCACCAGAAACCCGTCCACCACCAGGTTCCGCACCTCATCGGACAGCTGCCGGGCAAAGTCGGGCTCGGTCCGGCCCAGCAGCGAGGCCAGGGCGCCGATGATCTGGTCCACGTCCAGTTCGCCGTCACTGGCTGACACGAACCCGGCCAGTTCGGTGCTCATCAGGTTGGTCCGGCGCAGCCCCGCGCCCTGGCGCAACAGGATCACGCCGGGATGCTCCGCGCCGGGCCGCTGGTGCCGCTCCTCGGTCACGTCCCCGGCCACTTCCAGATGCTGGCGGCCGAAGTCCGCGGCGTGGGCGGCCAGCCAGTCGGATCGCTCCACAGCTGCTGCCAGATGCGGCCCAATGGGTTGTTCGATCGGGTAGGTGATTTCTTCGAACCGGCGCAGCGCGGCCTCCGGTGTCTCCCCCGGTCCCGCCGCGGGCCGGCGCAGCCACACCATGCCGAAGCCCACGGCTTCCACCGCCCGGGAGTCAAAGTCGTCCAGGTAGGCGGCGTAGGCCGACGCGAACAACGCGGGGTCGCGGTTCTCCGCCGCGTCACGCAGCCAGGTTTCCGCATATTGCGCCGGACTGAGCTGTTCGCGCTGGATCACCCAAGCGTCGGTGTCCGGGGACAGCCACTGCTCCAGCCTGGCGTGCCATGTGGCGGAGCCGGCCGGGATTTCCCAGTTGCCCAGCATCTGTGCCACCCCGCCGTCGGCCAGTACGGACGGCAGCGTGCGGAACAGGGAACCCACAATGTCGTCTCCGGGCAGTCCGCCGTCACGGTAGGTGAACTGCTCCTCCGCGCGTTCCGCCGGCCGCCGCGGCGTGATCACGAACGGCGGGTTGGACACCACCAGGTCAAAGCGCTCCCCCGCCACGGGCTCCAACAGGCTGCCCAGCCGCAGGCTGACGCGCGCCGCCAGACGCTCCGGATCCAACCCGAGGGCACCGGCATTCAGCACCAGGTTGAACCGGGTGAACGCCAGCGCCCGCTCCGAGATATCGGTCGCCGTGACGTGCCGGCAGTGGCCCAGCAGGTGGAACACCTGGATGCCGCAGCCGGTGCCAAGATCCAGCGCCCGCTCCACATCGGTACGCGCCGTCAGCTGGGCCAAGGTCAGCGATGCCTGGCCGATGCCCAGCACATGGTCCCGCCGGAGGACGCCGGGCCGCTGGTGCGCGCCCAGATCACTGGCCACCCACAGTTCGGTGCTGCCAAAACCATACGGACGGAGGTCGACGGCGGCACGCAACGCGCCGTCGTCGTGCTCCAGCAGGCCCAGCACGCCCAGTCCGTCCAGCCCCGTCCGCGGGAACGCCGGTGCCAGCTGCTCCGGCTCGACGGTGTTGCCCAAGAGCCAGAAGCGCACGACGGCGGCCAACCGGCTGCGTGCCGGATCCTCCAGCGATCGGCTGGTGGCCAGCTCGGCCGGCACCAACTGGTCACGGTCAAAGGCCGCCCAGGCCTCGGCCCCGAGCAGTTCGGCCACCCCATCAACGCTGTAGTCCAGCTCGGTCAGGTCGGCGGCCAGGTCCGCCAGCAGCCGCGGGTTGTTGCTGGCCGGGGCACCGGGCACGTTTGAGAAATCTGCAAAGTCCACCCGCCAAGTCTAGTGAGCCGGCCGGTTTCCCTGTCGTTCACCCGGGCGCCGCTTGCGTGTGGTACTCACTGGGGCATGGATGCACGTACCTACGCGGCGGACCGGCCCCGCGCGGACCGGCCGCAAAGGGTCGGTGAACTGGGGCAGAAGGTTCCGGTGGTCGCCGCCGACACCTTGATCATGGAGGTTAACGGCTGGTTCCAGGCCGACCGCTCACTGCAAGCCGTGGCGGTGGAAGCCGACGGAGGACACTGGTTGCTGCTGCGCGAGCGGCTGGAGTCGGAACTCAGCGGGCGGCTGGGCTATGGCCGGGCGCTCAACAGCCGCACCCGCGTGGGCCAGCTCCGGCCCGAGCATTCCTTCGCGGTGGCCCCTGAGCTGTCCATGACGCAGGCCGCGCGGAGGATCCTGAGCCGGCCGCCGGGTGCCCGGTACGAGGACTTCCTGGTGGTCGGCCCCGACGGACCTCGGGTAGTGGCCGTTTCGCGGATTTTCGAAGAAGTGTCGGCGCTGTTCCAGCATGACGCGATGCACGACCCGCTGACCGGGCTGCCCAACCGGCGGCTGCTCGACGAGCGCGGCGCAGAACTGGTGGGCGACTGCGATCCTGGCCGCGTGGCGATCCTGTGCATCGACCTCGACCGGTTCAAGCATGTCAACGACACTTTCGGCCATCGGGCCGGCGACAGCATCCTGACTGGGTTCACCGGCCGGCTGCAGCGCACCGTGCGCGGCCGCGACATTGTGGCCCGGCTGGGCGGCGACGAGTTCGCCGTACTGCTGGTCGACGTGGATGCCGAACAGGCCCGGAGCATCGCCGACCGGATTCTGGCCGAGGCGGTTAAACCTTTCCCTTTTGACGACCATGAGCTGCATATTTCGGCTTCCATCGGTTTGGCGCTGGCATCCGACGTGGTCGAGGAAGAACAACTGAGCCAACTGGATGTGCTGCTGCGGCAGGCGGACGGCGCCATGTTGGCGGCCAAACAGGCGGGGAAAGGCCGGGTGGTATGGCTCAGCGCCCGCGGCGAAACGGCGCCGGTTGCCCGGCAGGCCCAGCTGCGCCGCCGGCTCCAGTTGGCGGTGGCGGCGGGCGGTTTCCGGCTGCACTACCAGCCGCTGCTGAATCTGGGCACCGGCGGCGGCATGGCGGTGGAGGCCCTGCTGCGCTGGCACGACGATGTTCTTGGGCCGGTGCCGCCCTCGGAATTCATCCCGGTGGCCGAAAGCGTCAACCTGATCCAGCAGATCGGCCGGTGGGTTTTCAACGAGGCCTGCGCCCAGGCCGGCGCCTGGCTGGCGGCCGGCAGCCCGCGGACGGTCTCCATCAACGTCTCGCCGATCCAGCTGGCCGCGAACAAGGTGGTCGGCGAACTGCTGGCCGCCATGGCAGCGCACCGCGTCCCGGCGGAACTGATCCGGGTGGAGATCACCGAGAGTTCCGCGATCGCGGACTTCCCCCGGGCGATCAAACAGCTGGCCCAGCTTCGCGAGGCCGGCATCGGCGTCGATCTGGACGATTTCGGCACCGGGTACTCCTCGGTGGGGATGCTGCGCGACCTGCCGCTGAACACGGTCAAGATCGACAAGTCCTTTATTGACAACATCGACAGCTCCGAGCGCGAAGCCGCCTTCGTGGGCGGCCTGATCAACATCGCCCATGCGTGGGGTCTCAAAGTGACCGCCGAGGGCGTTGAACGGCCGGAGCAGCTGGAGGTGCTGCGGGAGCTGGGCTGCGACACCGCGCAGGGCTACTACATCTCCCGCCCCGCCAGTGCCTCCGACCTGCCGGGCGCCCAAACCCTGGCAGCACTCCAGCGGCCGCAGCCTGCGGTGGTCCTGTGATCCCGGCGCGGTGGCCCGGTGGTTAAATGACTGCATGCTCGTCACCACCACCCATCTTGAACAAACCGATCCTGCCCAGCTGATTCCCGGGTCTCGTCCGCTGCCGGATGACACGGCCGTTGTCCAGGTACGCGGCATCAGCCCGGAGTTCAGCAAGTTCCTCTACCGGAGTGTGGGCAGCAGTTGGAACTGGTCCGACCGGCTGGTGCTCACGCGCAGCGAGTGGGAACAGGTGGTCCGCACGCCCGGCTCGGAAACCTGGGTGCTGTACACCGCCGGTGCGCCGGTCGGCTACGTGGAACTGCTGGGCCGCCCCTCCGAGGCGGGCACCGACGTCGAAATCATGTACTTCGGTCTGTTCCCCGAGGCGATCGGCCGGGGTTTGGGCGGTGCCTTGCTGGCCGAAGGCATCCGGCAGGCCTGGCGCCTGGACGGACGCTGGGACGGGTTCCCACCGGTGCAGCGGGTCTGGGTGCACACCTGCTCGTTGGACGGGCCGGCGGCTGTGGCCAACTACCAGGCGCGCGGCATGAGCGTGTTCAAGACGGAATTTGAGGAAACCGAACCGCAGGATGCGACCGCTGGGCTGTGGCCGGAGACCGCGTCCGTGTAAACCTCCGCTAGGCCGGGCTGTGGCCTGAGACCGCGGCGGTGTAACCGCCGCTAGGCCGGGCAGCCGTCCGGGCAGCGCAGAGTTTGCGGGTCCGCTGCGCACGCCGAGCAGTACAGCGTCAGCTGGCGGCATTCGGCGTTGGAACAATTCTCGAACTTGCTGGTCGGCGCCTGGCAGCGGACACATTCTCCAATGGTTTTCGCGTCCGGCGTGAACTCGAGGTGCATGCGCTGGTCAAAAACGTAGAGCGATCCCTCCCACAGTCCGGCGTCGCCGAAGGTCTCGCCGTAGCGGACAATTCCGCCGTCTAGTTGGTAGACCTCTTGGAAGCCCCGGTTGACCATCAGGGAGGAGAGGACTTCGCAGCGGATCCCGCCGGTGCAGTAGGTGACCACCGGTTTGTCCTTGAGGTCGTCGTACTTGCCCGAGTCCAGTTCCTTGATGAAGTCGTGCGTGGTGGCGACGTCCGGGACGATGGCGTCTTTGAACTTGCCGATCTGTGCCTCGAAGCCGTTGCGTCCGTCGAAGAACACCACGTCGTCGCCCGCTGCCTTCTTCGCGTCGATGAGCTGGTGCAGTTCTTCTGGGCGCAGGTGCTTGCCGCCGCCGACCACGCCGTCTTGGTCCACTTTGAGCTCGCCTGGCGCGCCGAAGGAGACAATTTCGTCACGGACCTTGACGCTCAGGCGCGGGAAGTCCGCTGCCCCGCCGTCCGACCATTTCACGTCCAGGTCGCGGAACGCCGTGTACTCGCGCGTGGTTTTCACATACTGCTTCACGGCGTTCAGCTCCCCGCCGACGGTGCCGTTGATGCCGTCCTTGGAGATCAGGATCCGGCCGCGCAGGCCGAGTTTCTCGCACAGCGCACGCTGCCAGAGCCGAACAGCATCCGGGTCCGGCAGCGGGGTAAAAGCGTAATAAAGCACAATCCGGTTCAAAGCCACCCATCAAGATTACGCGGTGGTAAGGAGTCCAAAATTGCCTGCTGGCGTGGATATTGCGATTGTGACAGGGTTGTCATCGCTTTCAACTGCCGCACAGGGCCGCTGTTCGGTACAGTCCTGCTATGGGCAACGAATACACGACTGACGTTCCGGACGATGTCCTTTCCGTCTGGGTTGCCGGCTGGTCAGCCTGCCGGGGTTACTCCTCCGAAGAGGTTTCCGGCCACCCTGCGGTGCTGCTGGCCGACAAGACCGGAGACTGGGAATACTTTGCGTTTGAGCCCGGCGATGAAGAGTTCGCTGCCGTAGCCCGCGACACCACCAAGTCTTCGGGACGGATTTTCACGGTCCTGACCCGCAACGCGCAGCGGATCCACGAGCTGGCGCCGCAGCACGGCCTGCGCGTCCACCACAATGCCCAGTCGCTGATGGTCACGGACATGTCCGGCCAGGACGCCGAGGATCCGTGGTACCGCGACGCCGATTTCAAGACCGAGCTGGAGAAAACCGGCAGCGTCCACCGGGTCCGCGTTGTGCATGAAGGCAATGAGGCGGCGCACGGCGTGGTCGCCGTCGTCGACAATGTTGCGGTCTTCGATCACATCGAAACCGACATTAATTACCGACGCCGGGGATTGGCCACGCACGTGATGCGCGCGCTGATCGCTTCCACCTTCGAACACATGGTGGATACCGGCCTGCTAATCGCCTCGCACGACGGCCAAATGCTCTACAACCATTTGGGCTGGGACACCGTCTGCGACGTGATGATCCTCAAGCCGGCCACGGAGAACTGATCCGTTTAGACTGGCGCTCGCGGCCTTGAACCGCCGGGCGGTCCCGGGAGCAGTTCCGGTTGCCTCCCGAGGTGATGACACAATATTCGGGTGGCCCTGCACGACTCCTTGATTCCGCTGCTCGGTTCCGGTCCGGAGCCTGAGCAACTGGTGCACGTCCGCGAACTCCCGGCCCGGGAGGCCGTGATCGAGCCGTGGCCAGGATGGGTCCACGACGATGTCCGCGCTGCCTACGCGATGCTCGGCGTGCACCAGCCGTGGCGGCACCAGGTTCGGGCGGCCGAGAGCGCCCACGACGGGCGGCACACGATCATTGCCACCGGGACAGCCTCCGGAAAATCGCTTGCCTACCAGGTGCCGGCGCTGGATGCCATCCACCGGACCGCCCTGGCAGACACCGTCAGCTTGGAGCCCAGCGGCGCCGTCGCCCTCTATCTGGCCCCCACCAAGGCACTGGCAGCTGACCAGTTGGCCGCGATCAAGGCGCTGAAACTGCCCACCGTCAGGGCGGAAACCTACGACGGCGACACCGACCCCGGCGCGCGCCGCTGGATCCGGGATCATGCCAACTTCGTCTTGGCCAATCCCGACATGCTGCACTTCGGCATCCTTCCCAATCACGCCTGGTGGGCGCGGTTTTTCCGCCGGCTGCGGTACGTGATCATCGACGAAGCGCACAGCTACCGCGGCGTGTTCGGCTCGAATGTGGCCAACTTGATGCGCCGGCTGCGCCGGATCTGCGCCAGCTACGGTGCCGATCCAGTCTTCATCGGGGCCTCGGCCACCTCCGCCGACCCCGGAACCTCGTTCGGACGGCTGATCGGCGCCGACGCCGAGGCCGTCACCGAAGACTGTTCGCCGCACGGGTCCACGACGGTGGCTTTCTGGGAGCCTCAGCTCACGGAGCTTAAGGGCGAGAACGGAGCCAAAGAACGGCGGACTGTGGTCGCCGAGACGTCCGACTTGATGGCCAATCTGGTGTCCGCGCAGGTGCGCACGATCGCTTTCATCAAGTCCCGCCGCGGCGCCGAGACGATTTCCTCCATTACCAAGCGGCTGCTGGACGACGTCCACCCCTCGCTGCCCGGGCGGGTCGCAGCGTACCGCTCCGGCTACCTCCCGGAGGAACGGCGCGAACTGGAAGCGAAGCTCCGGTCCGGGCAATTGCTGGGAGTCTCCAGCACCTCGGCGCTGGAACTGGGCATCGACATTTCCGGGCTGGACGCCGTGTTGGTCGCGGGCTGGCCCGGAACCCGCGCTTCCCTGTTCCAACAGATCGGCCGGGCCGGCCGGTCCGGCCAAGACGCGCTCGCTGCCTTTGTGGCCAGCGATGACCCGCTGGACACGTACCTGGTGCACCATCCCGAAGCGGTGTTCGACGTCTCCGTGGAAGCCACTGTGTTCGACCCGTCGAACCCCTATGTCCTGGGCCCACACCTGTGCGCGGCTGCCCAGGAGCTTCCGCTGACCCCGGCGGACATCGGGTTGTTCGGTACTGCGGCCCCGGGGCTGCTCGACCGGTTGACTACCGAAGGCTACCTCCGCCGCCGGCCCGCCGGCTGGTATTGGACCCATCCGGAAAGCGCCGCCGCCATGGTCAATCTGCGGGCCGACGGCGGTGGTCCGATCAGCATTGTCGAGTCGGAGTCCGGCACCCTGCTCGGAACCATGGACTCGCCGCAGTCGCACTATCAGGCCCACAGCGGCGCCGTGTATGTCCACCAGGGAACGACGTATGTGGTGGATGAACTCAACGAGCAGGACCACTGCGCGATGGTGACCCGCGCCAATCCGGACTACTACACGCAGGCCCGGGACATCACGCAGATTGAGGTGCTCGGAGCCGAACGGACCGAGGACTGGGGCGAGGTCCAAGCCTGCTTCGGCGATGTCAAGGTCACCACGAAAGTCATCTCCTTCCAGCGCAAGGCCTTCATCTCGAATGAGATTCTGGGTGAAGAACCGCTGGACCTCGGTGCCCGGGAGCTGTTTACCAAGGCCGTTTGGTTCACCATCGGGGAGCAGCAGTTGGCCTCCGCCGGCCTGGTCACCGCGCGCGTTCCCGGTGCCCTGCATGCCGCCGAACACGCGGGCATCGGGCTGCTGCCGCTGGTGGCCTCCAGCGACCGGTGGGACATCGGCGGCGTGTCGACGGCCCTGCACGCCGACACCGGCAAGCCGACGATCTTCGTCTACGACGGCCATCCGGGTGGGGCCGGGTTCGCCGAACGCGGCTTTGAGGCGGCGCGGACATGGCTGGCGGCCACCCGGGACGCTATCCGTTCCTGCGAATGCGACACCGGCTGCCCGTCCTGCGTGCAGTCGCCGAAATGCGGCAACAAGAACAATCCGCTGGACAAGACCGGCGCGGTCACGCTGATTGAGGCGCTGCTCTCCCACGCCGGCCCTGCCCCGGCAGAACGCCACCAAGCAACGGCGGTGTAGCAGGACAGCGCCGTTGCCTGGCGCCGGATGAGTGTTGCGTCCGGCCCGCCGGCGATCACTCATCTCGCCGGCGGCGGCCCCGCCCGTGCCCGGCCGTTGGCATGCGTCCACTGCCCGTTGATCCAGCCAAAGACCTCGGGCAGCACGGTCCGGGTACGTACGTCGACCACAACGCCGCCTGGTCCCGATCGGCTGCACGCGGACAGTTCGGCGTGCTGCTTGCCTGCTACTTCCGCGGCAAGGCTGCAAGGGTCACCCGCCAGCAGCCCGCGGGCGGCATCGGCGCCGGCCAAGGCAGCCAGGTCCGCTGCCTTGCCGGCCCGCGCCGATGCCATTCCCGCTTGGAGTACCGAGGTGACCACTGCGAGCATCAGGCACAGCAGCAGCACCAGGCCGACGGCAAGGACGGTCCCGGCCCCGTTGTCTTCGGTCTGCCGGGAGGATGCGCTGACCGCCGAACGGCGTGTGGCTGTCCGGGACGGCGGAAGCTCGTTACCGGCCACCGCTGCCTGCTCCCGCCGGAACCGCAGGGTCGGCGCCTAGCTCCACCGGACCGGTGGCCTCCGCGGCCAGTGTCCACCCGCCGAACTCCGGCCAGGGCCCGGGCACCGATGCGGTAACCCGGACAGCCACCCAGCCGCCGCTGCCGCTGTCAGCCACGAGGACAGCCTCGTCTCCGGCAATGGAGCGAACGGTGTGTGCGGCTGCCGCCTTGGTCTCGCCGCGGCCCAGTTGCCGGACCGCTGCCTGGGCTGCCTTCTCCAGATTCAGCTGGGCCGCCCCGGCCGCCGCCCCCGCCAACAGGAACGCCAGCACGACGACGACCGCCGGCAATGCCACGGCAAATTCCGCGGTGACGCTGCCGCGTTCAATGGTGCACCGGCCGTTCGCAGCCACACAGCACTGGCGGTGACGGACTGGACCGCAGCGGCTCCGCATCTCTCAGACCGCCGTTAGTGCGAGTTCCACCAGGCGCGTGAGCATGCCGCGGACTTCGCCGCTGCGCAGGATCAGGACCAAGAGACCAGCGAACGCGACGGCAGCGAGTGTCGCAATGGCGTACTCGGCCGTCGCCATCCCTGCCTCGGAGCCGCCCACGTCGCGCCGGGTCTTCCTGGCCCGGCCGTTGGGTCCTTCAGTGGGAAAAGCAATCACCTCCGCCAGATGACCTGTTTCTTCCTGCTCGGTCCCGGGGGTCTCCAATGGCGCCGGGTTCAGCGGCAGCCGGTTGGGTGCTGTCCGGGTCCGCCTATGTGCCAGTGACAGTGACATATTTTCCTCCTGGATGTGACCGCCGGATTGCGGTCATTCGAGCTTCCCGGACAACGTCACTGTGCTGGCAGGGTCGATCTGTTGCCCGTGCATAACCGGGGCCTCTGCGGCATTGTGGAGGAATGCTTACAACCGGGGCACGAGGGCGACCAGTACCGGCACAACTCCCAGCGCGATGAAGGATGGAAGGGCACACAGGCCTAGCGGGAGCACAAGCTTGGTCCCAAGCGCAGCCGCCCGCTGCTGGTCTTCCTGCCGCCGCCGGCGGCGCAGTTGGTCGGCCTGGGCGAAGAGCACCGCTGCCGATGGGGCACCCGTGGCGGCACCGAAGCGCAAGGAGTCGCGGAGCAGGTCCGTCCCGGGCCCGCGGCCCCCGACCGCCCAGGCCTCCTGCCAGTCCACGCCCAGTAGCAGCGCCGAGGCGACCCGTTGCAGGGCTGACTGCTGGGGTCCATGAGTGGAGGCCGCGAGCGCGGCCACTGCGCTCGGCAGGGACTGGCCCGCGGCCAGCATGGCGCCCAGCAGGTCCAACTGCAGGGCTGGATCTTCAGGCGCTTCCTCATCACCGCGCCTCCGCCGCTCGGCGCCGGAAGCCCGTTTGGCCGGGATGAACCCCGACCCGGACAGCCCCGGCCACAACAGCAACACGGCTCCGAAGAGCAGTGCGCCCGTCAGGACCGGGATCACAAGGAATCCGACCCTGCGGCCCGTCGCACAAGTGCGCGCGACCAGAGGCGTGCGCCAATCATCAGCGCCACTCCAACAACCAGGACAGGCCAGCCCGACGCTGACAGCAGCAGGGTGCTGACGGGGTCGGCGCCCATCACGGTTCCCAGGCCGAGTCCCAGCAACGGCAGCCAGGCGAGCAGGGTAGCCGTCGCTTTCGGTCCCGCCAGCGCAGTCCGGCGCGCCGCCCGGCCATCGAGTCGATCCTGCAGGTGCCGCGCATAATTCTCAAGCAGCAGCGCCAGCGGCGCCCCGGTCCTTTCGGAGACCTCCCAGCAGGAGGCCAGGTCATGCCACATGCGATGTGCAGCTGCGGCGGCAGTATCCGCCCGTCTGGCGCTGGCCGGCGGTGGCCGGCGCAGAACCGGTCCGATGCCCAAGCCCAGTTCCGCGGCTTGGGCTGCTGCCTGCAGACGGGGCAGCAGTATCTCGAAGTGTTCCGTTGGTACTCCGGGCGCGAGCCCCGTCCGGCCCGTCTTTCGGCCACCCTGCCGCTCGTCTTCAGGCCGTCCCGGTGAAGCGTAGACCGCGAGCATGTCCGGCCAGAGCTGTGCCGGGGCACGCCCCGAACGCAGCAGAGCGGCCAACTGCCGCACGAACAGGGGCAACTGGTCCAATTGCGCCGCAGCGGCTTGGCTCCTCCTGCCCTTGCTGACGGCCTTGAGCCGGCCGCCTTCGCCAGCGTCCGCTGGAAGAGGCCGCCTCGATGGCAACAGCAGCAGGCAAGCGGCGGCGGTCAGCAGAAAAACAGCAAGCCCGGTCACGGGAACAACCGTCCGCGCAGTTCGTCCCAGCCGGGGCCGTAGCGGACGCTGGCCCCATCGGCGGCCAACGCCGTGAGGGTCTGTAAACGTCCGTCGTCGCTGGTTTGCAGCAGGCAGACTTCCTGCACGCACCTCCCTGCATCGGTCCGCTGCATCGAGATCACCAGATCCAGCGCGCTTGCTGCCTGCAGCGCGATCGAGTCGGCGTTCATTCCTGCGAGCGCGCCCATCGCTGCCAGCCGTGCCGGCACGGCTGCCGCCGCATTCGCGTGGATGGTGCCGCCGGCGCCTGTGTGACCGGTATTCATCGCGGCCAGGAACTCCCGGACTTCCGCCCCACGGCATTCTCCGACCACCAGCCGGTCCGGGCGCATGCGCAGGGCCTGCCTGACCAGCTCTGCCATTCCGACCGCTCCGCTGCCCTCGACGTTGCTGGTCCGGCTTTGCAGGCCCACCACGTGCGGGTGTCCCGGATTCAGTTCTGCGGCGTCCTCAACCAAAACCATCCGTTCCCGCGGCGAGACGGTTCCCAGCAGGGCCGCGAGCATGGTGGTCTTGCCGGACCCGGTTGCGCCGCAGATCAGGAAATTGAGCCGCCGGAGCACAATGGCTTCAAGGTACGGCTGCCATTGCGGGGCGGTAGCGAGCAGTTCCGAAAGTGCGAAGCGGCGCGGGCGGTGCAGGCGGATCGACAAGAGGGTGCCGCCGGTGGAGACCGGCGGCAGCACGGCATGGACCCGGTAACCGGCGAGGTGCACATCTGCGCACGGATTCCCGTCGTCAAGCCTGCGTCCGCCGGCCGCGACCAGACGTGCGGCCAGTGCCCGCACCTCGGCATCGCTGCCGAATGCAACCTCGGCCCGACGCAAGCCGCCCTCGCCGTCGGTCCAGACATCGTGCGGGCCGTTCACCAGAATGTCCGTCACCCGGGCATCGGCCAGCTGCTGCAGCGGCCCGAGACCGCGCAGCTCCGCGGCCAGCGAATCGACGGCCTGCAAGGTACCGGCCGTTCCCAACAGCCGTCCGCTTGACTGCACTGCTGCCGCCAGTCGTGCCCCGGTCACCGGCGACGGGTCCGACAACACCGCATTGCGGAAGGGTTCCATGCTGATCTCGCGGGCCTCCGCCGGTGCCGCCCGGCGCCCGCGGCCCATGCTATTCATGCCAGCCTCCCAGGTTGGTGTCCGGATTCCAGCCGGTCCAGCAAGCTGGCACATAACGCGCGGATCCGCCTGTTGGAGGCCAGCTCCAATAGCCGGCCGTCATGCTGGCTGGCCGGCACCGCCCGTAGCTGCGGCAGGTATCCGGCCAGCGACACACCCAGACCGTCGGCAATCAGGTGTTCGTCGGTCCCCGGCGGCAGCGGCCCCCTGACGACCACGTGGATGTTGGCACCCGAGCCGGCTGCAGTGGCTGCCGCAGTCGCAGCAGCCCGCCTGGACCGCAGATCTGCTCTGGTCAGCAGAACAATGTCGTCCGCGGGTCGCCCGATGTCAGGACTGCTCCCCAGCCGGCCGGCGTCAATAACCACCAAACCAAAAGCGCCCGCAGCGGCTGACAGGATTTCCGCCGCCGTATCGGCCTCCGGCACCTCCGTAAGGGTTTCTTTCCCGGCTCCGGGCCAGGACAGCAACGAGAAGCCGGCGATGGCCGGCAGCGACGCGGCAAGTTGGACCGGATTCACCGTTCCCTGCGCTTCCGCCAGATCCGGCCAGACCAGTCCCGGGACATCGGCGGCGCCCAGCGCCGACGAGAGCCCGCCGCCCAGCGGATCCGCATCCACCAACACTGTGGCTGTCCCGGAGCGCGCTGCCTCCGCGGCCAGCCAACCGGCGAGCGCCGAAGTCCCTACCCCGCCGCTGGCCCCGTGCAGGGCCACTATTTTCCCCGCAGTTTCACGCCGCCGGGTCCGGCTCAAGTATTCCGCCAGCCATGCCGCGCCGTCGGGAAGCACGGCCACCCGGCCCGCGCCGGTCGAGGCAGCCAGATCCCAGAGAGCGGGCGCCTCATCGAGGAAACCCACCACGACGAGTTCCGCAGCCGTCCGCAGCGTCCGGGCGTACCCGGTTCCCAACAGCACCGGGGCGCCACCGGGCGCAGGCGCCGGCGCTCCCGTCGGGTCCTCGGGGCGAAGCGCCAGCCCCGCAGCCGCCGCGATCCGGGCGACTTCATCACGCAGGCTCCCAGTGCCGCCCAGGAGCACGACGTCGGCCGCTTCGTCAGGTCTCCATGCCGCACGTTCCTTGACCGTTTGGTGTCTTGGCATGCTCCGAGCGTGCCGCGAGTTCGGCCGGTGTGGCTCCGGCACGCCTTGCCGATGTGTATGGCGGCGGCCAGCCGTGCGGTTGTGGAGGACAGGTCAGGGGAGAATTGAGGCGTGTACATCGTCCTGGCGTCCGCAGCGCGGAACGTTTCCGTGCAAGCAGGCATGGAATCCGCAGCGTACCTACAGCGCACCGACGCCCATGGCGCGCCCACCGCGCCACCCGCCGTCGTGCCCGCCGGACAACTGGCCGAGACGGTCCGGAGCCTGGACGCAGAGACGCCCCGCTGGGTCTTCGAATCCACCCGTGATGATTATCTGCCGTTGCTCGCCGCCGGGGCGGGCGTGGACCGGAGCCACGATCTGGCGTTGGTCCGCAGCATCCTGTCGCTGTCCGTCTACGCCCCTGACACGGAATACATCCGCGCGCTCCGGGAGAAGCCGCTGGTGCACCAGGACGACGAACTCCCCCGCCAGCTGCCACCGCTGCCGCAGTCCCCGGACCAGTTCACGCTCTTCGACGCACCGCAGGCCAGCGGGACAGCTCTGGAAGACCTGATGGCGGAGTTGCAGGACCAGTTGGCCGCTGTTGCCGCCTCGCCGCAGCGCGGCCGGCTGCAGCTGCTGCTGGCCGCCGAATCAGCCGGCGCCCTGATAGCCGCCGAAATGGAGCACTCGGGAGTTCCGTGGAGCGAGGACATCCACTTGGACATCCTCTCTTCGCATCTGGGAGCGCGGCCGCGGGAAGGCCAGCGGCCGGAGAAACTGGAGGATCTGGCCATCAAGCTCGGACAGGAGTTGGCCAATCCCAACTTCAGCCCGGACTCCCCGCAACAGCTCATCCGTGCCCTGCATCGGGCGGGCATCGAGGTTAAGACCACCAGTTCCTGGGAGTTGAAGGAACATTCGCACCCGGCGATCGAACCGCTGCTGCAGTACCGCAAGCTCTCCCGCCTGTTCACGGCCAATGGCTGGACGTGGCTCGATGCCTGGGTCCGGGATGGCCGTTTTAGGCCGGAGTACGTTGTGGGCGGCGTGGTCACCGGCCGCTGGGCCTCGCGCGGCGGCGGTGCCCTGCAGATACCGGGCCAGATCAGGGATGCGGTCCGTCCGGATCCCGGCCGCAAGCTCATTGTCGCCGACGCGGCCCAGCTGGAACCCCGTGTCCTGGCTGCGCTGGCACAGGACTCCGCGTTGGCAGCGGCGGGGCGGGGCAAAGACCTTTACCAAGGAATTGCCGACGTGGGTTTCGGCGGTGACCGGGCCAAAGCGAAGATCGCCATGCTCGGCGCCATGTACGGGGCGACCACCGGTGAGTCCGGCCGGCTGATGCCCCAGCTCACCCGCACTTATCCGCAGGCCATCGCAGTGGTCGAACGCGCGGCGCGGGCGGGCGAAGCAGGCCAGGTGGTCAGCAGTTACCTGGGCCGCAGCTGCCCGCCACCTTCTGACCGCTGGCTGGCCGCCCAACGGACCACCACCGCGGAGGAGCAGCGGCGGGCGGACGGCCTGGCTCGCAGCCGCGGGCGCTTCACCCGCAACTTCGTGGTGCAGTCCACTGCTGCGGAATGGGCACTGTGCTGGCTGGCGGAATTACGACGCCGGTTGCGCGGCTGTGCTGCCGAAGGCTCCCCTGTGGGGGACATGGTGTTCTTCCTGCACGACGAGGTCATGCTCCATGTCCGCGAAGACCGGACGGACGTGGCCCGCCGGCTGGTCGAAGAGTCGGCCGCTGCAGCCACCCGTCTGGTCTTCGGCCGGATCCCGGTTGATTTCCCGGTGAGTGTGGCGGTCGTCGATTCCTACGCCGACGCCAAGTAGATCCTCCGGACCATTCCCGGTGGAGTTATCCACAATGCGCGTCCTTGCCATGGCCGGCTTTCGCTTTCCGCCGTAGCGTCATGTCCCACGATGGACGGTTTGCGGCCGACGGTGCGGCCGGGTGCGGTCCCCGGTGCGCGCGGGCGCGGCCGGCAGCGGCCGCGTGCGGTCGGGTGCGTTCGGGTGCAGTCGGGTGCCGGAGGAGGGATGCGAATGGGAGTGCTGATCGTCGACACCGTTGCCCTGGAGGAGGCCGCAACGGCGGCCGGGACGGCAGCCGCTGGCTACGAGGATTTGCGGGCATCGGCAAACGGCCGGCTGGGCGTCGGCGCCGGGATGTCAGGCTGGGAGGCGGAGGCTTCGCCCTGGGGACACGGCTATGACCGGGACGCGGCGGAACTGCTGCGCGGAGTGGAAGGTCTCGCTGCCGCGTACGGTCGGCTCCGGTATTCCACCCAGTGGGCGGCGGCCCTCTACCGGTTTGCGGAACAGGCAGCGGCGGGATCCGCCGCTGCCTTCGAGCAACCCGCGCCTCCGGGCGGCGAGCGCTGCCTTCCCCTGCCACCTTCAGCCGTCGGCGGCAGGTTCCCGCTGCTCCCGGAACTGGGGCAGCTGATTGCCGATGCAGCCGGCGTGTCCTGGCCGTCCGGCGATGCCACGGCATTGCGGAGCATCGCCGGTGCCTGGCAGGACATCGGCCGAGAGATAAGGACACAGGCTGCCGCCACAGAGCGAGCGGCGACCGGTGCGCTGGCAGGTCTTCGCGGGACGGATGTGCTCCTGCTGCGCGACGCGCATGGTGAACTCCTGACATGCGCATCCGTCTTGGCAGATGGGTGTGACGCCCTCGCCGAGGGATGCAACGAGTACGCCGGGGCCGTGGAACTGGCGCACCGGCAACTGGTTGAGGAGGCCACGGCCTTCACCCGCGATGTCGCCCTGACTCTGGGCGTGAGCATGGCGCTGGCACCGGTCAGCGCAGGGCTCTCGGTGTGGATCTCCGGCGCCGCCGGCGCTGCACGGCTCGCTGCTGCGGCATCCATCTTCCGCTCGGTGGTCGCTGTGCTGGGGGCGGCATCGGCGAGAGCCGCGGCCGCGGGGGCGGCAACGACGGCCCGGATCACCGCGGTGTCGAACCGCTTGCGCAGGGTCGCAGCTGTAACCAGCGCTCTCGCAACCCGCGGTTTGGCCAAGGCTTCCACCCGGACGCAGACGGCCGTTGCCTCCGAGCGCATGGCCGCGGCCCGGGCACTGGCGCGCCGCCACGGAGACTCGTTCCTCGGCGTGCTGGCCGCAGGGCCGGAAAGCCTCATACTCCAGCTCGCTGGCCAGACGGCCCAACGGCGGCTGACGGCACAGCTGGCGCCGCAGCTCCTCTCCCCGGTGCCGATCGCGAACCCGGTGACCTCCGTGCTGAAGCCAGGCAGGCTGGTGCCGTTCGTTTTCTCGGTCTTCACTGCCTACAACTGGGTCCAGCGAGCCGACAGTGCGTGGACCTTGGCGACGAAGGACTCTTGGCTGAGGCAAATCCTGGGCACCGGCGGCGGTAGCGCCCTGCCGCCAGCACCGGACAAGCGGTCGCCCGTGCCACGCCCGGATCCCACAAGCCCGGGGCCGTCGCCGCCGCCTAAGTCATCGCCCTCGCCACGCCCGGGGCCCTCGCCACAGCCGGTGGCATCGCCCTCGCCACGCCCGGGGCCCTCGCCACAGCCGGTGGCATCGCCGGAGCCACGCCCGCGGCCCTCGCCACAGCCGGGACCCTCGCCGCTGCCGTCGCCGTCGTCGTCGCCGCACCCGGCCCGTGGGCCAGGTCCTGACTCAGGGCGCAAGGCCACCACTGACCCGAAGGATCCCTTGCGGCCGCCCGTTGGCAGTACCACCCGCCCCTACCCGGAGCCTGTGCCTGCTCCCCCGCAGCGCACGGCTCCCCCAGGGTTTGGCCTGCAGCATACCGTCAGTCGTCGCCCGGGCGAGGAGCGACCGGGGCAGGGATCTCGTTGGACATGTCCCACTCCAACGTCCAGCCCAGATCATCGAAAAGATGGCTCAACAGGATCGCGGTAAAGCCCCAGACCACCACTCCGTGAACCAGGAAGGCCGGACTGCGGAAGACCTGGTCACCACGCCGGAGCACCGACATGCGCCGGTTGGCAGGGTCGAGCAGGTCCGCGACCGGAACGCGGAAAACCTGTGCGGACTCGGCGAAATCCACCACCGCCACCGGCGAGGGAGAAGCCCACCAGGCCAGGACGGGAGTGACCAGGAAGTTGCTGACCGACAGCGGGATGTCCGGCAGGACTCCCAGAACCTCGACCCCGGTGGCGTCCAGCCCGGTCTCTTCCACCGCTTCACGGACTGCTGCGGCGACCGGGCCGTCGTCGTCGGGATCAATGGAGCCACCCGGAAAAGCCACCTGCCCTGGGTGCGAGCTAAGGTTGGCTGCGCGCTCCACGAAGAGCACGTCAAGGTCATCCGGCACGGCGGAATCGTGGAAGTGGGCCGGCGCATCGTCCAGCGCACCGAAGAGCAGGAGCACCGCTGCCGGCCGGACAGCTTCCGGGTCCAGGGCGGCGTTATACCAGCGCTCGCGTTCACGGACGGAAAGCCGCTGTTCCATCGGCAGCTCCATCAACCGCTGCAAATCCTTTTTGGCGCTCACGGTCAGGCTCCCAGCGGAAAACCTGCGGCGCGAAGCTCCTGGCGGGTCTCACCGGCCATCATCCGGGCCAGAAGTTCCTCACGCCCCGGCGCCAATTCGTACTTCAGCAATTTCCTGGCCTTCTCAGGATCGACTTCCCCTTCACCGTAGGACGGGCACCATTGGGCCACCGGGCAGGCACCGCAGGCCGGCTTGCGGGCATGGCACACCCGGCGGCCGTGGAAAACCACATGGTGCGAGAGCATGGTCCAGTCCTTGGGTTCGAACAGTTCCGCAACGTCGAATTCCACCTTGACGGCGTCGGTGGAATCGGTCCAGCCGAAACGGCGCGACAGCCTGAGGAAGTGCGTGTCCACGGTGATCCCCGGGATGCCGAAGGCATTGCCGAGTACCACGTTGGCGGTCTTGCGCCCGACGCCGGCGAGCTTGACCAGGTCTTCGAGGTTGCCCGGGACCTCGCCGTCGAATTCGTCGACGACCTGGCCGGCCATCTTGAGCAGGCTCTGGCTTTTGGCCCGGAAGAATCCGGTGGGTTTGATCAGCTCCTGCAGTTCCGCCTCATCTGCCTCGGCCAGTGCGCGGGCATCCGGATAGCGTGCGAAGAGCACCGGCGTGGTCATGTTGACCCGGACGTCGGTGGTCTGCGCGGAGAGGATGGTTGCCACCAGCAGCTCGAAAGGATTGCGGAAATCAAGCTCGGCCACCGCGTAGGGGTAGTGTTCGGCGAGCTCCTTGTTGATCCGACGTGCCCGGCGTTTTCGTGCCAGCAGGGATTCCTCGGTCTTGCGCCGGCGGGTAGCCGGCGCCTTGTTAGGCACGCTCAATGTTCGTCAGGTCCCTCAGGACGCCCACGCGCCCGTCCGTGTGCTGGACCAGGAATTCGTCCCCCCGGTCCTGCAGCGCAAGGATCCATGAGCCGGGTTCGACGGTAAACATGACCTGGCCGGTGTTCTCGTCCAAGACCGGGCGGGTGCGTCCGACGGCGAACCAGAAGGCTTCGTACTCCTCCTCGGCTTCGTCGTAGGCATCACGCGTCGCGCTGATCGGAGACGACGCCGAGGCAGCCTTGGCGGGGTCGCGGTCGGCACCGTTCGCTGCGACGGACGGCATGGCCGCGGTGGCCGCTTCCGGGACGGCGTCCGCACGAGTCGCGCCGGTTCGAGCTGATGCTTCGCCAGTGGCAGCCGTGCCTGTCCGGGCTGCGGTTGGCTCGGCAGCAGCCGCAGTCTCGCCGGCCCCGGCTGGCTCAGCAGCGGCGGCCGCCCCACCGAGCGCTCCGCCGGCAGGAACCGCCGTCTCGGCCGGCGGTTCACCGGTCCGGGCCTGTGCCACGGTGTCGCCGGGATTCTGGGTCTCGGCGACGCCAGCTCCGGCTGTCTCCGGAACCGATTGGCCTGCGCCGGACGGGTCAGGGCTTCCCACCACCGTTTTGGCGGAGTACCCCACGTCGCGGGCCACACCGTCAGCGGCGAGGG
This sequence comes from Arthrobacter sp. CAU 1506, assembly GCF_005047635.1. GTDB lineage: Bacteria > Actinomycetota > Actinomycetes > Actinomycetales > Micrococcaceae > Crystallibacter. The sequence continues at coordinate 121,327 of NZ_SUKC01000006.1, read as the reverse complement.
TAGCTGCCCGCGTGGTTGCGGATGCGCTCGAGTCTTCCGTTACCGGGATGCCGACGGCCTCCCCGTCTGCGGCACCGGGCGCGACGGAGTCGTCGGCTTCGAGGTCTGTTGCCTGCTGCACTCCGACCGGGGTGGCTGCGGTCTCCCGCCCAGCGGCATCGGTCGAGGCTCCGTCGGCAGTTTCCCGCTCTTGCGTGGCTTGCACGGCTGCGGCAGCACCCGCAAAGCCGGCTGCCCCGTTGCCGGATGGCGCGGCAAACTGGCCGGTGCCCGGCTGCTGCGCGCTGCCTCGGTCCCAGCCGGCTGCAGCCGGGGCTGTGGCTCGATAGCCACCGGTTGTACCGCCCTGGACCGCCTGATCGTGTGTGGCGGGCTCTCCCCCTTCCGTGCCGTACGGTGCGCCGGGACGCTGGGCGGCAGGCTTCGCGGCCTTCGGCTTGGGGGCGGCCGGAACGGCATCCCGCGCCACCGGGTGGGCCGGCATCTCGGGACGGCCCGCGAAATCTGCGGCCAATTGCGGGATCCAGCGTCCGCAGACGGTCCCGGCGAAGAGGACCAGCGCGCCGATGAAGCCAATGACTCCGCTGACGCTGTAGACGGTGACGATGGTCAGGAAGTAGAAGGCCAGGGCCAGTGAGGCCACCACCGAGGCGAATTGATCAACCGACAGGGAGCCGATCCGCAGCGGCGTTTGCGGTGCCAGGCGGCGCACCACAAAGAGCACCAGTACCACCGCCGGCAGCAGGATGCCCAGTGCCAGCTGGAACAGCCCGGCCGAATTCCACAAGTTCACCCCGATGCCCCGGATGACTTCAAGAGGCAACACCGAGGACAGGAACAGCAGAACGATGCCGGCGCCCACCACCAGGTCTCGCGCGGTGAAGGGGCCGGCCACCGCGGTTCCTGCCGTGGCGTGGGTCTGGGAGCTCTGTGACATCGTCGTTCCTCCGGGTCGTTGCGGTTGCAGAGCGGGCCGGGCCCGCGTGCAACGTTCTGGCGCTGGTCTCAGCGTAGTCAAGGAACCAACCCTTCACTAGCCGGATCACCGCCGTCGAACGCACTGACTTGTGCCGTTCAGCGCAGATTCAAGACCTTTTGCATCGAGCTTTGTGACGGCCGACACTGCGGAAGGCGAACAAAGGATTAGGCTGAAAAGCAGCAGATGCGCCCGGCCAACCGAAGCGGGCGCACGCCAACGACCGCAGCAAAACGAAGGGGCCTTCTTATGTCTGAAGCCAACGGAACGCAGACTTCCACCGCCGCCGGCGATGCCTTGGAGAACCTGCTCCAAGAGAACCGCAAGTTTGCGCCGAGCGCTGAATTCGCGGCGGCAGCGGTGGCCAAGCCGGGTGTTTACGCGGAAGCCGAGGCCGACCGTCCGGCTTTCTGGGCCCAGCAGGCCCGCGCGGTCCTGTCCTGGGACAAGGACTTCAGCCAGGCCCTGGACTGGTCCGAGGCGCCCTTCGCCAAATGGTTCGTGGGCGGCGAGCTGAACGCTGCCTATAACGCGCTGGACCGGCACGTGGAGAACGGTCTGGGCGACCGGGTGGCGATCCATTTCGAGGGCGAACCCGGCGACACCCGCAGCTACACGTACGCGCAGCTGACCGAAGAGGTGAAGAAGGCCGCCAACGCGTTCGAATCCCTCGGCGTGGCCAAGGGCGACCGGGTGGCCGTCTACCTGCCGATGATCCCGGAAGCGGTGATCACCATGCTGGCCTGCGCGCGGATCGGCGCCGTGCACTCGGTGGTCTTCGGCGGTTTCTCCGCCGATGCGCTGCGGTCCCGGATTGATGACGCAGAGGCGAAACTGGTGGTGACCGCCGACGGCACCTGGCGCCGCGGCAAGCCCTCCCCGCTCAAGCCGGCCGTGGACGAGGCTCTTTCCGCCCCCGGGCACACCGTGTCCAACGTGGTGGTGGTCAAGCGCAACGGCGAGCCGGTGGACTGGCACGAGGGCCGCGACCAGTGGTGGGCGGACACCGTGGAGACCGCCTCCGCGGAACACAGCCCGGTGCCGCACGACTCCGAGCACCCGCTGTTCATCCTCTACACCTCCGGCACCACCGGAAAGCCGAAGGGCATCCTGCACACCACCGGCGGCTACCTCACGCAGACCGCCTACACCCACAAGGTGGTCTTCGACCTGAAACCGGAAACCGACGTGTTCTGGTGCACCGCTGACATCGGCTGGGTCACCGGCCACTCCTACGTCACCTACGCCCCGCTGATCAACGGCGCCACGCAGGTCATGTACGAGGGCACCCCCGATTCGCCGCACCAGGGCCGCTGGTGGGAGATCGTGGAAAAGTACAAGGTCTCCATCCTCTACACCGCGCCGACCGCGATCCGCACCATGATGAAGTGGGGCGAGGACATCCCGGCCAAGTTCGACCTGTCGTCCATCCGCGTCCTCGGCTCCGTGGGCGAACCCATCAACCCGGAAGCCTGGATGTGGTACCGCCGCGTCATCGGCGGCGACAAGGCTCCGATCGTGGACACCTGGTGGCAGACCGAGACCGGCGCGCACATGATCGCCCCGTTGCCGGGCGTCACCGCCACCAAACCCGGCTCCGCGCAGGTCGCCGTGCCGGGCATCGCCGTGGACGTGGTCGACGAACTCGGCGCCTCCGTCCCGGACGGGCACGGCGGCTACCTGGTGGTCCGCGAGCCGTGGCCGGCCATGCTGCGCGGCATCTGGGGCGACCCGGAGCGGTTCAAGGAAACCTACTGGTCCCGGTTCGAGAACATGTACTTTGCCGGCGACGGCGCCAAGAAGGACGACGACGGCGACATCTGGCTGCTCGGCCGGGTGGACGACGTCATGAACGTCTCCGGCCACCGGCTCTCCACCACCGAGATCGAATCCGCGCTCGTGTCCCATCCCGCGGTCGCCGAAGCCGCCGTGGTCGGCGCCAAGGACGAAACCACCGGCGAAGCCGTCGTCGCCTTCGTCATCCTGCGCGGGAACGCGGTCACAGACCCGGACATCGTCGCCACACTGCGCAACCACGTGGGCAAGGAGATCGGCCCGATCGCCAAACCGCGCACCATCCTGGTGGTACCGGAACTGCCCAAGACCCGCTCCGGCAAGATCATGCGCAGGCTCCTCAAGGACGTCGCGGAAGGACGTGAAGTCGGCGACGCCACCACCCTGGCCGACAACACCGTGATGCAGCAGATCGCCGCCTCGCTGAAGGGCTGACGCCGAGCCACAATCCATAGGTCGGAGGCGCCCGCTGCCAGTAGTGGCGGGCGCCTCCGGCCTATGGGCGAAGACAACCGCGTGGAATCGCGCGTAACAGGAAAATCGCCGGCTTCGCGATTGAGGCATAGTAAAGGCATGACAGCAGACACCCCCGCATCCCGCCGCGTCCTGGTACTCAACGGCCCGAACCTGAACCTGCTCGGCACCCGCGAGCCCCAGGTGTACGGCACGGCCACCCTGGCGGATGTGGAGAAGCTGGCCACTGAGGCCGCGACGGCGCACGGCTGGACCGCCGAGTGCGTCCAGTCCAACCATGAAGGCGCGCTGATCGATGCGGTCCACGCGGCCCGGGACACGGCCGATGCGATCATCATCAACCCGGGCGGCTACAGCCACACCTCCGTGGCCCTCCGCGATGCCCTCTCCGGTGTGGCGCTGCCGGTGGTGGAAGTGCACATCACCAACATCCACAAGCGCGAACAATTCCGCCACCACTCCTACATTTCCGGCGTTGCCGACGCGGTGATCGCGGGCGCCGGCATCACCGGCTACCGGTTGGCGGTCGAATACCTCGCCGAGGTCCTGTAGCGGGATAGCGCGTGGAGACGGCTGGCTGGTACCGGAACTTCGGATTGTATGAGGCCGCGGGCCAATCCGAGACCTACGTCGAGTGGACCTTGGGCATCAGCCAAGACCCCGAGGTCCTGGACTTGATCAACGCCCTCCCGCCGGCGAAACGCCAGCCCAATCTGGTCCTTGCTGCAGCCCGCTCGCTCGGCGTCGGCACCCCCGACTACGCCGGCTTCCGCAGGTTCCTGTTGTCCCATGGGGATGCGGTCCGTGCCGTGGCCCTGGCCCGATCCACCCAGACCAACGAGCCCGGCCGTTGCGCCGTCCTCCTGCCGTCCCTGGCCGCCATCGCCACGGCCGAGGCGAAGCCGCTGGCTCTGATCGAAGTGGGCGCCTCGGCCGGCCTGGTGCTCTATCCGGACCGCTACCGCTATCAGTACGACGGCGGAGCGATCATCGCGCCACAGACCGCGCCTTCCGCCGGAGCCGGGTCACGAAACAGCGGTGCTCCACCGGCCGACGGGACCGCGCCGGAGCCTCCCATCCTGGCCTGCGCGACCTCGGGCAACCCTCCGCTGCCGACGTCGCTGCCCGACGTCAGCTGGCGCGCCGGGATCGACCTGAACCCTTTGGACGTGACAGCCGCCGGTGACGTTGCCTGGCTGGAGGCATTGATCTGGCCCGGCCAGGAGTTTCGTGTCCGCCGGTTGCGCCGGGCCGTCGAGGTAGCCCGACGCGATCCGCCTCGCCTGGTGGCCGGCGACCTGAACCAACTGCTTCCCGAACTCGTCTCCCAAGCACCCCAGGATGCGGTCGTCGTCGTGCTCCACTCAGCGGTGCTGGCCTACCTGCCGGAGCCTGACCGACTGCGGTTCCGCACCATTATTGACGGGCTCATCCGGGACCGGGGCGTGCATTGGCTGGCGAATGAAGGCCCGGGCGTCATGCCGATGCCTACCGACTGCTCCGGCGTCCCGGGTCTGGATGACCGGACGCAGCGGGGCCGCTTCCTGCTCTCCCACAACGGGCGGCCGGTCGCCACTACGGGTCCGCATGGCCAGTTCCTGGACTGGCTCCCGCCGGAAAGCGCTTAGCGGGTCACGCACTGGCCGGCGGAGATGGTCTCCTGGTAGCCGGATGCCGCGTCCACCACCGGCTGGACCTCCGCCAGCGTCAGCGCGTAGCCCACCGGCACGTTCTGCGTGGACTTGGCGAACACCACACCGGCAACGTTGCCGTCGGCGTCCAGCAGGGGTCCGCCGGAGTTGCCTTGCTTCACGTCCGCGGCCAAGGTGTACACCTCAAGCGAGGACGGGTCCGCACCGTAGATATTCTGGACCAGCACCTGGGAACGGCCCTGGACTGTGGCCGGGTTGCTCTGGAACGGGCCACCGGCGGGGTAGCCCTGGAAGGCGGCAAAGTCGCCGTCGGACAGTTCCCCGCCCAAGGGCAGCGGCCGCACGTTCAAGCCGTCCACGGCCAGTACGGCCAGGTCACGCACAGCGTCAAAGAACACCACTCGTCCCGGCAGCACCCGTCCGTCCGGGATCTCCACCACCGGTTCATTGACGCCGGCCACTACGTGCGCGTTGGTCAGCACACGGTCCGGTGCCACTGCAAAACCCGACCCCGTCTGGTTCTGTCCGCACTGGAAGGCCGTTCCGGCAATCCGCAGCACCGATGCCGACGCTTCATTCAGCGCCGCGGTGTCCGTGCTGGTGTCGGGAACCTGCGCCGGTTCGGCCGGTGCCTGCGGGTCCAGCACCATCGGGATGCCATCCGCCACCACGACGGAACGCACTTGGGCCGCCCAGGCCTTCACCGGGTTCGGGGTCAGGTGGTCGATGGCGGCGATCACCTTGGAGGAGGCAATCTGCTGGGAGACGAAAGGCACACCCATGGTGCCCAGGCTGAACGCCAGCATGGAGACCACCAGCGCCGTCACGGCGAGGTTCATCGCCCCGCCCAGCAAACGGTCCACCGGCCGCAGCGGGGGGAAATCCATCCGCCGCCTGATGCCGGCGCCGATCCCCGATCCGAGGGCATGGCCCAGCACCACCAACAACACCGCCACGGCGATGGTTGCGGAGAGCCGCCATCCGCTGTCCGGCACCCACTGGCTGACCAGCGGGATCGCGAAGAAGGCAGCGACGGCTCCGGCCACGATGCCCACGATGCCGCCGAGCGTGACCACAAACCCCTTGCGCAGGCCGGAAACCAGGTAGGACAAGAGGATCAGAAGGAGGACGATGTCCAAGATGGTCAGGCCGAAAATCACACATTCTCCGTAGCGGTCGGATGTGCACTAGTCTAAGCCGTCCACCTGTGGGAATTATTCCGGCAGCCTGACCGTTGACCACTCCGGTAGATGCTGCGCGGCCCATGATGCCGCCGGTTTTCCCGTCCTCTGGGAGCGAAAAGCCTTGTGGAAGATGTCACAAACGCTTTACATACGGCAAAATGGTAGCCAGTGCTCCCACGGGCGAGCAGCCTGACACACGCCGAACAGTACTAAATTGGAGAATTCATGGACGTAGAGATCCTTCGCCGCGCACCTCTTTTTGCCACCCTTGACGACGACGTGTTTGCAGCGCTGACCGACGAGTTGACCGAGGTCGACCTGTCCCGCGGCGCTTCGGTGTTCCGCGAAGGTGACCAAGGCGACCAGCTCTATTTCATCGTCTCCGGCAAGATCAAGCTCGGGCGCACCGCCAACGACGGCCGCGAAAACCTGGTAGCCATCCTCGGCCCGGGCGAGCTTTTCGGCGAGATGGCCCTGTTCGACCCGAGCCCGCGCAGCACCTCCGCGACGGCAGTTTCCGAAACCCGCCTGGCCGGGCTGAAGAACGAGAACCTCCGCGGCCTGCTGGAGACCCGACCCGAGGTTTCGGCGCAGCTGCTGCAGGCCCTGGCCCGCCGCCTCCGCCGCACCAACGATTCGCTGGCCGACCTGGTCTTCTCCGACGTCCCGGGCCGTGTTGCCAAGGCCCTGCTGGACCTGGCCGACCGCTTCGGCCGCCCGGCTACGGACGGCATCCTGGTGGCGCACGAGCTGACCCAGGAAGAGCTGGCCCAGCTGGTGGGCGCTTCCCGTGAAACGGTGAACAAGGCGCTGGCCGAGTTCGTCCAGCGCGGCTGGCTGCGCCTGGAAGCACGCGCCGTGGTCATCCTGGACATCCAGCGTCTGCGCCAGCGTTCCCGCTGATTCTCCACGGAAAAAGTACGACGGCGGGGGCTCACCTGTAGGTGGGCCCCCGCCGTCGTCCGTGGATGGCTGTGGTGATAGCGGGCTCAGCGCCCCCGCTGGACGGCCCCGCCTTCGGCAGCGGCGCTGGCCACCACCTGCAGCATCGGTACACCGTCCACCAGCACCAGCTCCGGATGGTAGCTGCGCTGCGGGCGCTTGTGGGACAGGTAGGCGATGCAGCCGCGGGCCGACGCGATCTTCTCCACGATGATCTCCACCGCGGGCGACGTCACTTCACTGAAGGTGAGCCCCCTCGTATCCGGTTGGTCCACCGCATCGCCCAACGCCGTGGTGTCCCGCCCCGCCAACAGCTCCTGCGCCGGCAGCCACTCAGCCCAAACGCCCTTGCTCTCCAACAGGGAAGGCCTTTGGGTGGCCGGCTGGGCGGCGGAGAAGTAGCGCGTGTCGAACCGGCGGTGGGCGAAGTCCGGGCTCAGCCAGTTGGACAGCGGCTTGAGCAAATCAGTGCGCACGCCCAGCCCGCGCCGGGCAAGGGCCTCGGCGAAGGTCTTCTCCTGCCCGGCCACCGCCTCGCGGGTGCGCATCCAGTCCGCGCCGGAGGTGGATTCCGGCAGGCTGGACTCGTCCGGGCCAGCCAGCAGCACGCCGGTTTCCTCGAACAGCTCGCGGATCGCGGCCATCACATGGGCCTGGGCGATGCGATGGTCGCTGATCCCCATGCTCTCGGCCCATTTGGCCGGAGACGGCCCGAACCAGGTGACGGGCTCGCCGTCGGCATCATCCAGGCTGCCGCCGGGAAACGCCACCGTGCCCAGAGGAGAGGAGCCCGACCGGTAGCCGAGGTAGGTTTCGGTACCGGCCGCCCCGTCCCTGACCAGGACCACGGAGGACGCAAGGCGCGGCTTCCGCGGCGTGCGTTCCCCGTGCTCGAACCAGCTGTGGGCGGCGCCCAGCTGGTCAGGAGGCAGCGGGAACAGCCGCTGCTCCTCCCGAAGCGGACTAGCTGAATTCGGCAATCAGTTCTACCTCAACCGGCGAATCCAAGGGCAGCACTGCCACCCCGACGGCGGAGCGCGCGTGCGCGCCAGCGTCGCCGAGGACCTGTCCCAGCAGTTCGGACGCCCCGTTAATCACGCCCGGCTGGCCAGTGAAGGAAGGATCGGAGGCAACAAAACCGACGACTTTGACGATCCGGGTGATCCGGTCCAAGTCGCCGATCACGCTCTTGACGGCTGCCAGCGCATTCACCGCGGCCGTCGCAGCCAGCTTCTTGGCCTCGTCGGCGCTGACCAGGCCGGCGCCGTCGCCCACCTTGCCCACGGCCGGCAGTTCGCCCTGCACAAACGGCAGCTGCCCGGAGGTGTAGACGTAGTTTCCGGTGACTACCGCCGGCACGTAGGCGGCCACCGGAGCTGCGACCTCCGGCACAGACAGGCCCAGTCCGGCGAGCCGTTCTTCGACGACGGACATCCGGGCTTCGGTCGTTTCGCTCATGGCTACTGCTTCTCCCGCTTCAAGTAGGCAACCGGGTTGGTCCCGTTCGGGCCCGGGATGACCTGGACGAGCTCCCAGCCGTCGTCGCCCCACTGATCAAGAATCTGCTTGGTAGCGTGGATAATGAGCGGAATTGTCGCGTATTCCCATTTGGTCATGAGTCAAAGCCTAGCGCTTGCTTGTAAAGTGGACCCCATGCCCGCTCGCAAATCACCCTTCTTCGACACTGCGACCACCCTAGGCAAGATTGTTGGCTTCCTGGGGATCAGTGCGCTCTGCGGCGTCCTGGCAGCAGGCCTGCTTGTGCCGGCCGCTGCCGTAGCCGGTGTCGGAGCAACGTCATCGATCGAGTACTTCGACCAGCTGCCTGACGAACTGCAGACGCAGCCGCTGTCCCAGCCGTCGCGGATCCTCTCCGCCGACGGCAAGCTGATCGCGACGTTCTACGCCGAAAACCGTGTGCCGGTCAGCCTGGACAAGGTTTCCCCGCATATGCAGGACGCCATCACCTCCATCGAGGATGTGCGCTTCTACGAGCACAACGGCATTGACCCGCAGGGCATCATGCGTGCCGCGGTGACCAACTTGGCGGGCGGCGACCTGCAGGGCGCCTCGACGTTGACCATGCAGTACGTGAACAACGTGCTGATCGACGCCGGCGCTTCAGCGGGCAAGGGCGCCGACGAGCTCACCATCAGCGGCACCAAGGACATCGGCGACAAGCTCCGCGAGGCGAAGCTGGCCATCGCCGTCGAAAAGGAATTCAGCAAGGAAGAGATCCTGCAGGGCTACCTGAACATTGTGCTGTTCAGCGGCCAGGTGTACGGGATTGAAGCTGCCGCCAAGACGTTCTTCGGCGTTTCCGCCGCGAAGCTCACCATTCCGCAGTCCGCCATGCTGGCCGGGATGGTGCAGTCGCCCAACTACTTCAACCCGGTGAACAACCCGGAGGCCACGCTGGAACGGCGCAACACCGTGCTGGCCGCCATGCTCAACGCGGACAAGATCACCAAGGCCGAATACGACGAAGCCGTCGCCACCGACCTGGACCTGAACCTCAAGCCGGTGCGTTCCGGCTGCGTAGCGGCCAACTTCGCCGACTACTTCTGCAGCTACGTCCAGCACGCGATCATGCAGTCGGACGCCTTCGGAGCGGACGCTACCGAGCGCGCCAAGCTGCTGGCCCGCGGCGGCCTGACCATTAAGACCACGCTGGACTCCCGCCTCCAGAAGGAAGCCCAGAAGCAGATCGAGCAGGAAGTCCCGCAGGGCGATAAGTCCGGCGTCGGTTCCTCCATGGTTTCGGTTGAGCCGGGCACCGGCAAGATCCTGATGATGGCTCAGAACACCAAATACAGCCCGGAAGATGGCGCAGCCAACACGGAGCTGAACTACAACGTGGACGCAGACATGGGCGGCGGCAACGGCTGGCAGCCCGGCTCCACCATGAAGCCCTACACCACCATCGCCTGGCTGGAAGCGGGCAAGGCGCTGAACGCGTCGGTAGATGCGCGCCGCACCATGTACCCGGCGCAGTACAACTGGCAGGCCAGCTGCCTCCCGCCGGACGCCTGGTTCAGCGAGTGGGACTTCCAAAACGCGCTGCCCGGCTACGAGCGCACGATGACCGCCAGCCAGGGCCTGACCTGGTCGATCAACTCCGCCACCGCTGCGATGGCCGCTCAGTTGGATCTGTGCGACATCCAGGACGCGGCAACCCGGCTCGGCGTGCGCACGGCCACGGACAAGGAACCGATCAGCATCGAGCATCCGTCCTTCATCATCGGTACGACCAACGTGTCCCCGATGACGATGGCTGCCTCGTTTGCCGCCTTTGCCAACGGCGGCGTGTACTGCAAGCCGATCGCGCTGGCCTCCGTCACGGACGCCGCGGGCAACAAGTACAAGGTCCCGAAGAAGTCCTGTGATCGGGCCATCTCCGAAGACGTCGCCGCTGCCATCAGCGTCCCGCTGGAGAACCTGGTCAACCTGCGGCTCGGCGGAATCCACCCGATCGGTGTTCCCTCCGCCGCGAAGACGGGTACCACGGACAAGTCCGAGTACACCTGGACCGTCGGCTACACCAAGGGCATCTCCACTGCTTCCTGGGTGGGCAACCCGCACGCGTACAAGTCGATCAACAACCTCCCGATCAACGGCGTGACCCGCAGCTACGTTGACGGCGCCACCATCGCCGGCAGCCAGTGGACCGACTACATGGAGAAGGTCGCCGGTCTGTACCAAACCGGAGGCTTCGGGTCAGCACCCAGCAGCATGCTGTATCCGCCGCAGCCCAAGAAGGTCGAGACGGATGACAAGAAGAACTCGGATTCCGGCAATAGCGGCGACAATGATTCAGGCGACTCCGACAACGACTCCGGCGGCTCGGACAACGGCAACGGAGGCGGCTCCGATAATGGCGGCGGCAATGGCAACCGCAACGGGAACGACGACTGACCGTGGACGCTGAAGCGCTGCGAGCACGGCTCCGCACCGCAGGCAAGCTGGCCCTTGGGGCCGCTGCCGCGGGCGGGGCCGCGTTCGTTTACGGCTCTGCCATCGAGCGGAACCTCTTCGGGCTGCGCGAGGAAACGCTGCAGATCCTGCCTGCCGGGCAGCGGCCGCTGAAGATCCTGCACCTGTCCGATATCCACATGGCGCCCGGACAGTTGCTCAAGCAGAAGTGGCTGCCGCGGTTGGCGGCGCTGGAACCTGATTTGGTGGTTAACACCGGCGACAACCTCAGCCACCGCCAGGCCGTGAAACCCCTGCTGGACTCGCTGGCTCGGCTAATGGACGTGCCTGGTGTTTTCGTTCCGGGTTCCAACGACTACTACGCACCGGTTCTGAAGAATCCGCTCTCCTATCTCACGGGACCGTCGAAACAGCCCAAGGATTACGGTTCACGGGAGCTGCCGTGGCGCGAAATGCACGCAGCCTTCGGCACCGCCGGCTGGATCGATTTGACCAACCGGAACCAGTCGATCGTGGTGGGCCGAGTGCGTTTGGACTTCACCGGGGTGGACGATCCGCACCTGCAGCGGGACCGGTACGTCGGTTTTCCCAACGGATCCAGCTCCGCGGACAGCGCCGCCCATCTACGCATCGGCGTCGCCCACGCACCGTACCAGCGCGTGCTGGATCAGTTCACCGCCGGTGGCGCCGACCTGATCCTGGCGGGACATACGCACGGAGGCCAAGTGTGCATTCCCGGTTACGGGGCCTTGATCACCAATTGCGATCTGCCGGCTTGGCGCGCGCGGGGCCTGACCTACTGGGAGCACCAGGGACGCAGCGTGCCGCTGAATGTCTCGGCAGGCCTGGGAACATCCCGGCTGGCTCCGATCCGATTCGCCTGCCGCCCGGAGGCGGTGCTGCTGACGCTAACACCCGCTGCCTCCGCCGGCGACGTCACACCCCCAAGTCTTCGGCTCGGCTGAAACGTACAGCGTTGGTTGCGCCCCGGGCACCGGGTAAAGCCGCCACAGCCAACCGGACGAGCGCAGTGTGATCAACCGCTGCACCCCATGCTGCGTTCTACCGCGGAGCGGTTCCGGATCTTTCAGTCCGTGCGGAGTGGTTGGGGTGGGATGTGGGTTTGCCAGTAGGTGTTGCGCAGGGGTTGGCGGTCGGGGTCGATGTAGTCGGGCGGGGTGAACCAGGGGATGCCGTCGCGGACGGTGATGTTCCAGTTGCCTTGCTCGATCAGGTCGTGGTGGAGTCCGCAGAGGCAGACGCCGTTGTTGACCTCGGTGCGGCCGCCGGCCCACCAGGGCACGATGTGGTGCGCTTCGGTCCAGAACGCGGGCATGGTGCAGCCCGGGAACGCGCAGCCTTTGTCCCGGATGAGCAGTGCCCGGCGGATCGCCCGGTTGAAGAACCGTTGCGACCGGCCCAGGTCCAGGACTTCGCCCTTTGAGCCCAGGATCGCGGGGATGATCTCGGCGTCGCAGGCCATCCGCCGCACCGTTTTGGCCGAGACCGGGCCGTTGAACACCGCGTTGCCGCCGCCGGTGAGCAACCCGGCGAGTTGTTCGTAGCCGGCGGTGACCATGACCTGGGTGCGGTGCCCGCCGGAGTCCGGGAGCCGGCCGGTGTTCAGCGCGATCCGGCAGGCACCGACCAGCCCGGCCAGCAGCTTCTGCGCCCTCGTGAAATCATCCAATCCTTCCAAGACGGCCGGACCCAGCACGCCACTAGCTGACTCTGCCTCCGCAAGATCGCCATCTTCTACTGGCACGGGTGTGGGCGATGCGGAGCCCGTCTCGGTGCGGCGGTCGTCTTCGGTTCCAGCCACCGCAATACCGGTCCCGGTCTCCGTGGGTCCAGCGTGCCCGGCGTTGCCGATAGTGACGGCGGCCGGGGTGCCGTCCCCGTGCTGGCCTGCGTCGGTGGCCCCGCTCTCGCGCGGGTTGCTGCTGGCCGGGGTGGCGGCGGTTTCGATGGCGTCGGATTGGATGCGGGGGTTCGCGGCGCTGTTCATCACGGTGGCGAGGGCTTCGTATTGGTCGTCGGTGGTGTTGATGACGAACTGGTGCAGCCCGCGCCGGCGTCCGCGGTAGAACATGCCCTGCCGGGACCGCAGTTCCTCCTCCGAGGGCTCGGCACCGTCCTGGTCGACCGCTGTCTCCCAGGTCTTGGCGACCATCGCCAGCGTGTCCGTGTCGGTCTCGGCGGCCTGCCGGACCAGCGACGCTTCCATCGCCTCCAACGTCCCGGCATCGGGCGCGGCGTGGCGGGCACGGCCGATGGAGTCGGTGACCAGGGCCGCGGCGTCGCCGCTGATTTCCCCGGCGGCCATCGCCTCGGCCAGTACCGGCAGGGCCGGGGTGCCGGGTTCGCCGTCGAACCGCACCGGCGCGGTCACCGCTTTGCCGACCCGTAGTCGGCGCCGCGCTTCGATGATGCTGATCCCCAGCCTCGAGCGCAGGTACTCGGCGTTGTTCCGGAACTCGGTCTTCCGCCGCCGCTGCCGTTTCTGACCCGCACCGCCGGGGTCGTTTCCGGAGCCGGCACTGATCGCCGCGGCCGGGTCCGCCCACCCCGCCTCGCCGGCATCAGGCGTGCCAGCAAGGGTGCTGGTGGTGGTGGCTGCGGTTTCTCCGTTCGCGGCGATGTCGGCACGCTCCACCGCGTGGGCGCCGGCGGCCTGCAGGAACTCCACAATCTTAGAAACGTCCTCGACCGCTGCTACCGTGTTGGCCAGTTCCCGGGTGCTCAGCGCCCCGGACTCGGCGGTGAAACGGGCGGCGATATCCTGCAGCAGCGCACGCACGCCGGAGAGGGATTCCTCCATCTCTCCGGTCCGGTCCAACGGTGCGAGCGCCATACCACAATTTTATTCGTACACACTTTCGACCCGCCATCAAAACAGCCCAATGTGTAGGGATAGTGAGATCCCACAGCGTAGAAGACAAGCGGAAGGCGATGGGGAGCGGGCGGTAGGCGGCGGCAGCAGGTGGCCGCAGGCACGCCCAAACGGCAAAGGGCTAGCGGCAGGCGATGGAGAGCCTGGTGGCAAGCGGCGGGGGCAGGCGATTGGGAGCTTGCGGTAGGCAGCGTCGCGCGCGCAGATGGCAGGGCAGCAGGCGGCGTCAGGCGCGCTCAAACAGCAAACGGCAAGCGACTAGCGCCAGACGGAGGAACCGTGCGCCTTACGCACCCCGGTTTATTCGGCGGCGACAGCCGTCTCCTTGCTGGCGGCCCGCCACTTGGCCCAGCCGTAGAAGTGCAGCAGCGCGTTCAGCCCCGTGAGAGCCAACCCCTCCAGCAGCCAGACGGGGTTGTCAAAGCCCATCGAGCCCCGGCCCACGACCACATTGCCCAGCCCCATGAGCGCCAGGGCGATTCCGAGCCACCACGCCTCAACCACCCCGCGCGCCAGACCGAAGTACAACAGCATGGTGAGCGCGTTGACCAGCAGCGTGTGCACGATTGCCGCAACGTCCGTCATGTGCACGACCATCATCGGCACAACCTCGATGCCGTAGAACACCAGAACCAGCGCCACAAACACTGCCGCCGCAACGCCGTCCCGGCGTGTGACGGCATGCACCGGCGGCCGCCCGTCCGCCGCCCGTTTGCGCCACCGCCACCAGCCGTAAGCGACGATGGCAGGCAGCAGCAGGACCCCGAAACTGAATCCACCGCCCGCCACCATCAGGACCATGGACAGGACAGGTTCGATCAGCAGCACCAGCCAGCCTGCCCGTTTCCGCAGTGCCAGCAGCAGCACCGCCAGCATCCTCAACAGCGGGAAAAGCACCCAGAAGGCAGCCGTCTCCAGGCTGCTGAAAGCTTCGGCCAGATCCATGCACTCCCCCTGCTGAACGGTTTCGGCAAGACTAGCAATCACGGCACACGGAATGTGCGATCCCGTGACCCATTCAAGGTGACCGCGCCCTCGCACCGCTCGCTAGGATGGTTGACGCGGTAGATCAAGCACGCCGCGTGACGAAACCCCTGGCGATGAATCGACGAAATGACTGAGCTATCCCTCTGGCGCTCCATCGCCAGGCTCAAGGACTATGTCCGGCCCATCCTTCCCCGCCTAATGCTGGGATTCTTGAGCGCCCTCGGTGCCAGCCTCGTGGCATTGGCCATCCCGCAGGTGCTCCGCGGTCTCGTTGACACCATCCACACCGGTGGCAGTCCCTCCGAAGTCTGGGGCCCCGCCGTCGTCATTGCCGCGCTGGGATTGGCCGAAGCGGGCTTGGTATACCTGCGACGGGTTTTCGCCATCGCGCCGGCCACGGATGTGGAGATGGGCATGCGCACCCGTCTCTACAAGCATGTGCAGCACCTGCCGGCCGCCTTCCACGACCGGTGGGGGTCGGGCCAACTGCTGTCCCGGGCCATGGCCGATCTCGGCCTGATCCGCCGCTGGCTGGCGTTCGGATCGATGATGCTGGTGGTCTCCTTCGTGACGGTAGCCGTGGGTCTGGCGTTGATGTTCGCGCTGAACCAACTGCTGGGGCTCATCTTCCTGGTTGCCGCCGTACCGCTGGTCTGGCAAGGGTTCCGCTTCCGCACCTCATTTGGTGCCTCCTCGCGGCTCAGCCAGGACCAGGCCGGTGACCTGGCTACCACCGTGGAGGAATCGGTGCACGGCATCCGCGTGCTCAAGGCCTTCGGCCGGGGCAAATACGCGCTGGACAATTTCCACGGGCAGGCGGAAGAACTGCGCCAAACCGAACTGGCCAAGGCCCGCACGCTGTCCAAGTTCCTGGCCACGGTTGTTTCGCTGCCGGACCTGGTGCTGGGCGCCGCCCTGGTCATCGGCATCATTCAAGTAGCCGGCGGACACATGAGCGTGGGCGAGTTGGTTGCCTTCTTTGCCACCGCTGCGGTGGTGGCCGGGCCGGTGGAAGCCATCGGGTCCCTGATGGGCATGACGCTGACGGCCAAGACTGCGCTGGACCGGCATTTCGATGTGATGGATACGGAAAACACCATCACGGATCCGGAAGACCCGCAGCCGTCGGGCACGGTCCGCGGAGACCTGCGCCTGGACGGCGTGGTCTTTCGGTATCCGGACGCCGCTCCGGGCACGTCGCCGGTACTGGACGGCGTGAACCTGCACGTGCGCCCCGGCGAAACCATGGCGCTGGTGGGCGTGACCGGCTCCGGCAAAAGCACGCTGCTGCAACTGGTCCCCCGGCTGTACGACGTTTCCGCCGGGGCCGTGCTGCTGGACGGGACGGACATCCGCCGCTTCCCGCTCACCGACCTGCGCAGCCACGTGTCGGTGGCCTTCGAAGACTCCACGCTGTTCTCCACGTCGGTCCGGGAGAACGTGCTGCTGGGTGCCCGGCCCGGCGACGACAACCCTGAGGGTGTACTGGCCCGCGCTCTGGAGGTGGCGCAGGCCGAGTTCGCCTACGATCTGCCGCACGGCGTGGAGACAAAGATCGGCGAGGAAGGCCTGAGCCTGTCCGGCGGGCAGCGGCAGCGGATCGCACTGGCCCGGGCCATCGCGGCCCGGCCGGCGGTGCTGGTCCTGGACGACCCGCTGTCCGCCCTCGATGTGCGGACCGAAGAGGCGGTGACGCAGCGACTGCGCCAAGAACTGCAGGGCACAACCACCCTGATTGTGGCCCACCGGCCTTCAACCGTGGCGCTGGCGGACCGCGTGGCCTTGCTGCAGGACGGCCGCATAGCCGCCGTCGGCAGCCACTCCGAGCTGCTGCGGACCAACGAACACTACCGCTACGTGATCGCTTCGCTGGCTGTGGCCGCCGAACCCTCCGTCGAAGACGTCCTGGACGCGTAAGGAATCCCGATGAGTTCCATGACCGGGGTCGCCGGCGAAGACAACATCAACCTGGACAAGGCCGACCGCAAAGCCGTCCGCCGGCGCTCGCTGCGTCTGTTGGGCGAACTGGTCTCCCCGCACAAGTGGCTGTTCGCACTGTCGGTGGTGCTGGTGGTGGTCAGCAATGCCGCCCGCGCCGCCGGGCCCGTGCTGGTGGCCTTCGGCATCAACAATGCCCTGCCCGCCCTGACCGGCGGGGATGCTGCCCCGCTGGTACTGGTCGGCGCAGCCTACGCGGCCATCGCCATTGCCGGTGGCTCGCTGTTGGCCGCCTACACCTACGTGACCGCCCGGCTCAGCCAGGCCATGCTGCTGGCCCTGCGCGTCCGGGTATTCCGGCACACCCAGCGGTTGAGCTTGGAGTTCCACGAAACCTACACGTCCGGCCGGATCATCTCCCGGCAGACCTCGGACCTGGAGGCACTGCGGGAGCTGCTGGACAACGGCGTCACCCAGCTGACCTCCGGCGTGATGTTCATGGTCTTCACCGCCATCAGCATCGTGGGACTGGACTGGAAGAGCGGATTGATCATCCTGGTCGCCGCCATCCCCATCGCCTTCGTCACCCGGTGGTACCAGAAGGGTTCGGAGCTGGCCAACCGTGCGTCCCGCGTGGTCTCGGCCCGGCTGATCGTGCACTTCGTGGAGACGATGACCGGCATCCGCGCGGTCAAGGCCTTCCGCCGCGAGCGGGACAACGCCGCCCGGTTCGATGAACTGGCCGGCGACTACCGCCGCGCCACGCTTCGGAACATCAGGTATTTCGGCGTGCTCCAGCCTGCGTTGAACGGCATCGGGAATCTCACGGTCGCTGCGGTGCTGCTGATCGGCGGCTTCCGCGTGCTGGACGGCGACCTTGCCATCGGCACGCTGGTGGCGGTGCTGCTGGCTACCAAACAGGTTTTCCGCCCCACCGAGCAGATCGCCATGTTCTACAGCTCGTTCCAGTCCGCGTCGTCGGCGCTGGAAAAGGTCTCCGGGCTGCTGGAGGAAGAACCCACGGTGGTTCCCCCGGCCAGCCCTGTCCCGCTCGGGAACGCCCGGGGCGCCATCCAATTCCGCAACGCGGTTTTCGGTTACGGCGACGGACGGGTGGTGCTGCCGCACCTGAATCTGGATATCCCCGCCGGCCAGACCGTCGCCGTCGTCGGGCAGACCGGAGCCGGCAAGTCCACGGTCGCCAAACTGATCGCCCGCTTCTATGACCTGACCTCGGGATCGCTCACCCTGGACGGGGTCGAGCTGCGGCAGCTGTCCAATGAGGACCTGCGCCGCGCCGTCGTGATGGTCACGCAGGAGGCGTTCCTGTTCAGCGGCAGCGTCGCGGAGAACATCGCCCTGGGCAACCCGGAGGCCAGCCGCAGGCAAATCGAAGATGCCGCCCGGGCGGTCGGCGCACACGAGTTCATCCTGTCCCTGCCGGAAGGCTATGACACCGACGTCAACAAGCGCGGCGGCCGCGTCTCGGCCGGGCAGCGGCAACTGGTCTCCTTCGCCAGGGCCTTCCTGGCGGATCCCGCCGTGTTGATCCTTGATGAGGCCACCGCATCGCTGGACGTTCCGAGCGAGCGCCAGGTCCAGGAAGGCCTGCAGACGTTGCTCGGCAACCGCACCGCGCTGATCATCGCGCACCGGCTGTCCACGGTGGAGATTGCCGACCGCGTGCTGGTGGTCCATGACGGCCAGGTGGTGGAGGACGGGTCCCCGGCGGAGCTGATCGCCGGCAGCGGCCGCTTCGCACAGCTGCACGCCGCGTGGAAGGATTCGCTGATCTGATCCGGGCAGGCAGCCGGACGCCGATTTCTCGTTTCGGACCTGTCTCCGCTATCCTTGAACAGTTGCTTTCGCGGTCATCAAGACGACGGCGGGGCACCGGTATCGGGGTGTGGCGCAGCTTGGTAGCGCGCGTCGTTCGGGACGACGAGGTCGCAGGTTCAAATCCTGTCACCCCGACCATAGAGAAGAACTCCCGCTGCTCATCCGAGCAGCGGGAGTTCTTGCTTTTCCGCTCCCGCGCCGAGTTTGTACCGCCGGGAAGTTGTGAAGCCGCCCCTAAAGCGGGAAGTATGGACCCATGGCTTCACAGCAGCGCTCGGCGCTCATCGTAGGGGCCGGAATCGCCGGGCTCGCCACTGCGCGGGCTTTGCAGCGAACCGGCTGGAAAGTCCATGTGGTCGAACGCTCCGGAACGCTTCAGCCGATGGGCACCGGACTCACCATCTGGGCCAACGGAACGCGCGCCCTGGACCGCCTCGGCCTGCTCGCCGCCTTCCAAGATGCCTCGCTTCCGGTCGGCGGCAGCTCCCATGACCAGTTCGGCAACGTGCTGGCCAGCTTCAGCAGCGATGACCTGCGCCACCGGTACGGCCACCCGCTGCGGGCGATCCACCGCTCGGACCTCACTACGCTGCTGAACGACTCGCTGTATGTGAACACCGTTCATCTGGGCCTGCAGGCCGTAAAGTTCCGCCGCGATGCGCATGGCGGAACGGTCACGCTGAACAATGGCGGCAGCATGCACGCCGACCTGGTGATCGGCGCCGACGGCCTGCGCTCGCTGGTCCGCCACGATCTGGTGGGCGACGGAGCGCCGCGCTCCTCCGGGATCACCGCGATGCGTGCGGTCTGCCCCATCGGCGACCTTGATCCGGACTGGCTCCCGTGGGGCGAATCGTGGGGCAACGGAGAGGTCTTCGGCATGGTGCCGCTGCCCGGCGGGCAGATCTACTGGTATGCCACCATGCCGAACGCAGCGTTGGCGCAGAACGGGGACGTCCTCTGGCGCACGCTGGCCCTGCAGCGCTTCGAACACTGGCACCCGGCCGTCCGGGCTGTCATCCTCGCCACCAAGAGCCAGGACATCATGGCCCACGAGCTCTTCGATCGGAAGCCGGTCCGGGCCTGGTCCGGCAGCCATGCCACCTTGGTGGGCGACGCCGCGCATCCCATGTTGCCGTTCCTCGGCCAGGGCGCGGGCCAGGCGCTCGAGGACGCCGTCGCGCTGGCCGATGCGCTGGCCGCCGATTGGAACATCACCACGGCCCTGCGCAGCTACGAACGGGTGCGTGCTCCGCATACCGCCAAGGTCGTCGGCAAATCGCGCAAGATGGCGGCGATGGCCCGCCAGCAGAAGCCGTGGAAGCAGAAACTCCAGCGGTCGTTGATCAGCACGATGCCGCAGTCACTGATGCACCGGCAGTTGGATGACGTGATCGGCCGCACCGAGGGCTGATCCACGGGCACTGGGCCGTTCGCTCCCATGTTTAGGGGAGGGCACCGAAAGAAACCGCAGGTCAGGGCGCTGCCAGCCCCGCAAGACATGGGCCGTTAGTCCGATACCTGGGAGCGAAGGCTCTAGCCTCCCTCGACCTGCCGTTTTGAACGGGGCACCCGGCAGCCCTCGCCATTGACTGGAGGCCGCGCCCGTACTGGAATAGAGGTAACTCCGTCCCCCAGGGGTGCAGATGTTCCTCGCAGAGTTCGCGCAGCTGGCCGTGGCCACCGTGGTGCTGGCGGCTGTGGTTTCGGTGACCTCGTACACGGTCGAACGCGGCCTGCGCCGCTCCCCTGACGCGGACACGGCATTCTGGTACTGCTTTTCCGGGCTCTGCTGCGCCTTGACCGTGGTGCTCGCCGCCGCGGTGCTCTTCCCGGCGGCCGTGCCGCTCTGGCTGCTGCTGGCCGCCGGCTGCGCGGCCCCCGCCGTCTGGCGGATTACCCGCAGGGCGGCCGCTGCCGTCCGCTACCAGGACACCCGCGGCTGGCATGAGGCCGCTGCCCGCCACGATGCCATCCGCGTCCGCTGGCTGGCGTATGAACTGGATCCGGCCTTGGCCATCGATTACCCGGACATGTCGGACGTATCACGGCCACACACTGCGGCCATGCTCCGGGCCATGAAACACGCGGACGCGCTGCGCTCCCTCGGTCCTGATGACGACGGCGGTGCCAGCGCCTACCCCACGGCCGTCGCCGAAGCTGCTGCCCGCCTCACGGAGGCCGAACGGGCTGCCGGCCGCTACCCGGAAGCCGGCCCGCCAACCGGCCGGACTTTCCTTCCGGTCAGGCGAACGTCCGGCCAGTGAGCCGCTCGTAGGCTTCCACGTAGCGGGCCCGGGTCTTCTGCACGATCTCCTCGGGCAGCGCCGGCGGCGGGGTGTCCGACTTCCGGTCCCAGCCGGAGGCCGGCGAAGTCAGCCAGTCGCGCACGAACTGCTTGTCGAAGGATGGCTGCGCCTTGCCGGGTTCGTACGTTTCCGCATCCCAGAACCGGGAGGAGTCAGGGGTCAGCACCTCGTCGCCCAGCGTGATGTCCCCCGTCGTCGGATCGATCCCGAACTCCACCTTGGTGTCCGCCAGAATGATTCCGCGTCCGCGCGCAATCTCCTCGGCGCGGGTGTAGATCTTCAGGGTCAGCTCACGCAGCCGGCCGGCGGTCTCCGCCCCCACGGTCTGGACCACCGCGTCGTAAGTGATGTTCTCGTCGTGCTCACCCACCTCGGCTTTGGCCGACGGGGTGAAGATGGCAGGCTCCAGCCGCGAGCCATCCACCAGGCCCGCGGGCAGTGGAAGCTCGCACACGGTCTGGCTCTGCCGGTATTCCTCAAGACCGGAGCCGGTCAGGTAGCCACGGGCAATGCATTCCACCGGGAACATGTCCAGTTTCTTGCAGATCATCGCGCGCCCGGCCACGGCTTCGGGCACATCCGTGGACACCACATGGTGGGCCACCGGGCTGTCGCCCGCCGAGAGCTGTTCGAACCACCAGAGGCTCAGCTGCGTGAGGACCCGGCCCTTGTCCGGAATCTCGCTGGACAGCACGTGGTCGAAGGCGCTGATCCGGTCGCTTGCCACCACCAGGACGGTGTCGTTGCGCTGGTCCAGCAGGCCTTCGGCGGCAATGTCCTCGCTGGAGGTCTCCACCTGCTGGGACACGGCCGGGACGTACAGGTCGCGGACCTTCCCGGAGTAGACATGCTTCCAGCCGGGCAGTTCCAGCACGTCGGGGGCGAATGCCATGGCGATCCTCAGTCTCTCTGTGCTTCGGCCTGGGGCAGGGCGTGCGTCGCCGGCACCGGCACGGTGATGGCGTCCTGGGCGGCCAGCAGGGCGATGTCGCTGCGGAACTGCGACCCCTCGAGCCCGATGGCGCCGATGCCTTCGTACGCCCGTTCGCGGGCTTCCACCAGATCTTCGCCCAAAGCGACGACGGCGAGCACCCGCCCGCCGGCGCTGGTCACCTTGCCGTTCTCGTCCAGCGCCGTTCCGGCGTGGATCACATGCACGTCCTCCAGGGCGTTGGCCTTCTTCAGCCCGCGGATCCGGTCGCCGGTGCGCGGCGTTCCCGGGTAATTCTCCGAGGCCAGCACCACCGCCACCGCGGACCGTTTGGACCACACCAACTGTTCGGCGTCGTCCAATTCCCCCTTGGCCGCGGCCAGCAGCAGTCCGCCCAGCGGCGTGCGCAGCCGGGCCAGCACGGCTTGGGTTTCCGGGTCGCCGAAGCGGGCGTTGAACTCGATCACGCGCACGCCACGCCGGGTGACAGCCAGGCCGCAGAACAACACGCCGACGAACGGTGTGCCGCGGTTGGCCATCTCGCGGATCGTCGGCAGCGCCACGCGGTCCATGACCTCATCGACGAATCCGGGCGGCAGCCAGGACAGCGGAGTGTAGGCGCCCATGCCGCCGGTGTTCGGGCCTTCGTCTCCGTCGAAAATCCGCTTGAAGTCCTGCGCGGGCACCAGCGGAATGGCGCGTTCGCCGTCGGAAATCACAAACAAGGAGACTTCCGGGCCGTCCAGGAATTCCTCGATCACCACGGAGCCGCCGGCGTCGAAGCACGCCTGGGCGTGGGCCAGCGCGGCGTCCCGGTCCCCGGTCACCACCACGCCCTTGCCGGCAGCCAGTCCGTCGTCCTTGACCACGTACGGCGCGCCGAACGCATCGAGCGCCTCGGCCGCTTCCTGGGCGTTGGTGGCCACATGCGCCATCGCGGTGGGCACGTTCGCCGCGGCCATGACCTGCTTGGCAAAGGCCTTGGAGCCCTCCAGCCGGGCGGCTTCCTTGCTGGGACCGAACACCGGGATCCCGGCCGCGCGCAGCGGGTCCGCCACTCCGGCGGCCAGCGGTGCCTCCGGGCCCACCACCACCAGGTCAGATTCCAGCCGCTGGGCCAGCGCGGTGACCGCTGCCGGGTCGCTGGCGTCCACCGGGTGGGTGGGGACGATCTGCGCGATGCCGGCGTTGCCCGGGGCGGCGTGGACTTCGGTCACAAACGGATCGGCCAACAGGGAACGGATTATTGCGTGCTCGCGGCCACCGGGGCCGATCACAAGTACCTTCACAAAGAACTAGCCTACTTGGCGCGGGGCGGAGCCTCGAAGTTGTTGCGCCGGACCTAAACTAAGTCCATGCCCGAGACATTCAAAGCTGCGGACGCCGTGGAACTGGCGGTCGTTGAACGCAACGGTTTCATCGAATCCCGCCACTTGGGCTCCGCCGTCGTGATGGCCGCGGACGGCACCGTGGTGACCGAACTCGGCGACATCACCGCCCCGATCTTCCCGCGCTCCGCGCTCAAGCCCTTTCAAGCCCTGGCCGCGATGCAATCCGGCGTCCCGCTTCGCGGCGACCAGGTGGCCCTGGCCTGCGCCAGCCACGTGGGATCGCTCGAGCACATGGACGTGGTGGAAGGCATGCTCAAGGCCGCCGGCCTGACCGACGCGGATCTGCGCTGCCCGCCGGCCTGGCCGCAGGACGAACAGGCGCGCGGCTGGCTGGTCCGCACCGAACGCGGACAGCAGCGGCTGGCTTTCAACTGTTCCGGCAAGCACGCCGCCTTCCTGTGGGCCTGCACGGAGAACGGCTGGAACACCCGCAGCTACCTGGAGCCGAACCACCCGATCCAGCGCCGGGTCATGGAAGTTCTCGAGGAGTACGCCGAAGAGAAAATCGAGCACATCGCGGTCGACGGGTGTGGTGCCCCGGCCCCGGCGCTGTCCCTGACCGGCCTCGCCCGCGCCGTCGGCAAGCTTGCCAAAGCCCCGGCGGACAAGAACGCCGATGCCCGGGCGGCCACCATCGCCACCGCCATGCTGGACTACCCCTGGGCGGTCCACGGCCGCGGCCAGGAGAACACCGTGGTGATGGAGGAACTGGAGATCATCGCCAAGTCCGGCGCCGAAGGCGTGATGGTGATGGGGACGCAGACCGGGGTTTCGGTAGCCGTGAAGATCCTGGACGGCAGTTCCCGCGCCGGCTCGCTGATCGCGCTGACCCTGCTGGCAGCCTGCGACGCGATCGACGTAGACAAGGTCGGACCGGTGCTGGAGGAAGTGGTCAAGCCGGTACTCGGCGGCGGCCAGCCTGTCGGCCGGCTCCGGCTGGCACCGCCCATGGTCGCCCTGCTGGACTGAGCCGGAGAACCAACCATGGGAGTACGACGCCGGATCGCGGCGGCAGACGGCAATGCCGCCTTGGCTGCGTGGCGGGCGGGGGCCACCGACCGAAAGACCACTGCCACGGCGGTGCGGTATGCCTTGGAAGAACTCTCCGAGCGCGCTCCCGGCAACAGCGTGGAAGTGCGGGTGCCGCCGTTCGGCGTCGCGCAGTGCATCGAAGGCCCGCGGCACACCCGCGGGACTCCCCCGAACGTGGTGGAAACCGATCCCGCCACCTGGCTGGCCCTGGTGACGGGGGCACTGGGCTGGGACAGCGCCGTCGCCAAGGGCAAGGTGGCTGCCTCCGGCCTGCGGGCCGAACTGGCGGATAGGCTGCCGCTCTTCGCCCGGTAGGCTGGAACGCATGACTGCTGAGCAAGAACCGGCCCGCGACAACCGGCAGGCTGATCCGGAACGTCGGGACGTCACCGTCCGCCGGGCGCCCAGGTTCGTCCCCTTCGTCCTCATCTGGGCCGTGTTGGGCGTCGTTGCTGCCGCCATCTCCGCCTACACCGGTCCGGAGAACCCCGATTTCACCCGCGGCACGATCTTCGCCTTCCTGGCCGTGCTGTTCGCACTGGCCGGCATCCTGATCGGATCGCTGCTGTTCCTGGTCATCGACCGGATCAGCGTCAAGCGTGCCAAGCCGGCAACGGCCGTTGCCGAGCCGGGTCAGGAAGCCACCGAAGGCTCCGTCGCGGATGCCGGCGCCACAACTGCTCCGGGTCATGACGAGCCTGCCGCCGCCGAGAACCACGAAGCCGGACCCGGCGAATCCACGCCGCAGCACGGCAGCGCAGGTACCAGCGGCGACCAGGACGGCGAATCCGAAGGCGAACGCCGGACGTAACCTGCCGGGGGCCGGCCGTAATTCCCGTCACCTCGATGATGCTGCCCGTCGGGCACATGAGAGAATAAGCGGGTGGCACGCGGTGACGGAAAACTCTCCCATGATCTTCTCCCCGGCGAAAAAGGACCCCAGGATGCCTGTGGCGTTTTCGGCGTCTGGGCCCCCGGTGAAGAAGTAGCAAAAATGACCTACTACGGCTTGTACGCTTTGCAGCACCGCGGACAGGAGTCCGCCGGCATTGCAACCAGCGATGGCAAGCGCATCAACGTCTACAAGGACATGGGCCTGGTGTCCCAAGTCTTCGACGAAACGACGCTTAACACGTTGACCGGGCACATCGCCGTCGGCCATTGCCGCTACTCCACGACGGGCGGCTCCACCTGGGCCAATGCGCAGCCCACGCTGGGGGCGACGGCAACCGGGACGGTGGCGCTGGCCCACAACGGCAACCTGACCAACTCCGCGGAGCTGTACGACAAGGTGCTGGAGAAATTCGGCAAGCCCGACCGCGGCGAGATGGCCCAGGGGAATACCACTGACACCGCGCTGGTCACGGCGCTGATGGCCGGCCAGGAAGGCCAGTCGCTCGAAGAGCGCACGATGGAACTGCTGCCCAAGCTGCGCGGCGCGTTCTGCTTCACCTTTATGGATGAGGGCACCCTGTATGCTGCCCGCGACACCGCGGGAGTCCGTCCGCTGGTGCTCGGCCGGTTGGAGCGCGGCTGGGTGGTGGCCTCCGAGACCGCTGCGCTGGACATTGTCGGCGCTTCCTTCGTCCGGGAAGTCGAGCCCGGTGAGTTCATCGCGATCGACGAGAACGGACTGCGCTCCCAGCGTTTTGCCGAGAAAAAACCTGCCGGCTGCGTGTTCGAGTACGTCTACCTGGCCCGGCCGGACACCGCCATCAACGGCCGCAGCATCCACGCCGCGCGTGTGGAGATGGGCCGCAAGCTGGCGAAAGAGCATCCGGTCGAGGCCGACCTGGTAATCCCCACCCCTGAATCCGGAACACCGGCAGCCATCGGCTATGCCGAAGCATCCGGCATCCCCTACGGCCAGGGGCTGGTCAAGAATGCCTACGTGGGCCGGACGTTCATCCAGCCCAGCCAGACCATCCGCCAGCTGGGAATCCGACTGAAGCTCAACCCGCTGAAGTCGGTGGTGCAGGGCAAGCGGCTGGTGGTGATCGACGATTCGATCGTCCGCGGCAACACCCAGCGTGCCCTGGTCCGGATGCTGCGGGAAGCCGGCGCGGCCGAGGTGCATGTGCGGATTTCGTCGCCGCCCATCAAGTGGCCGTGCTTCTACGGCATCGACTTCGCCAGCCGGGCCGAACTGATCGCCAACGGCATCGGCGTTGAGGATGTCCGGGCCTCCCTCGGAGCGGACAGCCTTGGCTACATCTCCGAAGACGGCATGATCGAGGCCACCGAACAGCCGCGCGAGCGGCTGTGCACCGCCTGCTTTACCGGCGAGTATCCGATTGAGCTGCCGTCCGCGGACCGCTTGGGCAAAAATCTGCTTGAGCGCAGCGGCGAAGAACCGGAGCACGGCTCCTGCGACCCAGGGCCGGACTCGGACCTGGAGAATCTCCTGACCGCCGAAGACAAGAAAGAGCGAGTATGACCTCCCCCGAACAGGGCCAGATCACCTATGCCAGCGCCGGCGTCGACGTCGAAGCCGGCGACCGGGCGGTTGAGCTGATGAAGGGTGCCATCAAGGCCACTCACAACTCCAACGTGATCGGCGGGGTCGGCGGTTTCGCCGGGCTGTACGACGTCTCCGCCCTGCTGAAGTACCGCAAGCCGCTGCTCGCCACGTCCACCGACGGCGTGGGCACCAAGGTGGCCATCGCGCAGGCGATGGATATCCACGACACCATCGGGTTCGACCTGGTCGGCATGGTCGTCGACGACATTGTGGTGGTGGGCGCGGAGCCGCTGTTCATGACCGACTACATCGCCTGCGGCAAGGTGGTCCCGGAACGGATCGCGGACATTGTGCGTGGCATCGCGGCCGCCTGCGAGGTGGCCGGCACCGCTCTGGTTGGCGGCGAAACGGCCGAACATCCCGGCCTGCTGGGCGAGCACGAATACGATGTTGCCGGCGCCGCCACCGGATTGGTGGAGGCCGACGCGCTGCTCGGCCCCGAGCGGGTCAAGGACGGCGACGTCGTGATCGGCATGGCGTCCTCCGGCATCCACTCCAACGGGTACTCCCTGGTCCGCCGCGTGATTAACCACGCCGGCTGGGCCCTGGACCGGCAGGTGACCGAACTCGGCCGCACACTGGGCGAGGAACTGCTGGAACCTACCCGCGTCTACGCGGCAGACTGCCTGGACCTGGCCCGCTTTGAGGCGGCCGGGGTACACGGCTTCAGCCACGTCACCGGCGGCGGCCTGGCCGCGAACCTGGCACGGGTGCTGCCACAAGGGCTGATGGCCACGGTGGACCGCTCCACCTGGGAATTGCCCGCCATCTTCAAACTCATCGGGGAACTGGGCAACGTGCCGCAGGCCGATCTGGAGCGGACGCTCAACCTCGGCGTCGGCATGGTGGCCATCGTGGACGCGGCCGGGGCCGATGCCGCCCTGCAGCGGCTGAACGAGCGCGGCATGCCGGCCTGGGTCATGGGGCAGGTTGCTCCCGTCGACTCATCGCTGGGCGGCGTCGACTTTGTCCAGGGCGCCAAGGGCGTCGACGGCGGTGCCGTCCACCTGGTCAATTCCTACGCCTGAGTCCTCGCTGACCAGCCGTCATAGACGCCGAACCGCCCCTGCACCAACCGGTACAGGGGCGGTTTGCTGTGGCGGACAGGTCCGCACTTCACACCCCGGTGGGACACTGGGCGTATGGGTGCGTACGTGGTGGTGGTGTTCATCAAACCGGTGCGGGCCGGACACACGTTCGAGCGGAGCGAATGGCCACTGCACATCACGCTGGCGCGCTTCGACAGCAAAGAGCCGCCCGACGGTGTGACGAAGCGGATAGACCCCGCGTTCTCCGGCTTGCAAGCCTTTGAGGTCCGCGCCGGGGCGGACGACTTCTTTGGCCGGAACCGTTCCGTCCCGGTGTCGCTGGTGGAACCACACCCACAACTGCAGTTGCTGCACGACCGCCTGCTCGACGCCCTCGGCACCGACGTCCATCTGCTCAGCCCGCACCACATGCGCCAGAACTTCCGACCGCACATCAGCCACCAGGCAGAAGGAAGGCTTCACTCGGGCGACGTCGTCCACGTAGAGCAGGCAGCCTTGGTGGACATGCGGCCCGACGGGGACGCCAAACACCGGCGCGTCCTCGCCGTGTGGAACGGGCAGGCTAAGCCAGCGGGGCCATGACGCCGATCCGCTGCCGTTCACGGCAGGACTGCCGTGGGCGATCGCTCAACGGTCTGCGGCCACCTGCCCGCGACCGAGCAACAAGCCCAGTCCGAGCATCCCCGCACCAAGCACCAGATGCAGCCAGTTATCCGCGTTGTTCAGCGGAACGAAGTTGGCCGGAGAATCATGTCCGACGACCAGCCCGTAGATCCACAGCACCAGGTAGATGACCCCGCCCCAGATCAGGAAGTTCCGCGAACCGGCACGGCTACGCGACAGCGCAATTCCGGCCACGCCGAAGAGCAAATGGACGATGTTGTGCAGGATCGACACCTGGAACACCCCCAGCAACATGGCTCCCGAGTGGTGTCCGGCCAGGCTGAGCTCGCCCACATTCGTGGTGATGCCTGGCACAAACCCGAGGACGCCGACCACCAGGAATACTGCGCCAATGAGCAGTGCGGCGTTCTGCACCGCGGACCGCCGGCCGCTGCCGACACCTGTGTTGTCTGTCCGGACCATGATGTTCTCCTCTCGTCAACCGTTTCCGGCGCCCGCATCCCGGTCTGTTCAGCCGCGGACACCTGCCAACAATTCGGAACGAGTTGCCGGACGGATTGGGTCGGTTAAGGCTGGGGTCCAATACGGGCCGGCTCCGGCTCCGAAGACAAGGTGTGAAGACTTTTAGACGACTGCCCCGATCCGTCCTGGCCGCCGCTGCCGGCGTGGTGTCCGCTGGTCTCCTGCTGGGCAGCGCAGAGCTGGTGGGCGTCTGGTTCCGCCCCGCCGCCTCTCCCTTGATCGCTGTGGGAGCGGCGTTCATCGATGTCACGCCGACCTGGCTGAAGAACTTCGCCGTGGACACCTTCGGGACGGCCGACAAAGCCGTTTTGTTGGTGGCCATGGGCGCCGTGACGGCCATTCTGGCGGCGCTGGTCGGACTGCTCGCCCGGCGCCGCTGGCGGGACGGCGCCGCCGCCGTGCTGCTGCTGGGCGGCGTTCTCGCCCTGGCCGTGATCACCCGGTCAGGCGCCGAACTTTTCGACCTGCTGCCGACGGCGGCCGGAACCGTGGCCGGCCTGGCCGCCCTCCGGCTGCTGGTGCACCGGCTGCCGCCACCAGGTGCTGCCAGTGCTTCGGATGCCGATCCGACGCCCTCGCGACGCTCCTTCTTTGCCACCGCTGCCGTCCTCACCGTGGCCGCTGCTGTCTTGGCTGCCAGCGGCTCGGCGCTTAAGGGTGTGCGTGGCGGCATCCAAGAGATCCGCCGTGCCTTGCGTCTGCCAGCTGCGGCGGTCCCTGCCAAAGCCTTGCCGTCGGGCGTGGAGTCACCGGTGCAGGGCGTCGTCCCTTTCATCACGCCAAACGCTGACTTTTATCGGATCGACACGGCGCTGGCGGTTCCACAAGTGGACCCGGCGAGCTGGCAGCTGCGGGTCCACGGGATGGTGGACGAGGAATTTACCCTGTCCTTCCCGGAACTGCTGGAGCTGGACCTCGTCGAGTCGCATGTGACCCTAGCCTGTGTCTCCAACCCGGTGGGCGGCGAGCTGGCGGGAAACGCCCGGTGGCTCGGCTATCCGCTGGCGAAGCTACTGGACCGGGCGCGTCCGCTGTCCGGCGCCGATATGGTGCTGTCGAGAAGCGCCGATGGCTTCAGCGCCTCCACCCCCTTGGAAGCGCTCAGGGACGGCCGGGATGCGCTGCTGGCCGTCGGGATGAACGGCGAGCCGCTGCCCTTGGAACACGGATTTCCGGTCCGAATGGTGGTCCCGGGTCTGTACGGTTTCGTTTCGGCCACCAAATGGGTTGTGGATCTGGAGGTCACCCGCTTCCAGGACAAGACCGCTTACTGGACGGACCGCGGCTGGTCCGATCGCGGGCCGATCAAGACGGCATCGCGGATCGAGGCGCCGCGGCCATTTGCCAGTGTGCCGGCAGGAGATGTGGCAGTGGGCGGCACTGCCTGGGCTCAACAGCGGGGCATTGACCGTGTGGAAATCCAGGTGGACGACGGCCCCTGGCGGGAGGCCGTGCTCGCCGCGGAAGCCAGCATTGACACGTGGCGTCAGTGGTCCTTCAGCTGGCGGGCTGAGCCCGGGCGACACTACCTGCGGGTACGCGCCTACGACTCGGTCGACGGACTGCAGACCCCGGACCGGGCGGACCCGATCCCCAACGGCGCCTCCGGGTGGCATTCCATCTCCGTCACCGTTGAGCCCTGAGCCGCTTGGAAAACTTTTCCTCGATGTCCAATCCGCCGGGCCCGCTCCTCCGAATACACGATGACAGCCCGGAGGTTCCGCCTCCTGGGACAGGGCGGCGGCAGCCGCCAACCCAGTAAGGAGAAATGCCATGTTGAAGAGCACTAGCAGGACGTTTGCAGGACTGGGACTCGTAGCGGCAGCAACCTTGGGACTGGCCGCTTGCGGTGCCTCCGGTGAGTCGGAGGCGCCGGGTGCCGCCAGTGAGGAGACCGGCGGCACCGACTCGATGTCGTCCGAGTCGATGGCGGCTGGGGAATCCGACAGCTCGATGGGAGACCCGATGGCAAATCTGGTTGGATCCGGTTGCGCCGATTACGCCGCGCAGGTTCCCGACGGCGCCGGTTCTGTGGAGGGAATGGCCGCCGATCCTGTGGCTGTCGCCGCCTCTAACAACCCGATCCTGACCCAACTCACGGCAGCTGTCTCCGGCAAGCTTAATCCCGACGTGGACTTGGTCGACACGCTGAACAGCGGAGAATTCACCGTCTTCGCGCCGGTCGATGCGGCGTTTGAGGAGATTCCCGCGGCAACAGTGGAGAAGCTCAAGTCGGACGCGGACATGTTGAGCAGCATCCTCACCTATCACGTGGTGGAGGGCCAGCTAGCCCCGGCGGAGATTGCCGGTGAGCACGCCACGGTGCAGAGCGGATCCGTGGAGGTGACTGGAAGCGGCGATGACTTGATGGTCAACGGCGCCAAGGTGGTGTGCGGCGGCGTCCAGACCGCTAATGCCACCGTGTACCTGATCGACTCGGTGCTGATGCCTCCGGGCAAGTAGCAGCGAGCCCTCCGGTTGGGGGGGGGATGGGGGAAGGTACGACGGCGGCCCACAGCCGCCGTCGTACCTGGGACAAGCAGCCGCTCCGGGCTGCAGCCGGGAATTAAACTGCCGACACAGGAGTCAGGAGGTACACCATGGCCGACGGCCATGAGAACCTTGACCCCATGCGATTGCCATGGCTGCGGTCGGTGGAACCGACCGGACCAGCGACGCATCAGGAACTCATCCGCCGCGTGGCGTTGGGCGACGAAGCCGCTTTTGAGGCCCTGTATGACGCCGTGGCGCCCACCATTTTCGGCCTGGTCCGGCGGGTGGTCCGCGACCCCGCCCAAAGTGAGGAAGTCACCCAGGAAGTCTTCGTGGAAGTCTGGCAACAGGCCGGACGATTCGACGCCGATCGAGGCAAGGCCCTCTCCTGGATTCTGGTGATCGCGCACCGGCGGGCCGTAGATCGGGTCCGCGCCAGCCAGGCCAGCGCCGATCGGGACCTGCGGCAAGGGGTCAAGGAATACCAGGCCAGCTACGACGACGTCGCCGATACGGTGGAACTTCGGCTTGAATCCGAACGGGTAGCCAAGGCGCTTGACACATTGACCGACAACCAGCGCGAAGCCATCAAGCTGGCTTACTATGGCGGCCATACGCACCGGGAGGTCGCCACCATGCTGCATATTCCGGTGGGAACAGTGAAAACGCGGATCCGGGACGGAATGATCCGCTTGAGAGACAAGTTGGGAGTGGCGTGATGGACGAGCAGTTGCATCTACTGACCGGCGCGTACGCCCTCAACGCCCTGAACGACGACGAACGGGCGGCTTTCGAACGCCATGCCTTGTCCAACGAGGACAGCCGGGAGGAGCTCCGAGGCCTGAGCGAGACCGCGGCGATGCTGGCCTACGGGACGCCGGCCGTTGCACCGCCGCCGGAGTTGAAGGACAAAGTGATGGCCTCCATCCGGAACACCCGGCAACTGCCGGTGGATGCCGTCGTGACGGATGTGAATGTCGGACGGAAGTCTCGAGAAACCGGCGCCAGCCCCGGTAAGGCTTCGCCGAAGAGTACGACGGCGGTGCGCTGGCTGGGCGCGGCGGCGGGCATCCTGCTGGTCGCCACGGCTGCCTTGGGCGGCTGGGCCGTGGGCCTGGCGAGCGAGCAGTCCCAGACCGAACAGCACTTGCAGGCGCTCGCCCACCAGCAGGCAGAAGTCCTGTCTGTCCTGATGGCGCCGGATTCGAAGGTGATACCGGGCCGTTTGCCGGATGGTGCGGTGGTCAACATCGCGGTCTCTGCCCAGAGCGGCAAGGCAGCGGTGATCGCCGAAGGCCTCCCAGCCTTGGCGGAGGACCGCGCCTACGAACTGTGGCTGATTTCCGACGAGGGGGCTGTACCTGCAGGACTGATCGCAGCCACCGGGCAGACCAGCATGAACATGCTGGAGGACATTTCCGGTGCGACCCACGTGGGCCTCACGGTTGAGCCAGCAGGAGGGTCACCGCAGCCGACCACCGAGCCGATCTTGTTGCAGGAGCTTTAGGGTCCCGACTACCGCACCGCTGCGTCCCCTCCGGAACCGGTGTCCCCGATTACTGGGACAGATCCGTTGAGGAAGGTGGCGGGGCGCTGCGCGTTAAACCACGCATAGCTCAAGCAGGGCCGGTGCAGATAAATGACGCCCGGCAGCGACGGAGCGCCCGAGGCCGGCTAGCCGACGTTGCGGCTGCCTTCGTCCTCGTCGTCGTCGTACTGATCCGCGTACTTGTCCTCATAACCCGAATAGTCCGGCTCAGGCGGGCTATCGGAGAATGCGTCGGAGGTGTGGCGTTTCGCAGCGCCGAGTTCGCGCTGGAGAGCAGTGAGGTCAGTGGCCGGGCTGTAGTACTTCATGTCCCGGGCTTGCCTGGTTGCTTTTGCCTTCTGACGGCCGCGCCCCATGGCGTGACCCCCTTTGTACGTCGATCCGGAGGTGGTCGCACGGTAAGACGCACGAGGCTCCGGAATAATTGATCAATTCTGTCGTACCTCTAGGGTACATGGTTTTCCACGCTGCTCGTGGCACGGTGGCCAGCGGCCGAGAAGCGGCTCCCCGCCGGCAGGAAACGACAAAATCGTGCCGCACAACGGGATTGTTGGCTAAAGTCATCGTGGACCAGTTCTCCTTTTCTCCCGGAGGACAGCACGCACGGAAGGCAAGTTTCCCCATGAGCGAACAGGACAAGCGGCCTGAGGACCGCGGGAGGCCTTCACCAGAGGGCCCGGAGGATCCCAACGTGCAGGAACCTGACCTCCATGTGAGCGCCGACGACGTCGAACTGGCCGAACCGACCCTGCATGAGGCGCGGATCAGCGACGAAACCGCAGCCGAGGCCGATGTGGCCGTTGCTGCCGCTGAGGCCCAGGCGGTAGAGGAGGAAGCTGAGGCTGCCGGCCGCCTGGTCGGAGGCAACCGCGAGGACGACATCAAAGTCAGCGGCACCGCGCCGGCGGGAGCGGCTGCGGGCGACCAGGACCGGCTGGACAGCGTTGAGTCGATCCAGGACGCGGCGATCCCGGACGCGCACTCACCGGAGCCCTGGCCGACGTCCACAGCCGCCCCGGCGTCGCCTGCCGCCCCGTCGTCGCCCGCGGTGTCACCGACGTCGCCCGTGCTCCCGCCGTCGGACTGGGAATCCGCACCGGCGAGTACCGACGGTTCCGCACCGGAAAAGAAGTGGTATTCCACCCCCGACGGCGGCACGGCCCCAAGCACTGACAACGACGGCGGCCTGCCCCCAGGCAGTGCCGACGACGGCGCAACTGAGGATTCGGCTGCCGGCTCGGGCCGGAACATCGATTGGAAGCCGCTGGTCATTATCGGCGCGGTGGTCATTGTAGCCATCGTGATCATCGCCTTGATCGTTTCCAGCCTGACCAACAGTTCACCGGCCGGCGGTGCGGCCAGCCCGTCGTCGTCGCAGAGCAAAGCTGAGACAGCCAACGCCGACGGCGTGATCGCCGAGGATGTCTCGCCGTTCGACTTCCAGCAGGGCCAATGCTTCACCGATTTCGAGGCCGTCATGCGTGACGCCACCGTGGTCACCTGCGACACCCCGCACACGGCGCAGCTGGTCGGAACGTTCTCCTATGGCGCCGATGAAGAATTCCCGGGTGCCGACAAACTGAACTTGAAGGCACAGGAGGTCTGCACCGCCGTCGTCCTCAACGACTCCGCGGCCGACCAGCCGGAGCTGAAGGACTCCTACGGGATGCCGTCCAAGGAAACCTGGGCCCAGGGCGACCGCAGGATCGACTGCTTCAAGATCGCCGATGAAGGCGAGGAGATCACCAGCACGCTGGTGGGCCAGTAAGGCCGCCGACGCAAACAGTCCGGCGACCACCGCTCACGCGGCGTCGCCGGACTGTTGTGTTCCGCCGGGCTTTCTATCTCCGGCAGGCGGTTAGCCGTTGCGGACCGCACCTACCTTTGCCTGCACGGTGAGGCCGCCTGCCCCGGCCGCGGCGTCGATTTCCGGGGCATCCACCAGCACGGTGTCGCCGTCGCTGATCTCGCCGGCCAGCAGGCCCCGGGCCAGTTTGTCGCCGATCTCGCGCTGCACCAGCCGGCGCAGCGGCCGGGCGCCGAAGGCCGGATCGAAGCCGGCCAGCGCCAGCCATTCCCGAGCCGCGTCCGTGACCTCCAGCACCAGCCGGCGGTCGGCCAGCCGGGCCGCGAGCGAGGCCACCTGCAGGTCCACGATCCGGGACAGCTCCTCGATGCTCAGCGGATCGAAGATGATCACGTCATCCAGCCGGTTGAGGAACTCGGGCTTGAAACTGGCGTGCACCACGTTCAGGACGGCTTCGCGCTTCTTCTCCTGGTCCATGGACTGGTCCACCAGGAACTGCGAGCCCAGGTTGGAGGTCAGCACCAGGATCACGTTGCGGAAGTCCACCGTGCGGCCCTGCCCGTCGGTGAGGCGTCCGTCGTCGAGCACCTGCAGCAGGATGTCGAAGGCCTCGGGATGGGCCTTCTCCACCTCATCCAGCAGGACTACCGAGTACGGCCGACGGCGCACGGCCTCGGTGAGCTGGCCGCCCTCCTCGTAGCCCACGTAGCCGGGCGGGGCACCGACCAGTCGGGACACGGAATGTTTCTCCGAATACTCGCTCATGTCGATCCGGACCATGGCGCGTTCGTCGTCGAACAGGAAGTCCGCCAGCGCCTTGGCCAGTTCCGTCTTGCCGACGCCGGTGGGGCCCAGGAAGAGGAACGAGCCGGTGGGCCGGTCGGGGTCGCTGATGCCGGCACGGGCACGCCGCACCGCGTCGGACACCGAGGCCACCGCCTTGCTCTGGCCGATCAGCCGGGAGCCGATGAATTCCTCCATGTGCAGCAGCTTCTGGCTTTCGCCCTGCAGCATGCGTCCGGCCGGGATGCCGGTCCACGCGGAGATGACCTCGGCAATATCGTCCGCTGTCACCTCCTCGGAGACCATCAGGTCGCGGTCGGCTCCGCCCTGCGCTTCGGCGGCCTGCGCAGTGGCTAATTCCTTCTCCAGCGTCGGGATCTCGCCGTACAGGATCCGGGAAGCCTCCGCCAGGTCGCCCTCGCGCTGGGACTTGTCCGCCTGCGAGCGCAGCTCGTCCAGCTTGGCCTTCAGGTCGCCCACCCGGTTCAGCCCGGCCTTTTCCGCTTCCCAGCGGGAGTTGAGGCCGGCCAGCTGCTCCTTCTTGTCCGCCATGTCGGCGCGCAGCGCTTCCAGCCGGTCCCGCGAGGCCGCATCCGTTTCATTGGCCAGCGCCAGCTCTTCCATGGTGAGCCGGTCGACGGCGCGGCGCAGCTGGTCAATCTCCTCGGGCGCGGAGTCGATTTCCATCCGCAACCGCGAGGCGGCCTCGTCCACCAGGTCGATGGCCTTGTCCGGCAGCTGCCGGCCGGAGATGTACCGGTTGGAGAGGGTCGCGGCGGCCACCAGCGCCGAGTCGCCGATGGAGACCTTGTGGTGCGCCTCGTAGCGTTCCTTGAGCCCGCGCAGGATGCCGATGGTGTCCTCCACACTCGGCTCGCCCACGTAGACCTGCTGGAAGCGGCGCTCCAGCGCCGGGTCCTTCTCGATGTTTTCGCGGTACTCGTCCAGCGTGGTGGCGCCGATCAGCCTGAGCTCGCCGCGGGCCAGCATCGGCTTGAGCATATTGCCGGCGTCCATCGAACCTTCGGACGCCCCCGCACCGACCACGGTGTGGATCTCGTCGATGAAGGTGACAATCTGTCCGTCGGAGTTCTTGATCTCCTCCAGCACGGCCTTCAGCCGCTCCTCGAACTCGCCGCGGTACTTGGCGCCGGCCACCATGGCGGCGAGGTCCAGCGACATCAGCGTCTTGCCGCGCAGCGATTCGGGCACATCGCCGGCCACCATCCGCTGCGCGAGCCCCTCCACCACCGCGGTTTTGCCGACGCCGGGCTCGCCGATCAGCACCGGATTGTTCTTGGTCCGGCGCGAGAGCACCTGGACCACGCGGCGGATTTCCGAGTCGCGGCCGATCACCGGATCCAACTTGCCGGAGCGCGCTATGGCGGTCAGGTCGGTGCCGAATTTCTCCAGCGCCTGGAAGGTATTCTCGGGGTCCGCGCTGTTGACCTTCCGGTCTCCGCGGACGCCCGGCAGCGCGGCGAGCAGCGCCTCATGCGAGGCGCCGGCGTCCCGCAGGATCTTACCGACGGCGGAGCTGTCCGCCGAGAGCCCCAGCAGCAGGTGCTCGGTGGAGACATAGGTATCCCCCAGTTGCTCCGCCTCCTGCTGGGCCGCTTGGACCGCTTGGAGCAGCCCCCGGGAATACTGGGCCTGCGCTACCGAAGATCCCGACGACGACGGCAGCGCCTTGATCGCGGTACTCGCCTGCACGCTCACCGAGTCCGGGTCCGCGCCGGCCGACTTCAGCACGGCCACGGCCACGCCGTCGCGCTGGTCCATCAGGGCCTTGAGCAGGTGGGCTGGTTCGATCTGAGGATTGCCAGCCGTTGACGCATTCATGGCAGCAGCCGACAGCGCCTCTTGGCTCTTGGTGGTGAATTTAGCGTCCAACGCTCATCTCCCTTTCACTCCCTGATGGATCTGGCCAGCCGCAGTAGTACTGGTCGAAATAACTAACTTGAGTCTAGTCAACTCAACTTTCAAAGTAAAGTTATCCACAGGCTGCTGCGCCCGTTGACTCTTACTATCCTGTCGCTACCATGGGCTGCCCGGAAGGGCTTCGGACGCCTAGGCTGTAGGCGGGACGTGCTCAAACATCCAGAACCGAGGTGGGCGGTCAATGGAAACGATGCTGGAAACGGCCCGGCTGCTGCTGAACCAGCCGACCCCGGGAGACATCGACGCCATGTTCCGCATCCTCTCCGACCGGCGCACCACGCGCTTCAACCCGTCGGACGCGCTGCAATGGAACGAGGAAGCCGACGGCCTCTTCCAGCGCTGGGAAGCCCAGTGGGAAAACTACGGGGTGGGCTATTTTGCGGTCCGCCTGCCCGGCCGCGAAGAGGCCATCGGCTTCGCCGGGGTCAGGCATGTATCGCTGTCCGGCCGGCCGGTGCTGAACCTCTATTTCCGCTTCGACGCGGCCGTGTGGCACCGCGGCTACGGACGCGAGGCGGTGGGCGCCGTCGTCGTCCACGTCAACGAGTTCCTGGAGTTACCGCCGATCCTAGCGCTGGTGCATCCGGACAACACCGCGCCCCTCCGCATCGTCAGGTCGCTGGGATTCGAACGCAACGAGACGACGGCGATCAGCGGCCCGGACGGCTACCAGGACGCATATGTGCTGAACTGGAACCGGCAGCTATAACATCCGGACAAGGAGCCCCATGGACATCATCCCTGCAGCGTCGCTGAAGGAACAGCGGTGGCGGAACGGCGGCGGTGTGACCCGGGAGGTAGCGGCCGGCGCCGCGGGCGCCGACGGGCTCCCGGCATGGCGGCTGAGCCTGGCGGACGTCGGTTCGGACGGCAGCTTTTCCGAATTCCCCGGCATGGACCGGATTTTCACCGTAGTGGACGGCGACGTCGCCTTCCTGACCGTGGACGGCACGCAGCACCAGATGGAACGGTTCCGGCCATTCCGGTTCGACGGCGGCAGCAGCGCCGAATGCAGCCTGCCCACCGGACCGTGCCGGGCACTGAATGTCATGGCGCGCCGCGGGGCCTGGGGCGCGGGACTGTTGATCGTTGAACTGTCCAAGAAGCAACTGCTGACGGTCGCCGACGGCCAGTTCCTGATGCTGTTGCAGGGCCAGGCGCAGGCGTCCGCGGACGGCAGCCTGCACCCGCTGGACACCTACGACACCGTGGTCGGCTCAGCTGTTCCCGCGGAGGTCAGCGGGCGCGGGTTCGCTGCCCTGATTTCGGTGTACCAGGCCGAGGACTGAGCGCGGCTCGCCGTCTCTTGCCGCCGGGGCCCTTACTGCCGGGCCCTACTGCCGGGGCCCCTACTGCCGGGTGGATTCCACCTTGACGGCGGAGACTTCGAATTCCAGCATCACGCGGTCTGAGACCAGCATGCCGCCCGAATCCAGGGCAGTGTTCCACTTGACGCCGAACTCCTGGCGGTCGATGCGTCGGGAACCTTCGAAGCCTGCGCGCAACTGTCCGCCAGGGTCGCGTTCCACGCCGATAAAGTCGATCGGCACCGCCACCTGCTTGGTGACGCCGCGGATGGTGAGGTCACCGTTGACAATGAAGTTGCCGGCCTCCACCTGGTCGATTCGCGTGCTGACGAACGTGATCTCCGGGTAGTTGGGCGCGTCAAAGAAATCGTTCGTCCGCAGGTGCTCGTCCCGCTGCGGGCTGCGGGTATCGATGCTGGCGACCTTGATGCTGAGCCTGACCGAGGAATTGGCCGGGTTATCCACGTCGGCGTGGATGACACCCTCGATGTCGTTGAACGCCCCCCGGACTTTGGTCACCATGGCGTGGCGGGTCGAAAAGCCGATGCGCGTATGCGCCGGATCGAACCGCCACTCGCCGGACAAATCCGAAGTTAGTTCGGACATGGCAGAGCCTCCTCCTCATGGGCACAGGCGCTGTCTCCCCCACTGACAGATCGATGCGTCTGGCCGTCCCCTTCAGCCGCGTGCGGCTCGTGTGGTAATTCCAACACATAATGGGGAGCATTGCACCACATTGGCCGTGAATTTCCGAGCCGCGTCTCCGACGGCAAATCCGCGCTGGCCCCACTGAGGCCACCCCTGTCCCGGCCCGCCGGGGACCAATACACTGATGCCATGACCACCGCGAACGAGATGCCGTCTTCAACCACCCAGTTGCCGGCGGACGATTGCTGGAAGTTGTTCCGCAGCGCCGACTTTGGCCGACTGGGAGTCATTGTCGAGTCCCATCCGGAGATCTTTCCGGTCAACTACGTGGTAGACCACGGAAGCCTGGTGTTCCGCTCCGCCCCGGGCACCAAGCTGGACGCCGCCCTGGCCAACGAGGTGGTGATGGAGGTCGACGGCTTCAATCCGGACACCAGCGTGGCATGGAGCGTGGTGGCGCGGGGCAGCGCCCAGCGGATGATCAGCATCGACGACGTGCTGGAATCGGCCATGCTGCCGCTGTTCCCCTGGCAGTCCGGTGAGAAGAACAATTTCGTGCGCATCGTCCCCACGATCGTGACTGGACGGCGTTTTGTGGTGCCGGCGTCAGCCCGCCGCGGACCCGGACTCAGCGACAGCCACCGGCTCCGGATCGAATAGCGCCCGAGCTAGACCGGCGGGCTTATCACACGGCCGCCGGTTTGGATGGCGCGCCTTGCGGCCGAGCCAGGAGCTCTTAGCGCCAGGTAGCGGAGCCCGGCTGGTAGCCGGCAACATAACCGCGGAACATTCGGTCGGTGGACACGATCTCTTTGCCCAACGGAGTGAGGGACACCGGGATCATTTTGATGTTCGCAATGGCCAGCGGAATCCCGATGATGGTGATGGCCTGCGCGATAGCGGTCAGCACGTGCCCGATCGCGATCCAGATGCCGGCCACCAGGATCCAGATGATGTTTCCCACCGTGGACAGGAAGTAGGTGCGTCCGCCGCGGTCCACCACCATCCGTCCGAACGGCCACAGTGCGTAGCCCGCGATCCGGAACGAGGCGATGCCAAACGGGATCGTCACGATCAACAGGCAGCACACGATGCCGGCCAGGAAATATCCCAGGGCGAGCCAGATGCCGCCGAAGAGCAGCCAGATGATGTTCAGAAGGGCCTTCATCCCTCCATTCTGGCCCGTCGGCGCCGTCGACCGCTATGCGGGTCGGCCCTGAATTGCCCCTGAACCTGACGGCAGCGCATGTCCTGGTACCCATTTCCCGGTGGAAGACGGCGCGAAGGCCGCAGGGCGCCCCGTCCAGATGGAGGGTCACCCTGCGGCCTTCGTCAGTCCGGGGTCCGGAGCCGGAACCGGATGTGGCTAGCCGGCTGCGGCTAGCTCCGGCCTGGCTAGCTCCGGCCTGGCTAGCTGGTCCGGCGCTTCTCCTGCGATGCCGGAGCCGTGGCACGGCGCGGTCCCCGCCGGGCCGGGCGCTCGGCGGCCGGTGTTTCCGAGCGGTAGACCGGACGGGTGCCGCCGGCGGAGCGCTGTGAACCTCCCGCGGAGCGCGCGGCGCCGCCGGAGCGCTGTGCGCCGCCGGAACGGCCAGCGCCGGAGCGTGCTGCGCCCGAGCCGGTGCGGCCGCCTGCCGAGGCGGCGGACTGGCGCCCGGCCGAAGCCGAAGTGCCGGAGCTGCTCCGGTGGCTGCCGTGGCTGGGGGCCGCGACGTCCTGGGAGCGGCCGCCCCGGGCCTCTCCGCGCGACGGCTGCCGCTGCCCGGAGTCCGGCCGGCCGCCGCGGGCGGCACCGGCCTGCTGGCGGCTGTCCCCGGTGCGGGGTCCGCCGCTGCGGGAGCCGGCGTTGCGGGGGGCGGCGTTGCCGCGGCCACCACCGGTCCGCAGGGCCCGCTTGCGCTGGGCGTTGGCGCCGGTAGAGGTACCGCCGCCGCGCTGCGGCAGCTTCGCCGCCTGCTGCTGGGCGCGCAACTGCGGATCCACCGGTGCGGCGACCTCGCCCACCAGGTTCACCAGCAGTTCGGAGGAAGCGGTGACATTCTCGAAGGCCACGTCCACTCCGGCGGCCTTCATCAGCTTGCCGACCTCGAGACGCTGTTCGGGCAGCGCCA
Organism: Arthrobacter sp. CAU 1506; assembly: GCF_005047635.1. GTDB lineage: Bacteria > Actinomycetota > Actinomycetes > Actinomycetales > Micrococcaceae > Crystallibacter. Next base: position 79,697 of record NZ_SUKC01000006.1, on the reverse strand, counting down.
GGGTCACCACCGTGCCGTCGGATCCGGCGCGGGCGGTGCGGCCGGAGCGGTGCAGGTACGCCTTGTGCTCGGTGGGCGGGTCCACGTGGATCACCAGTTCCACCTCGTCCACGTGCACGCCGCGGGCCGCCACGTCGGTGGCCACCAGCACGCGGACATCGCCGGAGGAGAACTCCGCCAGGTTGCGGTCGCGGGCGTTCTGCGACAGGTTGCCGTGCAGGTCCACCGCAGGGATGCCGGCGGCCGTCAGCGCCTTGGCCAGCTTGCGGGCGTGGTGCTTGGTGCGGGTGAACAGCACGCGGCGGCCGGTGCCGGACGCCAGCTTGTTGAGCACCTGCTTCTTTTCCGAAGCGTCGCGCGTCACCAGTACGTGGTGCTCCATGGTGGTGACCGCGGCCTGCGGGTCGTCGACGGAGTGCGTCAGCGGGCTGGACAGGTAGCGCTGCACCAGCTTGTCCACGCCGTTGTCCAGCGTGGCGGAGAACAGCAGCCGCTGGCCGCCGGCCGGCGTGGTGTCCAGCAGCTTCTTCACCACGGGCAGGAAGCCCAGGTCGGCCATGTGGTCGGCCTCATCCAGCACGGTGATTTCCACCGATTCCAGCGTGATGATCTTCTGCTTCATCAGGTCTTCGAGCCGGCCCGGGCAGGCAATCACAATGTCGATGCCGCCGCGCAGCGCCTTTTCCTGGCGCTGCTGCGAGACGCCGCCGTAAATCACCGTGGTGTTCAGGCCCAGCTCGGCAGCCAGCGGCTCGATGGTGTTGTTGATCTGCGTGGCCAGTTCACGCGTGGGCGCCAGCACCAGGCCCAGCGGGCGGCCCGGCTTGCGGAAATGGGCGGCTTCGCGCTCGGCCAGCCGTGCCACCAGCGGCAGTGCGAAGGCCAGGGTCTTGCCGGAGCCCGTGCGGCCGCGGCCCAGCACGTCACGGCCGGCCAGCGTATCGGGCAGCGTCTCGGCCTGGATGGGGAACGGGGCTTCAATGCCGTCGGCAGCGAGCTTCGCAGCGAGGGGCTTGGGCACGCCAAGGGCAGCAAAAGTAGTCATAGTAAAGTGCAAATGTCTTCCGGTCAGTGTCCCCGCGGCAGGTTAGCCCAGGGTCGCCGAAGAAAAATCAGACAGTGCCAACCGCCCCGGATCAGCCCGGTCACGTCGTCAGACGGAAAAGCGGCGGTGCAAATGAAAGCGTTCATCGACGCAGGAAAACGCGTCGATTGCGTTTTCGAGTACCTCCAGTCTAACAGCAGGGCCGGGCCGCACCCGCACAGCCGATACGCTGGTAGGGATGACCAGCAACTCCACCACCCCTGAATCTTCCGCGTACGACGACGGTGCGCGCCGCACGCCGCCCGTCCATCTCGCCCAGCCCGTCAGCTTTGTGCGCCGCGGCTCGCGGCTGCAGGGCCGCCGCCAGCAGGCCTGGGACGACTACGCCCCGAAGTTCGCCGTCGACCTCCCGCGGGACGGCGGCGACACCACGGTGGACCCGGACTACGTCTTCGATCCGGAATCAGCCTTTGGGCGCTCGGCCCCGCTGGTGGTGGAGATTGGCTCCGGCCTGGGCGAAGCCGTGTGTCACGCCGCCGAACAGGATCCGGACCGGAACTTCCTCGCCTTGGAGGTCTACCGTCCCGGACTGGCGCAAACCCTGCTGCGGATCGGCCAGCGCGGCTTGGCCAATGTCCGTGTCGCCCAGGTGAACGCCCCGGAGGCCCTGGCCACCATGCTGCCCGAGGCCTCGCTCGCCGAGCTCTGGGTGTTCTTCCCCGACCCGTGGCACAAGACCCGTCACCACAAGCGCCGGCTGGTACAGGACAGCTTTGCGGAGCTGGCAGCCCGCGTGCTGCAGCCGGGCGGAATCTGGCGGTTGGCCACCGACTGGTCCGATTACGCAATCCAGATGCGCCGGGTCGCCGATGCGTCGCCGCACTTCAGCAATCTGCACGCCGGCGAGCGCACCGGCGCCGGCAGCCCCTTGACCCAGGTCTGGGAAAGCGGCGTCGAAGGGGTTGTGGGCGGTGCGCCGGTGCGTGAGGGCAAGGTCCCGGTCAGCACCGGCAACGCCAGCACCGGCGAAGGCATGGACGATCTTGGCGGCTGGGCACCCCGCTTCGCCGGCAGGACCATGACCAGCTTCGAGCAGAAGGCGCACGACGCGGGGCGGATGATCTTCGACCTCGCCTACCGCAGGAACTGATCCATCCCGGCCCCGGCAGGGCTTAGTTGGTGGCCACCGCCGCCAGCGTAGTGTCCGCGTCGTGGCGCAGTTCCACCTGGGCGATCTGGTCCGTGTCCATGGCGCAGGCCGCGGTGAGGGTGGCACGGCCGGCCGGAGTGGCCTGCCAGGATGCCACCTGGTAGGTGTAGCCTGACTTATCCGTCACCCACAGGGTGAGGATGCCGTCCTCGGGCAGCTTCTCCCCCGCCACGGCCATCTCCGTCCCCCAGGTCTTGTGCACCAGGGCCACGTCAACCTGCAGGCCGCCGCTGGCCGTCATGGTGTAGGTATCCGACGGCGGTTGCTGCTGCTGGGCCAGCAGTGGCCCGACCGATGCCCCGGCCACCAGGCACACCCCCGCCACTGCCGCCACCAGCCCGGTCCACCGGCGTCGTTCTTTCCTGCGCCGCAGGGCCAGTTCATCGACCAGTTCGCGGGTGCGTTCCTCGAGCTCATGCGGCGGCGGGGTTTCCAAGTCCAGCGCCACGCTGCGCGGCAGCGCGTCCAGCAGATCCGGCAGCGACTCCAATTCGGCTGCTTCACGCCGGCAGTCCGGGCAGCCCGCCAGATGCTCTTCGAAGGCCGCCCGTTCATGGCGATCCAGCCCGCCCAGAATATAGAGGCCAAGCAGTTGGTGCTGTTCCTCGCTGGTGTTCACGGCTGACCCACCCCCATCTCGTCCAGTACCGACCGCAGGGCCTTCGCCGCGTAAAACGCCCGCGACTTCACCGTGCCCAGCGGAATGCCCAGCGACTGTGCGGCCTCAGCGGCTGTGAGCCGCTGGTAATGCAGGGCCACAACGATGTTGCGGTGGTCCGCGCTGATCCGTGCCAGGGCTTCCTCCATGACCACGCGCAGCAACAGCCGGTCAAACTGGTCTTCTTCAATGGCCGGCTCGTCCTCGCCCAGTTCGGCCTCTTCCGGCCGCCGGCTGCGGCGCCGGTAACCGTCGATGATGACGTGCCGGGCGGTCTGGTACAGGTAGCCGCGCATGTTCTCCGTTTCCGGGCCGCGTTTCCACACCCGCAGGATCGTTTCCTGGACAACGTCCTCCACCTGGTCCGCGTTGGAAGTGGCGGCGCGCACGAACCGCCGCAGCGCCGTGGCGTGCTCGCGGTAGAGGCGGGCCACAGCCTCGTCATCAAGTGACACGGCCGCCTCCTCCCTGGGTGGGAACCGTCCTGTGTACTGCCCGTGGCCGGGTGGCCGGCGCGGTCCAGACTTCTTCTATCCAGTACGACGACGGCGGCGGCCTACCGGTTCATCCGTCCCGCAAACATCGGTGCGAAATTTCCGACGGCCCGACGTTGAACCATTGTGGGCGCGTGCGTCGTCTTTGCCAATAGCGGGTCGCGCCCCGCGGCACCGCGCTCCGGGCAGCACCGGGGAGACGGCAAAGGAACCCTCATGAAAATCACACAGACAGCCCGGGCCGCCCTGCTGGCCGCTGGCATGCTGGTCCTGGCCGGTTGCGGCGGCAGTTCCGGCACCGAACAGCCCGCCGCCACCCAGGCGCCGCCGGCGAGCGAATCCGGCATGGCTTCGGAATCGACGTCCCCGCAGATGTCGGAGAGCGGGCAGGCCGGCAGCGATATGGCCGGCGCTGCCAGTACGCTGGCCACCGCGAAGACCAATCTCGGCACCATCGTCGTGGACGGCAAGGGAATGACCGTTTACTACTTCACCAAAGATGTTCCCAACTCGGGCAAGAGCGCCTGCACCGGCGATTGCCTGGCCGCGTGGCCGCCGGTACTGGCCGAGACCGAGCCGAAGCTCGACGGGGTCACCGCCAAGGTGGGGCTCATCGACACTCCCGACGGGAAGAAGCAGGTCACGCTCAACGGCATGCCGATCTACTACTGGGCCCAGGACAAGGCCCCCGGCGACACCACCGGGCAGGACGTGAACGAGGTCTGGTACGTGGTTGCCCCCAACGGAGACATGATCAAATAACCAGCGCCGCCATCCGCCCGCAGCTGCCCGGACGGGGACCGGGTGGTTGCGGGTTCTGCCTGGCCCGTTCAGTACTGCCCACTCCGGCTGGGGACTCGGCCTCCACAGAGGTGGTCGCGGCATCCTCCGCGCACATCGGCCCGACTCCGGCCTGCGGCCGGCGAGGGCGGGGTTCTAGCGTGAAGCCATGAACAGCCATACCAGCATTGCCGAGATGCCCGAAGAAGACCGGCCGCGCGAGCGCCTTGCCCGATTCGGAATGCGCCGGCTGCGCGATGCGGAAGTCATGGCCCTGGTGGTCGGCTCCGGATCGCGCACCGCCAGCAGCGTTGAACTGGCGCAGGCGGTCCTGAAAAAGCTGGGAGGTCCGGCCGGGCTGCGGCACGCCACAGTCGAGGAACTGCTGGCTGTCCCGGGCGTGGGCGGAGCGCTGGCCTCCCGGATTGCCGGCGCCATGGAGCTGGCACGGCGGGCGGCGGCCCGTGAAGGGATCAACGCTGCGGGCGCCACACCATCAGTGCCTGGCTGCGCGGACGCGGCCGTTGGCCGCGGACCAGGCTGACCACGTCTCCGGCCAGCCCCGCGGCGAACACGCGGCTGGAATCGGCACGGCGCTGTCGGGACACCAGTTCCTCGGACAGTTCCCGGACCTGGGCCTGCAGGGCAGCGACCTCATTCTGCAGTTGCAGGATCCGCTTGATCCCTTCCAGCGATACACCTTCCTGGGACAACCGCTGGACTTCGCGCAGCGTGTTGACGTCCTGCTGCGAATAGCGGCGCTGGCGGCCGCGCTGACGCGACGGGGAGACCAGGCCGAGGCGGTCGTACTGGCGCAGGGTCTGCGGGTGCATGTCAGCCAGTTCGGCGGCCACGGAAATCACGAAAATCGGCGCATTCATATCTATACCCATGGTGCTCTCCCTCCTGCGCTGCGCGCTTTTACCGCCCGGTCTTTCCGGTCTAAACCCGGCCCGCTACAACCGCGCCTTGGCGGCAAGGTTGCCGCGCGGGTCTGAGCCTGCTGTCGCCGCCGCGAAGGCGTTGACCGCTTCTTCTGCTTCCTTGCCAAGGTTCTGCGGGACCACCACATCGATGGTGACCAGCAGGTCGCCGGTGTTTTTCGAGGTCTTCACTCCGCGCCCCTTCACGCGCAGCGTCCGGCCGGAGGGCGTTCCGGCCGGCACCTTGACCTTGACGAATTCACCGGCCAGCGTCGGCACTTCGATCTGTGCTCCCAGGGCGGCCTCCGGGAAGGTTACCGGGACGTGGATCCGGATGTTGTCGCCGTCGCGCTGGAAAAAGGGGTGTGGCTTGACGTTGACGGTCACCATCAGGTCGCCGGAGCCGGCCGGACCCGGCTGGCCCTTGCCGCGGACGCGGACCTTCTGCCCGTCCTTGATGCCGGCGGGGATCCGCACATCGATGACCTCGCCGCTGGGCTCGCGCAACCCGATGGTGGTGCCGTTGATCGAACCGGCAAAGGAGATGCTGGTGCTCGCGGTGCGGTCCGTGCCCTTGCGCGGCGGCTGCTGCTGGTAGCCACCGAAACCGCCGAACAGGTCGGCAAACTCCGGCGGCACGTTGCCGGAGGAACTGGTCCGGGTGCGCGAACCTTGGCCAAACAGGTTGCCGAAGATGTCCTCGAAGCCGCCGGCACCGGGCCCGCCGGCAGCGCCCGGCCCGCCGGCGCTGAAGCGGGCGCCGCTGCCCATCGCCCGGATCGCGTCGTATTGCTCGCGTTCCTCCGGGTCCGACAGGACGGAGTATGCCTCGGAGACATCCTTGAACTTCTTCTCCGACGCAGCGTCGCCCGAATTGGTGTCCGGGTGGTACGTCCGGGCGAGTTTTCGGTAGGCCTTCTTGATGTCGGCGTCGGACGCATCTTTGGAGACACCGAGGATCTTGTAGAAGTCTTTCTCGACCCAGTCCTGGCTAGCCATGCAAGCGCCTCCTTTCAGTTTCACAAAGTCTATGGGCCTTCCGGCCCGGACGATGACGGGTTGGCTTCCGGCGGACCGGAAACCAACCCGTCATCTGTTCTGTCGCGTCACGGCACCCCCGCGGGTGTCATTCAGCCGGTACTGCCACCACTACCTGGGCGGCGCGCAGCACGCGGTCACCGGACTTGTAGCCCAGACGCAGGATCTGGCTGACCGAGTCCACCTCCACGTTGGCGTCGGGCTGCTGCATCAGGGCCTCGTGGATGTTCGGGTCGAACTCCACGCCGGTCTCCTCGATGCGGGTCAGGCCGTAGGTCTTGAGCACGCCGTCCAGCTTGGTGGCAATGGCAGCGAACGGGCCGTCGGCCAGGTCGCCGTGCTGGCGTGCCGCGTCGATGTCATCCAGGACCGGAAGCAGCGAGTTCATCACGCCGATGACCGCCATTTCCCCGGCGACCGCACGGTCGCGTTCCACCCGCTTGCGGTAGTTCACGTACTCGGCCTGCAGCCGGAGCAGATCGTTCCTGAGCTCCTCGGCTTCCTGCGACGTGGTGCCCTGGGCCACGGACTCCCCCGCCGGGACCTCGGCCCCGTTGAGAATCTCCTCCGCCTGGGCCAGCGCGTCCGCGTCGGCACCGGCTGCGGGAGCAGTTCCCGCGGCCTGGTCCGCCGTGCCGTCGCCGCTACCGGCAGCAGCTCCGCGGACCTTGCCGGTCTCCGGATCGATCTTGCGGTTGTCGCGGAAGTTCACCGGCTCTGACTGGTGTTCCTCTTCGTTACCGTTGGCCATGGTTACTTCTTCTCGTCTTCCTCGTCGACCACTTCCGCGTCCACGATGTCCTCGTCGGCGCCGGCCTCGGAGGCCCCGTCACCGGCGGGTGCTCCATCGGCACCGGCTGCGCCGGATGCCTGGGCCTGCGAGTAGATGGCCTCGCCCAGCTTGGTCTGGGACGCCTGGAGCTTCTCGAACGCGGCCTTGACCTCGTCGTCGTTGTCCTGCTTTTCCAGGGCGGACTTCAGGGCGTCGACGTCGGCCTTGACCTCGGTCTTGACCTCTTCCGGCAGCTTGTCGTCATTGTCGGCGAGCAGTTTGTCAACGGAGTAGGCCAGCTGCTCTGCCGAGTTGCGGACGTCGGCTGCCTCGCGGCGCTTCTTGTCCTCGGCAGCGTGCTCTTCGGCTTCACGGACCATGCGGTCAATGTCGTCCTTGGACAGCGCGGTGCCGCCGGTAATGGTCATCGACTGCTCGGCGCCGGTGCCCTTGTCCTTGGCGGACACGTGCACAATGCCGTTGGCGTCGATGTCGAAGGTGACCTCGACCTGGGGCACGCCGCGCGGGGCCGGGGCGATGCCGGTCAGTTCGAAGGTGCCCAGCGGCTTGTTGTCGCGGGTGAACTCGCGCTCGCCCTGGAAGACCTGGATGGCTACGGACGGCTGGTTGTCGTCAGCAGTGGTGAAGGTCTCGGACCGCTTGGTCGGGATCGCCGTGTTGCGCTCGATCAGGTGCGTCATGATGCCGCCCTTGGTCTCGATGCCCAGCGACAGCGGGGTGACGTCGATCAGCAGGACGTCCTTGCGCTCGCCCTTCAGGACGCCGGCCTGCAGGGCGGCGCCCACGGCCACGACCTCGTCCGGGTTCACGCCCTTGTTCGGCTCCTTGCCGCCGGCCATTTCCTTGACCAGGTCAACAACTGCCGGCATGCGGGTGGAGCCGCCCACCAGGACAATGTGGTCGATGTCGGAAACCTTGATGCCGGCTTCCTTGATGACGTCGTGGAACGGCTTCTTGGTCCGGTCCAGCAGGTCCTTGGTCAGGTCCTGGAACTTCGCACGGCTGAGGTGCTCGTCCAGGTGCACCGGGCCCTCCGGGGTGACCGAGAGGTACTGCAGCGAGATGTTGGTGGAGGAGGCAGAGGAAAGTTCCTTCTTGGCCTGCTCGGCTGCTTCCTTCAGGCGCTGCAGGGCGATCTTGTCCTTGGACAGGTCGGCGCCCTTGGCCTTGGCCTGCTGCAGCAGGAAGTCAACGACGCGCTGGTCCCAGTCGTCGCCGCCGAGGCGGTTGTCGCCCGCGGTGGCGCGGACCTGGATGGTGGAGAAGTCATCCTCGTCCTTGCCGACTTCCAGCAGGGACACGTCGAAGGTGCCGCCACCGAGGTCGAAGACCAGGATGAGCTCGTCTTCTTTGCCCTTGTCCAGGCCGTAGGCCAGGGCGGCAGCGGTCGGCTCGTTCACGATGCGCAGCACGTTGAGGCCGGCAATCTCGCCGGCTTCCTTGGTGGACTGGCGCTCGGCGTCGTTGAAGTACGCCGGCACGGTGATCACCGCGTCGGTGACCTTCTCACCCAGGTAGGACTCGGCGTCGTGCTTGAGCTTCTGCAGCACACGGGCCGAGATTTCCTGGGCGGTGTAGTTCTTGCCGTCGATCTCGACCTTCCAGTCGGTGCCCATGTGGCGCTTGACCGAGGCGATGGTGCGCTCGATGTTGTTCACGGCCTGGCGCTTGGCGATCTCGCCGACCAGAACCTCACCGGACTTGGAAAAAGCAACAACGGACGGAGTGGTGCGGCCACCCTCGGCGTTGGCGATGACGGTGGGTTCGCCACCTTCCAGAACAGAGACAACGGAGTTGGTGGTTCCGAGGTCGATACCTACTGCACGAGACATACGCGTGTCCTTCCTTTGCGGCCGCAGCGGCGGCCTTGTTCACTGTGGCGGCCCACTCGCCGGTGCTGGACCGACGGCCACCACAGATGCGGCAGCCTATTGAGCCTTCTGCACTCAAGTTTACTCAGGCCGGCAACTTTGTCAACCAAGTTGAGCGTACCCGACTCAACTTTCAAGCAGTGCCCAGGCAGGGCCGGGAGACGGCAGCGGCGGAGGTCCGGCAACTAGCCCCGACCCCCGCCGTGCGTCATCGGCCCGCGGAATGACGCCTGTCAGTCCGCGGAGTACGCGCTGCCCGCCGCCACCAACTCGCGTTCCTGGGACTCCTTCCGGGCCAGCTTGGACGGCCACCAGATCTTCGGCCCGATGTCGTAGGACAGCGCCGGGATCAGCAGCGAGCGCACCAGCACGGTATCCAGCAGCACGCCGAAGGCCACGATGAACGCGAGCTGGCCCAGGAACAGGATCGGGATGACGCCGAGGGCGGCAAACGTCGCCGCCAGCACCACCCCGGCCGAGGTGATGACGCCGCCGGTGGAGCCCAGGCCGCGCAGGATGCCCGGCCGGGTGCCCAGCCGCAGCGATTCCTCGCGCACCCGGGTCATCAGGAAGATGTTGTAGTCGATCCCCAGCGCCACAAGGAAGACGAAGCCATACAGCGGCACCGAGGCATCCGCCCCCGGGAACCCGAAGACATGGTTGAAGACCAGCGCGGAAACCCCCAGCGCGGTCAGGTAGGACAGCGCTACGGACAGGATCAGCAGCACCGGCGCCAGAATGGAGCGCAGCAGCAGGATCAGGATGAGCAGGATGACGCCCAGCACCATCGGCGTGATCTTCAGCAGGTCTGCCTGCGCCGTGACATTCGTATCCAGCGCCACCGCCGTGACGCCGCCAACCAGCGCCTGCGGATCCGCGGAGTCCAGTGCGGTGCGCAGGTCGGCTACGGTCGCCTCGGCCGCGTCGGAATCCGGGACATCCCGCAGCGTCGCGTTGATCATCACGCGGCCGTCCAGCTCCACCACCTGGTCGTTGCGGGTGAAGAACTCGGCGGAGGCAACCCCGTCCTCGCTGCGGACCAGATCCAGCACCTGGTCCCGCTTGTTGCTGTCGGCGACGACAACGGCGGGACTGCCCGCGCCGTCGTCGAAGTGCCGGACCAAGGCATCCTGGCCGTCCGCGGAGTCGGTTTTCACCAACACCAGCTCCGACTGCGGGACACCGTGCGCCTGCAACTGCAGCACGCCCAACGCCCCGGCGCCCAGCAGCAGCACGGAAACCAGCCAGGTGGCCCGGGGCATCCTGGCCACCAGGTTGGCCACCCGGAGCCACAGCCCGCGCAGGCCCTCCGTTCCCGGGACGGAGTTTTCGGGCTGCGCGGCGTGGGCGTGGTGCCCCGGGCGGGGCACGATCGGCCAAAAGGCGCTGCGGCCGGTCAACAGCAGCACCGCGGGCAGGAAGGTCAGCGCCGCCAGCACCGCGAACACAATGCCAATGGCTGCGATCGGCCCCAGGCTGCGGTTGGAGTTCAGGTCGGAGAACAGCAGGCACAACAGCGCCAGGATCACCGTGGCGCCGGACGCGGCGATCGGCTCGACCGCACCACGGTAGGCGGCCTTCATCGCGGCCCACTTCGATTCCTGCTCGCCCAGCGCCTCGCGATAGCGGGCCGTCAGCAGCAACGCGTAGTCAGTGGCGGCGCCGATCACCAGGATGAACAGGATGCCTTGGCTCTGGCCGCTGAGCTGGATCCAGCCCTGCAGGGCAAACCAGTACACCACCAGGATGGCCGCGCAGAGAGCGAACACCGAGGTCAGCAGCACCAGGAACGGCAGCAGGAGCGCGCGGTAGACCAGCAGCAGGATCACGAAGACCGCACCCAGCGCCACCCCCAGCAACAATCCGTCAATGCCGCCGAAAGCCTCCACCAGGTCGGCGATGAACCCGGCCGGACCGGTCACGTAGCCGGTGGCGGAATCGGGGAGCTCGGCCGCCAGCACCGCGCGCAGGTCGGTGACCACATCGCCGGCGTCCAGGTCCTCCGGCACCGGCACGATGAACTGCACCGCTTCGAAGTCTTCGGACGGGATGGGCCCCACCACCTGGTTGGCGCCGCCGCTCTCCAGGCCGGCCGCTTCCGCCAGCTGTTCGCCCAGTGGGGCGTATTCCCCCAGCTGCTGCGGCTGGATCGGCTCATCAAATTCGACGACGACGATGGCCGGCACCGCGTCCGAGTCACGGAAACGCTCCTGCCATTCACCTGCCGTGGTGGACTCGGCACTCGCCGGCAGGAATCCGGCCTGGTCATTGGTGGAGACATCGGAGAGCTTGCCGAAAGTCGGTCCGCCAAGCCCGGCGGCAGCCAGCCAGGCCACCACCACCAAGGCAGGTAAGAGCATTCTGAACCAGCGGGCCATGGGATCGGTCCTTCGGAATCTAGGCAGCGAAAACAAACTCCACTATAGAGTAGTTCCACGCTGGAGATAAACAGGTGGTGAACTATCCTGTGGAGGGGTGAAAGAAAGGAGGGCACGTGGAACAGCGCACCGACCGGCTGATGCTCCTATTGCAAGCGTTCGTCGTCGAAAGCGAACGCTACGTGGAAGCGGTCAGTGAACGGGACGCCCTGCACCGGACGGACCTCAACGCCCTCGCGGCCATGGTGCGGGCCGCAGCGGCTGGCCACACCGTGACTCCCGGCATGCTGCGCACCGAACTGGGCCTCAGCTCTCCCGCCACCACCGCCCTGGTGGACCGGCTGGACCGTTCCGGACACGTCAACCGCACGCGCAGCGAGACCGACCGGCGCAAGGTGTACCTCGAACTGACGGACAAGGCCCGCGCCACCGGCGGAGCGATGTTCGCACCGCTGGCCCGGAACATCGGCCAGGTGCTGGACGGCTACCCGGCCGAGGACCGCCAGCGGCTGGCCGGCTTCCTGACCGACATCATCGCCGCCACGTCCGCTGCCTGCATGGAGGTCGCCGAGCAGGACGGACAGCCGGGCGTGGATGGCGATTCCGGCGGCCAAGCGAAACCGGGCAGCCATGGGACCCCGGACGGCCAGGCGGACCGAGGCAGCGGCGAAACAGGGACGCCTGCCCCCGCAACCGACCAATAGCGCAACATTCCGGCACGGCGGCTACGTGGCGGCAAGGGCGCAGAGTAGTCTCCCACTATGAAGGACGAGGTCTACTCCCACGGCCACCACAAGAGCGTGGTCAACGCCCATGCGATCCGCACCGCAGAGGACTGCGCAGCCTATCTTCTGCCCGAGCTCAGGCCCGGCATGATGCTGCTGGACGTGGGCTGCGGCCCGGGCAGCATTACCGTCGATTTGGCCGAGCGGGTGGCTCCCGGGCAGGTCATCGGCCTGGACCGGTCCGACGACGTGCTGACCCAGGCGGCCGAACTCGCCGCGCTGCGCGGCATCGAGAACGCCACGTTCGTCAGCGGCAACATCTACGACCTTGAGTTCGACGACGACACCTTCGACGTGGTCCACGGCCATCAGGTCCTGCAGCACCTGACCGATCCGGTGGCCGCCCTCTACGAAATGCGCCGGGTGGTCAAGCCCGGCGGCATCGTGGCCGTGCGGGATGCCGACTTCCACGGCATGAGCTGGTACCCGGAACTGCCCGAACTCACCGACTGGATGGACACCTACCAGCAGATCGCCCGCGGCAACCGTGCGGAGCCCGACGCCGGCCGCCATCTGATCGCCTGGGCACAGGCCGCCGGTTTCCGCGAGATCATCCCGTCGTCGTCCAACTGGCTGTACGCCACCGAAGAACAGCGCCGCTGGCAGGGCGATGTGTGGTCCGAGCGCGTCCTGCACTCGGCCTACGCGGAGCAGTCACTGGAACGCGGGCTGCTCGACCAGGCCGGGCTGGAGCGGATCGCGCAGGGCTGGCTGGCCTGGGCGGACGCGCCGGATGCCTGGTTCCTGATTCCCAACGGCGAGATCCTGGCCCGCAAGCCCTGACCCGCACAACAGACAGGATCTGGCGCAGATGCCCGGACAATATGACGTAGTGGTCATCGGCGGCGGCCACAACGGCCTGGTTGCCGCTGCCTATCTGGCCCGCACCGGGCAGAGCGTGCTGGTGCTCGAGCGCGAAGACCGGCTCGGCGGGGCCGCAGTGTCAGCGGAAGTCTTCCCCGGCACCGGCGCCCGCATCTCCCGATATTCCTATCTGGTCAGCCTGCTGCCGCGGCGCATCATCGAAGACCTGGGCCTGGACCTGCGGCTGCTGCGCCGGCGCTACTCGTCCTACACTCCGCTGCCCGGCAGCTCCACCGGGCTGCTGGTGGACAACCAGGACCCGGAGGCCACCCGCTCGTCCTTCGACGCCGTGGGCGCCGCCGCGGACTTCAGCCCGTTCACCGAGTTCTACCAGCGCACCGGCCGGCTCGCCCGGGCCATCTGGCCGACGGTCACCGAGCCGCTGCCCCGCCGTGCCGAACTGCGCCGCAGGCTGGGCGACGACGACGCCTGGAACGACTTCATCGAACGGCCGATCGGCGAGGTGCTGGAGCGCAGTTTCGCCTCGGACCTGGTCCGCGGCGTAGTCCTTACCGACGCGCTGATCAGCACGTTCGCCGGCGCCCACGACGCCGACCTACAGCAGAACAAATGCTTCCTCTACCATGTGGTCGGCGGCGGCACCGGCGACTGGGACGTGCCCGAAGGCGGCATGGGCGCCGTCACTGCAGCGCTGGAAACGGCCGCCCGCCGGGCCGGTGCCGAACTGCGTACCTCGGCGGAGGCCACCTCGGTGACCCCGGACGGCCAGGTGCGGTACACCGACGGCGGGACCGACGTCGTCGTCTCCGCGACGCGGATCCTCGCCAACGTCTCACCCTCGGTGCTCAACGGGCTGCTGGCCGCCGGCGGGCACGGCCCGGCCACGCCGAAGGCTCCCCCGCCCGAGGGGGCGCAAGCCAAAGTGAACCTGCTGCTGTCCCGCTTGCCGAAGCTGCGGGACAGCACCGTGGCGCCGGACGCGGCCTTCGGCGGAACCTTCCATATCAACGAGCTGCACTCACAGCTGCAGCGCGCCTTCACGGCGGGCGCCGATGGCCGGATCCCGGATCCGTTGCCTGCCGAAATCTACTGCCACTCGCTCACCGACCCGTCGATTCTTTCGCCTGAACTGCAGGCCTCCGGAGCCCAGACCCTCACCGTGTTTACGCTGCAGACCCCGCACCGACTGCTCACCGAAGAGAACAACGGCGAGATGCGCGCACAACTGCAACAGGCCGTGCTGGACTCGCTCAACTCTGTGCTCGCCGAGCCGATCGAAGACTGCATCCTGCGGGACAGCCGCGGAGAGCCGTGCATCGAAACGAAGACCACGCTCGACCTGCAGCACGCGCTGAACCTCACCGGCGGGAGCATCTTCCACGGACCGCTCGACTGGCCGTTCGCCGAAGACGACGACCCGCTGGACACCCCGGCGCAGCGCTGGGGCGTGGCCACGGCCCATGACCGGATCCTGCTCTGCGGGGCCGGCGCCCGCCGCGGCGGTGGCGTCAGCGGCCTCGGCGGCCACAACGCCGCAATGGCGGTACTGGAAGAGGGCCGGCAATGACCGCGGCGGCATGGGGCGCGTAATCTCGCAGGGCGCCTGAACGGGTAGCGGTGCCCTGCACCGTAGGATCATCTGGTGCAAATCTCGTTATGGCTGGCGCTGCTCGGCGCCACGGTAGTGATTAGCTTCACCCCGGGCGCCGGTGCCATCAACACCATGAGCAACTCGCTCAACGCCGGCTTCCGCCGGTCCATCTGGGGCATCTTGGGCCAGCAGGCCGCCTTGGTGATCCACGTGGCGATTGTGGCGCTGGGCCTGGGCCTGCTGGTGTCCAACTCCCCGGCCCTCTTTGCCGCCATCAAGTACGCCGGCGCGGCCTACCTGATTTACCTTGGCCTGCGCCAGTTTTTGGCCACGCCGAAGGGCAGCGCTGAGGTGGAAGCAGCGCTCCGCGACGAGCCGGCCTTCTCCATGTTCCGGCGCGGCATGTGGGTCAACCTGCTCAACCCGAAGGCGATCGTCTTTTTCCTGGCGTTCATGCCCGGCTTCATCCGGCTGGACCAGCCGCAGCTTCCGCAGTACCTGGTCCTGATCGCCACGGTGCTGGCCGTGGACATCCTGGTCATGTGGTTTTTCTTCGCCGCGGCGGCCAGGTCCTTCCAGCGGTTCACCCGGACGGTCCGCGGGCTGACCGTGATGAACAGGGCCTTCGGTGTCCTTTTCATTGCGGTGGGCCTGATGCTGGCCTTCCTGTAGCCGCCTTCTCATAGACTCGACACATGTACCGCATCATCGCCGTCTGCACCGGCAACATCTGCCGCTCGCCCATGGCCGAGCGGATGCTGGCCCGCGCCCTCAAGGAAGCCGGACTCGGCAGCCAGGTCAGCGTCGACTCCGCCGGCACCACCGGCTGGGAGCTGGGGCGGCCGATCGATCAGCGGGCCGGCCAGCGGCTGGAACAGTCCGGGCTCACCGCACTGGACCACCGGGCCCGCCAGTTCGAGGCATCCTGGTACGAGGAGCGCGACCTGATCCTGGCCCTGGACGTAGACCACTATGACCACCTGCGGAACGGTGCACCGCACGACGCCGCCCGGGACAAAGTCCGGCTGTGGCGCTCCTTCGACCCCGCCGTCAGCCACCTCGGCCCGTCGGAGCAGGGGATCTACGATCCATGGTTCGGCGAGGCCTCCGATTTCGACGCCAGCTGGCAGATGATCGACGCCGCACTCAAGGGAATCATCGAGTTTGTGCGCAAGGAACTCGATGCCCGCTAAGCCGGTCCTGATTGCCGTGGACGGGCGCTCCGGCTCCGGCAAGACCACGCTGGCGGTGGAACTGGCGGCGCTGCTGCGGGTCCACCGCACCGTCTCGCTGTTCCATCTGGAGGACATCTACCCGGGCTGGCACGGCCTGGCCGGCGGACAGCAGCGCTACCTGGAGACCGTGCTGCGTCCCTTGGCCGCCGGCCAGTCCGGCCGCTGGACCGCCTGGGACTGGACCCGGGACGACGACGGCGCCTCCCGCACCACGGAACCCGCCGACGTCGTGGTCCTGGAGGGGGTCGGTGCCGCGCACGCCGCGGCGCGCGGCCTGCTCGACGCCGTCGTGTGGCTGCAGGCTCCGTCGGCTGACCGGCGGAGACGGGCCTTGTCCCGGGACGGTGCGGCCTATGAGCCGTTCTGGGACACCTGGGCGGAGCAGGAGGAGGCGTGGCTGGCCGGCGACGACGTGGCTGCCGCCGCGGACGTCGTTGTCGATTCCAGTGTTGCCGGAGCGGCCCCCGCGCAGGTGCTCGCGGCGCTGGCCTCGCTGCCCGCACTGGAACATGCGCTGGCCCCGGAACGGACGGCACGCGAGGGCGTCCGTCTGGTGGCCGAACGGGTGGAGGCCTATCCGGACGCCGAGGCGGTCTACCGGCGCTTGTACGCCGGTGCGGACCGCAGCGTCTGGCTGGACAGTTCCAATGTCCACGAAACCGCCGACCGGAACCGGATCAGCATTATGGCCGACGACGGCGGCAGCTTCGGCCAACGGGCCGAGCACCGGGAGGGCACAACGCTGGTGAGCCAGCACAACACCACCGCGCGGATCAGCGGCGGGTTCTTCCGTTGGCTGGACAGCGCGTGGCACCACCTCCCCGCCGCGGCCGAAGACGTTCCCGGCTTCGCGCTGGGCTGGCTGGGCTACCTGGGCTACGAACTCAAACGCGAAACCGGCGGCAAGGACGCGGCCGGCCCCCGGCAGGACACGGCGCAGGAGAACTGGCCGGGCCACGCCCACGGGACTGTCCCGGATGCCGCGCTGCTGTTCGCCGGCCGTGCCGTCCTGCTGGACCATGCCCGGCAGTGCACCTGGCTGCTGGCCCTGGCCGGACCGTCCCATCTGGACGAAGCAACCGAGTGGATCGCAGGCACCGCGGCAGTCATCCGCGGCCTGCCGCAGGCTTCCGCCGGATCTCCGGAACCGTCCCGGCCGCCTGCCGCCCTGGTCTTCCAGCCGCGCGACTCACGCGAGGCCTACCTGGCCAAGATCCGCGAGGCCCAGGCGGAAATCAGCGAGGGCAATACCTACGAGGTCTGCCTGACCACGCAATTGCACGCCACCGCGGCGGAGCCGCTGGATCCGCTCCACACCTACTTGCTGCTCCGCCGTCGCAATCCGGCGCCATTCGCCAGCCTGTTGCGGTTCGGCACGCTCACCGTGGCGAGCACGTCGCCCGAGCGGTTCCTCAGCATCGCCGCCGACGGCGCCCTGCGGGCCGAACCGATTAAAGGCACCCGACGGCGGCTGGCGGATCCGGAGGCCGATGCGGCCGTCGTTGCGGAGCTCGCCGGCAGCGTGAAAGACCGGGCCGAGAACATCATGATCGTGGATTTGCTGCGGAACGATCTGAGCCATTTTGCCGTGCCCGGTTCGCTGCAGGTCAGCCGGCTGTGTGCCATCGAGTCCTACGCCACCGTGCACCAGATGGTCTCCACCATCGACGCGCAGTTGCTGCCCGGCGCTGTTCGGGCCGAAGCCGTGGCGGCGGCTTTTCCCGCCGGGTCGATGACCGGCGCCCCGAAGATCAGCACCATGGAGATCCTGGACCGGCTGGAGACCGGGCCGCGCGGCGTCTACTCCGGCGCGGTGGGCTATTTTTCGCTGGACGGCTCCGCGGACCTCTCGGTAGTGATCCGTACGCTGGTGATGGACGGCAACCGGCTCAGCCTGGGCGTCGGCGGGGCCATCACGGCTGATTCCGTGCCCGACGACGAGTGGGACGAAGTGCGGGCCAAGGCCTTCGGCGTGCTCTCGGCGTTGGGGGCGGTGTTCCCGGACTAGCGCCCGGCGGCTACTGCAGGGTGGCGGTCAGCCGGGCGACGTTATCCACGTAGCGCTGCCAGCGCGGCCGCTGCTTCCACTCCTCCAGCGTGAGCTCCTTGGAGATCACCCGGTAACTGTCCTGGATGTCGGACAGTTCCTCCACGATGTGGTCGCCGAGCATCATCACGGAAACCTCCATGTTCAGCGAGAAGGACCGCATGTCCATGTTGCTGGAGCCGATCACGGCAACTTCGTTGTCCACGGTGAAGTGCTTGGCGTGCAGCACCAGCGGCTTGGGGTAGCGGTAGATCCGTACACCGGCCTCCAGCAACGCCTGGTAGTAGGACTGCTGGGCATGGTGGACCATCGCCTGGTCGCCCAGCTCGGACACGAAGAGCTCCACCTCGACGCCGCGCTGCGCCGCCGTCGTGATCGCATAGAGCAGCGAATCATCAGGTACGAAGTAGGGGCTGCAGATGGAGAGCCGCTCCACCGCCGCATAGATCAGCGTGTTGAACAGGCGCAGGTTGTTCTCGGTGGCGAAGCCGGGGCCGCTGGGCAGCGCCTGGCAGGTCATCGGCCCGGGCTCGCGGAACGGAACCGGGGTGAACAGTTCGGCTTCGAGCGTGTCTTCCGTTTCGCTCAGCCAGTCGGTGGCGAACACCACGTTCAGGGCGGTGACGATGGGACCTTCGTAGCGGGCCATCAGTTCCACCCACTTGCGGCCGATCTTTTCGCTGGAGCTGCGCCGGTAGCCCGGCTCGATCAGGTTCTGCGATCCGGTGAAGGCCACGCGTCCGTCCACCACCAGGATCTTGCGGTGGTTGCGCAGGTCGATCCGGCGCCACTGGCCGCGGACCGGCAGCACCGGCAGGGAACGACGCCAGTCGATCTGGGTGGTCTCCAGCCAGCGGCGGAACTTTCGGTAGCCGGTCACGCGGAGGGTGCCGATGTGGTCGAACAACAAGCGCACCCGGACGCCGCGGGCGGCGGCCTCTTCGAGGGCAACAAAGAGTTCACTAGTGGTCGAGTCGTTGCTCATGATGTAGAACTCGATGTTGACGAACTCGCGGGCCTCGCGCACGGATTCGGTCATCGCGGCAATCGAGGCGTCGTAGTCCGGGTAGAGCTCCACATGGTTGCTGTCCACCATCGGGAAGGCGCCCAGCCGCCGGTTCAGTTCGGCAGCCGAATGCACCCAGGCCGGCGCTTCCTTCTCGCTGCGGGGCTCCTCCATGTCATGGGTGGCTGCCCAGACCCGCTGGTTGATGTCCGCCTGCTTGGCGATCCGTCGTTGCGAGAGCCGGTAGCTGCCGAACATGAAAAACAGCAAGAGTCCGAGCAACGGGATGAAGAAGATCGCCAGCAGCCAGGCCATGGCGGTGTTGGGCCGGCGGTTGCCGGGAATCACGCCCAAGGCGATGATGCGGATCGCCATATCGACCACGCCCAGAATGGCGACGATCCAGTCGGGGAAAGTGCCCAGCCCCGCAAACGACCACAGCACGCGGCTGCTCCTCCCCTCCCGCCGTGTGCCGGCGCAATCCTCCCCAGCCTACCCGGCGGCCCGCGACAAACTAAGCTGGGCGTATGACAGTTCTGGTGTTCTTGGACCCTGCCTACGAGGACGGCCGCATCGCAGATGCATCACAGCCTCAGCTGATGGCCACCGACC
Organism: Arthrobacter sp. CAU 1506; assembly: GCF_005047635.1. GTDB lineage: Bacteria > Actinomycetota > Actinomycetes > Actinomycetales > Micrococcaceae > Crystallibacter. Next base: position 60,406 of record NZ_SUKC01000006.1, on the reverse strand, counting down.
TCGGTGCCACCCGCGGGGACGGCATTTTCGAATCCCTGCTGGCGGTGAACGGAATTCCGCGCAAGGTGCAGGCCCATCTGGACCGGCTCGCAACGTCCGCCGAAACCATGGATTTGCAGCTGCCGCCCGCCGACGCGTGGGAGCGGGCGATCAAGACGGCGATCGCGGAGCACCCGCCCGTCGAGGAGCTGGTCATCAAACTGTTGGTGACCCGGGGCGTGGAAGGCGCCACCGCACCCACTGCCTGGGTGCAGGCTTCGCTGCCGCCGTCGGCGGGACAGCGCCAGCGCACCGACGGGATCGCGGTGCTGCTGCTGGACCGCGGCTATGACAGCTCGCTGGCCGAACGCGCCCCGTGGTTGCTGATGGGCGCCAAGACGCTCTCCTACGCGGTGAACATGGCGGCGCTGCGCTACGCCCACAAGAACGACGCCGATGACGTCATCTTCACGTCCAGCGACGGCCGCGTCCTCGAAGGACCCACCTCCACCGTGCTGATGGCGCGGGTGCGCGACGGCGTCAGGACCCTGGTCACCCCGCTGCTGGAGAGCGGCATCCTGCCGGGCACATCCCAGGCGGTGCTGTTCAAGGCGGCGGCGTCGGCTGGCTGGCAGCTGGGCTATGGCCCGCTGGAACCGGACGACCTGTACGAGGCCGATGCCGTCTGGCTCGTCTCCAGCATCCGGCTGCTGGCACCGGTGAAGAGCATCGATGGCAAGGAGATCCCGATGTCGCCGGAGCTGACCGAGGAATTGACCGCGTTGCTGGCCGAAGGCAGCCGGGAGTAGCTGCCGCCGGTCCCGGCCATTCACTGCCGGGCCTCGCCGCCCTCCCGCCGCCCCCAGCTCAGACGAAGATGAAGTTCCAGGTGCCGGCGGCCACTGCGGCGGCGGCAGCGGCGGCCGCGATCAGCACGCCGCCCAGCAGCACCCAAACGTCCACCGTGCTGTAGCTGGACTCGCGCGCCCAGGTCCGCCGACCGGCACCAAAACCGCGGGCCTCCATGGCTACCGCCAGCCGGGTGGCCCGCCGGATGGCCTGCACAATCAGCCCGAAGGCCTGGCCCACGAACGCGCCGGCCTTGGCCAGCGGCCGGTTCTCCGCGCCGACCCCGCGGGCCCGGCGGGCCAAACCGAGGGTCCGCCATTCCTCCACCAGCAGCCCGACCAGCCGCATGGCGGCCAGTGCCCCCAGCACGAACCGGTGCGGCAGCTTGAGCTTCTGCGCCAGCGCGTCGGCCAGGTCCGTGGGGTCGGTGGTCAGCAGCAGGAAAATGCCCGGCAAGGCCACGGCGAGCGACCGCAGCCCGATGGCGATTCCGCCGGCTACCGAATCATCGGTGAACACCACCGGACCAAGCTGGAACAGCACGGCCCCGGTCTTCTCCGCCAACAGCGCCGTGGCCCAGGCCCCGGTGGCCGCCGCCGCGAGCAAGGGCCAGCCGCGCTTGAACAGCAGCCACGGGTTCACCCCCAGCACGGGCATCAGCAGCAGCTCGGCCGCCAGCACCACCGACGCGCTGACCCAGTCCACGCTGAGCATGACCACCACGGTGATCACCGCTGCGGCGGCCAGCTTGGACACCGGGTTGGCGCGGCTGAACGGCGACGCGCTGAGCCGCGGTGTCATCAGATCCGCGCTCATGCTGCCCTCCGGAGCGTCTGCACCGGTTGGACTCCGCCGTCGGCCACCCGCACGGCGGAGCCGCCCAGCGCTGCGGTGAAGTCGGCGTCGTGTGTCACGGACACCACGCTTTTGCCGTCGGCCACCAACTCGGCCAGCAGGGTGACCAGTTCCGCCCAGGTGTTGGCATCCTGCCCGAAGGTGGGCTCGTCCAGCATCAGGATGTCCGGGCCGGTGGCCAGCATGGTGGCCACCGAGAGCCGGCGCTTCTCGCCGCCGGACAGGGTAAAGGGGTTGGCGCGCAGCAGCCGGGTCAGCCGGAGCCGTTCGGCGATATTGTCCACCCGGCGCCGGACTTCCGCCTCGGGCAGCTTCGCCACCCGCCGCGGACCGAACTCCAGCTCGTCCGCCACCGTGCTGGTCAGGAACTGGTGTTCCGGTTCCTGGAACACGCTGCCAATCCGAGCCACCAGCTGGGCGGACTTCCATTTCACCGGAGACTGCGCCGCGCCACGATGCAGTGCCGGGGTTGTGGACAGTTCACCGCGGGCCGGTGCCAGCAGGCCGCCCAGCGTGAGCGCCAGCGTGGACTTGCCGGCGCCGTTCGGTCCGGTGACACTCAGGGCTTGCCCGCTGAGCAGGTCCAGGTCCACGGCCCGCAGCACCGGCCCGGCCTTACGGCTCCGGGCCACGTCCAGACCCACCGCCTGCAGCAAAGGTCCGCCGGGCGCCGGAGCGGCGGGCAGCCTGAGCTGCGGAGTATGTCCGGGAACCCAAACGCCGGCCTCCACCAGCCGGGCACGGGTGGCGCTCTCGGCCAGCACCTTGCTTGGCGGGCCGTCGGCCAACACGCCGCCTCCGGCCGCCAGCACGATCACCCGGTCCACGACGTCCGCCCAGACGGCCACCCGGTGTTCCACCACCACCAAGGTGGCCCCGGTGCGGTCCAGCACCCGGGCCACGGCGTCGCGGACTTCCCGCACGCCGTCCGGGTCCAGGTTGGCGGTCGGCTCGTCCAGCAGCAGCAGCCCCGGCCGCATGGCCAGCACCGAGGCCAGCGCCAGCCGCTGTTTCTGTCCACCTGACAGGGCCGCGGTGGGATGATCCAGCGGCACGTCCAGTCCAACGTCGGCCAGTGATTCGCGGACGCGATCCCAGATTTGTGGGCGCGGGACGGACAGGTTCTCCGCCCCGAAGGCCACTTCGTCGCCCACGCGGGCCAGCACCAGTTGGCTCTCCGGATCCTGCAGCACCAGCCCGGCGCGGCCGCGGGCGTCCGAGGGACGCAGCCCGGCGACCGTGAGCCGGCCGGTCTCCTCGCCTTCCCCGTCGTCGCCGAGGACGCCCGCCATGGCGTGCAGCAGCGTGGATTTTCCGGCGCCCGAAGCACCCAGCAACAGGACCCGTTCGCCCGGCTCTATGCTGAAGCTGGCGTCGCTGACCGCCGGGGCCTTGCGGCCGGCATGGCGCCAGCCCCACCCCTCGGCGAGGACCGGTACCGGGCCGGGCACCGCCGTCGTACTCTGCAGTCCCATGGAACGGCTCAGACGTCCGCCGTGCGGCCCGCCGCGAAGGAGGACAACACGCCCGTCCTGGCCAGGCCCTTGACCGCCAGCCAGGGCAGCATCCCGGCAATCACCACGCCGGAGACGGCGGCGAAGCCCACGTAGGCCAGCTGCCAAGCGGGCGCCCAGAGCATGTTGTACAGGATGTTCTCGCTGATCGACAGCGCCAGGCCCGCGCCGAGGCCGGCCAGCATGGCCACCGCCATGTTGAACTTCCGGTACAGGAAGAGCAGGAACACCAGCTCGGCCCCCAGACCCTGGATCAGGCCGGACACCAGCACGGTCATGCCGAAGCTGGTGCCCAGCAGCGCCGAGACAATCGCGGCCAGCATCTCGCAGTAGATCGCTGCCCCGGGCTTGCGGATGATCAGCCCGCCCAGCACGCCGGCCATCAGCCAGCCGCCAGTGTAGAGGCCGGCAGCGGGCGGGAAGGCAACGGTGAGGCCCTCGATCAGCGGCCAAGCCGCCGACCAGGCCCAGAAAATAACGCCGACGGCCACGGCCACCACCGAGGCGACGACAATGTCCACCACCCGCCAGCCGTACCGCGGTGTGCGCGCGGGAGTGGGCGTGGACGGTGCATTCGAAACGGAACTCACGAAATCCTCCTGGGTGCAGGAGGGGAGGGCGGCCGAATGGCATACCCCGAGAACTCGACTCCCTTCGCCGGTACTAACCGGAGCAGGTTCGAGGGTCTGCGGTCTCTCCGCACTCTCAGCGTCCCTCCCGGTGTCCGGCGTGTGCCGGGCGGTCGGACGCTCCCCTGTCGTTATCGATGCTGTCTAGCAGCACGCACCAGTTTACACTCGCCGCCGCGGCGGGCCCATTCGGCCGCCACCCGTTGGAAAATGCACGACGACGGCGGGACGGGTGGGTGCCGGGCAGTAGGCTGGGAGCGGTAGAGCTGATGACACGGGGACCCGGCGCCCCGGGAAGGAGCAGAGATGACCGTTGTATTGAGGCTCTTGGGCACCCTGGTGAGTATTGGTGCGGGTCTGGCAGCCACCCGCATTCTGGGTCACGTGTGGAAAGCGGTAACCGGCCACGATGCGCCCCAGTCCGACGATGACCTGGAAAACAGCCTGCAGTCCGCCGTGGTGTTCGCGGTGGTGTCCGGCACGGTTGGCCGGGTGATCCAGGTTCTGCTCAAGCGGGCCACCGCCAAGGCCGTGCTGCACTACGAGAAGACCCCGGAAATCGTCTAAACCGGCAGGTTTAGCGGACGCGCCGGCGGGGGCGGGGCTGCGGTCCCGTCCCTGCCGGCGTTCCTAGTCCTTGTGCCTTCCGGTGGAGTCCTGGTCGTTCCGGACTGGGCCTGCGGCCGTCGCCGCGCTCTGTCTGTCCCCCACCCCGTGGTCCGCGCCGCGGGCCGCGGTGGAGCCTTCGGCGCCTGCCGGATCGGACGCTGCACCGTCCCCGGCTGCCGGGTCCGCCGGGTCGGACGCAGTGGGGTCGAGGTCGGCCGCGTCGACGGCGGTACCGGCGTCGGGCTGCGCGTCGGGTTCTTCTCTGGCTGCCGCTTCCACCACCGCGTCGAGGTCGTCCACGCTGAGGATTTCCCGGCGCAAGTGTTTGGTCCGGTAGCCGGCGCGGCCCACCATGTGCGCCGAGACCGGCACCGTGAGCAGCTGGAACAGCCACGCGATCACCAGCACGGGCACGACCACCCAGCTGCGCAGTTGCAGGGCCAGACCGGTCAGCAGCAGCAGCAGACCGAACACCTGCGGCTTCGTGGCGGCGTGCATCCGCGAGAGCAGGTCGGGAAACCGCAGCAGGCCGATGCCCGCGGCAAGTGACATTAACGAGCCGACGATCAAGCAGGCGGCGGTGGCGATGTCGAGGATCAGGTCAGTGTTCACGGGGCCGCCCGTCGGTAACGAACCGGGCCACGGCTACCGAGCCGATGAAGCCGATCAGGCAGATCGCGACGACCAGCGTCAGGTTGTTCATGTGGCGTCCGGCGGCCATGTCCACAATCAGTCCGGCGCAGACAACGGCAAGCAGCACGTCAATGGCGAGCAGCCTGTCCAAGAGTGACGGCCCGCGCGCCAGGCGGACCATCGCCAACACCGCGGACAGGGCGAGGATGACGCTGACGATGATTTGGGCAATCGGCATGATCTCCACGTTTACGCTGCCCCTCCTCTGCCGGCGCCTTCGGCCTTGACCAGCTCCAGTTCTTGTTTGGTCCCCATCATCCTGATCAGCCCCGCCTCGATCTGGCGCACCTCGGCCTGGAACGCCTCGGCGGCTTCCTTGGTGTCCACGTCGATCACGTGCAGGTACAGCGTGGAGGTGGACCGGTCCACATCCACCACGAAGCTGCCTGGGATCAACGAGATGGCATGCCCGGTGGCAGTCACCAGCAAGTCCGAATGGCTTCGCAGTTGCACCGCCACCACCGCGTTGCGCAGCTTTGGCCCGGTCGTGAGGGCCAGCCAAAACACTTGGAAGCTGGCCACCGCCACTTTCCACACGAAGGTCGCGGCGAAGACCACGGCTGCGAGCGGATTGAAGCGGCCGCTCAGCTCCACCGGCGGCAGGTAGAACAGGTTCACGATCAGCAGCGCGATCAGCAGACCGAAAATCAGGTTGCCGGCGCTGAAGTCCTGCCACAGGGCGCCCCAGAGGAAGACCAGCCAGGCCAGCAGGGGCAGCTCGATCCAGATGGAGATGCGCGGTTTCCTCATTGGCCGGCCCCCTGCATGGCGCCTTCTCCGAGGACCGCCTCGATGTACGGCGTGCGCTGCAGCATCTCGCGGGCCGCCTGGTCGCTCAGGTCGAAGAGCGGTCCGGCGAAGACCGTCAGGGCCAGGCCCATTGCCACCAGCCCGATCGTCGGCCAGACCATCGGCATGGGCAGCAGTTGCACGATGCCCCGCCCGGTGAACCGGCCGTGCGGACGTTCCTCCACGTGGCGGGTGGTCCGTACCGCCGACCCGTCGGGTTTGGTCGCTACCAGTACCGGGTCCGGGTGTTCGGCGTCTTCCGGGCGCCGCCAGAACACACGGTTCCAGACCCGGGCCAGAGCAAGCAGCGTCAGCAGCGAGGTGATCATGCTGCCCGCCACCAGCACCCAGGCGACCGGGGTGCCCAGGTCCACGCCGCCCTGCACCAGGCCGATCTTGCCGAGGAAGCCGGAGAACGGCGGAATCCCGGCCAGGTTCATCGCCGGCACAAAGAACAGGATGGCCAGCAGCGGCGACAGTTTGGCCAGCCCGCCCAGCCGGTCCATGTTGGTGGTGCCGCCGCGGCGTTCAATCAGGCCCGCCACCAGGAACAGGCTGGTTTGCACGGTGATGTGGTGTGCCACATAGTAGACAGCGGCGCCTAGGCCCACCACCGAGGACATCGCCAAGCCGAAGACCATGTAGCCGATGTGGCTGACCAAGGTAAAGGAGAGCATACGTTTGATGTCGATCTGGGCCACCGCGCCCAGGATGCCGACCAGCATGGTCAGCACGGCCACCACCATCAGGAAGGTGTTCAGGCGGTCTCCCGGGAACAGCAGCGTCTCGGTGCGGATCAACGCATAGACGCCGACCTTGGTCAGCAGGCCGGCGAACACCGCGGTGACCGGTGCCGGCGCCGTCGGGTAGGAGTCAGGCAGCCAGAAGGACAACGGGAAGACCGCCGCCTTGATGCCGAAGGCCACCAGCAGCATGAGGTGCAGGGTCATCTGCGTCGACGGCTCCAACTCGCCGAGCTTGATCGCCAGGTCGGCCATGTTGATGGTTCCGGTCGCCGCGTAGATCATCGCGATGGACACCAGGAACAGCATCGAGGAGATGACGCTGACGACGACGTAGGTCACCCCGGCGCGGATGCGCGGGCTGGTGCCGCCCAGGGTCATCAGGACATAGCTTGCCGTGAGCAGCATTTCGAAGCCCACATACAGGTTGAACAGATCGCCGGTCAGGAATGCGTTGGACACACCGGCCACCAGGATCAGGTAGGTCGGGTGGAAGATCGAGACCGGGCCTTCTTCGTCACTGTCCGCCATGCCCTGGCCGGAGGCATACAGCAGCACCGCCAGGCTGACGGCGGAGGAGACTACCAGCATCAGCGCGGACAGTTCGTCGACCACCATGGTGATCCCGAACGGCGGAATCCAGCCGCCGATGTTCACCGCCTGGGCACCGTTGGCCCAGGCCGAGGCCAGCATGACGACCTCCAGCGCCAGCGTCACGGTCAGCGTGGTGGCACCGGTACGGCGTTGGGCGTTCGGGTGGCGGATCAGCACGAACGCCAAGGCTGCGCCCAGCAGCGGCAGGACTACTGCCAGCGGCGCGATCTGTGCGGCGTTCACTTCTCCCTCTCCGTCCGGGCCCTGTTGGTGGCAGGTGTTTCCTCCGCCTCGTCCGGCGGGACGAACTCGGTGGTTTCCGCCGGGATCTCGGCGTCGTCTTCTGCGTCGAAGGTCGGCTGGTTTGCCACGCGGCGGTCTTCGATATCGTCCTGGACCTCGTCCTGCCGTCCCAGAACCCAGGAACGGTAGATGATCGCCAACATGAACGCGGTGACCGCAAAGGAGATCACGATGGAGGTAAGGATCAAGGCCTGTGGCAGCGGATCACTGTAGGTCTCCGCTGGGACGTCCATCCCGAAGATCGGCGCCAGTCCGGCGGGTCCGCCGGTGCTGAGCAGCAGCAGGTTCGCGCCGTTGGTGATCAGCATGAGGCCGAGCATCACTCGGGTCAGGCTACGTTCCAGGATCAGGTAGACGCCCACGGCGAACAGCACACCCATCACCAGCAGCAGGGTCAGGTTGACCGTCATGAGGACACCTCCTCCTCGATCGTTGCCGGCGGATGGAGTTCCGAGGTCTTGCGGCCGCGGGAAGTGCGCTCCTCGGAGCGTTCGTCGATTTCCGAGCCGAAGCTGCGCAGCACGTCCAGCACCAGTCCGACCACCACCAGGTAGACACCGATGTCAAAAATCGTCGAAGTGACGAACTTGTGGTCACCGAAGACCGGCAGGCTGAACTCGATGATGGCGCTTTGGAAGACCTGTCCGCCCAGGAAGAGCGGGACGACAGCGGTCAGGGACGCGGCGGCGAGCCCCAAGCCCAGCAGCAGGCCGGCGCTGATCGGCGTCGCTTCCGCCAACTCCACCCGTCCACCGGCCAGGTAGCGGATGGTCAGTGCTATGCCGGCCAGCAGCCCGCCGGCAAAACCGCCGCCGGGCAGGTTGTGGCCGGCCAGCAGCAAGTAGACGGAGAAGATCATGACCGAGTGGAAGAGCAGTCGGGTGATTACTTCGAAGATGATGGATCGGCGTTCCGGTGCCAGTGTCCGGCCGGCCACCAGCCAGGCGTCGCGCGGCACTACGGCGAACTTGCGGGCGGTCGCCAGGGCCGCAGCCTCTCGGTCTGAGTGCGCCACCATTTCGTAGCCGCGGCCCACCGAGCCGCTGGCAACAGCGTCAACGGATTGCGGGCGTTTGTCCCCGCGGCCGCGGATAAAGATCAGGCTGGCCACTCCGGTGGCGGCAAGGGCGAGGACGGAGATTTCCCCGAAGGTGTCCCACGCCCGGATGTCCACCAGGATGACGTTGACGATGTTCCGGCCGCCGCCGTCCTCGTAAGCCAGCTTCGGCAGGGCAAGTGATATCGGATCTGCCGTGCGTGCCGCCATCGCCGTCATTGCGATAACGATCATGGTCAGGCCAAAGCCCGCACCAATGATGGCGCGGAGCAGTTTGAACCGGCCGGGTGTGCGCAGCCATAGCCGCGCCGGCAGCGATCGCAGCGCCAGCACGATGGCCACCAGGGAAATGGTTTCCACCAGCAGCTGGGTCAGGGCCAGGTCCGGAGCGCCCTGGATGGCAAAGATAAAGGCCAGTCCGTAGCCGGTCACCGAGACCATCAGCACCGCCATGAAGCGCTTGTTCGCGCGGATGGCGCCGAGCGCTCCGGCCGCCACGATCAGTCCCGCAATGGCCTGCGCCGGAGTGTCGAACCACACCAGGCTTTCCGGCAGCGGGGCATCCATCAGCACGACGGCGGTCAGCGGCGTCACGATGGCCACCACCAGGATCACGCACAGGTAGAAGACCAACGAACCGCGCTGGGTCCGGCCGGTGACCCAGATGGCCACCTCGTCCAGGACACCGATGATGCCGCGGTAGATCCGGTCGGCGTCGGGAATGAAGTGGATTTTCGCTTGGAAGGCGGCAACCGGGGTCCGCAGCAGGAACAGGGCCACGCCGGCGGCCAGGGTGATTCCGGTCAGCCCCAGCGCCGGGGTCAATCCATGCCAGAGCGCCAGATGCGTGGCTACCGTGTCCAGCGGGAAGAGTTCGGCATACGGCTCCACGGCTTCTTCCACCGGAACCGGCCATAGCCCGAACAACAAGGTGGCCACGGCCAGGATGGCCGGCGCCGCCAGGAAGGCCCACGGGACAGGTTTGAAGTCAATGGCCGCGAGCCCGGGCTTGGCCGCGAATCCGCCCCAGATGAAACGGGCGCTGTAGGCGAAGGTCAGGATGGAGCCAATCACGATGCCGGCCAGCAGCAGACCGCCCACCCAGCCGGAGGCCTCCTCGCGGTGGATGAAGGCTTCGTAGACCGACTCCTTGGCAACGAATCCCAGCAACGGGGGCAGGCCGGCCATCGAGGCGGCGCCCACCAACGCGACCGCGAAGAGCTTCGGTGCCTTGCGGTACAGGTGGGACAGTTCGCGGATGTCGCGGGTGCCGGCCTGGTGGTCGATGATGCCCACCACCAGGAACAGCGTCGCCTTGAAGAAGCCGTGCGCCAAGAGCAGGCCCAGGCCGGCCAAGGCAGCTTCCTGCGAACCAAGTCCCACCACGAGGGTCAGGAAACCCAGCTGGCTAACCGTGCCGTAGGCCAGGATCAGCTTCAGGTCGTGCTGGCGCAGGGCCTGCCAGCCGCCCACCAGCATGGTCAGCAGCCCGAGTCCCAGCACCACGGGATGCCAGTACTCGGTGCTGGAGAATCCGGGCGATAGTAGGGCGATGAGGTAGATGCCGGCCTTCACCATGGCCGCTGCATGCAGGTACGCGCTGACCGGCGTCGGAGCGGCCATCGCGGCCGGGAGCCAGAAGTGGAACGGCACCAGGGCCGACTTGCTGATGGCCCCGACCAGGATGAGCAGGATGGCAATGTCAATGATCTGCCCGTAGGCCAGGATCGAGCTGGCGTTGGCGAGGATCTCGGAGATCCGGTAGGTGCCGGCGGTCTGGCCGATCATCAGGATGCCCACCAGCATGGCCAGGCCGCCGAAGGTGGTGACCATCAAGGCCTGCAACGCCGACCTACGCGCCGACAGCCGGTGCCGGGCGTAGCCGATCAGCAGGTAGGAGAGGACACTGGTCAGCTCCCAGAAGATGTACATCAGGATCAGGTCGTCGGCGGTGACCAGACCGAACATGGCGCCGCTGAAGGCCAGCAGCTGTGCACCGAAGGGACCGATGTCGGGATCGTCGGCCTTGAAATACCGGGCGCAATAGAACAGCACCAGTGCCCCGACACCGAGAATCAAGATGCAGAGCACGGCGGCCAGCGTGTCCATCCGGAATGCCAGCTGCAGTTGCAGGCCCGGCACCCAGTCGATGACTACCGACGGCGGGGCATTGGGAGCGCCGTCCAGAGCTTTCTGGTTCGCGTTGGTGTAGTTGCCGAACGTGGCAATCAGCCAGACGAAACCGGCCGCCGGGACCGCAGCCAGAATGTAGAAGGTTGACCGACCCAGTTTCCGGAAAATCAAAGGCGCTACAAAGGCCACCGCAAAAAGCAGGGTGAGCACAATCAGCACGAGGATACTCCGGAACTTCCTTCAGGTATTGCAAGGATCAGGCGGACAAGGGCATGCTTCATTCTACCCATGGCATAAACGCTTCCGTGCCCGCGGGTGCGGCGCCCGGGGCGCCGGATCTGGCCCGCCACGCCCTCGGACCCACTGTTCGGCAAAGATTCACGGGGCGTGCGGCGCTGCTCGAAGTTCGCAGCAGGCGAAACGGATAGCATCGCGGTATGACTGACTCGGCGGGCATTCCGGCAACCCAAGAAGCGGGCGGTGCGGCGGTAGAGCGCTTGAACAAAAAGCAGGTCCTCGCCTGGGCATCCTGGGACTGGGGGTCGGCGGCTTTCAATGCCGTGATGACGACGTTCGTCTTCACTGTCTATCTGACCAGTGACGTCTTCGGCGGCGAGGCGTTCGCTTCGGAAATCCTCGGCTACGGACTGGCCATTGCCGGGCTGGCCATTGCCCTGCTGGCGCCGGTGACCGGTCAGCGTTCGGACACCGGTGGCCGCCGCAGACTCTGGCTTGGCATCAACAGTGTGGCTGTGGCTGTGCTGACCGGCCTCTGCTTCTTCGTCTTCCCCTCGCCGGGTTTCCTGTTCCTGGGTGTAGCGCTGATCGCGCTGGCCAACGTGTTTTTCGAGTTCGCGAATGTGAATTACTACGCGATGCTCACGCAAATTTCCACCCCGTCGACGATCGGCAAAGTCAGCGGATTCGGCTGGGCCATGGGCTATGTTGGCGGGGTCGTGGCGCTGGCCCTGGTGCTGGTCGGGTTTGTCCTGCCGGAGACCGGGTGGTTCGGCGCGACTGCGGACAACGGGCTGAACATCCGCCTGGTGGCGGTGTTCTGCGCGGTCTGGTTTATGGCCTTCGCGCTGCCGGTGCTGTTTGCCGTTCCGGAGATCCCCCGGCAGCCGGCGGCCGCATCGCTGGGTTTCTTCGCGTCCTACGGGCTGCTCTTCCGCCGCATCAAGGCAATCTTCCGCTCCAGCCCGCACACGATTTTCTTCCTCATCGCCAGTGCAATTTTCCGCGACGGGCTCGCCGCAGTGTTTACCTTCGGCGGGGTGATTGCCGCCGGCACCTTCGGCTTTTCACTCAGCCAGGTCATCGTCTTCGCCATTGCCGGCAACGTTGTTGCGGCGCTCGGTGCGGTCTGCGGCGGGGTGCTGGACGACCGGGTCGGCCCGAAGAACGTCATCGTCTGGGCCTTGTCCGGACTGATCGTCGCGGCCGCCGCGATCTTCGTCTTGGGCGCCGGCGACCATGTGTTCTTCGGCAGCGCCTGGACCGGCGACACCACCTTCTGGGTGTTCGGGCTGCTGCTGTGCCTGTTCGTCGGCCCGGCACAGTCGTCGTCGCGCGCCTATCTGGCCCGGCTCGCACCCCGGGGTGAGGAAGGCGAATTTTTCGGCCTCTACGCCACCACCGGCCGGGCGGTCAGCTTCCTGGCGCCTTCGCTGTTCGCACTCTTCATCACCGTCTTCGGCGAACAGCGCTACGGCATCCTGGGCATCCTGGTGGTGCTGCTGGCCGGCCTGCTAATGCTGCTGCCGGTCAAAACGCCGGCACAGATCCAGCCCGCCGCCACGCCTGCGGCCTGAGCGGGATCAGCGGTCGATGACCGTGCGGTGGAAATTCTGGAAGCTGCGGGACGCGGTGGGGCCGCGCTGGCCCTGATAGCGGTTGCCGTATTCGCCGGAACCGTAGGGATGCTCAGCCGGCGACGACAGCCGGAAGAAGCACAACTGGCCGATCTTGGAACCCGGCCACAGCTTGATCGGCAGTGTTGCCATGTTGGAGAGTTCCAGCGTCACGTGCCCGGAGAAACCGGGATCAATGAATCCCGCCGTCGAGTGCGTCAGCAGGCCCAGCCGTCCCAGCGAAGACTTGCCCTCCAGCCGGGCGGCAATGTCGTCGGGCAGCGTCACCGTCTCGTAGGTGGAGCCGAGCACGAACTCGCCCGGATGCAGGATGAGCGGCTCCTCCGGGTCCACCTCCACCAGGCGGGTGAGCTCGGGCTGCTCCAGTTGCGGGTCGATGTGTGCGTACTTGTGGTTGTCGAACAGCCGGAAGAACCGGTCAAGCCGCACGTCCACGCTCGAGGGCTGGATCATGTCCGGCTGGAACGGATCAAGAATGATGCGTTCGGAGTCCAATTCGGCACGAATATCACGGTCGGAGATCAGCACACTCTAAAAATACACGGGACCGGCGGCCTCCCCTGCCCGCATGACGCGCCGCCGTCGTGAAGGATCCGCGCTGGGCCCCTGTCCCGATCCACGCTGGGGTGCGACCATGGAATCAGTCGGCCGCACAACGTCCGTTGGCGGCCACAAGGCCGCTGTCGGCGGGGGAACGAACGGCCTCCGCCGGCAGCCCTCTCCGCTAGCGCTGTTCGACCGGTCCAGCCTTGCCGATCTCCGTACGCACCGCATACAGCTCCGGGAAAAACGTGAGCTCCAGTGCCCGGCGGAGGAAGCCGACGCCGGAGGATCCGCCGGTGCCGCGCTTCATGCCGATGGTCCGCTCCACCGTCTTCAGGTGCCGGAAGCGCCAGAGCTGGAAGTTGTCTTCCAGATCCACCAGTTCCTCGCAGGCCTCATAGACGTCCCAGTTCTGCCCGGCGTTCTCGTAGACGGCGGTGAAGGTTGCTACCAGTTCCGGGTTGAAGACGTGCGCCTCGGTCACATCCCGGTCCAGCAATTCCGCCGGGATCCGATAGCCGTGCCGGTGCAGGTAAGCCAAGAACTCGTCGTAGACGCTGCTCTGGTCCAGCAGTTCCGCGAGCAAGGCCTGCGCCGCCGGATCATCCGCGAAGACGTCCAGCATGTCCTTGTTCTTGTTGCCCAGCAGGAACTCCACCGCGCGGTATTGATAGGACTGGAAGCCCGACGACGATCCCAACGCCCCGCGGAACTCCGCGTACTCGGAGGGCGTCAGCGTTGCCAGCACCGACCATTGCTCGGTCAGCGAGCGCTGGATGTGCTTGATCCTGGCGATGCCCTTCATCGCGAAGCGCAGGTCGTCGTCGCGCAGTTTCTGCCGCACCGTGCGCAGCTCGTGCAGCACCAGTTTCAGCCACAGCTCGGAGGTCTGGTGCTGGATGATGAACAGCAGCTCGTCGTGGTGCTCCGGCCGGCTGACCGGGTGCTGGGCAGCGAGCAGCTGGTCCAGGGACAAGTAGGAGCCATAGCTCATCTTGTCCGAGAAATCGGTCTCGATACGGTCTTCGAGCCGGCGGGTGTTCTTGTCTACGGTCATGGCAGCTTCCGTCGGTTCCCCTGCGTCTTTGCAGGCCTGCTACCAGCCTACGGCCAAGCCAGGCTCCTGCCGGCGCACGTCGACCTCATTCGCGGACCGATGAGTCCCAACGCCACGTCGCTCCACGGGTTTCGGGCGTTCTGCCGCTGGCCCTCAAGAGGTCTTGCCATGCGTCGTCCGTCCGCTCCGCCGTCGGAAAAATCCGGTCCAGCACCCTGCCGATCACCCCGTCATCCGGGCGGTAGTCGATGTCCTGCGCTGCGAGGATATCGAAGCCGTGCAGCACCGCTTCGGCCACGCCCATCGCGGCAAAGCCGGACGCGTCGGAATTTCCCGCCGGATGGTAGCCCCTGTGACCTGCCGGTGCAGTGGCGGTGACGGCGTACAGCAGGCCGGCCGAAGCGTCGAAGCAGCTGACGATCCCGGCCGTCCCAGCAGCGGGGTCGGGCCACATCAAGATGTCCGGCCCGCCTGGCCGCCACGGCGGCGGATCCAGCAACACCACGTAGTCGTCCTGCGGCGGACGCCGGCCGGACAGCTGCATTGCGTAGAACGCGAAGTCGTCCATCACGTGGGCGGCCGTCTCGCGGCAATTCCACGCCAGTTCGAGCGCCGGGGTGTCCCAGGCATCGTCCGGCAGTTCAGCGAAGCGGCCGGCCAGGTCGTCGGTAATGATGCGGAAATCGTCCGCCGTTGGTCCCATCCGACGATCCTCCCCCAGACCGGCTTCCGGCGCCACCGTTTCCGCCGCCGGGTTCAGCGCGCCCGGCGTTCACCGGCTTCCACCGGGGCCGCGATGACGTTGCCGTCCACCGGCATCGGGCAGGTGCCGAAGTCGGTGAAGGCGCTGGGAAAGTTCGTGGCGCGGTTGAAATCGATCAGCACGGATCCGTCCGGTCCAGGCCGGCGCGTGGCGACTGACCGCCAGCCTGCGGTGGTGTCGCCGTTGGTGGCGTCATGGAAGTTCAGCGACAGCGCACCGAGCTTCTCGGGCTCGGCTACCAGCCGGTGCACGGTGCCGTCCAACTCGAAGCTGACCGTGCCCACCGCGGTGATCGCGCCGGGGACGTCCGGGTTCGATGTGCCGATCGGCAGGATCTGCGGCTGGTCGTATTCCTCGAACATGCCGGCCACCACCAGATCGGGGTTGTAGTCGAATACGGGCACGGCCTCGAAGTCCGCGTGCACCGGCGAGTCATTGTCCCGGGTCCGGACGGCATAGCGGTCGCCGCGGGCGGCGAGTTCGACGGCGATGCTGCCGCGGCGCACCCAGAACAGCGATTCCTCATTGCCCAAGGTGGCGGTAAACGTGCCGACCGCCGGCTCGCCGGTCTCCATGAAGTACAAGTCGTCGTCGGCGGTCGCTGTCAGGGTGGCATGTCCGCCGACGGATGCCGGACCGTTGGCGCTCCACAGGCCGGTGAGATGTTCCAGTGGCGCCGGCTCGGCAGGCAGCCACTGCAACGAGGTCAGCGTGAGCCAGCCGTGCTCGACGGCCAACGCCCGGTTCCGGTTATCCCGGAAGCGCAACCAACTGTCCCGCTTCCGGGCATCTTCACTTGGATTTTCCCGTGAATTGAGCATGCTCGCCTTTCCTCACACTGCGCCGACAGTTGCCGGACGGTATGCGGCACAACGTCCCGTCCTGCTCCCGGTATTCCCCCGGATCGCGGGCTCCTGGGCCCGCGCGAACCATGGCGCAATTGCCTGCAGGAGAATACGCTCTACTTCTACGAGGCAGCGTGGCACATACCAGCGACAGATGCCGCGCAGCCGGAGTGTCTACCAGAACGGGGAGGCCAGCCGATGCCCAGAGACGGAAACCGGCCGCGCTACCGGCGCGGCACAGCTCGAGCCGGAGCGGTGGTGCTGGCGCTCGGAGCCACCCTGCTGGCGGGCTGCAGCACCGAAGAGGGGCCTCCCACCCTGACCTGGTACATCAACCCCGACGCCGGCGGCCAGGCAGCGATCGCCGAGAAGTGTACCGAGGCCGCCGGAGGCGAGTACCGGATTGAAACCTCGCTGCTGCCCAATGAGGCCGCATCACAGCGGGAGCAGTTGGCCCGGCGGCTGGCAGCCGGCGACTCGTCGCTGGACATCATGAGCCTGGACCCACCGTTCATCCCAGAACTGGCGGAGCCGGGATTCCTGGCTCCCGTCCCGGACACCGTTGCGCAGCGCACCACGCAGAACGTCGTGGAGGGGGCCCTCACCGGGGCCACGTGGAAGGACAAGCTCGTTGCCGTTCCGTTCTGGGCCAACACGCAACTGCTCTGGTACCGGAAGTCGGTGGCCGAGGCCGCCGGCCTGGACATGTCGAAGCCGGTCACCTGGCAACAGCTGATCGACGCCGCCGCCAAGGAAGACAAGTACCTGGGTGTGCAGGGCCAGCGCGGCGAATCCATGACGGTCTGGCTGAATGCCCTGGTCGAATCGGCCGGCGGCCACATTCTGGAGAATCCGGAGGCCAAGGCCGACCAGATCCAGTTAGGCCTGGCCAGCAAGGCCGGCACGGAGGCCGCGCAGGTCATTTCCACCATCGGCAAGGACGGCCTGGGCGGACCGGGGCTGCCCACCCAGGACGAAAACAATTCGATGACCCTGTTCCAAGGCGACAAAGGGTCGTTTATGGTCAACTGGCCGTTCGTCTGGCCTGCGACCAACGCCGCAGTGGAGGACGGCACACTGGATCCGTCGCTGCTCAAGGACATCGGCTGGACGCTCTACCCGCGGATGAACGAAGGCGAGCAGTCTGCGCCGCCGCTCGGCGGCATCAACCTGGGTGTTGGGGCGGCCAGCAAGCACCCTGATCTGGCCTACGCCGCGATCGAGTGCATCGTCTCGCCGGAGAACCAGGCCGAGTACTTCATTACCAACGGCAACCCGCCCTCGAACACCGAAGCCTACAAGGATCCGCGGATCAAGGAATCCTTCCCGATGGCCGACACCATCCGCGAGTCCTTGGAACTGTCTGCACCTCGCCCGCAGACGGTCTTCTATAACGAGGTTTCCACCAGCCTGCAGCAGAACTTCGCCCCGCCGGACCAGGTGGATCCCGCCATCACGCCACAGGAGACGTCGGACTTCATCGTTTCCGTCCTACGGGGGGAGAACCTGCTGTGAGCACCACGACCGAAACGCCCACGCTCCCGAGCGGCGAAACCGGGCGCGCCGGCCGGCGTCGCGCCGTCCAACAGTTCAGTGACCGTGCGAAAGCCGAGCGCCGGCTCGGCTGGTGGCTGGCGGGCCCGGCCTTCGTCGTCATGCTGGCCGTCACCGCCTACCCGATCCTGCAGGCGATGTACGACTCGCTGTTCAGCTACCGGCTCACCGCTCCGGACGAGCGCGCGTTCGTCGGGTTGGCCAACTACGGCGTGGTCCTCACGGACGTGGTCTGGTGGCGGGACCTCGGGGTGACGCTGCTGATCACGGTGGTGACCGTCGTCGTGGAACTCATCCTCGGCTTCGCGCTGGCGCTGGTGATGCACAAGGCGCTCAAGGCGGTGCGCGGCTGGCTGCGCACCGCCATCCTGGTCCCGTACGGCATCATCACCGTGGTCTCCGCGTTTGCCTGGTTCTACATGTTCGATATCAATTCCGGCTTCGTGAATACCTGGTTCAACTGGGTGCCAGGGATCAGTCCGGACCTGAACTGGTTCGCCGGCACGTGGACCTCGCTGTTCGTGATCATGGCCAGCGAGATCTGGAAGACCACACCGTTCATTTCGCTGCTGCTGCTGGCCGGCCTGGCGCAGGTGCCGGACGAGCTGACCGAAGCCGCGGAAGTGGACGGCGCCACGTGGTGGCAGCGGATGCAACGGGTCATCCTGCCGAACATGAAGGCGGCGATCATGGTGGCCGTGCTGTTCCGGGCGCTCGATGCGTTCCGAATATTCGACAACGTCTTCATCATGACCAACGGTGCGTTCAATACCGAGGTGCTCTCACTGCTGGCCTACCGGACATCCATCGGGCGCCTGGAAATCGGCCTCGGCTCCGCGGTCTCGGTGCTGCTGTTCGTCTGTGTGCTGCTGATCTGTTTCATCGCCATCAAACTGTTCAAAGTGGACCTCGCCAGCCAGAGAGGAGGGAAGTGATGAAAGCATCACGGACCAAAGAGCGGGTGACCTGGACCATCATTTCCGTGCTGGTGCTGATCTATGCGCTGTTTCCGGTGGCGTCCATTCTGGCGACCTCGTTCAAGCTGCCCAGCGACCTGACCTCGGGCAAGTTCATGCCCACCACGTGGACTGGATCAAACTATGAACAGATTCTGGTCGGCTCGGCGCAGGAATTGTTCCTCAGCTCCTTGCGGAATTCCATCGGCATCGCGCTGATCGCTACCTTCATCGCCGTTGTCCTGGCCACGCTCTGCGCCTATGCGATTGCCCGGCTGGACTTCCCGGGCAAAAAGGTCATCCTCACCACCGCGCTGGCGGTATCCATCTTCCCGGTGATCTCGATTGTCACCCCGTTGTTCAACCTCTGGCGCAACATCGGCCTGTACGACACCTGGCCGGGCCTGATCATCCCCTACCTGTCGCTGACCCTGCCCATCTCCATCTGGACGCTGGCGGCGTTCTTCCGCCAGATCCCGTGGGAACTGGAGCAGGCCGCGCAGGTGGACGGGGCCACCACGTGGCAAGCGTTCCGCAAGGCCATCGTGCCGCTGGCCGCGCCGGGCGTCTTCACCACGGCGATCATTGCGTTCTTCATCGCCTGGAACGACTTCGTCTACGGCATCTCGCTGACCTCCACTGAGGCCGCGCGGCCGGTTCCCGCGGCACTGGCCTTCTTCACCGGCGCGTCCCAGTTCGAATCCCCGGTCGGCGCCATCTCTGCGGCGGCCATCATCGTCACCATTCCCATTGTGCTGCTGGTCCTGTTGTTCCAGCGCCAAATCGTCTCCGGCCTGACCCAAGGCGCCGTCAAGGGCTAGGCCCGCGGCAGGAAAGGACATCCCATGGCATCGATCACGTTGCAGAACCTCGTCAAGCAGTACGGCGACGGCTTCCCCGCGGTCAACGACGTCAGCATCGACATCGAGGACGGCGAGTTCATCATCTTGGTGGGTCCATCCGGCTGCGGCAAGTCGACGCTGCTGCGCATGATCGTGGGGCTGGAGGACATCACCTCCGGTGACTTGCTGATCGACGGCCAGCGCGTCAACGAGAAGGCGCCCCGGGACCGGAACCTGGCCATGGTGTTCCAGAACTATGCCCTCTATCCGCACCTGACGGTGTTCGAGAACATCGCGTTTCCGTTGCGGTTGGCCAAGGGAAAGCACA
The DNA here is from genome assembly GCF_005047635.1 of Arthrobacter sp. CAU 1506. GTDB lineage: Bacteria > Actinomycetota > Actinomycetes > Actinomycetales > Micrococcaceae > Crystallibacter. Next base: position 40,897 of record NZ_SUKC01000006.1, on the reverse strand, counting down.
CCGAAGACGAGATCCGGAAGCTGGTCACGGACGCTGCGAAGACGCTGGAGCTGACTGATCATCTGGAGCGCAAACCGGGCAACCTCTCCGGCGGCCAGCGGCAGCGCGTGGCCATGGGGCGGGCGATCGTCCGGCAAGCGGATGCGTTCTTGTTCGACGAGCCGCTGTCCAACCTGGACGCCAAGCTGCGCGGGCAGATGCGCTCGGAGATCTCGCAGATGCAACGCCGGCTCGGCGTCACCAGTGTCTATGTCACGCACGACCAGACCGAAGCCATGACGCTGGGCGACCGCGTAGCCGTGCTGAAGAAGGGAATACTGCAGCAGATTGCTTCGCCGCGTGAATTGTACGAGCAGCCGGTCAATCTGTTCGTGGCGGGCTTTATCGGCTCTCCGTCGATGAACTTCCTGCCCGCCACCCTGGAGGGCAGCGTTTTGAAGACGCCGATCGGGAACATTCCGGTGACCGAGGACAAAGCCAGGGCCGCCGAGGGCAAGAGCGTGGTGCTGGTGGGCCTGCGGCCGGAGTTCTTCGAAGATGCTTCGCTGGTGGAAGAGCATAAGAAGGACAAGGGGTCTACGTTTACGGCCGAACTGACCCATACCGAGTGGCTTGGCAACGAACAGTACGGCTACATCAACTTCGACCCGGATCCGGAGGTGCGCGAACTGCTCAATTCACTGGCCGCGGACATGGATGCCGACGAGTTGCGGCCGCAAATCGTGGTCACCTTGGACGCCGCCAGCCGAATCCGCGGCGGGCGCTCGGCGGAACTCTGGCTGGATACCCGCAAGATGCACCTGTTCGATCCGGAAACCGGGGAAAACCTGACTCGTGATGCCGAAGCAGGTGCAGCCCTGACCCAAGAGGCCAACGCGGCCCGGGCCGAAGAAATCAGCGAAGCCCGCGAGCGCGAAGCCTCCACGGCAGGCCAGCCGGCCTGAATTCCGGCTGGTCGCTGACCTGGGGTAAACTCGGTTTCATTGTTTGACCGGGTCCGGCTTCCAGGCCGGACCCTGTGCGGGCGTAGCTCAATGGTAGAGCGCTAGCTTCCCAAGCTCGATACGCGGGTTCGATTCCCGTCGCCCGCTCCACGCGCACCCCGGCCCATCGGCCGGGGTGCTTCTTTTTCCGCTGCCGGTCGGCGGCTGGTCCTACTCGATGTCCTCGTCGGGCTCGAAGCCGGAGCGGTCAACCGCGCGGTGGTAGCGCATGCCGGCGGCACCGCCCAGAAGGGCTCCGGCCAGGCTGGCCAGCAGCACTACGGCCAGTGCAATCAGGCCCGGAACGGTCAGCTCTTGGAGGGGTCGTTCGATGACCGGCACGGACGGCCCGGTCAGCACACGGAGACCGCCGAGGGCCAGCCCAATCAGTCCCGCGAGGACCGACGTCACGAGGCCCCACAGCCAGACCGCCAGACCCTGCCGGACGCCGTCGAACCGTGCCATCCGCCCGGCCACGTAACCGCCGCCTAGATACGCCAGCAAGAAGATGACCGCCAGGGCGATCGCCGAGGTCAGGGCTTCCGGACCGCTGCTTGCCGCGATGTTGTCCAACCAGCCGCGCACTTGGGCCTCATTGGCCCACCCGAAGGCCGCGGCCACGCCGACCGCCACGGAGGTGATCAGCACGATCAGGCCCGATGCGGTCAGCCAGCCGAAAAACGCCGAGCCCAGTCTCACCCCTCCGAAGGCGTTATGTTCCCGCAGATACAGCGACTCCGCGTCGAGGGCTGCTTCGGGCCGGTAGGCACTGGTGTCGCTGTAGTTCCGTTCGGCGGCGATTGGCCGGTCCTGCCCCGCGCGGCCGGCGCGGGCATCCGGGTCCATGCTGTCCGCGGTGGGGCGGTCCGCGGAGGGGCGGCGCTCGAAGGCGGCAGTCTGCTGTTGGTCCGGGCTCGAGGCCTGCGTGGGCGCGGGTGCCGTTTGTGTGGCGGCCGGCATGGCCTGTGTGGGCGGAGGCGCAGCCTCCCTGGGCGCCGGCACGGGTTCCTGAGGTTTCCCCGAGCCTGCCGGGGCATCGGCTCCCCGCCGGGGGCCGCCGTCGTCGTCCCGATCACTGCCGATGTCCGAACTCATGAATGCCTCCTGCTTCGATGGGTCACATCGTGGCCTTCCGGTGGGTCCACCCTAGTCGCGGGGCTACCGGCAAACCAGAACCGGATCCGTTTCACCGGTGGCCGGCGGGAGACTAAACTTGGACGCGATGATGCGCAAAATGTTCAAGTCCAAGATCCACCGGGCTACGGTGACGCACGCCGACCTGCATTACGTGGGGTCCGTGACCGTGGACCTTGATCTGCTGGATGCCGCCGACATCCTTCCCGGCGAACTGGTGTCCATTGTGGATGTCACCAACGGTGCCCGGCTGGAGACCTACGCCATCGCCGGCGAACGCGGATCAGGCGTGATCGGCATCAACGGGGCCGCGGCGCACCTGATGCATGTAGGTGACCTGGTCATCCTGATCACCTACGCGGACATGAGCGACGCGGAGGCGCGGTCCTTCGTTCCCTCCGTGGTGCATGTGGACGCGGACAATAAGATCGTGGAGCTGGGCTCCGATCCGGCTGAGTCCGTGGACGAAGGGCTGATGCGGCCGCCGTACGCGGTTAAATAGCCCTCCCCCACCGTCCCCGGCCGGCCGGGAGTTCAGCGCCGGTGGAACCGCTGGTGCAGCCCGCGGACCTCGTCCGCCAGCTCCGCGGACGGCCCGCCGACCTCGATGCCCGGCGCTACCTGCTGGATCGGCAACGCGGCGACCGGCGCCGGTCCGACGCCCCATTCCGCCAGCCAACCGCCCAACTGGTCCGACGACGCGGCGTAGACGATCCGTCCCAGCCCTACCCAGGCGTGCGCAGCCGAACACATCGGGCAGTGCTCGCCGGAGGTGTAGACGGTTGCCCGAAGCCGTTGCTCGGGCGGCAGGTTGCTGGCCGCCCAGCGGGCAATCTCGAATTCCGGATGCCGGGTCTGGTCGCCGCCTTTGACCCGGTTGCGGTCCTCGAACAGCACGTTGCCGCCGGCGTCGACCAGTACCGAGCCGAACGGCTCATCGCCGTCGTCCAATGCTTCACGGGCCAAGTCCACGCAGCGGCGCAGATGTCTGAGGTCCTCGGGTGTCAGTTCCATCCGCTGATTATGGCAGAACCGGCGCCGCGGAGCCTTTAGCTGGCAACGTGCGTGGTCTACGCTTCTGCCATGGTGCGGACTCCGGCAGAACATGTGGCAGCCATCCGGCAGGGTTATGGCTTTGACGGGCCGGCCATCCATCTGGGCGCCGCTCTGGTGGACGGCGCAGTGCATCCGGACGCAGCGGTACGGTTGCCGCTGGCCATGATGAACCGGCATGGCTTGATTTCCGGCGCCACCGGCACGGGCAAGACGATCACGCTGCAGGTCATCGCCGAACAGCTCTCCGCCCACGGTGTCCCCGTGTTCCTGGCGGACATCAAGGGCGACCTGACGGGTTTGTCCACCCCGTCGGCCGGGAGCACCAAGCTCGCCGAGCGCACGGCCGCAGTCGGGCAGGACTGGAAACCGGCGGCCTACCCGGTGGAGTACCTGTCGCTGGGTGGTGACGGCACCGGTGTGCCCGTCCGCGCCCGGATCTCCGATTTCGGCCCGCTGCTGCTGTCCCGGGTGATGGAACTGAACGAGACGCAGGAATCCAGTCTGCAACTGGTCTTCTACTACGCGGACAAGAACGACCTGGAGCTTTACAATCTGGCGGACCTGCGCGCCGTCATCCAGTTCCTGGTCTCCGACGAGGGCAAAGCGGCGCTTGAGAACCTGGGCGGGCTGTCCAAGGCCACGGCCGGAGTGATCCTGCGCGAGTTGGTCTCCTTGGAGGCCCAGGGCATGGACGCGTTCTTTGGCGAGACCGAATTCGACACCGCCGAGCTCTTGCGTACCGCCGGGGACGGCCGCGGCATCATCTCCTGCCTGGAGCTGTCCTCGTTGCAGCAGCGGCCGCTGCTGTTCTCCACCTTCATGATGTGGCTGATCGCCGACCTGTTTGCGGAGCTGCCGGAGGTGGGCGATGCGGCACAACCCAAGCTGGTGTTCTTCCTGGACGAGGCGCACCTGCTGTTCCGTGACGCCTCCAAGGCGTTCCTGCAGTCCATCGCCAGCACGGTGCGGCTGATCCGGTCCAAAGGCGTAGGCATCTTCTTTGTCACCCAGACACCGCGGGATGTTCCGGCGGACGTGCTGGGCCAGCTGGCCAACCGCGTCCAGCACGCGCTCCGCGCCTTCACTCCCGAGGACGCCAAGGCGCTGAAGTCCACCGTCTCCACCTTCCCGGTGAGCGACTACGACCTGGAAGAGGTGCTGACCAGCGCCGGGATCGGCGAAGCGGTGGTGACCGTGATGAATGAGCAAGGAGTTCCGACGCCGGTGGCCTGGACCCGGCTCTGCTCCCCCGGCTCCACCATGGGGCCCTCCCCGGCAGCGACCGTGCAGGCCATTGTGGACGGGTCTTCGCTGATGCCCGTCTACGGGCCGGTGGTGGACAGCCGCTCGGCGTTCGAAAAGCTCACCGGAAACTCCGCATCCCCCGGGTCCGGCGGTTCCGGGAACTCCGGGAACGGCACATCCCCCGAAAGCACGACGGCGCAGGGCTCGGCTCCGCAGTCCGCCGCGCCGCCGTCCGCGGCTGACATCGACGCCGAGGCCCGCCGCATCGAGGAAACCATCCTCGGCCGTCCGTCCACCCGGCCCGCCACGCCTGCCCCGCCGGCGGACAGTCCCCGGCCCGCCCCGGTGCCCGACAACGCGCCGCCGCAACAGACCGGACGGGGTGCTGACAACGATGCGCTGAAGGACATGGCCCTGCAAACCGCCTCCGTGCTGGGGCGTGAACTGATGCGCGGCCTGTTCGGAACGCGGCGGCGCCGCCGGCGCTGGTAACAGGGGCACCGCCGTCGTTGGCGCTGTAACGTGGCGGATGCCGATCTCGGCTGCCGCCGCGAGCGGGTAACGTAGGGTTGGTGGGAAATTCGAGAGTACTCAGGACCGTAGCCACGTGGCTGCTGTGCTTGATGCTTGCCGTGGCCGCTGCCGCGCTGACCGTTGTGCTGGTCAATGCGTTCGTGTTCAGCCCGCAGCACCAGGTCAAGGCTTATTTCAACGCTTTGGAAGACGGTGACGGCGGGACCGCGCTCGGCTTGCTGCACGCGACCGTGCCAGACGCCAACGCCGCCCTGCTCGACGGCGCCGCGCTCAAGGCCTCGGTGGACACGCTGGCCAATCTGGAAATCCAGGATCCGATTCCGACTGGCGACAACAGGGTGGACCAACCGGTCAGCTACACGGTCGACGGAGTCGCCCACACCACAACCTTCTCCTTGGAAAAGACCGGCACCACCTGGCTCTTCTTCAACCAGTGGTCCTTCGTGCCCAGCACCCTCCCCACCATCAGCGTGGACGTGGTCAATGAAAACGAAGCCTCGCTGAACGGTACCCGGGTGGCCCTGCCGGAGGGCAAGAATTCCTTCGCCGTGTTCTACCCCGGCAGCTTCGAGGCCCACTACGCCAGCGATTACTTCGCCGCGCCGGTGGTCGAATCGGTCCTGACCGGCCCGCAGCATGCCCAGGACGCCAGGCTCTCGCTGGCGACCGCGGCCACGCCCAAGCTGGTGGATGATCTGAGCGGCCAGGTCAATGCCTTCCTCGACTCGTGTGCGGAGCAGCGCGTGCTGCAACCCTCCGGCTGCCCGTTCAGCGCAGCCATGGACCGGGTCCAGGACGACACCATCCGCTGGTCGATCGAAGACTATCCCGAGGTCAAGGTGGAACCGTTCAAGGGCAACTGGGTGCTCAGCCCACTGACCGGGGTGGCGAAGCTGAACGTGGTGGAAATCGACTTGTTCACCGGTGCCTCGGTGGAACGCGAGCTGAAGCAGTCCTTCGATTTCACCGGCCGGTTGTCCGTTAATGACGGACACGTGACGCTGACCCCGGTGGTGGAGTACTAGCAGCTCAGCCACTCATCAAATGCCACTGATCAAACGCCGGGGGCGGACAGGATTCCCTGTCCGCCCCCGGCGTTTGTGTGTCTGCGTGTGCGGTTAGTCCAGCCCGCGCAGGTCCAGCGTCAGTTCTCCGGTTCCCGAGCCGATCACTACCGGGATGCCCCAGTCCTGCTGGTAGAGGTGGCAGGCGGCGTGGTCCGGGATCTCGCCGCCGGGCTCGCCGTCGCACGCCGCCGCCCGGGCGGTGATGTGCAGAACGCCCTCGCTGACGTCGCCGGACAGCACCAGTTCGCGCTGCAGGCCGACGGAAGTGCCGCCACCGTGAACCAGCAGGTTCTCCGGCGAGGAGGAGATCTTTAACTGGGTGGGATCGCCCCAGCGGTCATCCAGCTTCTGGCCCTTGGGAGCGGCGAAACGGACGGTCAGCGCCAGCGGGCCGGCCGACACTTCGGTCTTGGGCCGTTGTGTCTGCGAGGCCCCCTCGTCCACCGTCAGCGCTTCCTTGGGGATGGGCAGCCGGATGAGCTGGTGCTTGTTCGCCTCGACCACCAGCAGCAGCGGTTCGCCTCCGTCGGCCACGGCCGAGGTGTCCAGCAGCACGTCGGAGGGCTCGGCGAGGCCGCGTGCCAGCGTGGAGACGGTCTCGGTGACCGGATCGTAGCGGCGCACCGCCCCGTTGTAGGTGTCCGCCACCGCCACGGAACCGTCCGGCAGGACCGCCACGCCCAGAGGATGCTGCAGCCGCGCCTCGGTGGCCGCGCCGTCGCGGAAACCGAAGTCGAAGAGTCCGGCGCCAATGGCCGTGGACACCTGGACCCGGCTTTCACCGTGGACGTCCACGAAGGAGATCTTGCGCAGCGACGACGTTTCCGAGTCCGCAACCCAGATGTTGCCCGCCGCGTCGCCGGCCAGGCCGGACGACTGGGCGAACCAGGCCACGGTGGCATCGCCGTCCTGCAGGCCCTCCAGCCCGGTACCGGCCAGGATGGCCACCTTGCCGGAGACCGGATCAAAGGTGAAGATCTGGTGCACGCCGGCCATCGCGACGACGACGGCGTTCAGTTGCACCGACCAGTAGACATCCCAGGGCGAACTGAGCGAGACAGCCAGCGGGTCGGCTGCCAGCTGCGTCCAGTTGGAAGCGATGGCTTCGGCGAGTTCCTCTTCCAGCGCCTCGCCGGAAGGGGCTTCGTCCGCGACGGAGCCGGGGCCCGCCTGCGCCATGCCCGGAGCGGTCCGCTGGGTGTCCGCATCCAGCAGCCGCTGCACGCCGTTGCCTGCCACCGTGGTGACCTGGCCGGTGGCCAGCGAGAGTCCGCGCAGCCGATGGTTCACCGAGTCTGCGATCACGACGTCGTAGCCCGCCTGGGCGCGGATCTCTTCCGGCAGCAGGGCCAGGCCCTGGGGTTCGTTGAACTTGGCTTCGCCGGAAGGCCCGTCCTGCCAGCCTTTGTCGCCGGACCCGTAGGTCGCGAGCACCGTGGACAGGTCCGCGGCCAGTTCCACCAGCCGGTGGTGCCCGGTGTCGGTGACCAGGAAGGATCCGCCCTGGGATCCCACGCCGTCCGGCAGTGGGATGACCTTCCCCGGGAAGCGCAGGTCGCCGGCGGTGGTTTCCGCGGGGACGTAGGGTCCGTCGCCGCGGTGCAGGGTGCCCTTGGCTTCGTGCTCGGCCACCAGTTCCTCCATCAGCGACTCCAGGCCGCCGGCGTGGCCTTCGCCGGACAGGTGGGCCACGATGTAGCCCTCCGGGTCAATCACCACCAGCGTCGGCCATGCCCGGGCGGCGTACGCCTGCCAGGTGTCCAGCTCCGGGTCGTCCAGTACCGGGTGCTGGATCTCGTAGCGCTCCACGGCCGCGGCCAGTGCCACCGGGTCGGCCTCGTGCTCGAACTTGGGCGAATGCACGCCGACCGTGACCAGCACGTCCTTGTACTTCGCCTCCAGCGGCCGCAGCTCGTCCAGCACATGGAGGCAGTTGATGCAGCAGAACGTCCAGAAATCCAGCAGCACAATCTTGCCGCGCAGGTCTTCCAGTCCCAGCTGCTTGCCGCCGGTGTTGAGCCAGTTGCGGCCCACAAGGTCGGAGCCACGGACCCGGTAGCTAGTGCGGATGGTCTCGGCTGCCTCTGTCATCTGGATTCTCCTTGGGTCCGGCCCGCATTATCCGGGTCCGGAGCGGGCTCCCGCCCGTTGGTGGTTTTCGGTACGTCTTGCTGGCTGCCGGGGGTCCGGTGGCCAGCGGCCGGCCGGACGGCCCCGGGCGGGACCATACGTTCGTCCTGCCGGGCCATCCTGGCAAACATATCGTTATAAGCTGCCAGCTCGGCGTCGTTATTCCTCTCGGCTGAACGATCTTTACGCTTTGTTTCCCGGGCATCCGCGCGGGACCACATGATCGCCACTCCGACGGCGACGCAGAGGGTGGGGATTTCGCCGACGCCCCACATGATGGCTCCGCCGACTTGCTGGTCGTCCATGGCCGAGAGGCCCCACTCTCGGCCCATGCTGCCGAACCAGGAAGCCTGGATCAGGGTGGTGGAGCTGGTCAGGGCCACCCCGAAGAAGGCGTGGAAGGCCATCGTGGCGAACAGGATCAGCAACCGCATGGGATACGGGGCCCGCCGCGGCAGCGGGTCCTGGCCGATCATCGTGAGGATGAAGATGTAGCCGGTCAGCAGGAAGTGCAGGTTCATCAGCTCGTGCCCGGTGTGTTCATCCAGGGCAAACCGGAAGAGCGGCGAGTAGTAGAAGATGATGATCGAGCCGGCAAAGTTCGCCGCGGCGAAGAGCGGGTGCGTGATGACCTGCGAGTACTTCGAATGCACCAGCCAGAGGATCCATTCGCGCAGGCCCTTGCTCCCATCCCCGCGCGGCGGCAGCGCCTTCAGCGCCAGCGTGATCGGCGACCCCAGGACAAGGAACAGCGGCACCACCATGGTCAGGGCCATGTGGTCCAGCATGTGCGCGCTGAAGAGCACCATCCCGTAGACGGCCGGGGCCCCGGAGGTGACGTAGGTCAGCGCCAGCAAGCCGACAATCCAGCTGACCGTCCTGGCCACCGGCCAGCGGTCGCCGCGGCGGTGCAGCCTGACGGCGGCCACCAGGTAGGCGATGCCGGCGACCAAGGCGAAGGTGACCCACAGCCAGTCCCAGCGCCAGACCGTCAGCCAACTTCCGCCGACAAGTTCGGGCGGCAGGTCGTAACCGGTCAGGATGCGTGCCGGGGACGCATCCACCGGCAGTTCTTCCGGCGTGGGCGGCGCGGTGCGGCCCAGGGCCGTGGCAATACCGAACACCGCCGCCATGATCAGCAACTCCACCGTGATCAGCTGCCACAGCACCCGCTTGCCGGACAGGGTGCCCAGCTCGGGGATGATCCACTGCCGGTGCATCAAGCCGATTGCCCCCAGCAGCAGCGTGGCAAGGGCCTTGATCACCACCAGCACGCCGTAGGGGCTGGAGAGCTGGTCCAGCGAGGTGATCCGGATCGAGGCGTTGATAATGCCGGAGAAGAAGACCAGGAAGAAGCTGATCAGGGCCAGCGAAGAGTAGCGGCGCAGCACCTGGCCGGTGATGTCCTTGGTGCCCAGCGTTCCGGAAATGAACGCCAGCACAATGATGCCGCCCACCCAGAGGCAGGCGCCCAGCAGGTGCAGGCCGATTGAGTTGACCGCCCCGTAGTGGTCGTCGCCGCCGGCTGAGTGCCCGATCAGGGCCATCGGCAGCAGTCCGCCAATCGTGGCCAGCGCGAGCGTCATGGCCAGCCCCGGAAGAGAGCGGATGCCCAATATGAGCGTGGCCACGATGGCTGCCACGATGGTGATGGACAGCCAGGCCTGGCCGGTGCCGATATCCGTCATGAAGCCCACGAATCCGGCGGTGTAGCTGGCATCTCCGCTGAGCGGCAGACCGGCGATGTCAGAGAAGCTGAAGACCAGCACGGTCATCGCGGCCAGCGTCCAGACAACCGCCGCAATCGCGGCCAGCCGCAGCGCGGCGGTGAAGGCCGGGTGCTCTGGCCCCTCGTCGCCGCGGCCGGGCCTGCGGTTGGGTCGCAGCTGCTTGGGCAGGATCCCGACGGCGAACAGCAGCGAAGCGATGACCGCTGCCAAGGCCGTGTTGTTGACGGCCTTGGCCAGTGGGAGCGCCCAGCGGGTCAGCGCACCGGGATCCGACAGCTGCCGGGCCGCGGCAGCCCCGGAATACAGCAGCGCGGCAACAAGCGCCAGCACCAGGACAATGGCGCCGGCCAGGATCCAGCCACGGCCGACCCCGCCTGCGGTAATCGCCGCAGGACGTGGTTTAGCTGGTGGAGCCAATCGCTCAGCCACGACCGCCCGTGCCTCCGCCACGCTTGCTGATCACAAAGGCGGCCAGACCTGCGGCGATGGCCAACGCGCCGGCGCCCAGTGCGACGAAGAGCCCGGTGGTGCTGGGGCCCTTGGATTGTTCGGTGGGAGCCGCCGCGCTGCCGGAGTCCTCGGCTGCGGGTGACGTTGCAGAACCGGCCGCCGCCACCGAGAACTTCAGGTTGCCCTCGATCGGGTGACCGTCGCTGGAAACGACGCGCCAGCCCAGCTGGTAGTCCCCGTCCGGCATGCCGTCCTGCAGCGGAATGCTGACCTTGCTGCCGCTCAGCACCGGCGCCCCCGCGGCCCAATCGGTGCCTTCGGCGTCCAGCACCTGGGTAGTGGCGCCGATGTCCATCACGTTCGCACTGAAGCTGAGCGTGATCTCCGCGGGCGGTGTGTCCAGGACGGCGCCGTTCTCCGGCGTCGATCCGATCAGTTCGTCGTGCGCAGCAGCCGGGCGGGCCATGGCCAGTGCCAGGGCCAGCCAGAGCAGCATGGCGATCAGTGCAGCCGCGAGCAGCCGGCGGGTGGTCGCTTGCCGGGCAGCACGGAGGTGTTCCTCGCGGCGCTGCCGGGAGGCCGAAGACTCGTCGGTACTGATGCGCACCGGGGCAGGGGTGTTCAGGTGGTGGTTCATCACGTTCTTTCGTCAGGGGATGCGCTGTGTGCGCGGGTCAGAAAGCGTGATTCAACGGCGGCCCCCGGTGCCGCAAGGCCAGCAGCGGCACGCCCAGGGCTGCGAACGGCTGGATCAGCAGTTCCACCGGAGCGGCCAGCCGGGCCCGGGGAATCGGGCGCCAGCTGCTCAGCCTGCGCGGAGCGGCCAGGGCCACTGTTCCAACCAGCGCGGCCGCAGCATGTTCGCCGCGGCGCAGCAGCAGGACGGTGGCCGCGGCCGCAGCGAGATGTGCTGCCAGCATGGCCGGACTCGTGGCGGTGGCCGCCGCGCCGGAGACTTCGGGCAGCAGTGCTCCGGCCGGCAGCAGGGCATCATGATGGCCCGCATGGCCAAGCCCGGGAGGGAGGCCCTCAGGTGCGGCGTGGCCCAACTGGAACAGCAGGTGGTAGATGGCCTGGCTGGTGCCCACTGCCGCCAGCAAACGTGCCCAGGACAGCGACTTGCCGGCCAGGCCGACGCAGACCAGCCCGGCGAAGGCAAACGCCAGAAGCCAGACGGCCGGCGCGGGGACGTGGCCGCCACCGGCTAAGTGCGAGAGCGCTGCGAGGGAGGTGGCCACGGCAGCGCCCAGCCAGCCGCGTAGCAGCCGACCTTCCCGCTGGACCATGCCCTCAGTCCTCCGTCCACAATTCGTCGAGTACGCGCAATACGGCACACACCCGCCGCCTATTTTACCGCCCGTAGAAGGCCGGGGGTTAAACAGCAGGACCGCCACCGGTTGCCGGTGGCGGTCCTGCTGAAGTAAAGGTGGGACTACTTCTTGGCGACAGCAGCCTTCAGCTTGGAACCAGCGGTCAGCTTGACGCTGTGGCCAGCCGGGATCTGGATGGATTCGCCGGTCTGCGGGTTGCGGCCGGTGCGGGCCGCACGGTCGGTGCGCTCGACGGCGAGCCAGCCCGGGATGGTGATCTTCTCGCCCTTGGCGACGGAGGTTGCGAAGATGTCGAAGACAGCGTCCAGAACACCGTTCACTGCGGTCTGGCTGGTGCCAGCCTTCTCTGCAACAGCTGCAACAAGTTCACTGCGGTTGATAGCCAATTTTTGTCCTCCTGGACTGCTTTGGTTTGGTCAGAGCTTCCGCGGCTGCGGAAAGCTACTGAGCGAAAACTTACCAGCTTGGCACCCCAGATCCGGCAAAATCCGCGGAATCTGGCGGTTTTTTTAGCGAATTACCCGGATTTTGAGCCGATTCCGCCCTCGGGGGCTCGCTTTTTCCGCCGAGAGCATAGGATGTGCGCTTTCCGCGCGTCGCTCTGAGGAGTAGTTCCCCGCAGCGGAGGGCACCGCCGTGATCATCTATGAGGTCCTTGAGGACGCCCAGGACAGGCCGCCCGGGGCTGAACGTCTGCCCGGAAGCTACCTCCCGGGCAGCGAAAAGGGCGGCGGTCCCGGAATGGGACCGCCGCCCTTCAAGCAGCTTCATGGTGAAGCCAGCAGGTTCTTACCAGCTGGACTTCTTGATGCCCGGCAGTTCGCCGTTGTGCGCCATGGTACGGAAGCGCACGCGGGAGATGCCGAACTTCTGGAGCGTGCCGCGGGGGCGGCCATCGATCTGGTCGCGGTTGCGGACGCGGACCGGAGAAGCGTTGCGGGGCAGCTTCTGCAGGCCCAGGCGGGCCTCTTCGCGGGCCTCGTCGGTCGCGTTAGCGTCGACCAGGGTCTTCTTCAGCTCGGCACGCTTCGCGGCGTAACGCTCGACAACGACCTTGCGCTGCTCATTGCGAGCAATCTTGGACTTCTTGGCCATGTTTAGCGCTCCTCTCGGAATTCGACGTGCTTGCGGATGACCGGGTCGTACTTCTTCAGGACAATGCGGTCCGGGTCGTTACGACGGTTCTTCCGGGTCACGTAGGTGAAGCCGGTGCCAGCGGTGGACTTCAGCTTGATGATCGGACGTACGTCCTTGTCCTTTGCCACTAGAGCTTCACACCCTTCGCGAGGAGCTCGGCGACGACTGCGTCAATGCCGCGGACGTCGATGGTCTTGATGCCGCGGGCCGAAACCTGCAGCGTGACATTGCGGCGCAGGGACGGAACCCAGTAGCGCTTCTTCTGAATGTTCGGGTCGAACCGGCGCTTGTTGCGGCGGTGCGAGTGCGAAATGCTGTGGCCAAAGCCGGGCTCGGCTCCGGTCACCTGGCAGTGTGCTGCCATGATCTCTCCTCCAGTTGTAGTAAATATGACGGACCTGACGCAGAGTCGTAAGTAAAGCGGCCTGCGAATCTGCGTGTAAGAGCGCCCGCCACCAGTTGTGACACCGTTATTACTGCGACTTTCCGGAGGTGAACCTGGCGGGGTGAGATCCAGCCGAAGTGCCTCGCCGCGGGGAAGACGGTGAAGTCAGGTGCAGACAAACCACATCCTCCCGAGGGAAGAACGGCCTATCCGCGATCCTCATTTCTAGGTAAACACGGACGCCACGCAATTCCCGCACCGCCTGCCTGGGCAAGGGGGTGCCGATGCTGCGTGACTTAACGCCTTCCCATCTTAGGGGCAGCAGCCGTTTGGATCAAACCAACGACGGCGGCCCTCCCCTCGGCGACGGATTGGCACCTCAGGCGTTCAGTCGCGGCTCGCGCAGCACCCAACTGCCGGGCTCCAACTGCTGCACAATCTTCTTGCCGATCCGCTCCAAATCCTGCACGTCCCGGCGGTCCAGTCCATCAAAGACCGCATGGCGCACGGCTTCCACGTGCCCCGGCGCGAGCGACTCGATGGCTGCCATGCCCTCCTCCGTGAGCAGGGCCATGGTGACCCGCGCATCCTCGGCGCATTGGGCCCGCTCGACCCAGCCGCGGCCTTGGAGCTTCTTCACCACATGCGACAGCCTGGACAGCGAGGAATAGGTCCGGGAAGCCAGCTCGCTCATCGGCAGCGAGCGGTCCGGAGCCTCGGACAGCATGGCTAGGACATGGTAGTCGAACAGCGTCAGCTTGCCCTCCCGGTACAGCGGCGCATCCAATGTGCCGGGCAACAGGGTGGACACCGCCAGCAAGGCCAGCCAGGCCTGGCGTTCTTCGGGGTCGAGCCAGCGTGCAGAAGTCATGCCTCCATTCTGCCACAAAACTTGATCCTTCAACCGTTGCGCCGAGGCCGTTGCGCAGAGTAAGGACCGGCAGGGCGTACCTGCCGGTCCTTACTCTCTGCTCTTGCTGGGGCCGGGTCCCGGGGCTAGACCCGGGCAGGCTGCTTGGCCGGGTGCGTCTGAAGTCCCTTGCCCGGTTCCGTGCTTGGTTCCGGGATCCGTTCCAGCGGCATGTGCTCCGGGCCAAGCAGCGGGTTGCCGTCCTGCCCCGCGACCAGCTCACGCGCCTCGGCCTGGGTATCGACCGACGGCATTGAGCCCGGCATCGGCCGGCAGGAGCTTTCCGGCATCCGCCAGATGGCCACCAGGCCCAGCAGGGACATGGCCACCAGGTAGTACGCCGGCATCAGCGTGTTTCCGGTGGCGTCGATCAGCGCCTGGGTGATCAGCGGCGTCGTGCCGCCGAAGATGGCCACCGCAAAGTTATAGGCAATGCCCATGGAGCCGTAGCGGCTGGCGGTGGGGAACATGGCCGGCAGCGCCGAAGCGAGGATGGAAACGTAGAAGGCGGTGGCGGTGCCCAGAATGGCCAGGCCCAGCAGGGTGGCCCAGATTTCTCCCAGGCCGATCAGCATGAACGCCGGGACACCGAGCACCAAGGTGATGCCGGAACCGGTCATCAGCACCGGGCGGCGGCCCACCTTGTCCGACAGCTTCCCGGCGAACGGAATCGCAGCCGAGAGCAGCACCAGCACAGGGATGGTCAGCAGCGTGCCTTGGAACGCGTCGTAACCCATCGTGTCCTGCAGGTAGGTGGGCATGTAGGAGGTCAAGGTGTAGCCCACCGTGTTGGCGGCGGCCACCACCAGCATGGCCAGCAGGATCGGGCGCCAGGATCCGGCGATGATCTGGCGGTAGGTCTTCGGCCCCTCTGCCACGGCTGCCTTGGTCTTGTCTTCCTGCGCGTCCTGGGCGGCCTGGAAAGCGGGCGATTCTTCGATCTTCAGCCGGAAGTACAGTCCCACCAGCCCCAGCGGTCCGGCCAGCAGGAACGGCAGGCGCCAGCCCCACTCCAGCATGGCGTCGCTTCCCAGCAGGATCTGCAACCCGGACACCACGGCGGCACCGAGGGCAAAACCGAGATAGCTGCCGGTGTCCAGCAGGCTGGCCAGGAAACCGCGGCGCTTGTCCGGGGCGTATTCGCTCACGAACGTGGTGGCGCCGGCGTATTCGCCGCCGGTGGAGAACCCCTGCACCAGGCGGCACAGCACCAGCAGCACCGTGGCCCATCCGCCCACCGCAAGATAGGTCGGAAGCAGGCCGATGGCAAAGGTGGAGGCAGCCATCGCGATCATGGTCAGCGCCAGCGTTTTCTGCCGGCCAATCCGGTCACCCAGGCGACCGAAGTACAGCCCGCCGAGCGGCCGCACCACGAAACTGGCAGCAAAGACGGCCAGGCTGCCCAGCAGCCCGTCGCCCTCCTGGCCACCGGCGAAGAACAGCTGGCCCATGGTGACTGCCAGGTAGCCATAGATGCCGAAGTCGAACCATTCCATCCCGTTGCCCACCACGGTGCCGCCGACGGCACGGCGCAGCATGGGCCGCTGGACCACGGTGACGTCGTCCACGCGCAGTCGCCGGCGACGTAGCCGGGGCAGCCGTGGGGAGGATTTGGCCGGGCTTTTTCCGGCAGGAGAATCGGGCGCTACTGGGTGCGCGGCGGGCGGGTTGTCCTTCAGCATTTGGGCTTCTCTCATCGAGGTCATTTGCTTGTGACGCGTCTCTGCCCCGCGCATTCCGGCCCGGGGCAGGCCCACGACGTTACCGGCTGGGACGTGTTCCGTCCCAGCCGGGACCCCAAAAAACGCACCCCGAGCGCGCCAAATGACCAGGTTCCGGCACGCGCGGATTCAGGCCGAAAATGCGGTCCCGGCAAGGTCCGGATTCCCGCAAGATCACGCGCTAATTTCCGCAGGCGCCCGGCTACGTTTCACCCGGCGTTCCGACGACGGCGGCGCACGAGTTTTGTGAAATGCGCCACCCGACGCCCAAAACCGGCCCTAGACGAGCCCGGAACCTCCCAGCCAGGTGCCGATCAGCAGTGTGGCCACCAGAGCGAGCGCACCGCCGATCACCACCCGGCAAGCCGCCCGGAAGACCTTGGCGCCGCCAAGCCAGGCGCCGGTCGCACCGGTTGCGGCCAAAGCCACCAGAACGGCTGCGAAAGTGACCGGAATCCGCAGCTCGGCCGGCGGCAGCAGCATGGCCAGCATGGGCAGGGCTGCACCGAGCAGGAAGGCTATGGCGGAGGCGAAGGCGGCATGCCACGGGCTGACCAGGTCGTCGTCCTGCATGTTCAGCTCCGCGTGCAAGTGTGCCGCGAGCGCATCGTGTGCGGTCAGCTCCTTGGCCACCTGCATGGCCGTCCCCGGTGTCAGTCCGCGATCTTGGTAGAGCGCGGCCAGCTCGGCAAGTTCTTCCTCCGGCTGTTCCTGCAGTTCCCGTTGTTCCTTGGCGATCAGCGCCTTCTGGCTGTCGCTGGAGCTGGACACCGAGACGTACTCGCCCAGGGCCATGGAGATGGCACCGCCGATCACGGCCGCCAAGCCCGCCGTCAGCAGCGTCCCGAAGTCGCTGGTGGCGCCCGCAACGCCCACCACCAGCGCGGCAACGGAAACAATCCCGTCGTTCGCGCCGAGGACACCGGCGCGCAGCCAGTTCAGGCGGGCGGCGAGGCCGGTAACATCGTGCGGCTCATCGTCGTGGAACTCCGGTTGGTCAGCTGGCTGGGTCCGGGCATCTGCGTCCATGGTCTAAGCCAAGCACTCCGGGCGCCCGGCTTCCAGACAGGACAGCCAACCCTCAGCAGCCGGCCGGGATCTCTGCCGGGCCGGGCAGTCTGGTTCAGGCGGTGGCGTGAAGTCCGGTCAGCTGGGGGTACTTCGGGGAGAGTGCATCACCGGAAGAGGTGCCGCGCAGCCGGCGGCCGATCCACGGGCCCAAGTACTCACGCGCCCAGCGGACATTGGCCACCATGGCAGCACGGCGGGACAGCACCGCCAGGTCCGGCAGCGCCGGCAGATCGATCACGTCCTCAGCCTGCAGCACTTCCAGCACCTTTTTGGCCATCAAGGTATGGCCCGCGGTGGACATGTGCAGCCGGTCGGCGTCCCAGTAGCGCCAGTCGCGGAAATCGCGCATCCGCCAATAGTCAACGATTTTCGCTCCGTGCAGGTCGGCGATTTCCCGCACCCACTCGTTGTAGATGGCGGTGCGGCCCCGGGTCTTGCCGAAGACCGCCGAGGCCACGCTGTCGAAGCCGGTGAACAGCACCACGTCGGCACCGGTGGCCGCCAACTTGCCGACGCCGGCCTCGTAGCCGGCCATCAGGGCGTCGATGTCCACCCGAGGGCGCAGGATGTCGTTGCCGCCGGCGTAGAGGGTGACCATGGTTGGCTTGAGCGCGACGGCGGCGTCCACCTGTTCGTCCAGCACTTGGGCAATCTTCTTGCCGCGGATGGCGAGGTTGGCGTAGCCCCAGCCGGAGTCGGCCAGCATGAGCTGCTCGGCAACCCGGTCCGCCCAGCCGCGCACACCATTGGGCAAGCTGGGGTCGTAGTCCCCTACCCCTTCAGTGAACGAATCCCCCAGAGCCACAAACCGCTTTGTAAATGTCACCGGATCAGATTAACAAAGAACCGCTCGGGCCGCGGAGCGGTTCATCAACCACACAAGCTGGCGCGGCCCTCAGCTGCCGCTGCGCGGCGCATACATGATGACCGCGACGCCGGCGAGCGCAATCCCGGCACCGATGTAATCCCAACGGTCCGGCTGGAATCCGTCCAGCAGCATGGCCCAGGCCAGCGACCCCGCAATGAACACGCCGCCGTACGCGGCCAGCACCCGGCCAAAGTTGGCGTCCGGCTGCTGCGCGGCGATGAAACCGTACAGGCCCAGCGCCATCACGCCCAGGCCCGCAAACCACCAGGCGCGGTCCTCGCGAACGGCCTGCCACACCAGCCACGCTCCGCCGATCTCAGCGACGGCGGCCAGGACAAACAGGATGGCGGACTTAGCGATCGTCATGCAGCCATTGTCCCAAGCCGCCGGCCGCCCGATGCGTCATCGGTGGTTGGTCAGCTCCCGGATGGCTTCCTCGAAAATTTCGTGATGCCGTTCGACATCGGCGCTGGTGGTCTGCGGGGACATCAGCGCCATGTTGTGGAACGGGGTGAGCAGGATGCCGCGGTTGGCCAGGTACAGGTGCAGGAAGTCTTCCAGCGCGCCGTCGTGGCTGGCCGCCGAAGCGGTTCCGTTCCGCGGCGCCGGGCTGGCGAACCGGTATTCGGCACGCGCGCCCAGTTGGGACACCGACCATGGCAGCGAATAGCTGTCGATCACCCTCTGGATGCCGGCGGCGAATTCGGTGGCCCGGCCGATCATCGATTCGAATGCCTGGTCCGTCAAGACGTGTTCCAGCGTGGCGCGCATCGCCGCCACGGACAGCGGGTTGCCGGCCAATGTGCCGCCTACGCCGCCCATGTCCACCAGGTCCAGATCGGCCCGGCCCAGGGCCCGCTCGGCCAGTTCGGCGCTCAGCCCGTAGGCGCCGCACGGAATGCCGCCGCCGATCGATTTGCCGATCACCACGATGTCCGGTTCCAGCCCCCACGCCGCCGTTGCCCCGCCAGGGCCGGCGGAGAAGGTGTGCGTCTCGTCGATGATCAGCAGCGTCCCGTGCCGGCGGGTCAGCTCCCGCACACCCTGCAGGTAGCCCGGTTCGGGCAGCACGATGCCGATGTTGGTCAAGGCCGGCTCCATCAGCACCGCTGCCACGTCGCCGTGGGCCAACTGCCGCTCCAAGGCAGCGAGATCGTTGAACTCCGCCACCCTGCTGGTCTCGGTGACATCCACCGGCGCGCCGACATTGCCAGGTCGGCTCATCCCCTCGCCGTCGGTACCGGCCACGATCAGCGATTCATCCACCGACCCGTGATAGCAGTACGGATTGAACAGGATCTTGCCCCGGCCGGTCAGCGCGCGGACCAGCCGGATGGCCCAGCGGTTGGCGTCCGTGGCAGTGAGCGAAAAGCTCCAGCGCTCCACACCGAACCGCCGCGCCAGCTCCGCCCCCACCCACTCTGCATCGGCCGTGGGCAACATCGTCGCCAGCCCGCCGTCGTCCGAAACCCGCCGGATGATCGCGTCCACGGTGGGCTGCGGGGAATGCCCGGCCATCGCGCCGGTGTCCCCCAGCGCAAAATCGATGTACTCCAGGCCGTCCACGTCCCACACCCGGCAGCCCCGCGCCCGTTCCAGATAGAGCGGGAAGCCGCCCGCCTTCTTGTTCATCCAGGTCATCGGGACCTTGCCGAAAAGGTGGGCGGCGCCGTCGTACAACGCTTTGGACTGGGGGTGCTTGGCTTCGAAGTCCTGCAGCTCGCGGTCGAACAGTTCAGCCAGCCGGGTGCGGTCGATCATGAAGTGCTCCTCTCAACGGACCGGCAGCGTACCGGGCGACACGGCGTCAGCGGGCGGCCAGCATTTTGCGGCGGCGGTGCGCCAGGACCTGGCCGCCGATCACGATCAGCAGCGCGATGATGAACATCGCCGAGCCGATCACATTCGCCTGCGCAGGAATGCCGCGGGTGGCAGCCACGTAAATGAACTTCGGGAAGGTGTCCACATTGCCGGAGTTGAAGTTGGTGATGATGAAATCGTCGAAGCTGATCGCGAAGCTCAGCAGGCCGGCGGCCACGATTCCGGGCAGCAGCAGCGGGAAGGTCACCCGCCAGAAGGCCTGCATCGGCGAGGCATAAAGGTCTGCCGCTGCCTCCTCCAGCTTCGGGTCGAGGCTGGCCACCCGCGCCTTGACGGTGACCACCACGAACGAGATGCAGAAGACGGTGTGCGCGATGATGATGGTCCCCTTGCCCAGCTCCGCGCCCACATTCAGGAACTGCGCCAGCAGCGAGGCGCCGAGCACAACTTCGGGGGTGGCCAGCGGCAGGAAGATCAGCATGTTGGCGGTGGCGTTGAACCGGAACCGGTAGCGGACCAGCCCAATGGCGATGGCCGTTCCGAGGACGACGGCGATCAGCGTCGCCGTGGCCCCGATCTGCAAGCTGTTTCCCAGCGCCGCGCAAACTTCCGGGGCGCCGCACGGGTTGCGCCAGTTGTCCCAGGTAAAGCCGCGCCAGGTGAGGTTGGTGCGCCCGGCGTCGTTGAAGGAGAACACGAAGACGTAGGCGATCGGGACCAGCAGGAAGATGAAGGCCAGACCGCCGATCACAGGAACCAGCCAGCGGCCGAAGGAGTTTTTCACCGTGGTTTCCTCCTACAGCAGTTCTTTGGTGCCGAAGCGGCGGACGTAGATGAAGACCAGCGCCAGGATTGCCAGCATCAGCACGAAGGACAGCGCCGAAGCCCCCGGATAGTCGACCACCCGGAAGAATCTGGAGTCCACAACCTGCCCGATCATGGTGGTGTCCCGGTTGTTGCCGAGCAGCGAGGAATTGATGTAGTCGCCGGCAGCGGGAATGAACGTCAGCAGCGTTCCGGCGATCACGCCCGGCATCGACAGCGGCAGCGTTACCGTTCGGAAGGTGGTGAAGCCGCTGGCGTACAAATCGTTTCCGGCCTCGATCAGGCGGAGGTCCAGCCGCTCCAGGTTCGCGTAGATGGGCAAGGCCATGAACGGCAGGAAGTTGTAAGTCAGGCCGCAAACCACGGCAAAAGCGGTGGCCGTGAGCCGCCCGTCGTCGGGTAGCAAAGCGACGGCGCGGAGCACGGAAACCACCGGGCCCTCGTCGGCCAGGATCTGCTTCCACGCCTGCGTGCGCAGGATGAAGCTGGTGAAGAACGGTGCGATGATCAGCACCAGCAGGATGCCGCGCAGCAGGGCATGGTTGCGCAGCCTGACCGCAATCAGGTAGGCCATCGGATAACCGATCAGCAGCGTCGCAACCGTCGCGATCAGGGCAAAGGCGAAGGACCGCAACAGTTCCGGCCAGTAGCTGCCCAGCATCCGGACATAGTTGTTGAACTCCAGCGCCGGCACGAACTGGCCGATGTCGGCTCCCGGCGGCTTCGTATAGAGCGACGTCGCGAGCAGCGAGAACACTGGCAGCACAAAGAACAGCAACAGGAAGACAAAGCCCGGCAGGATCAGCCAGTAACCCATCCGGCCCCGCCGGCGGTCCTCCTTGAGTTCCCCGCTGCCGGGCTCGCCCTTGCCGCGCCGCTTATCCGCTGCCGGCGTCTTGTCCGCCGTGGTGGTCTGGGCGCTCATCACTCGTCAGCCTCGGGCGCCCCGTACTGTGCGTCCTCGGCGCCGTCCAGGCCGAACGCGTGCTCAGTGTCCCAGCTGAGCACCACGCCGTCGCCCGGCTGCGCCAACTGCTGGCCGTGGTTCTGGCTGAAGACGCCCACGGTCCCGATCCCTGGTACCTCCACCAGGTAATCGGTGCTGACTCCGGTGAACGAGGTGTCCAGCACCGTGCCATGCAGCACGTTGGCCGCGTCCGCGGGCGCGTCCTGCGGCCACATCATCCTCAGCTTTTCGGGTCGGATGCCGATCAGGGTCTGGCCCTGGTGCACAGTGGCGCGTTCCTTGAGCACCGCCAGCCGGTTCCCGTTGGCATTGACCACGACGGCGTCGCCGCGGTCCTCCACAATCTCGCCGGCGACCAGGTTGGACTTGCCCAGGAAGTTTGCCACGAAGACGGTGCGCGGCAGTTCATACAGTTCGCGCGGCGCCCCCATCTGCTCCACCTTGCCGGCATTCATGACGGCCACGGTGTCCGCCATGGTCATGGCTTCCTCCTGGTCGTGCGTGACGTGCACAAAGGTCAGGCCGACCTCGGTTTGGATCTTCTTCAGTTCCACCTGCATCTGCCGGCGCAGCTTCATGTCCAGGGCACCCAGAGGCTCATCCAACAACAGCACCGCCGGATGGTTGACGATGGCGCGCGCCAAAGCCACCCGCTGCTGCTGTCCGCCGGAGAGCTGGGCCGGCCGGCGTGCGGCCAGGTGCGACAACTCGACCAACTCGAGCGCCGCCTCGGCTTGTGCCCGGGCATCGCGGACTTTGCGCCGCCGGAGCCCAAAGGAGACGTTGTCCAACACACTCATGTGCGGGAACAGTGCGTAGTTCTGGAAGACCGTGTTGACCGGCCGCTGGTGGGCGCCGGACCGGCTGATGTCCTTGCCGCCAATGCTGATGGTCCCGGAGGTGGGCTGTTCCAGGCCGGCCACCATGCGCAGGGTGGTGGTCTTGCCGCAACCGGAAGGCCCCAACAGGGCGAAAAACTCCCCGGCCGGGATGGTCAGGTCGAGGTCCTCCACCGCGACGAACTCGCCGAACCGCTT
The DNA here is from genome assembly GCF_005047635.1 of Arthrobacter sp. CAU 1506. Lineage (GTDB taxonomy): Bacteria > Actinomycetota > Actinomycetes > Actinomycetales > Micrococcaceae > Crystallibacter. The sequence goes on along the minus strand of NZ_SUKC01000006.1, from coordinate 18,495 downwards.
GGTGATGGACGCCAACACCAAGTCCGCTCCGCTTTCGTCGCCGACGGCACCGGCCTTTTCTGTCTGCAGAGGTGCCTGAGTCATCAGTTGCCAATCGCCTGCTGGAAGCGGTTGCTGAAGTCGGTTTCCTCGTCGGCTTCCAGGCTGCGGAACACGCTGACCTTGGCGAGGTCTTCCTCGGTCGGGAAGATCAGCGGATTGTCCACCAGCTCCGGATCGATCTTCTCCATGGCTTCCTTGGCGCCCTCCACCGGGCAGATGAAGTTGACGTAGGCGGCGGCAGTCGCCGCATTCACCGGGTCGTAGTAATAGTTCATCAGCGCTTCCGCATTCTTCTTATGCGGCGATCCGATCGGCACCATCAGGTTGTCCGACCACAGGGTTCCGCCGGCTTCCGGGATGGCGAATTGCCACTTGTCGCCTTCCTCGAAGTTCAGCTGGGTGATGTCGCCGGACCAGCAGATCACCGCGAGCGCGTCACCGGAAATCAGGTCTTCCTTGTAGGAGTTGCCCTTGACCTGCCGTATCTGGCCGCTGGAAATCTGCTTCTGCAGCACCTCCAGAGCGGCGTCGTATTCGTTCGCGCCCCAGTTGCCGGAGATGTCCACGCCGTTCTCCATCATCAGCAGGCCCATGGTGTCGCGCATTTCGTCCAGCACTTCCACGCGTCCCTTGAGCTCCGGTTTCCACAGGTCGCTCACGGTCTTCAGCCCGCCCGGGACGGCTTCCTTGTTCCAGGCGATGCCTGCGTAACCGGACTGCCAGGTCAGCGAATTCTTCCGGCCGGGGTCGAAGTCAACGTTCTTCAGGGGCTCCAGCAAATTGGCCGAATTCGGGATGTTGGCGTGGTCCAGTTCCTGCGTGTAGCCGAGCCGGATCAGGCGCGCAGCCATCCAGTCGGTGAGCGTGATGATGTCCTGGCCAATGTCCTGGCCGGCGGCGAGCTGGCCTTGGATTTTGCCGAAATAGGTGTCGTTGCCGTCAATGTCCTCGGAGTAGTTGGCCTGGATGCCGCTCTGCTTGCTGAAGGCCTCGAGTGACGGGTACTTCTGGGTGGAGTCGTCGTAGTCCAGATACAGCGTCCAGTTGGCCCAGTTGACTTCCTTTTCCTGGTCGGACAGATCCGCCGCCGGCGACAGCCCGCCCGAAGCGCTGGTGTTCGACGAGCTGCCGGTGCCGCCGGTGCCGCAGGCGGCGAGCAGCCCGGCCAGCGTGAGTCCTCCGGCGCCCATCAGTACGTTGCGGCGGGACATCTGCGCAGAAATCAGGCCGCGCAGGCGTGGGTCTTCAGGTAGTCGTTTCGGCATCTGATGCTCCCCAGTCGTCGGAGTGGACCTCACTTGGTGGGTTGATACTCCCAGACACCGGAGGGGCCCGACAATAGTTTCAGTTGTAAATTTTCGGTTACACGACGGATTCCGAAGCGGGACCAGCCTTCCGGTTTGCGATTTCCCTGCCCTGCGGTGCACCCGCGAAGTATGCACCGCCGGACCGGACCTCCCGCAGCAGGAAAGGCCTGTGACCCGCTTCACAACAGATAGTAACCGCAAGAAGTTCGTATTTCGATAGCTACTGCTGCATATTTTTTCGAATCCACTACTTGCGCAAGCCGCAGACAACGGATTCAATAGCAAGCAGTCCCGCCGGTGGCGGAGATCCGTTTCACAGGAGGTGGATACGCTTGACCTTGCTCCCCAGTGCCGGAAACGGCCACAACGGCAACTCCCACGCTGCGGTGGACGAGGTCTCCAAAGCCATCATCGAGCAATTGCAGGAAGACGGCCGGCGCTCCTACGCCGCAATCGGAAAAGCCATTGGCCTCTCTGAAGCGGCGGTACGGCAACGCGTCCAGAAGCTGACCGACGCCGGCATCGTGCAGATCGTTGCGGTCACCAACCCGTTGCAGTTGGGCTTTGCCCGGCAGGCCATGCTGGGCATCAAGACCGCTGCCGACCTGCTGGAGGTGTCGGACAAGATCGCCGCCATAGACCAGGTGGATTACTGCCTGGTCACCGCCGGATCATTCGACATTCTGGCCGAAGTTATTTGCGAAAACGACCAGGATTTGCTGCGGCTGGTCAACCAGATCCGCGGCATTCCGGGCGTCCTGAGCACTGAAACATTCATGTACCTCTCGCTGCGCAAGCAGGAATACAACTGGGGAACCCGATGACACAGACATCAGCATCGCCAAGCACCAGGCTTCCGGGCCAAGGAACACCGGCCGGGACCACCACCGACGCACCGATCCGCCGGACGTACACCACGCCGATGGGAACGGACCGCCAGCAGGCTGCCCGCGACCATCTGTGGATGCACATGGCACGCCATGCACCGCTGGCCGCCGGAGGCAACGTTCCGGTGATCACCCGCGGCGAGGGCCACCTCATCTACGACGACCAGGGCCGCGAGTACATTGACGGCCTCGCCGGGCTCTTCGTGGTGCAGGTGGGCCACGGCCGCGAAGAACTCGCGCAGGCCGCCGCCCGGCAGGCCAAGGAACTGGCCTTCATGCCGCTGTGGTCCTATGCGCACCCGGCCGCCATTGAACTGGCCGAGCGCCTTGCCCACCATGCCCCGGGCGACCTGAACCGGGTCTTCTTCACCACCGGCGGCGGCGAAGCCGTGGAGACGGCGTGGAAGCTGGCAAAGCAGTACTTCAAGCTGCAGGGCAAACCAAACAAGACCAAGGTGATCTCGCGCTCGGTCGCCTATCACGGCACTCCGCAGGGCGCGCTCTCCATCACCGGCATCCCGGATATGAAGGCGCCCTTCGAACCGCTGGTCCCGGGTGCTTTCCGCGTTCCCAACACCAATCAGTACCGCGCGCCTGAGGGCCTGGAAGACCCGAAGGCGTTCGGCCGCTGGGCTGCGGACCGGATCGGCGAAGCCATCGAGTTCGAGGGTCCGGACACCGTCGCCGCGGTGTTCCTGGAACCGGTGCAGAACTCCGGCGGCTGCTTCCCGCCGCCGCCCGGGTACTTCGAGCGGGTGCGCGAAATCTGCGATGAGTACGACGTCCTGCTGGTGTCCGACGAGGTCATCTGTGCCTTCGGCCGGATCGGTTCCATGTTCGCTTGCACCGATTTCGACTACGTGCCGGACATGATCACCTGCGCCAAGGGGATGACCAGCGGTTACTCACCGATCGGTGCCATGATCGCCTCGGACCGGCTGTTCGAGCCGTTCAAGCACGGCGACACCACCTTCTACCATGGCTACACCTTCGGCGGGCACCCGGTCTCCGCCGCCGTCGCGATGGCCAACCTGGACATCTTCGAACGCGAGGGCCTCAACGACCACGTCAAGGAAAACGCCCCTGCTTTCCGGAAGACCCTGGAAAAGCTGCTGGACCTGCCGATCGTCGGGGATGTCCGCGGCGAGGGCTACTTCTACGGAATCGAACTGGTCAAGGACAAGACCACCAAGGAGACGTTCAACGACGAAGAGTCAGAGCACCTGCTGCGCGGCTACCTGTCCAACGCACTGTTCGACGCCGGCCTGTACTGCCGCGCCGACGACCGCGGCGACCCCGTGGTCCAGTTGGCGCCGCCGCTGACCGTGGGCCAGCGCGAGTTCGACCAGATGGAACAGATCCTGCGCTCCGTGCTGGTGGAGGGCATGAACCACCTCTAACCGGCCCCCTATGGCGGCGGGTGGCAGGCTCACAGCCAGCCACCCGCCGTCGTTGTCAGCTTTCGCCGCGAACCTGCCGCAGCCAGACGCGCCGCGCATCCAGGTACGGTTCAATGTTGTCCACGCTCTGCAGGTGGACCCGGTCGGGATCAAGTCCGGCGGCTTCGATCATGATGCCGTAGCCGTCGCGCTCGGCTCCGGCCCACCATTTGTCGCCTTCCTGCCAGAGGGCAAACTCCACCTCGTCACCGTCGACGGCGATGCCCACCATCCGCGGCTCCTGCAGCTCCAGCTCGTTGAGTTTCTGCCGGAAGGAGTCCTTGTCCGGTGGCATCGGCCCCACCCCCAGCCGCATCGTTCGGATGCTCTGGTTCACGCCATGCACCGTGGTCAGGACCTGGGCATGCGGCATGCCCAGGCCTGGATCGCCGTGCAGCAGCCCGTGCGGGCCGTTATCTTCAATCCATTCCCCCACCATGACGGGGCCGTCCAATCGGCGAGCGCGAAACAGGGCAGGCCGGGGAACGTCTCCCGGATGCGCTGTTCACCTTCCGCCACCATGGCCCAAAAACCGTCCGGTTCCACCTGTCCGTCTACGCCCATGGATTTAGTATGGCAGCGGACGGGTCAGCTGCGCCCGGAAACTTTGTCGGCCATCCGGGCGATCAGCGAGGTGGATTTCAGCCTGCCGTTCTCGGCGCGGTCGGCCGCGTGATAGGCGGAGTACATGGCCTTGACAGCGAGCCAGCGCAGCGGCTCCACTTCCCAGCGGCGCACCTTCCGGTTCACCCACGGCATCCGGGTCAGCTCGCTGCCCGGATCCACAATGAGGTCGCGCAACGTGCGGGCAGCAAGGTTGGTCGCGGCCACGCCCGTGCCCACATAGCCCCCGGCCCAGCCCAGCCCGGTCTGCGGATCCAGGCCCACCGTGGCCTTCCAGTCACGCGGGACGCCCAGCACGCCGGACCAGGCGTGTTCAAGGCGGGCGCTGCGGGTCGCCGGGAACATCGAATGTAAAATATCGGCCAATTGCGCCACGGTTTTCGGCTGCGTGGCGCCGTCGGTATCCAGGCCGGAGCCGTAGCGGTAGGGCACGCCGCGACCGCCGAGTGCAATCCGCCCGTCGGACGTGCGCTGCGCGTACATGTAGGCATGGGCCATGTCGCCCAGGGCCTCGGCCCCGTCCCAGCCGATCTGCGTCCAGACGTGCTCCGGCAGCGGTTCGGTGACAATCAGCGAGGAGTTCATCGGCAGCCAGTCCCGGTGCGCCGACTTCAGGCCAGCGGTGAACCCCTCGGTGGCGCGCAGAATGTACCGCGCTTCCACGGTCCCGCGGTCGGTCCGGGCCTGGTTCGGCAGGATCTCGGTGACGGTGGTCCCTTCGTACAGCCGCACTCCCATCCGCCGGACGGTGTCGGCCAGCCCGCGGACCAGCTTGGCCGGCTGGATCCGCGCGCAGTGCGGCTGGAACAGCGAACCCACCGCCCGGTCAATCCGGATGCGCTGGCTGGTCTCCGCCGCGTCCAGCAGCCGGGCGCCGGCCTCGGGCCAGACCGACTCCGCCGCGGCCCAGTCCTGCAGCCGCTGCTGCTGAGCCGGGTTCCGGGCCACGATCAGTTCGCCGCCCTTGGCAATGTCTGCGTCGATGCCCTCGGCGGCGGCCACACGGATGACCTCATCCACGGTCTCGTTCAGCAGCGTCTGGAACCGGCCGGTCAGCTCGCGGCCGTGGCTGGCCGCATAGTCCTCGCGCCCGCCCGTCATGCTGTTGGTCAGCCAGCCGCCGTTGCGCCCGGACGCGCCGAAGCCGGCGAAGCGGCTCTCCAGCACCACCACGTCAAGCTCCGGCCGCGCCTGTTTCAGGTAGTAGGCCGTCCACAATCCGGTGTAGCCCGCGCCGACCACGGCCACGTCCGCCGTCGTGTCCTCCGTCAGTGCCGGGCCGGGCTCGGGCAGCCCTCCATCGGCATACCAAAAAGACACTTCGCCGTTGACAATCGCCACACCAACTCCTTGTCCTGGGCACCGGATCAGCGGCCCGCTAGGGACAGGCTAATGGCAACGACTACAGTTCTGCTTTACCGGCCCGCCAGTACCCCATGAACGCCACCTGCTTACGGTCCACGCCCACATCCCGCACCAGGTAGCGCCGCAGCTCACGGATCACCGCCGCCTCACCGGCTATCCAGGCGTAGAACGGACGTGTGGAACCCGTGGTGGTCTCCCAGAGAATCGTCCGGTCAACATCCACCTCCTCCGGGTCCTCTCCCGCGACCTCGGCCAGGCCTGCTCCCGGAACAACGACGGCGGTGCGCACCGCTTCGCTCAACAGCTCGCCGTGCGGGCGGTCGCCTCGCGCCAGCCAGGCGATCTGCACGTCTGCGGCCGACCGGATGTCCTGGAAGTCCGCGGCATCGGGCACTTCCAGGACCGCGTTGCCGGTCATGTCCTCCGGGAGGCTTTCCAGGATGGCCGCGATGGCCGGCAGGGCGGTTTCGTCGCCGGCCAACAGCACGTGGGACGCCAGTCCGGGACGCCATTCGATGCCGCCGTAGGCTTTCGCCGTAGCGCACTGGGCAGCCTCGACGTTCGGGCCGATGATGGTCACCTCGTCGCCCGGGCCGGCCGCCGCGGCCCAGCAGGATGCCGGGCCACCGTTGCCTTCGGCGTCGAAATGCAGCACAAAGTCAACGTCCAGTTCGGCCTCGAGGGCGCCTGCCGCGGGCCGGAATTCGCGGACCGTGTAGGTGCGCATGGAGCCACGTTCGGCCGGGTCCATCGCCAGCCACTGCTGGTACCAGCCGCCGCCCAGTTCCACCGCGACGCCCGTGCTGGTCCTGCCGACCGGCACCCCAAACGGCGGCAACGGGAGCCGTTGGCCATCGGCGCCGAGCGACGGGATCATCACCTTGATGCGTAGGTCCAGTGTGGGCCCGTCCACGCCGAAGCGGCGCAGCGATTCGCCGGAGAACGTGATGCGCCGGTAGCTCGGCGAGAGCTCCTCCACCCGGCTGACGGCAACGCCGAAGGCCAGCACCGGCACCACCGCGGACGTTTCAGTTGCTACAGCAGTCATCGTGCTCCGTTCTCCATGCCCATTCCATCGACTATCCAGCAGGCGCCCTTTTCAGCTCTGGGAAGGGCGCCTGCTGAATAGTCGTTTGTTTGTGCGGGTGCGGTTGCGCCCAAGCGGGTCCGGGCGCTCATGCCGCTGGTTCCCGGTGTGCGTAGTCTGCGGGGGCCTCGCAGTGGTGGCGTCCTACCGGTACCACCATCGGCGTCCCGGAGACCGGATCCGGGATCACCCGGGACTCCAGCCCGAACACGGTCTGCACCAGCTCGGCGGTGACCACCTGGGCCGGTGCGCCCTCGGCCACCACCCGGCCGGCTTTCATCGCCACCAGATGGTCGGCGTAGCGGGCGGCAAGGTTCAAATCGTGCAGCACTATGGCCACCGAGGTGCCGCGGCGCCGGTTCAGGTCGGTAATCAGGTCCAGCACCTCCACCTGGTGCGAAACGTCCAGGAAGGTAGTCGGCTCATCCAGCAACAGCACGTCGGTCTGCTGCGCCAGCGCCATGGCAATCCAGACCCGTTGCCGCTGCCCGCCGGACAGCTCGTCCACATTCCGCTCGCCGAGTTCCAAGGTGTCGGTCGCCGCCAAAGCCGTGTTCACGGCGTCGTCGTCCTCCCGGGTCCACTGCCGGAACCACCCTTGATGCGGATACCGGCCGCGACCCACCAGTTCCGCCACGGTGATTCCCTCCGGCGCGGCCGGGCTCTGCGGCAGCAGGCCCAACACCTTGGCCACGTCCCGGGTGGACTGCCGGTGGATGTCCTTGCCGTCCAGCAGCACGGATCCCCCGGCTGGCTTCAGCAGCCGCGCCAGACCGCGCAGCAGCGTGGACTTGCCGCAGGCGTTGGCCCCGACAATGATCGTGACCTTGCCCTCGGGCAGCCGGACGGTAAGGTCCTGCACCACAGTGCGCTGGTCATACGCCAGCGTGAGGTTTCGGGATTCGAGCGTGCGCACTTAGCCTCCTTGGCCTCGGCGGTTGGTGCTGACCAGCAGCCAGAGCAGGAACGGCGCGCCCAGCGCACCGGTCACCACTCCCACCGGCAGGGACGTGCCGCTGGTCAGGTACATCGGAATAAGGTTGGCGGCGGCAAAATCGGCGGCCAGCACGATCACGGCACCGACCAGTGCGGCCGCCGGCAAGGACGCCGCACCGCCCAGCAGCCGGCGGGCGATCGGACCGGACAGGAAGGCGATAAAGGCCACCGGTCCGGCCGCGGCAGTGGCGACCGCGGCCAGGAGCACCGCCACCACCATCAGGCCCAGCCTGGCCGGGGCCACGCGCACGCCCAGCGCCGCCGCGGTGTCGTCGCCCATTTCCAAACCGCGCAGGCTGCGCGCCAGCAGTGCCACCGCCACCAGCAATACGGCCAGCCCGGCCACCAGCACCACGGCGCGGTCCCAGTTACTGGAGTTGAGCGAACCGTTCAGCCAGACCAGTGCGCCCTGCGCGGTGCGGATGTCCGTGCGCGTCAGCAGGTAGCTGACCACAGCCTGCAACACCGCCGCGAAGCCGATGCCCACCAGGATCAGCCGCGACCCGGCAGCGCCCGGGACGGTGCTGGACCGGTAGGACAAGGCGAAAATTCCCACGGCCACTACCAGCGCACCGGTCATCGCAGCGGCGGAGACAGCAAGACCTGCCGCGCCAAACACCACGATCGCGGTCACCGCTGAGGCGCTGGCACCGTAGCTGATCCCGATGATGTCCGGACTGGCCAGCGGATTGCGCAGCATGGTTTGGAAAATGCTGCCGGACAAGCCGAACGCCAGCCCGACCAGCACACCGATCACCGCCCGCGGCAGCTTGTGCTCCATCACGATGAAGCTGGCACCGGGAATCTGTTCGCCGGCCAGCAGCCGGACGAAGTCCGGGATGGTCACGGTGTAGCTGCCCAGCAGCACGTTGACAAAGAACAGCACGACGACGGTGCCCACCAGCGTGCCAAGGACCGCCCTGCGTCGGCTGGTGCGCCCCGCCTTGCCGGAAACCGCGGTTCCCCCGCGAGGGCGGGGTATATCGTCGAGGGCACCCGCCATGGACGGTGCCCTCGACGGCAAACCCTGCCCTCGCCGTTCCCGCTGCGAAAGGTCCAGCTTGCTCACAGGCCGGCCGCCTTCCGCCGCCGCACCAGCCAGATGAACACCGGGGCGCCGATGATCGCGGTGGTGATGCCTGCTTCGATTTCGCCGGGCGGCGCCACGAACCGGCCCACCACGTCGGCCGCTACCAGCAGCATCGGCGCCAACAGCATGGCGTAGGGCAAAATCCATCGGTAGTCCGGGCCGGTCAGCGCGCGCACCATGTGCGGAATCACCAGGCCGACGAACGCAATCGGGCCGGCAATGGCGGTGGCCGCACCGCAGAGGATCACCACGCCGAGCGCAGTGACCGCCCGGGACAGTGCCACCTTTTGGCCGAGGCCGCGGGCCACGTCGTCGCCCAGCGAAAGATTGTTGAGGACCCGTCCGGTGAACAGCGTCAGCAGCAGGCCCACGGCAATAAACGGGGCCACCTGGCCGATCAGGTCCCAGCCGCGGCCGGAGACCGAACCGACCTGCCAGTACCTGAAACCTTCAAGGGTGTCCTGATTGGTGACCAGCACCGAGTACATCAGCGAACTCAGGCCGGCGGACAACGCTGCACCGGCCAGGGCCAGCTTCACCGGCGTGGCCCCTTCGCGGCCCAGGCTGGCCACACCGTAGACCAGCACGGCGGCGAGCGCGGCGCCGGCGAAGGCGAACCAAATGTAGCCCGACAGCTGGGTGACGCCGAACAGGAAGATGCCGGCAACCACCGCGAGCGCCGCACCCGCATTCACGCCCAGGATGCCCGGGTCAGCCAGCGGGTTCCGCGCCACCCCCTGCATGGCGGCACCGGCAACCCCGAGCGCCGCACCCACCAGCAGGCCGGTGACGGTGCGCGGGATGCGTGAGTGGACCACCGCATGGTCACCGTTGGCGGGGTCGAACGCAGTGAAGGCCTGGACCAAGGTCTCCAGGCTGATCGGACGGGCACCCAGCGCCAGCGAAGCAAAACAGATGAGCGCCAGCGCGAGCAGAGCGGCAGGAATGCCAATCAGCGCCCTGCGGGTGGTCCGCCGTCCGGGCTGAGGAGATCCGGTCTGAAGAGATGAGGTCTGAAGAGATGAGGTCTGCTGCCTGCTTCGGTGCTTGCCGCCGGTGTGCTGCCCCGCGGGCGCACGGCCGGCGGCTCCCTGCCCCGCGGGCCCGCTGCCGACAGTTCCCTCGGGCAACCGGTGGGAAGGCGCTGTTGCTGCCAGATCAGCTGGCATGGCACTCCCCCTCGGGCCGGAATATGGCGACTCAGGTAAGGCTAGCCTATGCTGGCCGACATTAAGAAACGCTTTGGTGCCCTATTTGGCCTTTGCCCCGTCCGTCCGGCCTTTGCCCCCTCACCCGGCCGCTACGCTGCCTGCTCGACCTGGCCCGCTTGGCTGCCCGGCCCGCCTGCCCGCCTGCCTGGACTACCGGCCTGCCTGACAGGCCTGGCAAGCCCGACCCCGGCACCCTTCGCCACCGACTGGCACCGACTGGCACCGACCCGTGCATAATCAACTCATGCCACATCCCATCGTCCTGCTCCACGGCTGGGCCTGCTCCGCCGCGTACTGGAAACCGCTGGCGGACCGGCTCTCCGCCAGCGGCCGCCAGGTGGTGGCCGCGGACCTCCCGGGCTACGGCAGCGACCTCTGCGCGGGCTACGACTGGACGGTGGAGAATGCTGCCGCCACTCTGGCCGAACAAACCGGCGACTGGCCTGTGCACTGGGTGGGACATTCGCTGGGCGGCAGCATTGCCGCGACCATCGCGGCGCGTTTCCCGCGCACGACGGCGTCGCTCACCTTGGTGGGGATGGTCCCGGTAGCACCGTCACCGGCAACGGTCGACAAACTGGCCCGACTGTTCGGCGGGGAATCCTCCGACCCGGAAGCAGACCTGGCGGCCGGAGAGGAGCTCATCGGCGCATGGTTCCGGGGCGGCAACGAGCCGCAAGGCGAGGACCGCGAAACGTTCCTGGCCCCCTTCAGGCGGCGCCCCGCCGTCGTCCGCCAAAGCCTGCCGGGCGGAGTGACCGGTGCGGCGCCGGACGTGGCGGAGCTGGTATCCGCCCCAACCCTGGTGGTGACCGGCAGCCGGGATGCCACCCGTCCGCCGGCCGCCGTCGCGGAATTCCTGGCCCGGCACCCGACCTGGCGTCACGCCTCGGTGCCGGATGCCGGACACATGGTGCATTGGGAGCAGCCGGCCGCCTGCGCCGAGGCGATCCTGCGGCACATTGAATCCGCCGAGAACGCGAACGTTAGGGCCGCTTCGCCGGATGAGTCTCGCGCTGGACCACCGGCATGATTTCCGTGGCGAGCAGTTCGATGGACCGGGCGGTATCCGCGAACGGCAGCCCGCCGAGGCCCACCTGCGCCATATAGCGGTCGTGGCCAAACAACTGGTACTGCTCCATGATCTTGTCGATCACTTGCTGCGGGCTTCCGGCCAGCAGTCCCCCGCCCGGGCCGGCCCACGCCTCGAAGGTCTCGCGCGGGAAATGCCCCGCCGGCCGCGGCATGTTCTGCTCGAAGTAGGCGCGGTAGTACGGGTAGAACTTGTCGCGGGCTTCCTGGGAGGTGGGGGCCACGAAGAAGTGACCGCCCGTTCCCACCGGCAGCGTGGCCGGGTCATGACCGTGCGCCGCGGCGGATTCACGGTAGTACTCAATGTGCCGGGTGAAGTGCTGCGGCCCGGAGAGCAGCGCCAGGTACAGCGGCAGCCCCAGCCGGCCGGCGCGCTCGAAGGACGCCGGCGTGCCGCCTACGCCAACCCACACCGGTAGCTTCTCCTGCAGCGGCCGCGGCGACACGTCCATGCCGCGAATGCTGTGGTGGTGGGTTCCGTTCCAGCTCAGGTTCTCCTGCTCGCGGGCGGCAAGCAGCAGCTGCAGCTTCTCTTCGAACAGCCCGTCATAGTCGGCCATGTCGTAGCCGAAAAGCGGATAGGACTCGGTGAAGGCCCCGCGGCCGGCAATGATTTCCGCCCGGCCGCCGGACAGCAGGTCCAGCGTGGCGAACTGTTCGAACAGCCGCACCGGATCCTGCGTGGACAGCACCGTGACCGCGGTGGCCAAACGCAGCGAGGTGGTCTCGCGGGCGATGGCGGCCAGCACAACTTCGGGAGCAGAGATGGCGAAGTCTTTGCGGTGGTGCTCGCCGAGACCCAGGAAGGAGATGCCCGCCTGATCGGCGATTTTCGCCAGTTGGACCAACTCGTCCAGGCGCTGCCGGGGCGACAATGCCTCGCCGTCCGGCCCGTGTATCAGCTCGCCGAAGGTGAAGATGCCGAAGTCCATTAGTGCTCCCGTGGGTCGCGTGCAGTGTTCGTTTAGTTGAAGCTTCAGGTAATCCGGAATATTCCCCCGACCGCAAAAGACCCCTCGGCAAAAGACCTACCGGGAAGTAACATAAGGGGACAGCACAGGGCCTGAAGCCCGGCAGGCCCGCGTCGAAGGGGACTGTCATGAGCGCCGAGACCGACCAGAAAAAAGCCAGTGCCAGCCTGGATGCCGCCGCGGGACCGTTGCCCGCCGAAGCAGGCACCGCCGGCCCGGCGGAAACCAGCGAACGGGACGCCCGCGAGCTCGCCGAGGCGGCGCGCGAAACAGAATGGACCCGGCCGAGCTTCGCCAAGGGCCTGTATATGGGCCGGTTCGAGCTTGACCTGATCCACCCGCATCCGCAGCCGACCCCGTCGGAGCGGGAGGCCGGCGAGGCGTTTCTGGCCAGACTGGAAGACTATGCCCGCACCATGGACGGGGGGCGGATAGAACGCGACGCGAAGATACCGGACGAATACATCGCCGGTCTGGCCGATCTGGGCACCTTCGGCATGAAGATCCCGGTGGAATACGGCGGCTTGGGGTTGTCGTTGCTCTATTACGGCCGTGCCCTGATGCTGCTGGGCTCAATACATCCTTCGCTCGGCGCGCTGTTGTCGGCTCACCAGTCCATCGGCGTTCCTGAACCGGTGAAGGTCTTCGGCACCGAGGAGCAGAAGCGCGAATACTTGCCCCGCTGCGCGGCCGGCGCCGTCACCGCCTTCCTGCTCACCGAGCCCGACGTCGGCTCCGACCCCGCGCGGCTCGGCACCACCGCCACTCCCACCGAGGACGGCGAGGCGTACCTGCTCAACGGCAGCAAACTATGGACCACCAACGGCGTGATCGCGGAACTGGTGGTGGTGATGGCCAAGGTCCCTGAGCACGGCGGCCAGCACGGCGGCATCTCGGCATTCGTCGTGGAAGCCGACTCCCCCGGCATCACCGTGGAGAACCGCAATTCCTTCATGGGCCTCAAGGGCATCGAAAACGGCGTTACCCGGTTCGACAATGTTCGTGTCCCGGCAGCCAACCGGCTGGGCCGTGAGGGCCAGGGCCTCAAGATCGCGTTGACCACGCTGAATACCGGCCGCCTCTCCATCCCTGCGCTCTGCGCGGCCGGCGGCAAATGGTCGCTGAAGATCGCCCGGGAATGGTCCAATGCACGCGTGCAGTGGGGCAAGCCCGTCGGCAAACATGAGGCGGTCAGCAAAAAAATTGCCTTCATCGCCGCCGGCTCTTTCGCCCTGAACGCAGTCTTTGAGCTGTCGGCCGGACTGGCCGATGCGGGCATGAAGGATGTCCGGATTGAAGCCGCGCTGGCCAAGCTGTGGTCCAGCGAATTCGCGTACAAGATTGCCGACGAATTGGTCCAGATCCGCGGCGGCCGAGGCTATGAGACTGCGGATTCGTTGGCCGCCCGCGGCGAACGCGCCGTGCCGGCCGAGCAATTGCTGCGCGACCTGCGGATCAACCGGATCTTCGAAGGGTCCACCGAAATCATGCATCTGCTGATCGCCCGCGAGGCCGTCGACGCGCACTTGGCCGCGGCAGGAGATTTGGCCTCGGCCGACGCCGATCTCCAGGCCAAGGCCAAAGCCGCCATGGGCGCCAGCAGTTTCTACGCCAAGTGGCTGCCCCAACTGCTCGCCGGCCAAGGTATGAATCCCCAGGCCTATAAGGACTTCGGTCCGCTGGCCAAGCATCTGCGCTACATCGAGCGTTCGTCCCGCCGGCTGGCCCGGCAGACGTTCCTCGGCATGGGGCGGTGGCAGGCAGGGCTGGAGAAGCGGCAGGCGTTCCTGGGCAGGATCGTGGACATCGGCGCCGAGCTCTTCGCCATGGCCGCCAGCTGCAGCCATGCCGAAATGCTCTCCAGCCAGGACCCGGCGCAAGGCAAGGGCGCGTACCAGTTGGCGGACGCCTTCTGCCTGCAGTCCAGGGAACGGATCCACCAGCTCTTTGGCGAGCTCTGGCGGAACTCGGACGCCAGCGACGGCAAGCTGGCCTCCCGGGTGCTAGCCGGCGATTACACCTGGTTCGAAGCCGGGGTCTTGGACCCTTCGGAGGGAACGGGACCATGGATTTCGGAACGTCCGACCGGGTCCTCGGTCAAAGAGAACCTGCACCGCGTCTACCGCTGATCGGGCTTACGCCTACAGCAGCGGGGGCCTTCCGCCTACAGCAGCGGCCAGACGCGGCGCTGCGCGTCGAAGATGTCCCAGGCCCGCGGCACCAGGCCCAGCGACACGTCGCACATCTGCTGCAGCTGCTCCATGCTCCCCGCACGGAAGGGCCCGGTGCCGGAATCACTGAACGGGTCAGGGTAGCGGGCTCCGCCCATGGCAGCCCATTCCAGTCCGTGCGAATGACCGCTGCAGAACTGCCAGACATACATTAACGAGGGCGGCAAGTCCTCGGTGCGAAGGTCCTTCAGGATGGAGGTCTGCGTACGGTTTTTGGTGGCGTAGCCCCAGGAGTTGTCGGCCTTTCGGGCAAAGATCGGGGGCAGCTCCAGCGACTCCGCCACCTCGTTCACCGTAAGGCGCAGACTGTTGAAATACTCCATCGCCCGGGCATGCCGTTCCGGCCGGAAGTCCGCCAGATAGGCATCCCAGAACGATGCCGCGTTGAACACGTCCCGCGCTATGAGCACCAGGCTGCGCCGGGCCCGCTCGACACCCTCGGCCGGCAGCAGCGCCCACAGCACCGTGGAAGTGCACTCGATCACCGTCCGCACCAATGAATACGGCGCATGGGTCTGCAGCCGGTATTCCGCCGTACCCTGCCCTGGGTGTTCCTCGAACAGCAGCCGACGCAGTGCCAGCACGTTGTCGGTGGCCGCAGCCAACGACTGGCGGAGCAGGCTGCTCACGCTTTGGGCTGCAGTGAATTGCTCGTCCAACTGGGACAGCGGGGACCCCGGCTCAACCGCCGCCTGGTCGCGCTGCAGCCATGGCTCCAACTCCTGCAGCATCTGCAGGATGGCCAACGCTGCCCGGCCTTCCGGCTCCGTTCCGCCCACCGAGCGCATCTGGCCGAAGGAGGCACCGCCATCGTCCATTGGCCCATGGTAGCGCCGCTACGACGCATGGTTCCTGCCGGAGGTCCCTCCCCGGTCAGCTGGCCCGGCGGATGGAGCACGCCGCCGGAGCGCGCCGCGATCAGTTGGCCCGGCGGGGGCTGCGCGAACGGCCGGCACGCGCCGCAATGAGCAGTCCCGCGCCGGTCAGTCCGATGCCCAGCAGTGTTTCCGGGCCGACCACGCTGCCCGCCGACGGCCAGAAAATGTCCACGGCCAGCGCTCCGATGAGCTGTCCGCCAATCACGGTTAGCGTCATCAGCAGCACGCCGGTGCTGGCCACACAGGCGGTGGCCGCGGCCAGGATCATGGTGCCGAGCGGACCGCCCAAATACAGCCACCATTGCCCGGTGAGGAGGTCCGCTTGCCTGATGATCACCGCCTGCACCACCCAGACCGCGAGCAGGGCCACCGTTCCCACACCGAAGTTCAACAGCGTGGAAATCACCGGGCTGCCATGAGCGGTACCGATTTGGCCCAGGACGCCCTGTTGGACGCTCTGCAACAACCCCGACACCAGCGGGATCAGCATAAACCACAGCAGCGGGCCCACTGCCGCCGATGACCCGAAATGCGCGCTGGCGGCAAGGATCGCTGCCAGAAAGGCGAACACGGCTCCGGTGATCCGGGCCTTGCTGACCGCAATCTGTCGGCCGGCGCCGATACCCAAGCGGTCCATTAGCAGGCCGGAAGCCATCTGGCCCGTCACGATCGCGATGGTGAACAGGGACAAGCCGATCGGCCCAACAGTTGCCGCCTGGGCGAACACGTAGAGGGCACCCACGACGCCGGCCAGCAGATACCAGCGCGGGTACACCCGCCGTCGCAGCAGCTCCGGAACGGCACGCAATTTTGCCCGTACCTTTGGCCGCACCAGCGCATACAGGACCACCGCCGCGAAGCCGGTGCCGAAGCTGACCAAGGCTGCTCCCACACTGTCCTGCAGCACGATGCCCAACTGGCTGTTGAGCCGGCTTTGCACGGCCAGTCCCCCGCCAGCAAGTAGTGCCAGCAGCAGAGCCAGCGGAACCGGCAGTTGGATGCCCTCGCGGCGGGTGGAATTCCTTCCGCCCGGCACCAGTCTCCCGCGGCTGCCGCGGGGAGAATTAGCGGGCCGGTCTGCATGCACGTGCCGATGCTATCCCGCCCGTGAGCTCCTGTCTGCGCTTGCTCTTGTCAGCTGGGGTTTCTTGTCAGGACGGCCCTAACGGCGGCCAGTCGTCTTGCGCGTCTTGCTGACCCGTCGTGAGTGTCAGCCCATCGTCTTGCAAGCCCCGTCGTGCTGCGGGCCCATCGTCTGGCCAGACCCGTCGTGCGTGCCTCCTGCCATCCGCGCAGCGGGCGCAGAATTCCGGTCTCATCATCTTGACCTTGACGCAACGTCAAGCTTCATAGTGGTTCCATGAGCATGACACCGGAGGTCACAACGTATTCAATCCAGGACGTCGCCAAAGCTGCCGGGACTACCAGCAGGACCTTGCGGCACTACCAGGACATCGGCCTGCTCATGCCGAGCCGCACTGGCCACAACGGCTACCGCTATTACGACGGCCAGGCCTTGCTTCGGCTACAGCGGATCCTCCTGCTGCGCCAGCTGGGGTTGGGTCTGCCGGAGATCACCAAGGTGCTTGAAGGCACCAGGGATACGACCGCCGCCCTGCGCAGACATCTGGAACTTCTCATGCAGGAGCGCGATCGGCTTGAACTGCAGATCGCCTCCGTCAAGACAACGATCGACAAGACGGAAAGGGGCGAACAGCTCATGGCAAAGGAAATGTTCGACGGGTTTGATCACACCCAGTACAAGGAGGAAGTCGAAGAGCGGTGGGGCAAGGACGCTTACGCCAAGGGCGACCGGTGGTGGCGCGGCATGTCCGACGCCGAGCGCGCGTCCTGGAAGGAACAGTCCAAGCAGTTGTTGGCAGATTGGGTTGCCGCCGGCCAGTCCGGGCTGGCTGCCGAAAGCGCTGAGGCCCAGGCTTTGGCACAGCGTCAATACGACTGGCTCGCCAGCGCCAACGACGGCCAGGAAGTGTCTTTTGACTACTTCACGGGGCTGGGCGACATGTACGTGGCAGACCCGCGGTTCGGCACCAATTACGGTGGCGAGCAGGGCGCTACCTTTGTACGGGACGCCATGAAGGTCTACGCCGACGGACACCTGAAATAGGCTCCGTACAAGCGGCGTGGGAACCATCCACCTTTGGATATCCCACGCCGCTCTTTGCGGTCAGGCCGCAGGGCGGATCAGTTTGTCCCGCGGGATGCGGACGACCGCCCAGCCACCCTTGGCGTCGATGTCGGGGCGGCCAGCGCCGGCGGCACCCGTCTGCCGCAGGGCCGCCTCCACCAAGAGCAGCGGCTCCGGTGCGGTCCGTTGACCCGGCTGCAATGCCGCTGTCTTTCGCACCGCCGCTGCTTCTTCGATCGGCCGGCTCGGCGGCGTGCCGGGCAGGGGCGGGGCGGTGCTGGTGTAGGTGTGGCCGGTCGGGGCGGTCGTCTTCACCTTGTGCCGTGGGCCGTCGATGGGTGTGGTGGTCCAGCCGTCGGCTTCCTTGGCCTGGTTGCAGCGTTCACACAGTCCCTGCCCATTGGTCAGGGTGGTGGGCCCGCCCTCGGCCCACGCGACGATGTGGTCGATGTGCCGGATCGGCGCGTCGCACCAGGGACTGGCACAGACCGCGTCCCGGGCCATCACCATCCGCCGGATCCCGTCCGGGAACTTCCGGGCCTTCGAGTCCATGCCCAGCAACTGCCCGGTCCCCGGCGCGGTATAGAGCCGCCGGATCCAAACGTCCTCCACCCCGCCGACCTTCAGGTTCCGCAACCGCTCCCGCCGGGCCGTTTCGCGGGCGGTCTGCCAGCCCGGCTCGGTCCCGGCAGGCGGAGCCTGCCGCCCGATGCCGCTGCCCGGCGGACCCTGCTGCCCGAAACTGCTGTCCGGCGGGTCCTGCTGCCCGAGGCGGCTGCCCGGCGGGCCGGCTAAGCGTTCGCCGGGCGGGCTTTGGCCTGCTGGGGGTCGGCCGGTTTCGGTTCCGGTGGGTTGGTGTTGCGGGTCGTGGGGCAGGCGGATCAGGTCGCGGGCGTATTGGGCCGGGACGATGCCGTAGCCGGTCAGCCAGGCCGGTTCGTGCTCGCCCTGCAGCAGGGCCCGGTCGGTCATCACCAGCTGCACTTCCAGCCGGGCCGGGTCCGCGGTGCTGCGGCCGGTGACGCGTTCAAACACGGTATCGGCCATCACCTGCCCCCGCGACCGCCGGTCCCCGGCGTTCGCCAACCGGTCCGCTTCCTGTTTCAGCGCGGCCATCACCGCGACG
>NZ_SUKC01000005.1 GCF_005047635.1 Arthrobacter sp. CAU 1506 | reverse complement strand
TGCGATGGGTAACGCGCTGGAAGCCCGCTCTCAACGCATTCGCCATCACCTTCAGCGACCGGTTCCCGACCGCTGAAAACTACTAATGGAAACCGCCGGATACACCGTTAAAGGGATAGTCCCCACGCTACCCGGCCGGTAGGTGACTTGCGGGGCCAAGCCCCGCGCCGCCGTCGTTGTCTGTTGTCCGTTACTCCGAGATGAGATCCCGGATCACGATGGTCTGGTCCCGGTCCGGCCCCACGCCGATGGCGGAGAACCGGGTGCCGGACATCTTCTCCAGCGCCAGCACGTAATTGCGCGCGTTCATCGGCAGGTCCTCCAGCGTCTTGGCGCCGGTGATGTCCTCGGTCCAGCCGTCAAAGTACTCGAAGATCGGCTTCGCGTGGTGGAACTCGGTCTGGGTCATCGGCATTTCGTCGTGCCGGACGCCGTCCACGTCGTACGCCACGCACACCGGGATCTGCTCAATGCCGGTGAGCACGTCCAGCTTGGTCACGAAGTAGTCAGTGAATCCGTTGACCCGGGAAGCGTGCCGGGCCAGCACGGCGTCGTACCAGCCGCAGCGGCGCGGACGACCGGTGTTTACGCCGAACTCGCCGCCCTTCTTCTGCAGGTATTCACCCATGTCGTCGAACAGTTCGGTGGGGAACGGGCCGGCGCCTACGCGAGTGGTGTACGCCTTGATGATGCCCACGGCGCGGTTGATCCGGGTGGGGCCGATGCCCGAGCCCACGGACGCACCGCCGGCGGTCGGGTTGGAGGAAGTGACGAACGGGTAGGTCCCGTGGTCCACGTCCAGGAAGGTGGCCTGGCCGCCCTCCATCAGCACCACTTTGCCCTCATCCAGCGCCTGGTTCAGCACCAAGGTGGAGTCGATCACCATGGGGCGCAGCCGATCGGCGAAGGACAGGAAGTACTCCACGACTTCCTCGACGTGGACGTCGCGGCGGTTGTAGACCTTGACCAGCAGTTCGTTCTTCTGCCGCAGCGAACCCTCGACCTTCTGGCGCAGGATCGATTCGTCGAAGACGTCCTGCACGCGGATGCCCAGCCGGGCCACCTTGTCCATGTAGGCGGGGCCGATGCCGCGGCCGGTGGTGCCGATGGCCCGCTTGCCGAGGAAGCGCTCGGTGACCTTGTCCATGGTCTGGTGGAACGGGGCCACCAGGTGGGCGTTGGCGGAGACGCGCAGCCGCGAGGTGTCCGCGCCGCGGGCTTCTAGTCCGTCGATCTCCTCAAAGAGGGCTTCGAGGTTGACCACGCAGCCGTTGCCGATGATCGGAGTGGCGTTGGGGGACAGAATGCCGGCCGGCAGCAGCTTCAGCTCGTACTTCTCCCCGCCGACGACGACGGTGTGGCCCGCGTTGTTGCCGCCGTTCGGCTTGACCACGTAATCCACGCGGCCGCCAAGCAGGTCGGTTGCCTTGCCTTTTCCTTCGTCGCCCCACTGGGCTCCGACGATCACAATTGCTGGCATGGGATCCTCCCCCATTCGATGCGGCGGAAGCCCCGGACAGTCTGTACAAGAAGGAGCCGCTGCCGCGCATGAGAACGCCCCTCACTCCGGACGGAGTATGTGGGGCTCTTACGCACCAAGTTTAGCCGATGGGCCTGCGCGGCCCGGAATCGGTGCCCGCGGAAGGCGATCCGAGGGCAACCGGCACGGCGTATTCGGGGCCGGATGGGAGCCGGCGCATCGAGTGGAGAGAAGATGCAGCGAAACCGGCGTAAACCTGCAGTCGATGAAACGCGCAGGCGTATGGCCCACTTGGCAACGGCTAACGACGGCGGCGCTCACCCGCCTCTGGCCCGCGGAGCCCCGGCGGGGTAGCCTGCCGCACATGGCTGTCTCTGAACCGATGGCCCGGATCGGGATTTCCGGCTGGCGGTATCCGCGGTGGCGGGGCACTTTCTATCCCAAGGGCCTGCCGCAGCACCGCGAACTGGAGTACGCCTCCAGCCACCTGAACTCGGTGGAAATCAACGGCACCTTCTACTCGCTCCAGCGACCCTCCAGCTTCCGGCAATGGCACACGGCAACACCGCCGGGCTTCATCTTCGCGGTCAAAGGTGGCCGATACATCACGCACCTCAAGGGGCTCAAGGACGTCCGCGAGGCGCTGGCGAACTTCTATGCCAGCGGCGTGCTGGGGCTCGGCGACAAGCTCGGCCCGTTCCTCTGGCAGCTGCCGGAACGTGCCAACTACGACGCCGGCGTGATGGAGAAGTTTCTGGCCCAACTGCCCCGCAGCACGAAGGCGGCCGCGGCGCTGGCCTCCGAACACACCGACAAGATGAAGGACCGGACCTGGATTCCCGACGACGGCGCCGACCGCCCGCTGCGCCACGCCGTCGAAATCCGCAGCACCACGTTCATCACTGAAGAGTTCTACGACCAACTGCGCCGGCACAACACAGCCCTGGTGCTCGCGGACAGCGCGGGAAAATGGCCGATGCTGCACGAGATCACCGCGGACTTCATCTACGTCCGGCTTCACGGCAAGGACGAACTCTATGCCGGCGGCTATCCGGACAGGGATCTGGACCGGCTGGCATCCACGGTCAGCAGTTGGCTCTCCGGCTCCGGCTGCCAGGACGCCGCGGGCCGCGATGCGTACCTGTACTTCGACAATGACGCCAAGGTCCATGCCCCGTTCAATGCGATGGGGCTGGCGGAACGGCTGGGCATTTCGGCTGGCCTATGACGCCGCAGCGTTCGCGACTGGCCGCTCCCGGGGCCTTAGACTTCGAGTTTGCCGCCGGAGGCCTTCAAGTAGCAGGTCCCGCAGAGCGACTCGTACCAAACGTCCTCGCCGTCGATGGCGACCTGCTCGCCGTCGAAAACAATCTCCCCGTTCACCCGACGCGTGTTGAACACGGCCTTCCGGCCGCAGCGGCAGATGGTCTTCAACTCCTCCAGCGTGTGCGCGATTTCCAGCAGACGGCGCGCGCCCGGGAAAGCCTGGGTGCGGAAGTCGGTCCGGATGCCGTACGCCAGCACCGGAACGTTGTCCATCACCGCGATGCGGAACAGGTCATCGATCTGCGCCGGCTCCAGGAATTGGGCCTCGTCCACCAGCAGGCACGCCACCGGCTGGACGTCAACCCGTTCCAGCAGGGCATCCGGATCTTCGCCGGCGGCCACCCGGCCGAAGTGTTCACGCACCGATTCGCCCGGCCGGATCATGAAGTCCACGTCCCTGGCCATGCCCAGCCGGGAGACGATCTTGCTGTCCCCCTTGGTGTCCAGGTTCGGCTTGGCCAGCAGCACGCGCTGCCCGCGCTCCTCATAATTGAACGCAACCTGGAGCAGCCCGGTTGATTTGCCGGAGTTCATCGCCCCGTAGCGGAAGTAGAGCTTGGCCAACACAGTCCTTTCAAGCGGTCCCAGCAGTCGATTCTACTGAGCTTGCGACGGGGTGGACGGCAGCGCGCGATCAGGGCGCGGCCTCCGCGAAACGTTTGAAGCCGGCCAGTTGGCCGGAGTCCGCCTCGGCCATCGCCGTTCGGATCTGGTCTGCCATTCCGGCCAATTCCTCACTGATGACGACGTCGGCGGTGAGCGTTAGGCGGGTGGCGCCGCCGTCGCCGTCCAACTCGTAGCGGTAATACGCCTGCACGTCCCCCTGCGACGACGCGATGGTGATGCTCCGGCCGACGTCGAGCTGGCTCACCGTGCAGCTCCGGTCGTGTCCCTGGGAGTGGAAGTCGATGGTTTGGCCCACGGCCAAGGGGCCCTCGGCGTGCATCTCACTCACATCCGGCATCCATGCCGGCGCGGCCGCCCAGTCGGTCAACAGAGCCCACGCCCGCGCTGGCGGCACGTAGACCTGCTCGGTGACAGTGAACGCCGTGTTCGCACCCATACCTGCATCATCCCTTTCCGGGCGTTGTGTGGAAAGGTTCGGACGCAAAGCCGACTGGGTTTCGGGCAACGGCACTGGCCGAATCGCCGCCCGGGTTTGCGAGACCGCATGGCACCGCTGGACTGGCAACCTTTTGGTTGCGTATTGTGGAGCGATGGACGCAGTTTTCCAGGCCCTCGGTCATCCGACAAGGCGGATCCTGTTGGAGGAGCTGGCCGCACACAACGACCAGACGCTGTTTCAACTGACCGTGGGCCTGATCAACAAGCACCATCTGGAAATATCCCGCCAAGCTGTCACCAAGCATCTGGCAATCCTGCGCGAGGCCGGCCTGGTGACTGCCAGCAGCCGGGGGCGCACCACCGTGCACCATCTTGACCCTGCGCCGCTGTCCGCCGCACGGGAATGGCTCACGTGTTTCCCCCAGTCCACCACCATCAAGGAGGAACCATGATTATCACGACCGCCAGCATCTTCGTCGACGACCAACAGAAGGCGCTCGAGTTTTACACCACCAAGCTGGGCTTCCAGTTGAAGAATGACGTGCCGCTCGGCGCGGACCGCTGGCTGACGGTGGTATCGCCGGAGGCTCCCGACGGCGTGGAGCTGCTGCTGGAACCGTCCGGACACCCGGCAGTGAAGCCGTTCAAGGATGCCCTGGTGGCCGACGGCATCCCGTTCAACAGCTTTGGCGTCAAGGATGTGTACGCCGAGTACGAGCGGCTGGTCGGGCTGGGTGTGGAATTCATCCAGGAGCCCGCCGACATGGGACCGGTCATCACCGCCGTTCTCGACGACACCTGCGGCAACCTGATCCAGATCGCCAGCACGAAGGACTGATAGCCGGGCGTAACCGCGGCGGGGCGACGGGCTCGCGCCGCGGCTACTTGAGCACGCGCTGCCGTACGAGTGCGGACAGCTCCTCTGCCCGGCGCACCACGCCGTCCGCCTTCTGCGTATGTTCCCGCAATGATTCCTGCAGCGAATCTTCCGGGATCGGCGCCAAGTTGGCCTCCACGGTGATGCGCGCGGTGGCCGCGGCGGCGCGGGCCGCCTCGGCCGCCACGGCGATGTCGCTGAGCAGGTCCGCTTTGCAGACATCCAGCAGCTCTTCGCCCAAACGGACGACGGCGGTGGCCAAGTCCAGCTGTGCCCTCGCCGGAAGCGTCGCTTCGACGAGCGCCTCGCGGATCGCCGCAGTGCGCTTGGCCCGCTCCTCGTCGGATCCGGACGGCAGCTTGTAGCAATCGACTACCCGCCCGAACTTCTCCTCGTCGGATTCCGCGGCTTGAAGTGCGGTCCGCGTCAGCTCGTCCGCTTCGGACAGAATGCCTTCGAAGTCCCTTCCCGATGTCCCGGAACCGCCCTGGCTGGCCGCGGATCCCGAACCGTGTTGGCCGTTTGCAGCGGACGGCCCACTCCCTTCCGCCGGCTTGGAGAAGTTTGCGACCATCCCGATCAGCGCTGCGGCCTGTGCTGCATGGATCGCCCCGACGGCGCCCGCACCGGGCGTCGGATCATTCGACCCGAGACGGCGGAGATACTGCTCGACGGTCTCGGATCTGCTCACGCTTCGGCCTGATCCAATGCTGCGGCGGCTACTGGCTTCATCTCGCCATCATTACCGAACAACGCATCGCTGCGAAAGGGCCAGACGGAACCAGATACGGGTCTTTGCGTGCCGATTCACTGCGTGCTGTGGCCGCTGACGCTGCCAGCGGGCCGGAGAATCCACTGGTGAGAAAACGGGAGCTGCCGAAGGGCTAGCTCCCGTTTTCTCACCAGTCGATTGAAACGTCAGGCGCCTTCGATGGCCGCCTTGGCTTTCGGGTCGGAATCGGTCAGGAATTTGCCGATCCGGTCCACTTCTTCGGCCTCGCCGATGGCACCGGCGGCCCGGCCCAAGGCATAGAGGGCCCGCAGGAAGCCGCGGTTCGGTTCGTGCTCCCACGGGATCGGACCTGCACCGCGCCAGCCGGCCCGGCGCAGCGAGTCCAGGCCGCGGTGGTAGCCCACCCGGGCGAAGGCGTAGGACTCGACCGTCCGGCCCTCGGCATAGGCTTCATCGGCCAGAATCGCCCACACCAGCGAGGAAGACGGGAACTTCGCGGCCAGGTCCACTGCTTCGTCGCCGGCATCCAGGCGTGCGAGGACGTCGGTCTCTTCCGGCAGGTAAGTCGGCTCGGGGCCCAGCAGGTTGGTGCGGAAGGGCTCAGTCATCTACCTCACCGACTTTCCGGCAGAGCCAAGGCGTTGGGCCGCTTCCACCACACGGGCAGCCATGGACTTCTCGGCGGCCGCACCCCAAACACGCGGGTCGTAGGCCTTCTTGTTGCCTACCTCGCCGTCGACCTTCAGAACGCCGTCGTAATTGGCGAACATGTGGCCGGCCACCGGGCGGGTGAAGGCGTACTGGGTGTCCGTGTCCACGTTCATCTTGATCACGCCGTAGGACACGGCGTCGGCGATCTCCTGCTCGGACGAGCCGGATCCGCCATGGAAGACCAGGTCGAACGGGTTGGATTTGCCGATCTTCGCGCCGACCTCGGACTGGATCTGCTTGAGCAGTTCGGGGCGCAGCTTCACGCCGCCGGGCTTGTAGACGCCGTGCACGTTGCCGAAGGTCAGCGCGGTGATGTAGCGGCCCTTCTCGCCTGCGCCCAGCGCCTCGATGGTCTTCAGCCCGTCGTCCACAGTGGTGTAGAGCTTCTCGTTGATCTCGTTTTCGACGCCGTCTTCCTCGCCGCCGACCGTGCCGATTTCCACTTCCAGGATGATCTTGGCTGCGGCGGTGCGGGCCAGCAGGTCCTCGGCCACCTTCAGGTTCTCTTCCAGCGTCTCGGCTGAACCGTCCCACATGTGCGACTGGAAGATCGGGTCTTCACCGCGCTTCACGGCAGCCTCGGACTCCGCCAGCAGCGGCAGCACAAAACTGTCCAGCTTGTCCTTCGGGCAGTGGTCGGTGTGCAGCGCCACGTTGACCGGGTACTTCTTGGCCACCTCGCGGGCGAACGCGGCGAAGCCCAGCGAACCGGCCACCATGTCCTTGACCCCGGAGCCGGACCAGTACGCGGCGCCGCCGGTGGAAACCTGGATGATGCCGTCGGAGCCGGCGTCGGCAAAGCCCTGCAGCGCTGCATTAAGGGTCTGCGAGGAAGTGACGTTGATCGCCGGGTAGGCGAAGCCGCCTGCTTTGGCGCGGTCAATCATGTCGGCATAGATCTCAGGGGTTGCAACGGGCATGCTGACTCCTTGGCTAGCGATACGGATTCGAAGGCGTTGCCTCTGGCCCCATCCTATCGATTCCCGTCCGGGGAGCGGCTTCGAGTCCCTCGGCGCACAGCTTCGACACGCCCCAAGGCCGCCGCTGTCACTGATCCGAGGCCTCAAGGCTGCCGCCACCGGCAGGATCCGGGCCGGTGTCTGTGAAGCCGGGTTACATCCGCTGCCCCGCTCCCCCGTGGCGCGGACCGCCGTGGCAAGCTGGGACCATGACTGAATTCCCGCCGCCGTTCCACGGTCCGCGCGATCCCGGCGACGCCTGGGTGGAAGGACCGGACGGTACCCGGATGTGGGGCCGCTTCGGCTCGGCAGGGCTGCTGGCGGTGGACCGCGAGCGCGGCATCCTGCTCCAGCACCGGGCGCAGTGGAGCCACTACGGCGGCACGTGGGGAATCCCGGGCGGCGCACGCCACCAGGACGAACTGGCAGTCGATGCCGCCCTGCGCGAGGCGAACGAAGAGGCCGACGTCCCGATCGACGCACTGGCGCCGCTGTTCACGTCGGTGCTGGATCTGGGCTTTTGGACCTACACCACCGCCGCGGCCAGAACCGTGCGGCCGTTCGAACCGGCCATTACCGACGCCGAGAGCCTTGCCCTCGCTTGGGTGCCGCTGCATGAGGTCGATGAACTGCCGCTGCACCCACACTTCGGGGACGCCTGGCCCCGGCTGCGCACCTTGCTGGAACACCCGCCGTTGCTGCTCGTCGACGCGGCGAACGTGGTGGGCTCCCGGCCGGACGGCTGGTGGAAGGACCGCGCCGGTGCCACCCGCCGGCTGCTGGCCGCGCTCCGCACTGCGCTGGAGCCGGGGCTCCCGGCCGACCTCCTGGCGGTGCCGGCCGGCACTGTCTGGCCGCGCACCGTCGTCGTGCTGGAGGGTGCCGCGAAGGAAGCCGCCGCGGAAGGGCCCTATAAGCACGACGGCGGGGCGGTACCTGCCCGAGGCGACGGCACCGTGGGTCCGGTGCCGGAGGACGACGGCGAAGACGCGCCCGCCCCCAATGGCGGCACCTCGCGTCCGGTGCCAGAGGACGACGGCGGGGCCGGCCATACGTCGGCAGCGCACCGCCGCGGCGTGCAACTGGAGGTGGCGCACGCAGCCGGGTCGGGCGACGACGAACTTGTGGCCCAGGTGGAGAAGGTGTTCGGCGCCGACTCCGAGGCGTCGGTGACCGTGGTGACGTCGGACCGCGAGCTGCGCGAACGAATCGAGTCGCTCGGCGCCCGGGCAGTCGGCGCGGGAACCCTGCTGGAACTGCTCGGCTGACCGCGGCGGTCGCGCCGGCCCCGCCCCACCCTACGGCCCGGGCGTTCCCACCGGCTGGGCGAAGACGTGGCGGCGGATCCACGCGTGCATCGCGATGGCCGCGGCGGCGGAGGCGTTGATCGAGCGGGTGGAGCCAAACTGCGCAATGGACAGCGTGGCATCGGCGGCTGCGTGCACCTCCGGCGTCAGCCCGGGCCCTTCCTGCCCGAACACCAGCACGGCGTTCTCGGGCAGGTCATAGGTTTCCAACGGCACCGAATCGGGGAAGTTATCGATCCCGATGATCCGCAGCCCCTCGCCCTGCGCCCAGGCCACGAAGTCCTCCACGGTGGGGTGGTGCCGCACGTGTTGGTAGCGGTCGGTGACCATCGCCCCGCGCCGGTTCCACCGCCGTCGTCCGATGATGTGCACTTCCTTGGCCAGAAAGGCATTGGCACAGCGTACGACAGAGCCGATGTTCAGGTCATGCTGCCAGTTCTCGATGGCCACGTGAAAATTGTGCCGGCGCGAGTCCAGGTCCGCGACGATCGCGTCGTGCTTCCAGTAGCGGTACTGATCCGTCACGTTGCGGCGGTCGCCGTCGGCCAGCAGTTGCGGATCCCAATGGTCGCCCTCCGGCAGAGGGCCTTCCCACGGCCCGACGCCGATGCTCGCCTCAGCGGCGCCGGTTCCGGGAGCGTCGCGGTCGGCCCCGGAAACTCCCGATCCGAGTTCCCGGCCGTCGGTCAGCGGCCGTTCGGCCTCGGCTTCACCTGCGTTTTTTTCCACCCCACAAGCCTAGGTGACAGACTGGGGCCGGAAGCGCCCGCTCACGCCACCGCAACCCCTCACGCCACCGCATCCGCATCCGCATCCACGCACGAAAGGGAACCATGCACCAGCAGAAGACCCGCACGCCCGCCGACATCGAGTGCTGGCTCACCGACATGGACGGCGTGCTGGTGCATGAGAGCACCGCTATCCCGGGCGCCGCTGAACTGATCCAGCGCTGGGTGGACACCTCTAAACGGTTCCTCGTGCTGACCAACAACTCCATCTACACGCCCCGGGACATGGCCGCACGGCTTCATCAGGCCGGACTGGAGGTGCCCGAGGAGAACATCTGGACGTCGGCGCTGGCCACCGCCCAGTTCCTTCGCAACCAGACTCCCTTGTCGGAGGGGCACGGCCGCGCATACGTGATCGGCGAGGCCGGGCTGACGACGGCTCTGCACGAGGCCGGCTTCATCCTGACCGACCGGGACCCGCAGTACGTGGTGCTGGGCGAAACGAGGACCTACTCGTTCGAAGCCATCACCAAGGCCATCCGGCTCATCCTGGCCGGTTCGCGCTTCATCGCCACCAATCCGGATGCCACCGGCCCGTCCACGGAGGGCGTGCTGCCGGCGACCGGAGCCATCGCGGCGCTGATCAGCAAGGCCACCAACCGCACGCCGTACATCGTGGGCAAGCCCAATCCGATGATGTTCCGCTCGGCCATGAACCAGATCGATGCGCACTCCGAGACCACGGCAATGATCGGCGACCGGATGGACACGGACATCGTCGCGGGCATGGAAGCCGGGCTGCACACCGTGCTGGTCTACACCGGCATCACCCAGCCCGACGACGTCTCCCGCTTCCCCTTCCGGCCGAACCAATCCTTCGACTCGGTGGCAGACCTGATTCCGCACCTCTAGGCGGCGGCCTGGTCCTGAGCGGAAGCCCGCCCTGATCGGCGGCAGTCCGACGGTGGTGGCCTCACCGAAGCGGCGGCCCTCCCCTCAGCCGCCACTCCGGAACTAGAAGAACTGCGCCCGGAAGCCGCCTACCGGCAGCGGGAGGAATGTGTCCTCGACCTGCTGGATGATCGGCACGTAGATCGCCGAATTCCACTGCGGACTGGCGTGGGCCGGCCGGGCGCCCTCGGTGACCAGGTTGTTGGTCAGGAAGTTCGCCTCGTAATTCACCAGCCAGCTGCGCCGGGCGGTGGTGTAGTTGATCGTTTGATCCCCCGGATTTCCCATCCACACCATCTTGGTCTCGCCGATGCTGTGGCTGAACCGATGCGCGTCGAAGTGGTAAATGTACGAGGACTGCGACTGGATCAGCGTGCTGGAGACAGCCAGCGGGGACAACTGCTCCATGGTCTGCTCCACGATTTGCCGCCAGCTGCGTTCGTTTTTGTGCACAATGCGTTCACCCAGCTCGTAGCCTCCGCGCAGATAGCTCGGGACCCGGTAGCCGGCCTCATACAGGAACACCACGCCTTCGAACATGGTCTTGTCCAGCACGTCGAACCGGCTGTACGGGGACGAATCCATCAGGATCAGTTCCACCGGGAAGCCCTTGGCGCGCAGCCGCGCGGTCATCTCCACCGCCACCATGCCGCCGAAGCTGTGCCCGTAGAAGTAGAGCCTCTCCAGCCGGTTGTCCTGGATGTGCTTTTGCAGCACCTCGGTCAGTTCAGCCAGATCCAGTCCGCGGTTCGAGTAGCCCGCCACCGCCAGCCGTCCGCGCTCCGCCAAGCCGGGACGCAGCGAGTTCAGGATCCACAGCCCTTCCTCCCAGCTGGTCTTGTATCCCGGGAACAGCACCCAACTGGAGCGCGGGAAGCGCCGGTCGGCGTGCTCGTCCGCCAGCGTGAGGATCTGAGGTTCGTTGCGCATCTCCTGGATGGACCGGGTGGCCGCCAGATCCGCGGCGGTGCCCAGGCCGAAGGCCGCAGCGATCAGGAACGAGCGCCGCGAGACCCGGTGCAGGTCGCTGGCCAGGCGCAGTTGGCGGGCGGCCTTGTTCCTGCGTACATCCATGAGTTTGGTGGGCTGCCTGCCGCGGCTAGTCCAGTCCCAGCTCGTCCTTGCCGAAGGCGAACAGATACGGCACGCCGGCTTCGGCCTCGATGCGCTCTTTGGCACCGGTGTCGCGATCGACGATGACGGCCACGGCCTTGATCAGGCCACCGGCGTTGCGCACGCCTTCCACCGCGGTCAGGGCGGAGCCGCCGGTCGTGGAGGTGTCCTCCAGTACGATGACGGAGCGATCCTTGACGTCGGGACCCTCCACTTGGCGGCCCATTCCGTAGGACTTCTGCGCCTTGCGCACCACGAAAGCGTCCACGGCACGGCCGGCGTCTGCAGACGCGTGCATCAGCGCGGTGCCCACCGGGTCGGCACCCATCGTCAGGCCTCCGGCCGACTGGAACTCGATACCGGCCTCGTCCAGCATGGCCAGCATGACCCTGCCGACCAAACGGGAGGCCTCATGGTGCAGGGTGACCCGGCGCAGGTCAATGTAGTAGTCAGCCTCGGCACCGCTGGACAGCGTGACCTTGCCGCGCACCACGGCCATTTCTTTAATCAGTTCGAGCAGGCGGGCGCGGTCGGCCGCTGGATCGGCCGCAGAAGTCTGGGTCATAATCCCCAGTCTAAGTGGTTGCTCGATTGTCCTTCCCCATCGGTGACGCGGGAACGCCCAGCGCAGAGTTTCCGGACTTCCGCGCCCCCTCCGCCTCCGGACCAGTGACCATCCAGCCCGGGGCTGTCATACTCAGGGCCACGCGAGCTAGGGGAGGTTTGCACACAATGGCCACCTTTGTGTTGATTCACGGGGCCGGGGATGTCGGGTGGTACTGGCATTTGGTGGAGGCCCAACTGCGGGCCCGAGGGCATGACGTGGTCGCCCCCGATCTGCCCAGCGAGGACGAGGCCAAAGGGCTGGACGAGACGGCAGACGCGGTAGTCCGTGAGATCGGCGACCGGCAGGATTTGGTGGTCGTTGGCCAATCCTTTGGTGGCTTCACCGCCCCGCTGATCGCCGCCCGGCTGCCGGTCAAGGTGCTGGTCTACCTTGCCGGAATGGTCCCGGCGCCCGGTGAGTGTCCTGCGGACTGGTGGGCCAACACCGGGTACAGCGAAGCCGCCGAGGCGCAGGCGGCGGTGGACGGCGGATTGACCGGCAATCCGGATCCGTTCATCTGCTTCTACAACGGCGTCCCGCAGGAGCTGGCCGAGGAAGCACTGAGTTACGAGCGAGGCCAGTCAGAAGCGTCCCAGGCAGAGTCCTGGCCGCTGGACGCGCACCCGGACGTACCGACGAAGTTCATCCTGTGCAAGGACGACCGCTTCTTCCCCGCCGATTTGTTCCGCCGCATTGTGCCCGAGCGGTTGGGCATCGTCCCGGATGAGATCCCCGGCTGCCACTGCGTGGCGCTCAGCCACCCCCAGGAGTTGGCAGACCAGCTGGAGAGTTACTTGGGCGAATAACCGCCTAAAGCCCCCAGACCAACAGGTTCGGGTGCAACTGCTCCCACTCGGCTGCAAGTTCTTTGCTCGCGTCGTATCTGTCCTGAATCAGTTTGGCCTTCACCCCGGAGACGCCAAGTTCAAGCGGTTCCGGCCCGACTTGGCCGCACCCGGCCGATGCCTCATCAGCTTCCAGGTCCACGATGACCAAACAGACGCCATGCTTGGCAAAGTTGTCGGCGAGGGCAACGTAGAAGGCGCGATCTTCCTTTTCCATCAACAGCCGCGTGCTGTCTGGCAAGACGTTCACGTTCCCCAGTCCGGCGTCCAGCTTGTCACCTGGGCGGGCCGGGGTTTCCAGTGCCCCGATCCCGGTCGGTGATCCGCTACAGCCGGCCAGAGCCAGCAGCAGGGCAGCACCGGCTGCCCCCTTGACCAGTGCGCGCATGGCTCCCCTTCCGCCATTGGACGACTATTTGTCTCACGCTAGCCGCGTAACAGGAGGCATGGGAGCTCGACGAGGTTGCGAAACGATAACTTCAGGACTATTCGGAGCGCGGCAGTCAGGCTGATGCCGCGGCCTCGATCGACTCGGGCGACAGCACGTGCCCGATCGCCAGCGATACTGCACCCAGCACTCCCGCCCGCTGACCGGCCACGGACGGAGCGATCAGCAGGTGCTCGGTTGCCAGCGGCAGCGAGCGCCGGTAGACCACTTCCCGGATACCGGCTAGCAGGTGCTCACCCGCCTGGGCCAGTCGGCCGCCGATCACGATCACCGACGGGTTGACCAGGTTCACGCAGGTGGCCAGCACGTCGCCGATGTCCCGGCCGGCCTGCCGCACGGCCTGGATCGCCTGCAAATCGCCCGAGCGCACCAGGTCAATCACATCCTGGCTGCTGTTGGCCTGCTTCCCCTCGGCGGACAACACCGCAGCCAGCGCCGGCCCGCCTGCCAGCGCCTCCAGGCAGCCGGTGTTCCCGCAGCGGCATGCCACGCCGTCGCCGCGCGGCACCCGGACGTGCCCCAGGTCCCCAGCTGTGCCTTGCGCCCCGCGTTGCAGCTGACCGGAGGAAATGATGCCGGCACCAATTCCGGTGGCCACCTTGATCAACATCAGGTCAGCGGTGTCCGGCCAGGCCGTGGCCTGCTCGCCCAGCGCCATGATGTTGACGTCGTTGTCCACCAAGACCGGCACGTCGAAGTGTTGCTGCACCAGCGCGGGAACGTCCACGCGGTCCCAGCCCGGCATGATCGGCGGATTGATCGGCCGACCGGTGTCATGCTCCACCGGGCCGGGCAGCCCGATGCCGATCGCGCCAAGGTCCGCGGCGCTCCGGCCGGCTTCCTTCAGCAGCCTCGCCACCGCCTCGCACAGCCAGCCCAGCACGCTGTCGGGGCCGCTGGCGATGCTCAGCTCGGCGCGCTCTTCGGCCAGCACCGTGCCGGAAAGGTCGGCCACGACCACCAGCGCGTGGGTGGCACCGAGGTCCGCCCCAACCACCAACCGCGCGGCCGGATTGAGCGCAAACAACGACGGCGGCCTGCCGCCGGTCGAGGTCGCCCCGCCGACCGGGGCAATCAGCCCCACCCGCATCAGTGCATCCACGCGGGCGGTCACCGTGGACCGGGCCAGGCCGGTCAGCTGCGCCAACTCCGCGCGGGTGCGCGGCTGGCCATCCCGGAGCAGCTGGAATACCTCACTGGCTCCTGCGGCTGGCTGCGCGGCCAGCCGCTGCTGGGCGACATCGGAGTTCAACACACTTTCAGTAGAGCATGCCGCGCTTCTGTTTGTCTCTACGACTACTATGAAAAGACTTCAAACAACTTTTGTTTGCCTATCGACAAAAGTATGTGAGGCATGCCACAGTAGGGTGCGTGGAGGGTATTGTCAGCAGCGATGCGGCCGAAAACGGCCAAAAACGGGATCAACCTGTGCTCGAAGTGCGCGGGCTGACGAAGAGTTTCTTTGGCAACCCGGTGCTGCAGGATGCGTCGCTGACGCTGCACCCGGGCGAGGTCCACGGCGTCGTCGGGGAGAACGGCGCCGGAAAGTCCACCTTGATGAAAATCCTGGCCGGGGTGTACCAGCGGGACTCCGGAACCGTGCTGCTGCGGGGGCAGAGCGTGCAGTTCAGCCACCCCACCCAGGCCCATGAGGCAGGCCTGTCCACCGTGTTCCAGGAGTTCAACCTGCTGCCGGACCGCACGGTGGCCGAGAACATCTATCTGGGCCGCGAGCCGCGCAAGGGTCTGCTGGTCAGCCGGGCAAAGATGAACGCCGCCACCGCGGACCTGCTGGAATCCCTCGGCATCGGATCCATCCGTCCCACAGCGCTGGCACGGTCGTTGTCCGTGGCCGAGCAACAAATCGTGGAGATCGCCAAGGCCGTCAGCTACGACGCCCGGATCATCTCCATGGACGAGCCGACCGCCGCTTTGTCCGGTCCGGAAGTCTCCCTGCTGTACGGCATCGTGCAGCGGCTGTCAGAGCGAGGCACCGGAATCCTTTACGTCTCGCACCGGCTGCGCGAAATCTTCGACCTCTGCCAGACCATCACCGTGCTCAAGGACGGGCGGATCGTGGGCACCAAACCGGCCGCCGAACTCGACGACGCATCCCTGGTGCGGATGATGGTGGGCCGCCCCATCTCCGCCTACTTCCCGGACAAGCTCCCGGCCGCGACTGCGGCGGAAAGCCCGGCGGCAGCGGCCGGCGAAACCGCTGCACCCACCCCATTGCTGGAACTGGAGGGTGCCGGCAACGATCAACTGGACGGCATCGGCCTGCGGCTGATGCCCGGCGAGATCGTCGGCGTCGCCGGACTCCAGGGCTCCGGCCGGACAGAATTGCTGCACGCCGTCTTCGGCGCCGCGCCGTTCAATCGGGGCAGCATGCAGATGGACGGCAGGTCGGCCCGGCCACATTCTCCGCGGCAGGCAGTGCGGCAGGGCATCGCGCTGATCACCGAAGACCGCAAGGCGCAGGGCCTGAGCCTGAACCAGTCGCTGCTGGACAACGCGCTGGGCGTGGTCCGCGCCGTGTTCCCCGGCCGCACCTCATCCGTCCGTCGCGAGGTCGCCGGTTCGTTCAGCAGCTTGGAGGTCGTCGCCAGGGACCTGGACCAAGAGGTGCAGTACCTCTCCGGCGGCAACCAGCAGAAGATCGTGCTGGCCAAGTGGCTGGCAGTCTCCCCGCGCGTGGTGCTGCTGGACGAACCAACCCGGGGCATCGACGTCGGCGCCAAGGTGGCGGTGTACCGGCTGATGCGCCAGCTGGCCGCCGAGGGGAAGGGCGTACTGATGGTTTCGAGTGAACTGCCGGAGGTGATCGGCATGTCCGACCGGATCCTGGTGATGCGCGACGGGCGACTCGCCGGGGAACTCCCCGCGGGATCCACCGAAGAGGAAATCCTGCGACTGGCCACCGGCGCCAGGGTGCCCGGCGCGGCGCCGGAGGACGGCAGCACGACCGGAGGGACGGCATGACGACGACGCGCTCGGCAGCCCGGGCCACGCCAACGGCACAGGCCGGCGGGTTTTTCGCCAGGCTGAGCTCAACCCAGATCGTCTATCTGGTGGCCCTGCTGGTCATGATCGCCGGCAGCATCCTGGTGGCCACCACCGGCCGCAACTTTTTCAGTCCGGGCAATATCTCTGCCATCCTGACCGGCACCAGCGTCCTGGGCTTCATCGCCATTGGCCAGACACTGGTGATCCTGGTCGGCAGCCTCGACCTCTCGGTCTCCTATGTGACCAGCCTGGCCAGCCTGATCGGCGCCGGCGTGATGGCCAACCGGAGCGAGAACGTGCTGTCCGCCGTGGCCTTGGCCCTGGGGATCTCGGCGGTGATCGGCCTGGCCAACGGCCTGATAGTCGCAGGCCTCAAAGTGCACGGCTTCATCGCCACGCTGGGCATGGGATTGATCATCAGCGGCTACCTGGCCACCAACTACAAGGGCAGTTTCGGCCAGACACCGTTTTCCTTCCGGCTGATCGGAGCCACCGGGCTCGGGCCGGTACCGATCTCCACCCTGATCATGCTCGGCTGCGCCACACTGGTGATCCTGATGCTGCACCGAACCCGGATCGGCCACCACATCTATGCCGTGGGCGGCGACCGGGACGTGGCCCGCATGTCCGGCGTCCGCGTCCCAGGGGCGGTGATCACCGCACACGTGATCTGCTCGGTTCTCGCGGGCATGGCGGGCCTGCTGCTGGCCAGCCGGCTGGGCGTCGGCAGCCCAACGGTCGGTTCGCAGGGCGGCTACGACCTGCTCTCGATCGCCGCCGTCGTGCTGGGCGGAACGCTGCTGGCGGGCGGCAAGGGCTCGGTGGTCGGCACGCTCGGCGGCGTGCTGATCTTCGCGATGCTGGACAACATCATGTCCGTGCTGCAGATCAACCCGTTCCTGAAGGACGTGGTGCGCGGCGTGGTGATCGTGGTCGCCGTGGCCGTCTATGCCCGCCGCACCGTCATCACCCGCCCACCGCGCTTCGGGCACGGCGGACACCAGCAGGAGCTACAGCCATGAGCACCATCCTGGACCCAGCAGCCGGCCGCGAGGTCCTGCAGCACAACCGTGCAGGCCGCGGCGAGCGCTTCCTGCGCGGCCTGCGGACTCCGGGCGGCGGAGTCTTCATCCTGCTGCTCGCCCTGCTGGTTGCCATCATCGTCATTAACCCCTCGTTCGGCGAGCCCGAATCCCTGATCCGCTTCATTGGCCGCACCGCCCCGATCGCCATCGCCGCCATCGGCCAGTACTTCGTGATTGTCTCCGGCGAATTCGATCTGTCCATGGGGTCGGTCGTCGCCATGCAAGTGATCGTGGCCGGCAACCTGATCGGCGACGACGACTCCAAGGTCATTCCGGTGCTGGCGCTGATGTTCGTCCTCGGCGCCGTGATCGGCCTGATCAACGGCCTGATCACCACCTTGCTGAAGGTGCCCAGCTTCATCGTCACGCTGGGCATGATGCTGGCGCTGCTGGGCCTGGTGCTCTTCTGGACCGGAGGCGCCGCCCAAGGCAACCCGGCGGACAGCTTCCGGCAGATCGGCCGCGGCGGCATCGAGGACGTACCGGTGCTCGGGATCATCCCCTACCCGGTGATCATCCTGACCGCGGTGGCAGTGCTGGCCTTCTGGCTGATGCGCCGCCCGTACGGACGCACGCTGATGGCCGTGGGCGACAACGACGTCGCCGCCGCACTGACCGGCGCCCGCGTCTGGTGGGTGCGCACCCGCGCCTTCATGCTCTCCTCGCTCGCCGCCACCGTCGCGGGAATTCTGCTGGTCGGCTACGCCGGAGTCCACCCCTCGGTAGGTCGAGGGTACGAGTTCACGGCGATCACCGCCGTCGTGCTCGGAGGGGTGGTGCTGGGCGGCGGACGCGGCTGGGTGCTTTCCGCCGCCGCCGGGGCCTTCGCCCTGGAAGCGCTGTTCACGCTGCTGAACTTCATGGGCGTGGCGTCCACTTGGCGCCCCACTGTGCAGGGCGTCATCATCATCGTCGCCGTGGCTGCCGCCGCGCAGTCTTGGCAACGCAAGCGCCGCGGAGGCTCTGCGGCCGCGCAATCCGAACAACAACGCATCACTGCGGCACCAGAGCCCACTGAGGGCACCGACAAGGGAGGGAACTGACATGACGAGGAAACGTCTAAGTACCGCGGTCGCGCTCACAGCGGCCGGCTCGTTACTGGCCATGACGGCATGCACCACCGATCAGTCGATTTCGGAGGACGGCGGCAGCCCCGCCGCGTCCGCTCCGGCGCAGACCGAGGAGGCCACCACGGAGTGGTTCGACCAGGCGCTCTATGACGAACAGTTCGAACAGCGCACCGCCGACTTCGAGGGCGATCCGGAACAGCCGTGGCTGCAGTACATTGCCGGCGACATGACCGACACCGCTGACTTCGCCGCCGAAGGCGCCAAGAAGGTCTGCTTCGCCAATGCGTCCATCTCCAACCCGTGGCGCCAGACCGGCTGGATCACCATGAACCAGCAGCTCAAGGTGCTGCAGGACGAAGGCGTGATCTCCGAGATGGAGACCCGCGACGCGCAGGACGATTCCAATACCCAGATTGCCGACATCGACTACTTCATCAGCGAAGGAAACTGCGATGCCTTTGTGATCTCGCCGAACGCGACGGCGGCGCTGACGCCGGCCGTGGAGCGTGCCTGCGAGACCGGCAAGCCGGTGGTGGTCTTCGACCGCGGCGTGGAAACCGACTGCGCCACCACCTTCATCCACCCGATCGGCGGATTCGCCTGGGGCATCGACACCGCCAACTTCCTCTCCGAACGGCTGCAGCAGGGCGACAAGGTAGTGGCGCTGCGCATCCTGCCCGGCGTGGACGTGCTGGAGCAGCGCTGGGCCGCGGCAGAGAAGATCTTCGAGGAAAAGGGCATCGAAGCCACCGACTACTTCACCGGCGCCGACCCGACCGAAATCAAGAAGATCATCTCCGACGAGCTGGCCACCGGCGATGTACAGGGTGTCTGGATGGATGCCGGCGACGGCGCCGTCGCAGCGATCGAGGCGTTCGAAGACGCCGGCAAGGACCTCCCGGTGATGACCGGCGAGGACGAGCTGAGCTTCCTGCGCAAGTGGAAGGACACCGGCATCGACGCTCTGGCCCCGGTCTACTCCAACTTCCAGTGGCGCACCCCGCTGCTGGCGGTTCAGAAGATCTTCGCCGGCGAAGAAATTCCGGCCGAGTGGGTGCTGCCGCAGACGCCGATCCCGGCCGAGGAGCTGGACGACTGGCTGAAGCGCAATGAAGGCATGCCGGACGGCCACTACGCGAAGTTCGGCGGCGAGGACCTGCCGGGCTACCCGGAGGTCTGGCAGCAGCGCCAGATTCCGTAAAGCAGGCGTGTCCGGCCGGGTGTGGGGGCCCGGCCGGACACGTTCTTCCCGTCCGGACGCGTGGTCGGACGGATCACGCACGGCACCGTGCACGGTAGCAGCGGCAGTTGAGGGAGGTACACGATGGAACGGCTGATCGGGATCAACACCTGGGTGTGGCAGTCCCCGCTGACCGACGCCGTGCTGCCGCAACTGCTGGCGAAAATCGCCGGGATGGGGTTCGACGCGGTGGAACTGCCGCTGGAAAACTCCGGCGACTTTACCGCCGGCATTGCCCGGGACGTCCTCGCGGCTACCGGCCTGAAGCCCTATCTGGTGGGCGCCATGGCACCGGGCCGCGAATTGGTCCTGGCCGACGCCGGGTCGGTGCGGGCCACCCAGGACTATCTGGCGGCCTGCATCGATCTGGCGCACGACCTCGGCGCCTCCGCCGTGTGTGGGCCGTTCTACTCGGGCACCGGCCGGGTCTGGCGGATCGACGCCGAGGACCGGAATGAGGCGTACCGCCAGTTGCGCGCCAATTTGGCGCCGCTGGCCGCCCGAGCCGAAGCGGCCGGCGTCGTGCTGGGAATTGAACCGCTCAACCGGTACGAGACTTCGCTGATCAACACCGTGGAGCAGGCGCTCGAAGCGCTGGAACCGCTGCTCGGCCACGGTGTAGGGCTGGCGTTGGACAGCTACCACCTGAACATCGAAGAACGTTCCAGCTCGGCGGCCATCCGCGCCGCCGGCGAACACCTGGTCCACCTGCAGGTCTGCGGCAACGACCGCGGAGCCCCGGGCGGCGACCAGACCGACTGGCCGGCGCTGCTGAAAGCGCTGGACGACGTGGGCTATGCCGGTCCGCTGAACATTGAGAGCTTCACTGCGGACAACGCCGCAATCGCCACGGCCGCCTCCATCTGGCGGCCACTGGCACCGAGCCAAGACCGGCTGGCCGAGGACGGGCTGGCGTTCCTGCGCAGCCTCTGACCCCGGCCGCTGGCTTCCAGCCGCCGATGGTTCGAGCGCACCACAGGCCGAGCGACAGCACAGACAGACGAGCACCAAGGAGAAGACGATGACCGCCAATCCGGACGGGCCGCCGCTGGGCGTGGCGGTATTGGGGCACGCCTTCATGGGCAAGGCGCACTCCAATGCCTGGCGCAATGTCTCCGCCTTCTATCCCGGCGGACCGGCGGTGGCGCAGCGGGTCCTGGCCGGCCGCGATCCGCACAGCGTGGCCGTTGATGCCGGCCGGTATGGCTGGGCCGAGGGCTCCACGGATTGGCGCGCTGTCCTGGAGCGCGACGACGTGCAGATCGTGGACATCTGCACCCCCGGCCACCTGCACGCCGAACTGGCGGTGGCCGCGCTGGAGGCCGGCAAGCACGTGATCGTGGAGAAGCCGCTGGCCAATTCGGTGGCCGAGGCCGAGATGATGGCGGCCGCGGCCCGAACCGCCCGCGCCTCCGGCGTGCAGGCCATGGTCGGCTTCAACTACCGCCGGGTTCCCGCCCTGGCCTTGGCCCGGCAACTGATCGCCGAGGGCAGGATCGGCACCGTCCGGCAGGTGCGGATCGCCTACCTGCAGGACTGGCTGGCCGACGATGCCGCACCGATGACCTGGCGGCTGCGCCAAGAGACCGCGGGCTCCGGGGCGCTCGGCGATTTGGCCTCACACGCGGTGGACCAGATCCACTTCCTGCTCGGCGCGCGCGTCACCTCTGTGTCCGCCACGCTCAACACGTTCGTGGACACCCGGCAGGGCCCGGACGGGCCGGAACCGGTGACCGTGGACGACGCCGCGTGGGCCACGCTGCGGCTGGACTCCGGCGCGGTGGCCAGCCTGGAGGTCACCCGGATGGCCACCGGCCGCAAGAACGCGCTGCGGATAGAGGTGTACGGATCGGGCGGGAACCTCAGCTTCGACCTGGAGCGGTTGAATGAGCTCCACTATTACGACGCCGGTGCCCCGCCAGGGCTGGCAGGTGCGGCGAGGATCCTGGTCACCGAGCAGTCGCACCCGTACCTGCAGGCCTGGTGGCCGCCCGGGCATGTGCTCGGCTGGGACCACACCTTCACCAGCCAGGCCGCGGATTTCCTGGCCGCGGTGGCTGCCGGCTCGGCGCCCAGTCCCGGTTTTGAGGACGGCCTGGCGGTGCAAAAGGTGCTGGACGCGATGGTGCGCAGCGCCGCCCAGGAGGGCACCGCCGTCGTCCTCGCCGGAGCCGACACCCGGCACGACCTTTCAGCGACAGGAGCAACCGATGCCTCGTAACTTCACTCTGTTCACCGGCCAGTGGGCTGACCTGCCCTTCGAGAAGGTGGCGGAACTCGCTGCCGGCTGGGGCTACGACGGCCTGGAAATCGCGGTGTCCGGCGACCATCTGGACGCGTGGCGCTGGGACGACGACGACTACATCGCCGGCCGGCTGGACATCCTGGAGCGCCACGGGCTGAAGGTATGGGCCATCTCCAACCACTTGAAGGGCCAGGCGGTCTGCGACGACCCGATCGACTTCCGGCACCAGTCGATCGTCGGCGAGCGCGTGTGGGGCGACGGCGATCCGGAAGGCGTCCGGACGCGGGCGGCCGAAGAGATGATGCACACGGCGCGGCTGGCGCAGCGGCTCGGGGTGAAGACTGTGGTGGGGTTCACCGGGTCATCGATCTGGCAGTACGTGGCGATGTTCCCGCCGGTGCCGGCCCACGTGATCGACGACGGCTACCGGGACTTCGCCGACCGGTGGAACCCCATCCTGGACGTGTTCGACGAATGCGGCGTGCGGTTCGCGCACGAGATCCACCCGTCCGAGATCGCCTACGACTACTGGTCCACGGTGCGGGCACTGGAGGCCGTGGGGCACCGCGAGGCGTTCGGGATCAACTGGGATCCCAGCCACATGATGTGGCAGGACATCGACCCGGTCTCGCTGATCTGGGACTTCAAGGACCGGATCTACCATGTGGACTGCAAGGACACGAAGCTGCGGATCACCGGACGCAACACCCGGCTGGGATCGCATCTGCCCTGGGGCGACCCGCGGCGCGGCTGGGACTTCGTCTCCACCGGACGCGGAGACGTGCCGTGGGAGGCCAGCTTCCGGGCACTGGCAGCGATCGGGTACGACGGGCCGATCTCGGTGGAGTGGGAGGACGCCGGGATGGACCGGCTGCAGGGGGCGCCGGAAGCGCTGGAGTTCCTGAAGCGGTTCGACTTCGACCCGCCGGAGACCTCGTTCGACGCCGCGTTCCAGCAGTAGCGGGACGGGGTCGCGCGGTTCGCACCGGGGTCCGCGGCCGGGCCACCGGCGGGTTCCCCCGCCAGAACTGTCCAGGTTCAGCCATAACTGTCCACACTTTTGACGCGGCGTGAGCCTCTGACCTGCGGCGATGCTCAGGTGCCCGCCAAAACTTGGACACCCGGCCGGAGTCCTCCAGTAGGCTGAGGTCATGCGTGAACTCCAAGCCACGATCATTGACGAAATGGGCGTCCAGCCCTCCATCGACCCCGCGCAGGAAGTCGCACGGCGCGTCGGATTCCTCAAGGACTACCTCAAGGCCACCGGCACCAAGGGCTTTGTGCTGGGCATCAGCGGTGGCGTCGACTCCAGCCTTGCCGGCAAGCTCGCGCAACTGGCAGTGGACGAGCTCAAGGCCGAGGGCGTAGAAGCCACCTTCGTGGCCGTGCGCCTGCCTTACGGGGTTCAGCATGACGAAGACGACGCCCAGGCAGCGATGGACTTCATCAAGCCGACGGCGTCATGGACGTTCAACATCAAGTCAGCGGTTGACGGTTTCCAGTCCGAGTTCACGGAGACCACCGGCGAAGAGATCACGGACTTCAACAAGGGCAACATCAAAGCCCGCGCTCGAATGATGGCCCAGTACGCGCTGGCCGGACAGCACAACTACCTGGTGCTGGGCACGGATCACGGCGCAGAGTCGGTGACCGGTTTCTTCACCAAGTTCGGCGACGGTGCGGCCGACGTGCTCCCCCTCTTTGGGCTGAACAAGCGGCAGAACCGCCAGCTCCTGGAACACCTCGGTGCCAGTGACCAAGTGGCGCACAAGGTTCCGACGGCGGACCTGCTGGACAACAAGCCGGGCCGCACCGACGAAGACGAACTGGGCATCAGCTACGACCACATCGACGAGTACCTCGAGGGCGGCGCGGTTCCGGATGAGGTCGCCGAGAAGATCGAGCAGCGCTACCTGATGACCAGGCACAAGCGCGCCACCCCGGTGTCCATCCTGGACAAGTGGTGGCGCAGCTAGCTGTACTGAGCCCGGACCAGCTGGCGCTCAGCCGACCAGGCGCTTAGCCCGCCGCACGGCCTGACGGAAGTCTTCCTGGTTCTTCTTGCTGATCATCCCGCGGCTGCCGGGACTGGGCGCCTTGATGACGGTCGGCCTGCTGAACGCACCCATGTGCTTCGCCCACTGGTTCTTGGTGAAGGTCCCGCACAGCACGACCACTTCCAGGCGAGGCAGCAGCCCCAGCACCGACTTGAGCGCTTTGACTCCGGCGATGGTCTGAACCGGTGTGGGCTCGGCACCGTCCAGGAAAAAGGGCACCGTGTTCCACAGCAGGATTCCATCATGGAGCTCCGCATCGTTGCGTTCGGTCCAGCACCGCTCGGCGGCCTGGTCCGGGTTGTCTACGGAGACGAATCCCGGCCCCTCGGCCGAGACTGTCTCGGCTCCGGGGCTGTCGAGCAAGAAAAGCACCCGCGCTGCGGAACCGGCATCCGCCGGGTCGAAATGCGGCACGGGCTCTGTTCGTGTCTTGGCGAATTCTTCCCGCCATTCTTCAAGTTCTTGAATGGCCGGCGCGCTGTGCAGCATGGCTTTCCTCTGCTGCTGTTCGTTCGGATCTGCAAGTGACTGCGGCTTATCGGCGAACATGTCCCCAACATACCCTTGGACCAACGGAGTCGTCAGGGTCATTCGCCGCCGCGCGGTCCGATTAGCCGAAGACGGGAAGCGCAGCCTGTGCCGTTTGGGTAACGTAGCTGTTGTGAAGATTGCTACCTGGAATGTGAACTCGATCCGTGCCCGCGCCGACCGTGTTGAGGCCTGGCTGCAGCGCTCCGACGTGGATGTCCTGGCCATCCAGGAGACCAAGGCTAAGGATGAGAACTTCCCGTGGGACCTGTTCGAGAAGAACGGCTACGAGGTGGCGCACTTCGGCCTGAACCAGTGGAACGGCGTCGCCATCGCCTCCCGGGTTGGCCTGGATGACGTGGAACGGACCTTTCCCGGCCAGCCGCATTTCGGCAAGACCGAGGAGATCACCGCGGCCGAGGCCCGCGCCATCGGGGCAACCTGTGGTGGCGTGCGGGTGTGGAGCCTGTACGTTCCCAACGGCCGCGCGGTCAACGACCCCCACATGCCCTACAAGCTGAACTGGCTGAAGGTCCTCAAGGAAGAAGCCGCCAGCTGGGTCCAGGCCGACCCCACCCTGAACCTTGCCCTGATGGGTGACTGGAACATCGCCCCCACCGACGACGACGTCTGGGACATCGAATGGTTCCGCGCCCAGAACGCCACGCACATCACCGAGCCGGAGCGCGCTGCCTTCCGCGCCTTCGAAGAGGCCGGATTCGTGGACGTGGTCCGGCCGCACACCCCCGGCCCCGGCGTCTACACCTACTGGGACTACACCCAGCTGCGCTTCCCCAAGAAGGAAGGCATGCGCATCGACTTCATTCTTGCCTCCCCGGCGCTGGCCGCCCGCGTCAGCGGCGCGCGGATTGACCGTGAGGAGCGCAAGGGCAAGGGCGCCTCGGACCACGCACCGGTTATAGCGGAGCTGGACTGAGATGAAGTTTCCGTACGTCTCCTACCTGCGGGTCTTCGAACCACTGGATGTGTTCGACGACGAGCAGCAGCTGCTCATCATGAGCCAGCGCGGCCGCGGTCGGGACGTGACGGAGAACCTGGACCGCGGTGACTCGCTGCGCCGGATCACCCGCACGGTGTCCGATCCGTTCCCGCATTCCAGCGAGGACCTGATCCGCGTATTGCATTACCCGACGTCGGATGGCATCACCGCCCCGAGGTATTGCCCCAACCAGCTGGCCGTCCGCAGCACCCTGGCCGCCGAATCGCTCTCCAGCAGCCTGCGCGACCCGCTGCTGGGCCTGCTGGTGCCGGAAGCTGCGCGCGACGCCCAGCAGTCGCGGCTGGATCCGGACAATTTTGTGGAATCGCTGGCCAAGCTGCACACACGCAGCTCCACGTGGGGGATCCCGTTCGGCTGGTTCGTGCTGTTCCGCGAGGACGACCACACCGAAAGGGTGGAGACGGACCACACGCTGCAGACCGTCCGGTTGGCCGCCCCGGTTCCACAGTGCATTGACCGGGCCCGTTATGCGGCGGCATCGCTGGCCGTGGCCGCCCCGGGACTGGATCTGCTGGAAGAGCTGACCGAGCTGATCGAGTGGTTGGAGACCTTCACGGCCGATGCCATTGTGGAGCTGGATTACGGTCGCGTGGCCGAGCTCGTCTACCCGGACGAATCGCCGTCGGACGTGCACGCCGGCATTGAATCGCTGGCCGACGGCGACATGACCGGCGCCGCTGCCGCCTACCGTCGCCTGGCCGGTCGCTGGATCAAGATCCGCCAACTGGCCCGCGCCTCCTGACCGCCTTACCCGGCGCTGCGGCGCCCGCGCCTCGCGGTTTCGTCGAACGTCCCGGCTCCCTTACCGGTCCTTCGCCGGCGACAGTGCAGCCAACTGCTTCAAGGACCTCAGGCAAAAGGCCTTTCGAGAGCGGCGGTGGTGGATCCGGTGGCGGCACGTGCCTCTTGAGCCGGGTTGCCAGCCCACAGGGATCCTTGGGAAAG
Organism: Arthrobacter sp. CAU 1506; assembly: GCF_005047635.1. GTDB lineage: Bacteria > Actinomycetota > Actinomycetes > Actinomycetales > Micrococcaceae > Crystallibacter. The sequence goes on along the minus strand of NZ_SUKC01000005.1, from coordinate 205,895 downwards.
CGTTGATCCCTTCATCACGAAGGAGTCGGCGGCGGCGACGACGCGGTCTTCGATGGTTACCCCGTAATGGACCAGAGCGCCGACGCCGAGCGTGACGTCTTGGCCAATGACGTCGTAGTCGGATTTGAACATCCCGTCCTCTTGGGAGTGGGACTGGATCATGGTGCCGTTGTTCAGTGTGCAGCGGGAGCCGATGGTCACCAGTGTCCGCTCGGGGATCGCACAGCCGTCGTCGAACACCCGGGATCCAATCCGCACGCCCAACAGACGCCAGACCAGCGGCTTGAAGGGGGTCCCGTTGAGGATCGACATGTATCGGCTGTTGGCCTGCAGCTTCCAGTACCGCTCGTGCCACCAAAAGTAGGGGTGGTAGATAGAGCAGAGCTGAGGCTTCAGCCGCCGGGTCCCGAGCACGAGGTGCTGGATGCCGATGGGGGCCAGCAAGCCAACGACGAGCATTACGACGAAGGATCCGCTGAGGGCCAGGAAACCAAACTGATCCGACAGTTCGAGGCCGGCAAACGACACCAGTACTCCAAGCGACGCGAGAACCCAGCGGACAAGCATCAAGAGGGCCATCGAACGCAGGTTGTGTCTGTTTTTGGCCGCGAGGTCCCGACGGAATGTGGCCCGGTCCGCATGCTCCACCGCGTCCCGCAGGACCGAGCGTGGGATCTCGAACGGTGGTGAACCGAGCAGGCCCACGTCGTGGCGGACCGGTCCGTCGATGGGAACCATGACCTTGGTCGCCAGCAGGCAGTTCTCCCCGGTCCTGGCTTCGGCCGGGTAGAGCACGAAGTTGCCCAGAAAGTTGCGCGCGCCGACCGACGTCCGGCTGAGCTGGAAAGAAGTCGCGGAATAGTCGGTGTTCATGAACGACAATCCATCGGCGATCATGGTTCCGGTGCCGATCTCCGACAGGAAAGGATTGTCGTGTTTGAACATCGTGCCCAGATTCGATCCGGTCTGCTGGACCGTTCCCTGCTTGTAGCCGAGGGCCCGCACGTAGTTCACGACGTATGAGCTATCGCCGAACAACGACGGAAACAAGCGACTGTTGGTCATCCTCGCCACCGCCCGCTCGGCGGCATAGCGCGGCCCGAACATCGGATACACCGTGTCCGGCTTCAATCCGAGTTGGAGCACCCGCGGCACGGTCGTGATGAGGACCAGCCCTACGAGCGTCCCGCCAAAGACGGCCAGGCCGGCGTAGAAAAGAGCGTCGCCGTAGAAGATCCAACTGGTGAACGCCAGAGCCTGCGTCTCCAACAGCGCCGCCACATTCGGATCCGCCAGAACGAAGAGGATGACCGCCTGCCCGACCAGTATGCGGCCCAGTCCGAGCGCGGCGATGAGCTGGGTGGTGGCAAACAATCCACGGCGCCACGGGCGGTAAGGTGTCCGTTCGACCCTGCTGTAGTCCACGTTTGTAGGCCTGCCCGGGGAACCGTGCCAATGCTCCCCCTCGGGCACGGCTTGGCCGGTGTAGAGAGTGGACCGGTGGCCCAGTTGCGAGCGGTCGCCCATCGACGTGTTGATGTCCAGGACACTGCCCTCGCTGACGGTCACGTCCCTTCCCAGCGTGACCCCGCCCACCTGGATGACGCCGCCGTGGGCACGGTACCCATTGAGCATCACGTCCTTGCGGATCACCGTCCCCTCGCCGATCGTCAGCAGGTCAGTGCAGACCGGGAGCCGATTGGTCAGCATCGTGACGTTGCGGCCGACCTTCGCTCCCATGGCCCGCAGGTAAAAGGACGTCAGCGGGGTACCGGTCATCAGCGCGAGGGGCGAGGTGCGCATCAAGGTCTTTACCAGCCAGAAGCGGAAGTAGGCGAGGCTCCAAATGCGGAACTCCTGGGGACGGAAGCGCCCAACGATGATCCACTTCGCCGCAACGGGCAGGATGCACAGGGCCACGAACACCACCGCTGTGTAGGCTGTTGACCGCAGGTAGATTTCCAGGAAGCTCATTCCCTGCTCCGGCCATTGGTAGTTGCCAGGCCCTGCGCCCGGGAACACCCACTGGTACCACACGACCGTCATAAGGCCGGCAGCCAAGCAGTAGCCGAGATAGACGAGCGTCTGCAAAGCGCCGCACGTTATGTACTCCCACGTCCGCGCGCCCATCGGCGGCGCTGTCTCCGGGACGGACGCCACGGCAGGCGAAGGCTCCTCCTGCTTGTCCTGCTGCGGGGGAACTTGCAGGGCCGCGACCAGTGCCGAGACGTTCGGGTTGCTGTAGATCTCCTTCATGGACATCTGGGGTAGATCCGGCTGCTTGCGCACCCTGGCGCAGAACTTCGCCATCACCATCGAGTCCGCACCCAGGTCCTGGAAGAAGTCATCGCCCACCGCGACCTGCTCGACGCCGAGCACGCCGGCGAGCACCTCGGCCAGCTGGTCCTGCACATGCGCCGGGGCCTCTTGCGCCGGCACCAAGGCAGCTGCCAACGCCGAGAGCGTGGGGTGCTGGTAAATGTCCTTGATCGCCACCGACGGCAGGTCCGGCTGCTTGCGCACACGGGCGCAGAACTGCGCCATCACCAGCGAGTCCGCACCCAGGTCCTGGAAAAAGTCGGCGGAAGCAGGAACGTCGTCCTTTTTCACCACCGATGCGAGAATGCCCGACAGGCGGTGCTCCAGGTCAGCGACACCCGTGGCCGGAATGCTTGGTGAGCCGCTCCCCGCCGGAAACGCCGTAACCGCCGGAGCCGCGGGTGCAGCGGGTGCAGCGGGTGCAGCGGGAACCGGAGAATTCGTCGCAGTTGTGGAACGGGGAACGTCCCTCAGGGCGTCGACGTGCTTTTTCACTGCACAAACTCCTCAGTGAGGCCAGATTATTGAGCAACGCTTCTTTCCCCAATGAACCCCAGAAGCTGCGAGTTTGGGTGCAGATCGTGAGGATCAGAGGTCAGCAGAAGGGCGAGAATGATCCAAGACCGTCGAACGGCCCGAGTTTCTGCCTGTTCGTCCATTGGGGTTGTGGCGGAGGAATGAGTTGGGGAGGGCTCGGCCGACCTAACAGCGGCGGAATGCGCCGAGGGTCCGGCTGCCGGTGTTGCCGCTTCACGATGGCGGAACGGCGCGCTTTTTAAAGTCTACTCGTCATAGCTTAACCGTCTAGCCCAGCCATAAGCCCGTACTGTGGCGGAACTGTGAAGGTGCTGTGGAGGCATGCTCGTTTTAGCCCTCGTCGTCCCAGCCCCGCGGAGGTGCTCAAGAACTCGTCCAGTTCGGGAAGCTTCGCCCGTATGCCGCTCACAGTGCTGTGAGTTACGACGGCGGTGGGCCGGTTGACGCTCTGACCACCAGTTCGTGCGGCTGAATCCGCGGCACGTCCAAGCGCGCTTTGCCCTGCAGTTCGGCCAGCAGCAGCTCCGCGGCGTAGGCGCCCTGCTCGTCGGGCCGCTGCCGGATGGTGGTCAGGCCCATCGGCTCGGCGAACTCGTGGTCGTCAATGCCCACCACGGACAGGTCCTCGGGCACCCGAAGCCCCCGTTCGTGCGCGGCCTGCAGGGCACCGAAGGCCATCTCGTCCGCGGAGGCGAAGATCGCCGTCGGCCGCTCCCCCGGAGCATCCAGCAGCCGGCCAGCGGCTGCCTTGCCGCCGGCGAACCGGAAGTCCCCCATGGCCTGCCATTCCGGGCGGACCGGCAGACCGTGCCGGGCCATGGTGTCCCGGAAGGCCTGCTCGCGCCGGCGCGGCACGTCGAAGTCGATGCCGTAGGCGCCGCCGCCCTGCAGGTGGGCAATCCGGGTGTGGCCGAGCGAAATCAGGTATTCCACCGCTTCGGTAGCCGCGGCGGTGTCGTCCACGCTGACGCTGCGCAGCCCGTCGACGTGGCCGCCGACAATCACGTTGGGATACTCCAGCGTCTGCAGGGCTGCCAGTTCGTCCGGGGTCAACTGCATGCACATCACCAGCAGCGCGTCGATCCGTTTGCGCAGCATCGACCGGTGGAAAACCCGGTCTCGGTTGGTGCCGGTGCCGCCCAGGCTGAACACGATCAGGTCGTAGCCTGCAGCACGCAGGGCACGGTCCACGCCTTCCAGCGCGGACGCAAAGTACCAGCGCTCGATCAGCGGCAGCAGCACGCCCATTGCCATGGTGCGGCCGGAGGCCAGATGCGCTGCCGACGACGACGGCTCGTAACCCAGCGAGTCCGCTGTCTGTAGCACCCGGTCACGGGTGGCCGCGGAGACCCCGGACAGCCCGCGGAGGGCACGCGAAACCGTCGCCGTCGAGACGCCGGCGGCCCGCGCGACGTCGTCGATCCCGGTCACGGTGCCATCACCCCTTGAGGCCACCTGCCATCAGGCCGCGGACAAAGTAGCGTTGCAGGCCGAAGAACACAGCCAGCGGCACGATCATGGAGACGAACGCGCCTGCCGTCAGGCGGTGCCACTCGTCGCCTCGGGTACCGGTCAGTTCCGCCAGCCGTTGCGTAATCGGTGCGACGTCTGCGGTGCCGCCGGAGAACACCAATGCCACCAGCAGGTCGTTCCAGACCCAGAGGAACTGGAAGATGCCGAAGGCGGCGATGGCCGGCATGGACAGCGGCAGGACGATCCGCCAGAAGATGGTGGCGTGTCCGGCGCCGTCCACCCGTGCCGCCTCAATGACTTCGCCCGGGATCTCGGAGATGAAGTTATGCAGCAGGAAGATGGCCAGCGGCAGCGCGAAGATGCTGTGCGCAATCCACAACTGCGCGTAGGTTCCCGAGGGCAGCAACTGGAACTCGCCGATCTTGAGGTTGATGAACAGCGAGAGCAGCGGGATCAGCGCCATCTGCAGCGGCACGATCTGCAGCGCGAAAATGAAGATGAACAGCGTGTCCTTGCCGCGGAACCGGCCCCAGGCGAAGACGTAGGCCGCCATGGAGGCGATCACCAACGGAATGATGGTGGCGGGGATGACGATCGCCAGCGAGTTGATGAAGTACTGGCCCAGGTTGGACGCGGAGCCGCCCGCGGACGCCAGCACGTCGGTGTAGTTCTTGGTGGTGAACTCCAGGTCGCCGAGGATGTTCCACCAGCCGTTGGCTTGGATGTTGTCTTCCGGCCGCAGTGAGGAGATGAACAGTCCGAAGGTCGGCACGGTCCAGATGACGGCAATGATGATCGCGGCGGCGGTGGCCCCGCGCGAGGTGAGGCGCTTTTTGACCCGCCGGGCAATCGGGACCTGGGCTTCGGGGGCTTGGGCCACGGCTGCCTCGGGAGCGGCCGGGATGGCTGGCGTTGCGCTCATCGGATTTCCCTCTGCTTCTTGAGCTGCCGGGCGTTGTAGAGCACGATCGGGAGCACCATCAGGAACAGGACCAGCGCCAGCGCGGCACCGCGTCCCGGTTCGCCGGCGCGGAACGCCTGGGTGTACATCTCGTTGGCCACCACCGAGGTTTCAAAGTTGCCCGCGGTCATGGTGCGCACAATGTCGAAGACCTTCAGCGTGCCGATGGTGATCGTCGTGACCACCACGATCAGTGCCCCGCGGATCGAGGGGATGGTGATGGAGAAGAACTGCTGCCAGGCGCTCGCGCCGTCCAGCCGGGCCGCCTCCACGATTTCGGTGGGAATGCCCTTGATCGCCGCGGAGAGGATGACCATGGCGAAACCGGTCTGGATCCAGACCATCACGGCGATCAGGAAGAAGGTGTTCTCCGGCGCATCCAGCAGGAACTGTTTGGATTCGCCGCCGAGCCACACCAGGATCTGGTTCAGCAGGCCGATTTGCTCGCGTTCGGCCCCGCGGTAGGTGTACATGAACTTCCAGATCACGCCGGCACCCACCATGGAAATGGCCATCGGCATGAAGACAAGCGCCTTCAGTGCCTTCTCGCCGCGCGCCCGGTCGATGAACACCGCATAGGCCAGGCCGATGCCCGTGGACATCAACGGCACCAGGACAACCCACAGCAGCGTGTTCCGCAGCGTGACCAGTGCCTCGGGCTGGGTGAACATCCAGACGAAGTTGTCCACCCCGTTCGGCGCGCCATTGCGGTCGGTGAAGGCCAGGTAAGTGGTCTGAATGGCCGGCCAAATCAGCCCAATGGCCAACAGCACGACGGCGGGAGCCAGGAATCCGATGATCGTCGCCTTATCGCGGAACGTCTTCGGGGCCCGGTCCACCAGCAGCATGATCAGGGCAATGATCGCGGCAAAGATGGCCAGCGCGATCACTACCTGCACAAGCTTGTCGCCAACGTCTTCCATGGCACGTGCCTCCTTGCGGCGTGGAAGGGAAGGGTCGCGCCGGCCGTGCCGCCTGCAGTGGTGACAGGCGGCACGGCCGGGCTACGGGGACCGGCCTAGTCCGAAGGCCAGCTGGCTTCGATCGAGTCGACCACTTCCTTGGTCGACTTGCCGTTGATCCATTCCACGACGCCGCTCCAGAAGGAGTTGGCGCCCACTGCACCGGGCATCAGGTCCGAACCGTCGAAGCGGAACGTGGTGTCCTCCGACTGCAGCAGTTCGATGGACTGGCGGTCCAGTTCGCTGGTGGCGAGGGCCGGGTCCAGGCCCTTGTTGGCACTGATCGCGGCGCCCTGCTCCACCCGCTTGTTGGCGAACTCGGGCGAGGCCATGAACTGCAGGTAGGCCGAGACCTCTTCGCTTTCGGTGTAGGCAGCCACGAACTCGCCGCCGCCGGTAATGGCGCTGGCGCCGGCTTCCTGTCCCGGAGTGATGAAGGCCCAGACGTCGCCGTCCTCGGCTACGTTGGTGCCCTCGGGCCAGTTGGCCGCCTGGAAGGTGGCCTGGTGGTGCATGGCGCAGCTGCCGTCGATCACCGGCAGGCCGCCGTCGTCCACCGAGGTGGAGATGATGGAGCGGACGTCCCCGATGCCGCCGTTGACGTAGTCCTCGTTCTTGAGGATGTCGCCCACCGCGTCGAAGGCGTCGGCCACCTGCGGGTCATTGAACGGGATGTCGTGGTTGACCCACTGGTCGTAGACGTCAGGACCGGCCTGGCGCAGCAAGGCATCCTCGATCCAGTCGGTGCCGGCCCAGCCGGTCGCGTCGCCGGACTCAAAACCGGCGCACCACGGCTTCATGGTGCCCTCGTCCGCGATGGTCTTGGTCAGCGCCATCATCTCGTCCCACGTCTGCGGGACTTCCCAGCCCTTATCCTTGAAGGCGGTCGGCGAATACCAGACGTAGCCCTTGACGCTGGCCAGCATCGGAGCGGCGTAGAAGGTGCCGTCGATCGTGCCGTAGGCCTTCCAGTCCGCGGACCAGTTCTCGTCCACCAGGTCCGAGACTTCCTGCGGTGCCGGCTTGAGGTTTCCGGCGCGTGCCTGGGCTGCCAGCAGGCCCGGCTGCGGAATGATCGCCACGTCCGGCGGGTTGCCGGCCTGGGCGCGGACCTGGAGCTGGGTCTCGAATTCGTTGGAGCCCTCGTACACCACGTCGATCCCGGTGCACTCCTCGAAGGGCACCCAGGACTGCTCGAGCTTGTCCTGCTCGGTATCCGTAATGGTTGAGTAGACGCTGACCTCGGCGCCGTCGAAGGTGCCGTAGGACTCATAGGCAGAACAGTCGGCGGCGGCTGCCGACCCACTGGGCTCTTCCGAGTTTCCCCCGCAGGCGGAGAGTGTCAGGGCCATGGCGCTGAGCGCGGCCAACGGCAGGACGGCCTTTCTGGAGCGTGCAGTGTGCATGATGTGACTCCTTTGTCTGGTGGCCGCGCAGACGCTGATAGGTCAGGAAGAAGCCACCCCAAGTACCAATCTGGTAAGTGGTAACGTAAACGCTTACTAAGTGTGCTGCAAGACACATATTTGGGCTGGTGGCCCTTCGATATCGAATCGTGATCTATGCCGCATTCACGGTCAGTGGGCGATCGCGCCTGCCCGCTCCGCGGGGATGATCATTAGGCTGGAAGTGGTCCTGACCCGCGAGCCGAGGAGTATTTATGGCTGCAGCATCCGTACCGTGGTGGCGCGACGCCGTCATCTACCAGATCTACCCGCGCTCATTTGCGGACAACAATGGCGACGGCATGGGCGATTTGGCCGGCATCAGCGCCAAGATCCCCTACCTGAAGAACCTCGGTGTGGACGCCATCTGGCTCTCGCCTTTCTACGTCTCCCCGCAGAACGATGCGGGCTACGATGTGGCCGACTACCGCGACGTCGATCCGCTTTTCGGCACTTTGGACGACTTCGACTCCCTGCTGGCCCGCACGCACGAACTCGGCATGCGGGTGATCGTCGATCTGGTCCCCAACCACACCTCCGACCGGCACGAGTGGTTCGTCAGCGCGCTGGCCGCCGACCCGGACTCTCCCGAGCGGGCCCGCTACATCTTCCGCGACGGCAAAGGCCCGAACGGCACCGAGCCGCCCAACAACTGGCAGTCCGTGTTCGGCGGCAACGCTTGGACCCGGACCACCGGACCCGACGGCACGCCGGGCCAGTGGTATCTGCATTTGTTCGACTCCACGCAGCCAGACCTGAACTGGGAGAACCCGGAGGTCCAGGCGGAGATGGTCTCCGTTTTGCGGTTCTGGCTGGACCGCGGTGTGGACGGCTTCCGGATCGACGTGGCCCACGGCCTGGTCAAGGCCGACGGCCTGCCGGACTGGGCGGCGAAGACCTCCATGGTGGCCGGCAACGAGCGACTGCCCGGCGAAGACGCCTTGCTTGACGACGACGACGCCCCGGTTGGCCGGCCTGCCGGCGCATCGCCAGCGCCCGATGCCCGACCGGCCCGCGAACAAGTGCTGGAACCGACCGGCGGGAGCGCCCAGGGCACGGCCGCCCACTCGGCGGCCGGCACGGACGCCGCCGTGCAGCAGGCGGCCGGCCTGGCGGACCCAGCCGTCCACCCGGACACCCCGCCCTATTTCGATCAGGACGGCGTGCACGAGATCTACCGGGAATGGCACAAGGTCTTGGCGGAATACGACGGCGACCGCATGCTGGTGGCGGAGGCCTGGGTGGAGCCGGCCGAGCGGCTCTTTGCCTACGTCCGGCCGGACGAAATGCAGCAGGCTTTCAACTTCGACTTCCTGCTGGCCGGCTGGGACGCCGAGCGCATGACCCGCAGCATTGACGATTCGCTGGCGGCGGCAGCCTCGGTGGGCGCGCCGAGCACCTGGGTGCTGTCCAACCACGACACGGTCCGGCACAGCTCCCGCTACGGGCTCACCGACCCCACCACGTTCCCCAAGGGCATTGGCCCGGAGGACGCACAGCCGGACGAGGAACTCGGGTACGCCCGCGGCCGTGCCGCGACGCTGGTGATGCTGGCGCTGCCCGGCTCCGCTTACATCTACCAAGGTGAAGAACTGGGCCTGCCGGAGCACACCACCCTGCCGGCCGAGGTGCGCCAGGATCCGGCATTCTTCCGCACCGGCGGCGAAGAGCGCGGCCGCGACGGCTGCCGCGTTCCGATCCCCTGGCGGGCGGAAGCACATGGCTTCGGCTGGGGCTCAACCCAGCATGAACCGTGGTTGCCGCAGCCGGAAGGGTTCGCCCGGTACGCCGTGGACCGGCAGCTGGGTGTGCCCGGTTCCAGCTACGAACTGTATCGCGCAGCACTGGCCATGCGCGCCGAGCGGAAGCTGGGCCAAGGCAGCTTCGAGTGGGCGCCGGAACATGACCCGGCGTCCGGCATCCTGAGCTACCGGAACGGAACGCTGCAGGTGCTGGCCAACTTGGGCAGCTCGGCGATCCGATTGCCCGCGGGCGCTTCGGTGCTCCTTGCATCGACAGAACGAACCGCCGACAGCGGATCGCTGGCACCAAATACCGCCGTCTGGATGACTACAGGACGCTAGCCCCCGCAGACTCCGGTCGCTCAGCGGACGCGGTCGGCGCGGACCAGGCGGGAGCGGGCGCCGGCGACCAGGTGGATCACCACCGGGAAGCTCATGCCGAGGGCAAGGTCCAGCGCTTCCACCAGATCGGAGACTTCGTCGGCCACCGCTTGCGGGGACACGCCAAGTCGGGGAACCACCCGGATGCGCAGGGCTCCGCCGCCGTCGTAGTCGTAGGCGGTGACGGTTGCATGCAGGATGCTGTCTCGTTCCTGCAGTGCGGCCCGCAGCGCCTGCTCGGCCACGCCTGAACTGAGCTGGACGGCACCGGGCGCGCCGTCGCCGTCAAAATCAGCAGCAATGGTTCCGGTGCGGCCCTTGCCCTGTTGCGCGATCCACGCGATCATCAGCAGCACCAACAGGAGCAGCACCAAGGACACCACAATCCAGAGCCAACTGTCCCGCTGGCCAGGCACAGTGGTGGAGTCCAGCAGCGCCTGCAGGTTGGCACCGGCCTGTGCCGTAACGGCATGCCACCAGCCCGCGAGCGCCGGAACCAGCGCCAGCGCGAGGGCGATGCCGCCGGCCAGCATCAGCTTCAGCCCGAGGATGGTGATCAGGATGCGGTTCAGGGTCCGCGGCGTCTGGTTCACTGTCCCACCACCCCGGAGCTGGATACGAAGACGCGCACCTGCGGGACCGGGCTGATCCGTGCCCGGCGGACTTCGTCCTCAACCGCCAACTGGATGGCATCGGCGTTCACCGGAGTGCCGGAAGTGGGCCGCAGCCGGACCTCCACCAGGGCCCGGGACACCACCACCAGCACCTGCTCGCGCGTCACTTGCGCCTCGGTGCGGGCGCGGCGCGCCAGCGAGGCGGCGAGAACTTCATCGTCCACCACCACTACGCCCCGCCGGCCGGGAATGCGGTGCCGGTGCAGATGCCCCGGCAGCACGCCCTGCAGGAAAAAGAACAGCCCCAGCAGCAAGATGAGCGCGCCGCACGCCGCCAAAATGACCGGCGAGGTGTTGCCCGGAAGTTGGTGTAGCCAGCTGGCTATCTGCTCCGGCAAGGCCAGCCAAGGCTGTTGCCCGAGGGCCTTCAAGGCTGCTTCGAGCAGCAGATACAGGCTGACCAGAGACACCAGGACGGCGGCAATGACCGCCGCCGTAGCCCGGGAACTGCGCAGTTCCCGGTTGGCCAGGCGCTCATCGGCCAGCCGTTCGTGAGCCGGCCGGTCGCTGTCGACGTCGAGATGGCTCACCGGACTCGGCCTCCATCCTGCACCCGGATTCCGGTGACCCTGATGTCCACCCGACTCAACTGCGAGCCGCTGATCCGCGAGACCTCGGCCAGGATCGCGCCCTTGGCCGCATGGGCCCGGTCCCAGACGGTGCCGCCGAAGCCGGACACCAACTGGGGGTCGCGCAGCACCCGGTTCAGCGACGGGATGCCGATGGGAAGTGCCAAGGACAGGGCGAGGGAACCGGCGTCGTCAGCCCAGGTGGCGCGGACCACCCCCGGTGAGATTCCCAACACCTTCGCCGCGGCACCCTGGGCGGTGCTGGTCAAGGCCTGCGTGCTGACCCGGGTGTGTCCGACGTAGCGCTCGGCGAGGGCCCCGGCGGGGTGTGACGCCAACGGCTCGCCGTCCGGGCTGCTGCCCGGCGCTGCCCGGACCGGGCGCGGAGGTAGTTTCTCGGCATTCACGGCGCGGTCCGTCATGAAGACGAGCGGCGTCCGGTCAATGCATCGCGGATGCTGCGCCAGTCAAGCTTGCCTTCCGCGGCGCGGCCCAGCAGCGCCCCCACCAGCAGGAACACCGCCATCAGCAGGAAACCCCAGAAGTGGAATACCAGCGCGGCCCACGCCAGCACCGCTCCGACGGCCATGCCGACCACCGTATAGCTCATCCTTACTCCTCCCACTGTCCCGCGCATCCTGTTACTGGGCCACTTGCCGGACCGGCTTCTCCGCCGGCGCCTTGGGGTCCAGCCCGGGGACGTGCACGTCGTTGATTTCCACGTTCACTTCAACCACATCCAGCCCCACCAATTGCTCGACGGCGGTGTACACCGCCGCGCGTACGCTCGCCGCCAGCTCGTGCAAGGGCTTGCCGTAGACGGCCACCAGGTTGATGTCCACGGCCACCTGGGTCTGGCCGACTTCCACATGCACACCCTGGCCAGCATCGCTGCCGCCCACCACGTCGCGCAGCGCGCTCAACGCGCGCGCCGTGCCGCTGCCCAGTGTGTAGACCCCGGGAACCGAGCGGGCTGCTACGGCCGCGACCTTGGCTACCGCGGCTTCGGAAATGGTGGTGCGGCCGGGAGCGGCCGGGACGGCCCCGGCCGCGTCGGGAAGCAGCGCCGGATCAACGCCGGCGGCCAAGGGCACCTGCCGGTCCGGCACTTCGGTGCTGCCTGCAGCGGCAGCTGCGGAGACCGGGACTTCCCCAGCGGCATCTCCGGCGGACGGGGCAGCCGGCCGATCCTCGTTGTGCATCTGTTCTCCCTGACGCTGTGCTGACTCTCAGGGCAAGCCTAACGCGTCAATCCCCGCAGTGTTCGGACAGCCATTCCTGTACCGGCTCAAGTGCTTCGGCAAAGGCTGTGACGTCGACGTCGTGGTCGGGTGCTGCCTGCTCCAGCAGCTGCTCCACCCGGTCCAGGTCATCGGTGAGCTGAGCCGGGACGTCGCGGCTGAAATCGTCCAGTTCCTCCTGCAGGGACTCCAGGTCGGAGTCCTCCACGCCGGTCATGAAGCCGAGCGGGACCAGCAGCAGGGAGGCCACGTTCGCGGCCACCGCTGCACAGGCGTCGGCCTGGTCGCCGTAACGGCCCCACTGGTCGGCGCTTTTGTTTGCTTCGCTGCCTTCCTTGGCGTCGGCGGAGGCCGACGGCGGTGTTGGGCTGGGCGCTGCCGTGGCGCCTTGTCCATCGGCCGGGTCAGGCGCGGCGGGTACTTCTGCAGGCGCGTTCGGCACGTGGGAGGCGGCCGGGGAAGAGGCGGCGGGCACCGGCGTCGTTGGATGGCTTGCCGGGCTTGCGCTGCTGCATGATGTCAGCGTGACGGCCATGACCAAGCCGCCGGCTGCAATCTTCAGAAGGGCCTGCACTACTCTCCTCGCTCCCATCGTCCCCGGTTGGTGCCTCATCAGGTGCAGGCGGCACTCGGAATACCCACCCATGGTAGGCCGGTTTTCCTGAATGGAGGCTGGGAATGAACTGTGTCCGAGGCGTGCGGCGGCGCATTGGCCGCGAAGGCGAGGGGTCAGGCCGGAAGCAATGTGTCCGGCAACACCGCCTGGTCCCGCAACCACTGCTCGAGCGTGCGGTTGAAGAGCTCGGGACGGTTCATCGGCCACTCGTGCGGGGACTTCGGCGCCAGCCCGCCCCGGGCGTTCGGCATCAGCCCGGCCAGCATCGCTGCCGATTCCCTGGCCTGCCGCGGTTCCCGTTCTCCCGCCGCGATCAGCACCGGGCAGCCGGCTTGGTCGAGGCCCTCGACGTTGGTGCCGACGAAGATCTCGGAAATGATCGCACGGTATTGCTGCGGATCCAGCGGCCGGTTTGTCGCCAGGTATTCGGCCATCTGCTCGGGCCCCAGCCGAAGGTACTTGGCCGACGCCCGCCACAACATCCGGTTCTTGGTCAAGCCCGAGAGGGCAAGCTGCGCCTTCAGCATCCACCGTGGAACGGGAAGCACCAGGACCCCGGTCAGCAGGGCGGTCTGCACCAGCTCCGGGCGTTGGGCCAGCAGCCGCAGGCCAACGTCCCCGCCCATCGACAGGCCGACCAGGTGGACCGGTTGGTCCGCAACGGATTCGATGAGGTCGGCAACCAGTTTTGCGGTCGCATCCAGGCTCTGCCAGCCGATGCCGCTGCTGGCGCCATGGCCCGGCAGGTCCGCGGCAAGGCAGCGGTAGGACTCGGAGAAATGCTTCATTTGCTGGTGCCAGGTGATCCCGGGCCAGCCCGCACCGTGCAGGAAGAGGATGGTTTCAGCGGACTCTGGTCCAGACGCTTCGAAGGCAAGGTGCGGCATCAGTCCACTCTAGCGGCGGGGGAATCGCCGCCGTGAAGACCGGGTGAACGAATGCTGAACGGCGGGTTGGATCCGCCGTGTCGCGCGGGACGTCCCCTGCCTACAGCGTCCCCTGCCTAGAGGGACTGCTTCTCTCCCGGCGTGGGGATTCGGAGCCGGTCCTGGAGACCGGCAGCGGCAAACTCTGTGCGCAGTTCGCTGTGCCCCTCGCTGAAGTGCTGCCAGCCTTCGGCATGGACCGGCACCACGGCGGCTGTTTCCAGGATGCGCGCGGCTTCGGCCGCGTCGGTGGCGGTCAGCGTCAGGGCTGCATTGTCAAAGAGGCCAACCCGGGCAGCGCCGGCGAAGAGTACCGCCAGGCCAATCGGCGCAAACCGTTTGGCGACGTCCCCTACTACCTCCAGCGAGGCGTTGTCGCCGCTGACATAAACGGTGGGAAGGTCGGCCGCCGTGAGCACGAAGCCGGTCACTGTACCGGTCACGGATTCGCACCCGGCCGGCCCGTGCTGGGCCGGAACGGCGGTAACGGTGACCGTCGTCCGGTCGGGGGCCTCAAGCACTGTCCGTTCCCAGGGAGCCACGCCGGTAACCGTCGCCATCCTGTCCGCGGCTTCCAACGTGCCGAGAACCTTGGTTCCGCCGGTTTCCACCAGGCTCCGACCGGATGTATCAAGGTTGTCGGCGTGTTGGTCATGCGAGAGCAGGATGACGTCCACTGCCGGCAGGTTTTCGGCCCGAATGGCCGGCCCGGATGTCTTGACCAAGGTCCCGGCGGCTCCTGGGTACTCCCCAGGCTCGTCAAAGGTGGGATCGGTCAGGAAGGTCCAACCAGCGAACTCCAGCAGGCCTGTGGGACCGCCAACAAGGGTGAATGCGGTTTCGCTCATGTGCCTATGTTGCCGCACTGCGCCCGCCGTGGACAGAGGCGCGATGCTACAAAAGCCCCGCATCCTGAATCAGCGCGGCGGGCTTCGTTGTGCCGGCAGCTCCGACCGACGTCGATCCGCTGGCCTTTTGAGGGAGGAGGGACGCTTCCTGACGGACCCAGCAGGCACAATCGAAGCAAGGGACGGCGATGGTCCCGCCCCTGACGGAATATCGGGAGGTAGCCATGAAAACACTTGGGCAGTTCATCCTGGCCCTGGCGGCTGGCTGTGCGCTGGCCGCGATCTGGGTTGCCGAGTTCCGCTGGCAGTGGGCTTTCACTGCCGTGTTGGTCTTCTTCATCGGCAGGGCACTGGCTAAACGGCCGGAGCGGGAAAAACGGCTCAGGTACACCCGGGCGAACATCGACGCGGTAAACCGGCTCCTGAGGGACTAGCAGCGTCCCGGACAAAGAAATACCCCGGAACTCACCGAGCCCCGGGGTATTCGATTCAGTTTTGCTGGTGGCTCCGACCGGCGTCGATCCGGTGACCTTTCGATTTTCAGTCGAACGCTCTACCAACTGAGCTACAGAGCCTGGCAACATCTCTCGATGATCACCGATGGCGTTCCGAAATCGCTCCGGAAACCAAAGCGACCCTGACGGGACTTGAACCCGCGACCTCCGCCGTGACAGGGCGGCGCGCTAACCAACTGCGCTACAGGGCCTTGCATTTTTTACGAGACTCAATCCTACCAGCCTTTTGAAGCGGTTTTGACCACTTCTGCGGCTGCCATTCATGACGTCTCGCGTACCCCCAACGGGATTCGAACCCGTGCCGCCGCCGTGAAAGGGCGGTGTCCTAGGCCGCTAGACGATGGGGGCCAGGACCACTTGGGATTCGTTTCCCCGCTGTGGACCTATAAAACTATAGGGCCTGCTTCGGGAAAAACCAAAACGGACCATGCTGCCTTGCTCTGGCAGCCCCGGAACCCCCTGCCTCACCCGCCGCAGGTAGAGTCGATTGCATGCCGATGGAGATGTCCCTGCCGGAATTCGAGGACGCGGTCAACGACGCGATTGACCAGATTCCGGAGGACATCATGCGCGAAATGACGAACGTGGGCATTTTCGTCGAAGAGGAATACACACCCCATCCTTGGGAGGATCCGAAGACGGAACTGCTGGGCATTTACGAAGGCACGCCGCTCACCGAGCGGGACCACTGGTGGGGCGCCGGATCCATGCCCGACCGGATCGTGATCTTCCGCGGCCCCACCCTCCGCATGTGCTCCTCCCGGGAAGAGATAGTCCACGAAGTCCTGGTCACGGTGATCCACGAGGTCGCCCACCATTTCGGCATCGACGACGAGCGTCTGCACGAACTGGGCTGGGGCTAAGACCGCCGCTTCCCCCGCCTCCCCCGCCTTCGGACGCCCAAAGGCGAGAGCACGGCATGGCCACTGCCGGTACCGGCACCTGATGCTGCGCTCCCCCAAATAGCCGCCACGGCGCGAACCGGCGCGCCATCCCCCGGCCGCAGCGGCCGCAGCGAACACTTCGGAAATCCACCATCAAGACGGAGCCGGCACCTTGCAACCGGCCCGTCTTCGCAGCGCGGGCCGATACGGCGCCGCGACCGGGGGAAACGCTGCGTCCCCACGTCTTCGATGTCCCGCCGAGCACCCCCAGAGCCGGAGGCGACACGCCGCACCCTCACCAAAACCGGCGAAATGACACCAATGTTGTTTATGTTACTCGTGAGGCAAATGTTGCCAAAGTGACCGAAGGTGCATATTCTCAACGTGCTGTGTGAATGCAGTTCGGTCTAGTTGGGGTGCCACCCGTTCGCACAATGACCGCTCTCGGCCCCAAGGCCGGCCGTCCCGAAAGGGCGCGTGCATTTACTGCGCTCGTATTAAGGACCCGTTCGGATGAGGCTGCTTCCCTCGGGGCGTCCTGCCCCGCATCGATCGACGACGCCGGCGCGCGCCGTTGCGCTCTTCTCTGCTACCGCCCTGCTCGTCTGCGTACCGGCTCTGGCGCCGGCCGTCGCAGCCCCGGCCGGACAGTTGCCCCAGGTGACATCAGTCCGGATCACCCTTCCGGCGGCGCCCTCGCTCCCGTCCGGCGATGAGATCGACGACGCCAAGGGCGATGCAGCCGCCACTCAAGCGCTGGTGGACCGGATCGAAGAACAACTGAAGACGGCCTCAGGGAACCTGGCCAACGCCCAGTTCGATTCAATGCGTTTGCAGAACACCTACAGCGAGTCGCTGCTGAAGCAGCAGGAGCGGACTGCGGAGCTCGAGGACGCCAAGGCGAAGTCGTCGCAGGCCGCCGAATACTTCGACTCTGTCAAGAACCAGGTGGGCCAGCTGGCCGGCGAGCTGTACCGGAACGGGGGAGTCAACCCGGCGCTGAGCGCGCTGCTGGACAGCAAGAACTCCGGCGACGTGCTGTACAAGGCCTCCACTCTGGATGCACTGACCGCGAACCGCTCGCAGACGCTGACCGAGTCCCAGCAGGCCGCCCAGCTCTGGGCCGCCTGGGAGCTCTATGTCACGCAGGCCGAAGAAGCGGCCAAGGACGCCGCCGTCGCGGCGGAAGCGGCCGAGACCGACGCCAAGGCCGCCAGCGCAGCCCAGGAACAGCTGGTGATCCGCTACGAAGAACAGCGGCAGGCGCTCCTGGTGCATCTCGCCGAACTCAGGGGGACCAGCACCAGCGAGGAAGACGCCCGCATCGCCGCCTTGGAGAAGGCCGAACAGGACCGCCAGCTCCAGGCTCTGGTTGAGCAGTCGGCGCAAGAGGCGGCCGCGGCGCAGCGGCCCTCCAGCAGCAACTCGTCGGCACAAGGCTCCACCGTGGCCCCGGCCAGCGATGAAATCACGGCGCCGCCGACCTCGAGCCCGTCGACGCCCCGGCCTTCCACTCCGCGGCCATCTACGCCGAGGCCCTCAACGCCCGCTCCGTCCGCTCCCTCGACGCCCACGACGCCCACGACGCCCCGACCGACTCCGCCGCCGGCCCAGCCCGAACCAGAGCAGGAGCCGGAGGTGGTCACGCCGCCTCCGGTGGTGAATGCCCCCGCGGCAAACGGCGGCATCGCCGGCGCCGCCATCAGCTTTGCCATGGCCAAGGAAGCCAACAAGAAGTCTTTCTATGCCTGGGGTGGCAACGGCCCGTTGGGGTACGACTGCTCGGGCCTGACACAGGCGGCGTTCAGCAACGCCGGGCGCTATCTCCCCCGCGTAGCCCAGGCCCAGCTGGATCAAGCGCCCTACAAGGTTCCGCTCTCGCAGCTGCAGCCCGGCGACTTGGTGTTCTGGGGCGAACCGAATGCCATCTGGCACGTGGCGATTTACATCGGCAACTGGCAGGTGGTCCACGCCCTGAATCCCGAGGTCGGACTGACCGTGACGAACATCAGCCACATGTACGGCAAGCTGCACACCGTCGGGGCGCGCTGGGCCGTCTAGACGGAGCAAACTGCTAAGGGCTGGGCCCGGAACCTCGCAGGTTCCGGGCCCAGCCCTTAGTACATGGGTTACTGGCCTTCGGCGTCCGGCAGCGGGCCGAAGTTCCGGCGGTCATCGAGCCGCGGGTCGTGCTTGTCCGGGACCACCATGACCGGCCCCTTGGCGTGGTGCAGCACGCCTTGGCTGGTGGAGCCGAGCAGCATTCCGGCGAAGCCGCCGCGGCCGCGCGTACCGACCACCAACAGTTCCGCCGTGCGGGTAGCCTCGATCAGGAGTTCCACCGGCGAACCGTCCTGCACCTCGCCGATGACGTGCAGGTTCGGGAAGTGGCTCTTGATCCAGGCCACGCCGGCGTCGAGCTGCTCGCGGATGTCTGAGTACAGCGCCTCCCGGTCCAGCGGCGCGGGCACCCAGGCCAGCGAGCCGGTGAAGGGCGGCAGCGCGCAGACCATCTTGAGCGGGTAGCCAAGCCGTTCCGCCTGCTCCGCGGCCACCAGGGTGGCATTGCGGGCCTGCTCGGACCCGTCGACGCCGACGACGACGACCCTCTCGATGTCCTCCGGCCGCACGGCCTGTTCCTTGGATCGCGGGACTTCGATGTCCAGGTCGCCAAGCCGGGGCGCGCAGGCCAGCGGGATGGTCACGGTGGGGCACTCGGCGTGGGCCGGGACGGCGCTGCTGACCGAGCCGAGCAACCTGCCCATGAAGCCGCCGCGTCCGCGGGTGCCGACCACGATGAGTTCGGCCTGTTCGGAGAGCTCCAGCAGGACCCCCGCAGCATCGCCGGTTTCCACGCGGGAGTCCACATCGAGGTTGTAGCCGTCGATTTTCGCCACGGCCTGCTCAAGCACGGCTTCGGCACCTTCGCGGATGACCGAATCATCCAGGGTGGCATAGCCGGCATCCATGCTCGATGCGGCAAAGACCGGAACGGTGTAGGCGGTCACGACATGCAGGGGGGTCCGGCGCCGCTGCGCCTCCTCAGCAGCCCAAACCAACGCGCAGATGCTCTGGTCGGAGCCATCGACTCCGACCACGATGCCGCGCGGTGCGGCACCCTGTCCGGCGCTTCCGGCAGTGGCTTCTGTCATTCGTTCCGCCTCCCTCTACGTAGCACTGGCTCCCTCGCCAGCTACCCTCAGCTTACTCTGCAACAAAGCCCTTCTCAGTGGCCGGAAAGTTATGTAGGCTTCGATGAAATTACTTGTTGAACAACAGTTTCACAACGCGTTGCGGGCGGTCCGTTCGCCGTCCGAGGTTCTCCCTATCGTTCAAGGAGTCCGTGCATTGAGTGGCACTTCTACCCCAGAGGTTCCGACCGAGTACACCACCACGGTGGTCATCGGCTCCGGCCTGCCCGGATTGGCGGTGGCCAGTGAACTGAGCCGCCGGGGCGTGTCCTCAATCGTCGTGGAAGGCCTGCTCTCGCAGCCGTCCGACCCCAGCCGCCGATCCCCGTTGCCAGACTCGTCGGACCGCGGCGAACGCAATGACCTACTGCGGCTGCTGCAGGGCTACGCCGCGAGCCATGAGCTCGACATTCGGCGCAGCACCTTTGCCTGCGGAGTCAGCCGGACCTCCGGGAAAAGCGCTCCCGCCCTGCAGTTGGACCCGCACTCTGGGGCGCTGGAGGCACGCACGGCCCGCGTTCCTTCGATCAGCAGGGACAGCGCCCAGCGCTGGGTCATCCGCACCGAACGCGGGCTGCTGGTCGCCGATACCGTGGTCCTGACGGGCTGCGCACAGAACCAGATGCGGCGGCTGCTGCGTAGCCTGGGCATCGCGGCAGGGCAAAACGCAGTGGCCATCCTGAACGCCATCGGCCTGTACCTGGTGGGCGTCGCAGACCTGCTGGCACCGAGCACCAGGGAGATCATTCGCCAGGCAAAAGTGGCCGGAAACGCCATCGCTTCATCCGGCCGCACGGCCGTCGCCTGACCTTCGGAAGCCAAGCGCCGCCGTCGTACGCCCCTGCACGCTGCAGGAGCGTAGAATTTTGGGGAAACTTCCAACTATGCCACTCACCTGTGGAGGACATTCCCCATGCCCGCAAAGGCAGCAGTAGCCGACAAGACTTCGGTGCTCGACCGATACTTCGAGATCACCAAGCGCGGCTCCAACTATTCACGTGAAATCCGCGGCGGTCTGGCCACGTTCTTCGCGATGAGCTACATCGTGGTGCTGAACCCGCTGATCCTGGGCGGCGCCGATTCAACCGGAGCCATGCTTGGCGCCGAACGCGTCGCGGCGGTGACGGCCCTGGTGGCCGGCGTGCTGACGATTGCCATGGGCGCGTGGGCCAAGTACCCGTTCGCCCTGGCGACCGGCTTGGGCGTCAACGCCTTCGTCGCCATCACGGTTGCTACGAATCCGGGCCTGACTTGGCCGGACGTCATGGGCCTGGTAGTGCTCTCCGGTATCACCATGCTGATCCTGGTGCTCACCGGGTTCCGGACCGCGGTGTTCAACGCCGTGCCGCAAAGCCTCAAGACCGCCATTGTGGTGGGCATCGGCATGTTCATCGCCCTGATCGGCCTGGTCAACGCCGGCTTCATCCGCCGCATTCCGGACGCGGCGGGCACCACTGTTCCGGTGGGCCTCGGGTTCGACGGCGTGCTGCTGGGCTGGCCAACCCTGGTCTTCATTTTCGGCCTGATCCTGACCATCGCCCTGGTAGTGCGCAAGGTCAAGGGCGGCATCCTGATCGGCGTGCTGTCCGCTACGGTGCTCGCAGTGATCATCGAAGCCGTGGCCAACGTCGGACCTTCGGTGGGCCCCGACGGCTTCAACCCGCAGGGCTGGTCCCTGGTGGTGCCCGAGCTGCCGACCGGCAGCTGGGTAGGGCTGCCAGACCTGAGCCTGGTTGGCCAGGTCAGCATTTTCGGCTCCTTCGGCACGCTGGGCTTCACGGCCGCTTCCCTGCTGGCCTTCGCGATCCTGCTGAGCATCTTCTTCGATGCCATGGGCACCATGGTGGGCCTGGCCAATGAGGCCGGCCTGACCGACAAGCAGGGCAACATTCCGCACGTGGACCGGGTGCTGATCGTCGACGCCGTGGGTGCCGTTGCCGGCGGCGCCGCTTCGGTCTCCTCCAACCAGATCTACGTGGAATCCGGCGCAGGCATCGGCGAAGGCGCGCGCACCGGCCTGGCCAACGTCGTGACCGGCCTGCTGTTCCTGCTGGCCATGTTCTTCACGCCGCTGATCTCGCTGGTGCCCTTCGAGGCAGTGGCGCCGGCGCTCGTCGTCGTCGGGTTCATGATGGTGTCCCAGGTGGGCAAGATCGACTGGTCCGACTGGGGCGTGGCCATCCCGGCCTTCCTGACCTTCACCCTGATGCCGTTCACCTATTCCATTGCGAACGGCCTGGGCGCGGGCTTCATCGCCTACGTGCTGGTGCGCACCTTCCAGGGCCGGGCCCGGGAGATCCACCCGCTGATGTGGATCGTGGCCGCCGCCTTCGTGCTCTTCTTCGGCATCGGGCCGGTGGAACAGCTGATCGGCTTCCGCTGATCAACCGCTGCTCCCTGAACGGCTAAGGGACCGGTGCCGCCCCCCAACGGACGGCACCGGCCCCTTTTGCTTGCCTGGTGAAGTTTTGCCTTGGGCCTGGCCTGGGCGGCCAGGCCCAGCGTCTGCCTAGGCCTGGGCCCGCACCTCGGATCCGGTCTGGGCCGCAATGTCGGCCCGGTCCAGATCGCGCAGCGAGGCACCCTTGGTCTCCCGTGCGAAGTACACCGCCACGATGGTGATGACGGAAGCGATCACCAGATACAGCGCAATCGGCAGCCAGTGCTGGAAGTCCTTCAGCAACGTGGCGGCGATGATCGGGGCCAGCGAGCCGGCGAAGATCGACGTGACCTGGTAACCCAGCGAGACACCGGAGTAGCGCATCCGGGTGGGGAACATCTCCGCCATGATGGCCGGCTGTCCGGCATACATCAGGCCGTGCACGGCAAGGCCCAGGAAGATCGCGGCCAGGATGATGAACGGGTTCTGCGTGTCGAACATCGGGAAGGCGACGAAGGCCCAGACGCCCGACAGCACGGCTCCTGCCATGTACACCGGCCGGCGGCCGATGGTGTCCGACAGCCGCCCGTAGAACGGAATCACCACAAAGTGGAAGGCGTGGGCCAGGATCAGCAGGCCCAGCACGGTGGTGACGTCGAAGTCGTGCACGGTCTTCAGGTAGGTGATGGAGAACGCCACCACGATGTAGTAGATGATGTTCTCGGCGACGCGCAGGCCCATGGCGGTGAAGACACCGCGCGGGTACCGCTTCATCACTTCCACAACGCCGTAGGAGGTGGACTTCACCTTGGCGGCCTCTGCCTGGGCTTCCAGGAAGATCGGCGCTTCGGTGACCTTGGTGCGGATGTAGTAGCCCACGATCACAATGACGGCGGAGAGCCAGAAGGCAACGCGCCAGCCCCAGGCCAGGAACTCGGCGTCGGACAGCACAGTGGACATGATCCACAGCACTACGGTGGCCAGCATGTTCCCCATCGGCACGCCGGCCTGGGGCCAGGATGCCCAGAACCCGCGCTTGGCTGCCGGGCTGTGCTCGGCGACCAGCAGCACTGCGCCGCCCCATTCGCCGCCGATGGCAAAGCCCTGGATGAACCGCAGGGCCACGAGCAGGCCCGGAGCCCAGTAACCGATCTGGTCGAATCCCGGCAGGCAGCCCATCAGGAAGGTGGCTGCGCCGATCAGGATGATGCTCAGCTGCAGCAGTTTCTTCCGGCCCACCTTGTCACCAAAGTGACCGAACACAATGCCACCGAGCGGCCGGGCGATGAAGCCAACGGCGAAGGTGACGAAGGCTGCGATGATCGCATCCAGTTCGGTGCCGGCGTCCGGGAAGAATAGGGCGCCGAAGACCAGGGTGGCCGCCGTTGCGTAGAGGAAGAACTCGTACCATTCAACGACCGTGCCGGCCATGGAAGCCGTAACAACCTTGCGCAGGACCGACGGCGGCGACTCGTGTGAGGTGCCGGATCCGGGTCCGGTGGGGGTAGCGTGGGCGCTCATCTTTCTCCTTGCGTGGCGTGCGGATACTGCAGGTGCGGGGCCGCCGGAGTGTCCCGGCAGGCCTGTGAGTGAGGTCACAATGCGACCACCCTGAGTATTCCTTCTCAGCGCGTGTGCATCAATGGCAAAGTTTGCAGAGCGGGTCTGCGAAAATGCAGATATGACCTCCGCGCCCCTGCCCGCCAACCCGGACGACCTGATCATCCTGCTAGCCGTTGCCCGCACCGGGCGGTATACCTCCGCGGCCGAACACCTGGGCCTGAACCACACCACGGTCTCCCGCCGGATCGCTGCCTTGGAGAATTCCTTGGGCGGCCGCGCATTCTCCCGGGCGCCGGGTGGCTGGGAACTGACCGACCTTGGCCGCAAGGCGGCGGCAGTGGCAGAACGGATCGAGGAGTCGCTGGCCGGGCTAAACCGCGCACCGGATGAGGCAGACCAACTGACCGGCGTGGTGCGCATGTCCGCGACCGACGGCTTCAGTGCGTTCGTCGCCGCGCCGGCGATTGCCCGGCTGCAGCAGGACCATCCCAAGCTCAGTGTGGAGATCGTGACCGCCGCCCGGCGGGCTTCACAGCACCGGCCGGGTCTGGATTTCGAAGTGGTGGTCGGACGGCCGCAGGTCAACCGGGCCCGGTCCATCCGGCTGGGCAGCTATGTCTTGGGTCTGTACGGTTCCCGCGACTACCTGGCCAAACACGGCACACCGGACACGGTCCGGGCGGCGATGAACCACCCGCTGGTGTATTTCATCGACTCGATGCTGCAGGTGGACGACCTGGACGCCCCGCGCCGGCTGCTGCCCGCCATGGCTACCGCCCTCGGCTCCACCAATGTGTTCGTCCATGTGGAGGCCACCCGCGCCGGCGCCGGCCTGGGCCTGCTGCCGTGTTTCATGGCCAACCAGCATCCGGACCTGGTCCGGATCCTGCCGGAGGAATTGGAGGAGCGCCTCGGCTACTGGCTCGTGGCTCGCCCGGACTCGCTGCGGCAACCAGCCGTCGCCGCCGTCGTCGATGTGCTCAGACGAGAGGCCCGCAGCCGGGAGGCAGAACTCCTGGGACGAACGGCGCACGGCTGAGGGGACCCGGCCAACCGCCGGTGAAAAACTTTGGTGAAAGGATTCAAGAGACCGAGATGCCGGGCACTGGACCTAACTTGGGGGGATTAGGTTGTCAGCACCCGGCATCCGGCGCCGGACCAAGTCCGGCTGAGCAGACATAGCGCTCCAGCCACCATCCATAGTGTCGAAGCCGTTTTTTCTATGCCTGCCTCCGGAGAGCCAACCGCAAGCGGCTCGCTCCCGGGCCTAGTACGGCCGACGATCGGCCGTTCGCTCTCCATCTTACAAACAATTTCAAGCCGAAGTCATAACGTTCCAGGAAAGGCAGCTAATTGACCGGCGGGTCTTGCCTGATCGCCGATCCTCTGCAAAACTGCGCTATTTTTGCCCTATCCCACAGCTGGGCCGGGACCGCGCCGTGCAGCAGTTCACGGATCAACGCCGGGCCGGTCTCCAATGGCTCATCGCTGGCGGCGATCACCACGTTGCCGTGCCGTCGACCCTTGAGCATCGGCGGATCGGCGATCATCACCAGGTGTTCGAAAACCTCGCCGATGGTCGCCGCCTCCTCGCGCGCCCCGGCCAGCCGGGGTGTATCGCCGCAGTTCACCAGGTAGACCCCTCCGGGCGAGAGCACGCGCCGCACCGCCCGGGTGAATTCCAGCGTGGTCAACCCCTCCGGTGTCGTGCTGCCGGCAAAAACATCCCGGATCAGCAGGTCCCTGCTGTCTTCACTCAGCGATTCGGTCACTGCCCGAGCTTCGCCCACCCTGATCCGCACCAGCGGCGCCCGCGGAATGTCGAACCAGCGCCGCACCAGGTCGGCCAGCTTCGCGTCGATCTCGACAACCACCTGCCGGGCCTGCGGATAGGCAGCCGCCAGGTAGCGCGCCATGGAGCAGGCCCCGCCACCCAGATGCAGGACGCGCAGCTTTGCCTCGGTCCCCCAGCGGGATCCGATCAGCGCCGCCATCCAGCGCATGTACTCAAAGTCCAGGCGCAGCGGATCACCGACCACCACATGGGAGGACTGGACGCCGTTGATCTTGAGCAGCCAACTGTCCGCGGATTCCGGTTCCCTGATCAGCTCGGCCATCCCGGAGGAAATCTCGTAGCGCCCTTCGGCCGGCCCGCGGGACGCCTCCGGATCCCGGGCCTCGTCGGCCCGGGTGCTTCTCCGCCCCATCGGTTACTTGACCAGAGCCAGCGCGAAACCGTCCCAGCCCTTGCCGCCCACGGTCTGGATCGCGGTGGCATCCAGACGTTCATCGGAGCCCAGCAGCGCCAGCGCATCGCGGGTCCCGCGGATGTCGCGGTCCTGCGTGCTGCCGCCGGACCCGTCGGCCAGCACCTGTCCGGAGCGGACCACGTTGTCCACCACGATCAGGCTGCCCGGACGCGTCAACTTCAGCGCCCACTCGACATAATTCCGGTTGTTTTCCTTGTCCGCGTCAATGAACACCAGATCGAAGGGCCCGGCATTCTCGGCGGCCAGTGCGGGCAGCGTTTCCAGCGCCGCACCAACGCGGATGCTGACCTTCTCCCCAACTCCGGCTGCGTCCAGGTTCCGCCGGGCGACTTCGGCGTGATGCGGTTCGTACTCGCAGCTGACCACTTCGCCGCCATCCAGCACCCCGCGGGCCAACCAGATGGTGCTGTACCCGCCGAGCGTGCCAATCTCCAGCACCTTGCGTGCACCGGTCAGCTTGGCCAACAGCATCAGCAGTTTTCCCTGCGGCGCACTGACCTCGATGGCCGGCAAGCCCTCCCGGTCCGCACTCTCCCGAGCCGACACCTGCGCCGGATCCTCGCCCACCAAGGTGACCGTCAGATAGTCTTCGACCGCCATCCAGGCTTCGGCCCGATCGGCGTCCTGCATGCCGCGCTCGTGGCTCACTTCTGCTCCTGCTCGGTGACGGCTGCTTCCAGCCGCTCCACCTTGCCGGAGAGCTCTCCGTAGTAGCCCGGCCGGATATCCGCCTTGAGCACCAGCGATACCCGTGAGCCGTACAGGCCGACTGCCTCGGTGGCTCGCTTGACGACGTCCATGACCTCGTCCCATTCGCCCTCGATGGTGGTGAACATGGCGTCGGTCTTGTTCGGCAGACCCGATTCCCGGACCACCCGGACGGCCGCGGCAACGGCGTCGTGCACCGAAGCGTCGTGGGGCGCGGGACCGGCCGTGGGAACGCCGGAGGGTGCAACAGAGAAGGCTACAAGCATGGCTTCAGTCTTCCACAGGGCCACAGCCAAGGACAGGTCCGCCGTCACCTGCCGCAATCGGCAGGAAACCGGGATATCACCGAAGGGTGACGGACGATACATGCATATACATGGAAATTGCGGGTGGGCCGGGCTACGGTGGCACTAGGGCCACGAGCCCTGCCGCTCCGGCGGACCCTCCGGAGCGGAACGCTAGAAACGCGCTACAGGAGAACCCATGAAGGCCTGGCAGTTCACCAACACCCACGAGCCCCTCGTGCTGACCGACGTCGACGAGCCCACAGCCGCCCCCGGTGGTGTGGTCGTTGATATCAAGTCCGCGGGCTTGTGCCACTCCGACGTCGGCATGCTGGAGGACGAGGGGTGGCTCTCCACGCTGGCCAAACGCCCCATCACCCTGGGCCACGAAGTCGCCGGGGTCATCACCGAGGTTGGCGACGGCGTGACCGAGTGGAAGATCGGTGACCGGGTTGGCTTCTGCCCCACCACGTCCGCGGGCGCTCCCGGCTACGCGTTCGACGGCGGCTTCTCTTTCAAGGCTGCGATTGACCAGGAAGCACTGGTCCGCATTCCGGACAACGTGAGCTTCTCGCAGGGCGCGGCCGGCACCGATGCCGGCATGACCAGCCACCACGCTGTGATCGCCAACGGTCAGGTCAAGGCCGGCGACAAGGTCGGCATCATCGGCTTCGGCGGCCTCGGCTCCATCGGCGCGCGCGTGGCGGTGCTGGCCGGCGCGGAGGTCTACATCGCCGAGGTCAACGAGAAGGTCTGGGACCAGGCCCGCGAGGTCGGCGCCAAGGACGTGGCCAAGTCCATTGCGGAGTTCAAGGAGATCGGCCTGGACGTCGTCGTGGACTTCGCCGGTTTCGGCACCACCACCGCCGAGGCCATCGAGACAGTCCGCCGCGGCGGCCGCGTTGTCCAGGTGGGCATGGGCCGGCTGGAATCCACCATCAGCACCAAGACCCTGATTCTGTCCGAGGTCACCCTGGTTGGCTCGCAGGGCGGCACCAAGGAGGATGTGCAAGGGGTCTACGACTACTTCGCCACCGGCAAGCTCAACCCCACAATCACCGAGATCACCTTCGACGAGATCCCGGAGGGCCTGCAGAAACTCAAGAAGGGTGAAGTCGTCGGCCGGCTGGCCGCCAAGATCGCTGACTGACTGCGGACCGATTAATTGACGACGGCGGTGCGCACCGCCGTCGTCAATCCGCCTTAACGCCCCCTAAAGGCCGACGGCTCCTTGAGTGTGGGACCTGCCGGCCCCGGCGGGGCAGGCCGCGGGGCTAGCCCCAGCCGGCCAGTCGGAGGAGGGCGGCCGCGGCGGCTCCCGCAATCACCACCACCAGGAAAGGCGCGCGCAACAACAGGGCGACGGCGGCGGCCAGCAGGGCGCCGAGCCGGGCGTCGAACACCAACTGCTGGCCGGTGGAGAAGGTGTTGACCACGGTCAGCGAGGCGAGCAGCCCGATGGTCATGGTGGCGGCGATGCGCGACATCCGCTGGTTCTTCATCCACTTGGCCGGCACCAAATAGCCCGCCAGCTTGGTCAGGTAGGAGATGGCGCAGGCGAGCAGAATCCAGATCCACAGGCTCACGGTGCGTCCTTTCCGTCTGAGCTGTCCGCGGTGCCGCCGTCCTGCCCGGTGCTGCGGCGCTCGGACTCGGCGAGCGTGTGGGCTCCGTCGTGCTCGGTGTACGGTTCGGCGTAGGGCTCGATGTCCGGAGCCATTCCGGCGGGCACTGGTTTGTGGGTAAACCAGCCGATGGCAGCCGCGACGGCTGCGGCCACCAGGATGGGCACGCCGCTGGGGACGAACGGCACGGCCAGCAGCGTGGCCAGCGCGCAGACCACGGCGATGGCCGCCGGTTCTTTGCCTTTCAGCCGCGGCCAGAGCAGGGCCAGGAAGGCGGCGACGGCGGCCCCGTCCAGGCCCCATTGCTTCGGGTCGCCCAGCGCGTTGCCGGCCAGCGCACCCACCAGGGTAAACAGATTCCAGAGCAGGAATATACCCACCCCGGCGGTCCAGAAACCGCGTCGGCGCTCGTCCGGGTCCTCTTGGCCGGACGCCGTGGCGGTGGACTCGTCGATGGTCACCTGGGCGGCCAACGGACGCCGCCAACTGCGAGGGGAGACCAGCGCATTCATCTGCATGCCGTAAATGCCGTTGCGGATGCCCAGCAAGGCAGAAGCCGTCATCGCGGCCAGTCCGGTGCCGCCGCCGCCAATCACGCCAATGAAGGCAAACTGTGAGCCGCCGCTGAACAGCAGCAGGCTCAGCGCCATGGTCTGCCAGAGATCCAATCCGGACGTCACGGACAGCGCACCGAAGGAAACCCCGTACAGTCCGGTGGCGATGGAGATGGACAGCCCCACTTTGACGGCAGGGGACTGGAAAAACTTCACCCACCTACAGTAGCCGGGCAGCAGGGTGCGATGCCCCGCGGACGGGCAGCGCCGTCGTCGTACAAGTTAACGCAGCGGGAGGAGCAGCTGGCCTACACCACGTCCTGCGCGTGGCCGTTAATGGCGTCAGCCGCCCGGATCAGGGCCAGGTGCGAGAACGCCTGCGGGAAGTTGCCGGTCATCCGCTTGTTCACCGTGTCGTACTCTTCGGCCATCAGCCCCAGGTCGTTTGCGTAACCCACCAGCCGGTCCATCAAGTCGCGCGCATCGCCGATCCGGCCGGAGCGGGCATACTGCTCCACCAGCCAGAAGCAGCAGGCCAGGAACGGGTGTTCCCCCGGCGCCAGCCCGTCCATCCCGGAGGCGGTCCGGTAGCGCAGGATCAGCCCGTCCGCCTCCACCAGCTCCTGCTCCAGCCGGGCCACGGTACCGAGCATCAGGTCGTCGTCGTACTTCACAAAGCCCACCTGCGGCAGCACCAGCAGCGACGCATCCACTTCGGTGCTGTCGTAGCTCTGCGTGAAGGAGTTGATCTCCCGGTTGAAGCCGTGCTCCATGACCTCCTCGCGCAGCCGGTCCCGCAGCTCCGTCCACCGCACGGCCTTGCCGTCCAGTCCGTGCTCCCGGACGGCCCGAACGCCGCGGTCAAAGGCGGCCCACATCATCACCCGGGAGTGCGTGAAGTACCGCCGGGGCCCGCGCATCTCCCAGATGCCCTGGTCCTTCTCGTCGAAGTGTTTCTCGATGTAGTGCAGCATGGCCTTCTGCAGCGGCCAGGAGAAGTGGTCCTCGGTGCCGCCAAGGTTGCGCAGTTTTTCCAGCGCCACCATGACCTCACCGATCACGTCCGCCTGGTACTGGCACACCGCCCCGTTGCCCACCCGGACCGGCACGGAGCCTTCGTAGCCCGGCAGGTGCTCGATGATGCGCTCCTGGAGATCACGTTCACCGGCCACGCCGTACATGATCTGCAGGTCTTCCGGATCGCCGGCCACCGCGCGCAGCAGCCAGTTGCGCCATTGCAGCGCCTCGTTTTCATAGCCGTGCGTCATCATCGACTCCAGCGTCAGCGCCGCGTCCCGCAGCCAGACGTACCGGTAGTCCCAGTTCCGCTCCCCGCCGAAGGACTCCGGCAGCGAGGTGGTCGGCGCGGCAACGATTCCGCCGGTGGTCTCGTGCGTCATGGCGCGCAGCACCAACAGCGAACGCTTGACCATGTGGTGGTAGTCCCCCTGCGGCGGGAACTGCGAGCACCAGTTCTGCCAGAAATTCACCGTCTCAGCCAATGCGGCGTCGACGTCGATCATCGGTGGGACGGCCTGGTGGGAGGGAAACCAGCACAGCTCGTAGTCGATCTTCTCCCCGGCTTTGATGATGAATTCGCCCTGGTGCCGGCGCTCCGAGGCGCGCGGCAGGTCGTCCCCGTGCAGCACCAGCGCATCCGGTCCGGCGATCGCGACGATCGATTCCTTCCCGCTCTCTTCGTCCTTGACCCGGTTCACCCAGGGAACCACGTCCCCGTAGTGGAACCGCATGATCAGCTCTTGCCGGATCTTCATCTCGCCGGACATGCCCTCGATCCGGCGCACCAGCGATGCCCTGCGGTCGCCCACCGGCATGAACTCGGTGATCAGGGCTTCGCCCGTGCTGCTCTTCCACCGGGTCTGGAGCACGAAGGTGGACACAATATAGGTCCGCTTAACAACGACGGCGTGCGGCTCGCCCACTGCCGCGGTGCCGCTGGGCTGGCGGTGATGCCGTGCGGGCCGCGGGTGGACCGGCGCCGAGATTGCCGCGTTGCGGGGCAAGGCGTCCGCCGTGGCGGACTGCCCGGAACCCGAACCGGCCGGCGTCTCGGCCGTGGAACTGGTGGCACCTCCGGAAGCCTCGGCGGTGCCGGCAGCGTCCTCGGATGGTCCGGCATCCGCCCCGGGCTGTCCGGCTTCACCGGCCGCGCCGGGCCCTCCGCCTTCACCAATCGCGTCAGGCTGCCCGGCTTCACCGGCTGCCCCGGGTTGCCCGGCTTCACGGGCTGCTCCGCCCGTCCCGGCAGCCTTTTCGGCCTGCCCGGTGGCCGAGGATGAGTGGGTTGCCGGATCCGAGGAGACGGCTTGGTTTTGTTCCTGCGTGGAAACCGGGTGCTGGCGCTGCTGGGCGTCCAGCGGGTCGTTGCCCTGTTCCGCCTCCGGGCCCGTGCCTATTGGTTCACCGGCTTGGGGCCGCGCGCCGTCCGGGGCCAGCAGCCAGCGGCCGTGTCCGGGGCCGCCTAACAGCGCGGAGAAGACGGAGGGCGAGTCGAAGCGGGGCAGGCAGAGCCAGTCCATGCTCCCGGACCGCGACACCAATACTCCGGTGTGCAGATCCGAAATCAGTGCATATTCCTCAATGGGAGATGCCATGCACCAAATAAACCACAAAGGCCCTGGTTGCGGCAGTGGCCTTCGACCGGCTCTTTGCCCGCGGGGCGGTGTCTAGACGCGGGCTGTCTCGAGTTGCCGGCGGACCTCGGCCGGGCGGTTGGTGGTGATCTCGCCGAAGCCCAGGTCCCGGCAGAGCTTCACGTCCTGCGGATCGTCCACCGTCCAGACGCGGAATTGCATGCCGGCCTCCAACCAGCGGCGGATCAGCGGCAGATGCGAGCGCACGTAGTCCACACCGGGTCCGGCCAGGCCCACGCGGTGTTCTTCGATCAGGCCTTCGCCTTCGGACAGCGCCCGCCGCAGCAGTCCCGCCACCGCGCCGACGGTCAGCTCGCCCATCATCAGGCTGGCTTTGAGTTCCTCGGCGTCGATGTCATCCAGCAGTTGGCAGAGATACTCGCCGGGCATGTTGTCGGCCAGGTACTTCACCGCGTCCGGGTGGAAGCTCATGAAGCTCATCTGGATGTTGTCCAGCCGGGAGGTGTCCGGGTCCCAGCCCTCTGCCATCAGGTACTTGAGCAGTTCGTCCTCCAGCTCCTGCCCGTACGGACTGGGGTGCTTGAGCTCCACCGCCAGGCCCAGCGGCCGTCCGGCTGCACGCATCAGGTCCACCAGGTCGTCGAGCGTGACCAGTTGGTCCGCGGTGCCGCCGTATTCGGGCGGGATCGGGACGCCTTTCCAGGAACTGACATCCAGCTGCAGCAGCTCATCCAGCGTGTGGTCGGAAACGTTGCCGGTGCCGTTGGAGGTGCGGTCCAGCGTGAAGTCGTGGAAGCAGACCAACCGGCGGTCCTTGGTCAGGTGGACGTCGCACTCGATCCCGTCGGCGCCGTCGGCTATTGCCTGCAGATAAGCGGCGCGGGTGTTCTCCGCATACTGCTCGCTGGAACCGCGGTGAGCGTAGATCCTGTGGGCCATGAATTCACCGTACGCGATGACCGGACAACCGGGACCGCCGTAGGGTTGACTGAAGGGTGAACGATCGATGATCGTTCGGCGATTCGGTTCGGAGGCAACATGGGCACTCAGACGGGCGGCGGCGTCGCACCCGACACGGCGGACGGGCGGACGGACGGGCCGAGGGACGAACCGATGAGCGGACGCGCGGCGGGGAGCGCGCCAGGACGCGGGCCATACGGCGGCGGCCGCAGCGCTGGCCTGACGGACAGCGACCGCGCCGCCGCACTGCGCCGGATGAAGCTGCTGGCCACCGGCCTGCTGGTGGTCCTGGCCCTGGTCTTCATGGTCTCCTTCGCCCTGCAGGAAAGCTATCCGTGGCTGGGCTACGTCCGGGCCGCGGCCGAAGGCGGCATGGTGGGTGCGCTGGCCGACTGGTTCGCGGTGACCGCTCTCTTCAAGCACCCGATGGGGCTGAAGATCCCCCACACGGCCATCATTCCGCGCCGCAAGGACCAGATCGGGGCGAGCCTGGGCCAGTTCGTGGAGGAGAACTTCCTGGCCGAGGACGTGGTGAAGGCCAAGATCGGCTCGCTTGGCATCACCGCCAAGGCCGGGCTCTGGTTGGAACGGCCGGAAAACACCGAACGGGTTGCCCGCGAGGGAGCCACGGCCATCCGCGGGGCCCTGCAGGTGCTCAACGACGAGGACGTCCAGGAACTCATCGAGTCGTTGGCCCGCCGGCACCTGCTGGACCCGCCGTGGGGTCCGCCGCTGGGTCGACTGGCCGAGCATGTGCTGCGCGACGGCCACCATCTGAAGCTGGTCGATCTGCTGCTGGACCGCGCCGCCGACTGGGTACTGGACAACCAGGAGACAGTGGCGCGGCTGGTCTCCGACCGCTCGCCGACCTGGGTGCCGCAGTTCGTGGATTCGTTGGTCGGCGACAAGGTCCATCTGGAGCTCTACAAGTTCATCCTTGCCGTGCAGGCCGACCCGGAGCATCCGATGCGCCGGCAGCTGGACACCTACCTCAACTCCCTGGCGCAGGATCTGCAGCACGACCCGGAAATGATGGCGCGGGTCGAGGCGATCAAGCACAATGCGCTGGGCGATCCCGAACTGCGGGCACTGGCAACCCGCACGTGGGAGACGCTGAAATCCTCGCTGCTGGAGGCGGTGGACGATCCGAAGAGCGAGTTGAGCCTGGCGTTCAAGCGGGCGGTTGCGGATTTCGGCCACCGGTTGGCGACCGACGCCGAACTGGCGGCCAAAATCGACGGCTGGATCGAGGAAGCGGCCGGGTATCTGGTCCGGACCTACCGTTCACAAATCGCCAGCGTCATTACCGAGACGGTCGAGCGCTGGGACGCGCAGGAGACGTCGCGCAAGATCGAACTCCAAGTGGGCCGGGACCTGCAGTTCATCCGGATCAACGGCACCGTGGTCGGTTCGCTGGCCGGGCTGACGATCTTCACCGTGGCTACCGCCATCTTCGGCTAACGGCTGCCCGCCGC
Source organism: Arthrobacter sp. CAU 1506 (assembly GCF_005047635.1). GTDB lineage: Bacteria > Actinomycetota > Actinomycetes > Actinomycetales > Micrococcaceae > Crystallibacter. The sequence continues at coordinate 172,177 of NZ_SUKC01000005.1, read as the reverse complement.
ACAACGGGGAGCGCTCCCATTTGAGCGGTCTGCTCCCCCTCGAACGGGAGCAGACGATCCAACGGGAGCGAACGGTCCAAACGGGAGCGCCTCGCAAACGGCTGTGCTGCTCAACCGGCCCAGTGGAAGCGGATGCGCTGGCCAGGCCGGGCTTGGGCAAGCAGCGGCAGGTCAGCAGGCGTCACCACGGCCGGCACCGGATAGCCGCCGGTCACCGGATGGTCGGCCAGAAACACGGTGGGCAACCCCGACGGCGGAACCTGCACCGCGCCGGTGACCATGCCCTCGCTGGGCAATTCGCGTTCGACGACCCGTTGCAAGGGTCGGCCCAGCAGCCGCAACCCCACGCGGTTGCTGTCGGCGCTCACCGACCAATCGCCCAGCGCCAATCGTTGCCGGGTGTCCGCGGCGAACCAGTCCAGCCGCGGTCCGGGCTGCAACCGCACCGCCACGGTGCCGGCGGGCGGATGCGGAACCGGTACCCACGGGGCCTCGCTGGCTGGCACGGACGGGCCGACCCGCAGCACGTCGCCGTCCTGCAAGCGTGCCGGCCCCATGCCGGAAAGCACGTCGGTGGCGGCCGACCCCATCAGCGGCTCGGCCATAATGCCTCCGGCAACTGCCAGGTAATACCGCAGCCCGGAGGTGGCCACGCCGATCTCCAGCCGCTGGCCAGCCTCAACCCGGAACGGACGGTAGCGCTCTTTGCGACGCCCGGCGACCGCCAGTTCGCCGACGGCGCCGGTCAGCGCAACCACCGCGTCGTCGAACTGCAGAACCGCCCCGCCCAACAGCAATTCCAGACCGGCGGCGGATTCCGGGTTGCCCACCAACCGGTTGGCCGCGCGCAGTGCCCGGGTGTCCAGCGCACCGGACGGGCTTACCCCTACGGAGGCATGGCCGGGCCGGCCGAGGTCCTGCACCAGCAGTTCCGGCCCCGTCTTGACCACCGTCATCATGACTACACCGCCCTGAACCGGACGCGTGTTCCCGGCGTTATCAGTGCCGGCTGCTCCCGCGTGGCGTCCCAGAGCCGTACGTCGGTCCTGCCGATCAGCTGCCAGCCGCCCGGCGACTCGGACGGGTAGACGCCGCTGAACTCCCCGGCCAGGCCCACGGATCCGGCGGGCACCCGGGTCCGCGGTTCGGCCAGCCGCGGCACCTGCAGCGGATTCTCCGGCGTCACCAGATAGGCGAAGCCGGGCGCGAAGCCGGTGAACGCGGCAGTCCACTCGCAGTGCTGATGCTGCCGGACCACGTCGGCCTCGCTTACCCCCAGCAACCGCGCGACCTCCGGCAGGTCCTGGCCGGAGTAGTCCACCTCAAGCGTGACGATGTCCCCGAGGTCCTCCGCGGTGCCTGCTTCGGCGTCGTGCGGTGCCGTGTCTTCCAGCCATTGGCGGACGACGGCGCGGCTCGCCGGGGCGGCGAACGTCACCAGAATGGTGCGGGCAGCAGGAACCAGTTCAGTGACCCCTGGCGGCAGCGAGGCCGAGAGCGCACGGTAGTGCGCCATGACGTCGTCGAGGGTGCTGAATTCGGCCAGCAGTGCAGCGTCGCCGAAGGGCAGGACCCGCACCCTACCGCCCAGTGGCCCGGGCGGCGTCGGTGAACGGACGGAGGCTGATTCCCGCCGCAGCCAGCCGCTGCCGGACCAGCCGCGCCATCGCCACGGCCCCGGGGGTATCGCCGTGCACGCAGAGCGAATCAGCCGCACCCTGCAGGGCGAATTCCACCGCGCGATCGGCTATCTGCTCCAGGTCCTCCAGCAGGTCACCCGGCTCGCCGCGCGGAATCAACGTGCCGTCGCTGCGGTAGCCGCGGTCCACAAAGGCCTCCCGGAATACCGGCAGCCCGGCGCCGGCGGCCAGTTCGAGCACCGCGGAGCCGGGCAGGCCCAGGATGGGAAGCTGCGGATCGAAAGCGCCGACGGCCTCCACCACAGCAGCTGCCTGGGTGCGGTCGTGGACTATCCGGTTGTAGAGCGCGCCGTGCGGCTTCACGTAGGCAATGGGCGTTCCGGCGCTCCGGGCGATCCGGTCGAGGGCAGCCAGTTGGGACGTCACGTCGGCCACCAAGTCGGCCGGCGGAACGTCCATGGACCGCCGGCCAAACCCGGCCCGGTCCTGATACGAAACATGCGCACCTACCGCCACCCTGTTCTCGGCGGCGCGGCGGCAGCTGGCCAGCATGGTCTCGTCGTCGCCGGCATGGTAGCCGCAGGCGATGTTGGCGCTGGTGATCAGCGGAAACATCGCAGCGTCGTCGCCCAGCAGTCGGCCGTCGACCGATTCGCCGAGGTCGCTGTTCAGGTCGATGCCGGGCCGGTCACTCGCCGTCATGGTCCGCGGACTCCGTAATGGCCTTCTGGCCCCGGCGCTTGATCACCGGCAGCTTCTCCAACATTTTGGCGGTCAACCGTCCGGGCGCGGCTGGGAGCGTCCCCAACCGGTACCGGTTCTCCACCAGATCCTCCACCAGGGACATCGGCAGGACCAGCGGCGGTTCGCCGAAGGCCGTGCGGGTGGCGGCAACAACACGCCGGCCCATCACGTGGTTGCCTACACCACCCACCGCCGCGCCAATGCCGAACGGAATGACCCGGCCCAGCATTGCCGCACCCTGCTTGGCCACCACTTTGGCCAAAAAACGCTTCTTCAGGCTGTCCACCAGGGAACTCACCATGCCCGTGGACATGGTGCTGCCCACGGCGCTTCCCCAGGCGCGGGCTGGATTTCCGCCGCGCCCGCCGGCCTGACCGGCAAACTCCTTGATCAGCGAGCGGCCCTCTTCGCCCATCAGGATGGCCATCACCATCGCCTGCGAGCGCTCCGGGTTTTCAGTGTCAATGCCGTGCAGTTCTGCAATGGATTGGGCAAAGAGCGCCGTGGATTCCAGAAAGCCGACAGTTGCCACCGCGGAAAGGCCCAGCGAGGCGACCGCGGTTATTCCGGGAACGACGGCGGTGGCCCCTACCGCCGCGCCGCCTGAGCTCACGGTTGTCAGATAGTGCTTTTCCAGCGTCGCCGCCAGGTCAGCCGGGGTGGCGTCCGGGTACTTACGCCGCAGCCGATCCAGATTTGCCAGCACCAGCGGCCGCTGGACGTCCAAAGCCTTCATGAAGGCTGTTGTTGTGCCGGGCTTCAGATTGCCCTGCTTATCGAACGCCGCATCCGTTGCCACCCGCATGGCTGGATTGATCTTCCGTCCTTTGGCCACAAAACCTCCTGGAACTCTCAGCACCGCGATGGTGTTCCGGCCTTAAGCCTAAATCACAGCTTCCGGGACGATTCCGGAAACAACAAGTATGCTGACAATTGCACCATGTACTTCCTCACCGACGGTCGGCAGCAGCACTTGCTCGCCGACCGCCCAATGTCAAAGGAGTTACTGGCTATGAGAATTGGATCTTCAATTGCGTTGATCGCCATCGGCGCGATCCTTGCTTTCGCTGTTGCTGACGTCGTGGATTTCGTCGACCTGACCCTGATCGGATGGATCCTGATGGGGGTCGGCGCACTGGGCCTGATCATCTCGATCGTCATGGCCATCCCACGCAACGACCGCCGCGTGACTGAAACCCGCCAGGTGCAGGACCCCAACACCGGCGAAACCATCCGTCGCGACGAAACCCGCGGCAGCCTCTAGGCCGGCCTCTAGAACCAAGCCTTTGCTGCCGCCGGGATGGGGTCCACTCCGGGTTGACGGTTCGGCTCCGTGAAGTTTCAGCGCGGCTTCTTGCTCCCCAACGCCACCAGCGACAGCACAATGCCCGCCCCGCAAACCAGCGTGGCGAGGTAAGCCAAGGCCGGCGTGCCGCTGGCCGCGCCCAGTGTCAGGCTGAGCGGTAGCCAGAGGACGGCCCAGCCGAGCACGCCGAACAACGGCGCATAGCGTTCGCCCCGAGCAGTCCACCGGTACGCAAAAATCGCCAGCACCACGACGGCGAGCGCACCGCCCAGGGAGATCGTGGCAAGCGCGCCGCCCGCGTCCGGCTCGTCCGGCGGACCGGTGGGCTGCGCGGTCAGCGCGTCCACGGCCATCACTATGGTCACGGCCGCAATGGCCAGCAGCAGGACGTTGCCTGCCTGGATTACCAGCATGCGGCGCACGTCGGGTCTCACGCTGCCTCCTCCTTGCAGGTCCGGCCATGGGGCAGTCTGCGTGCTAACGCCTCTACAAGTGCAGTGCCCCGGCGGAACCTGTCCGCCGGGGCACTGCGTTCGGGCACTGCATTCGGGCAGTGCGCAGTTCCTACCAGCGCACTTTCTTCTCCGGCGGACCCTGCCGGCCGCTGGCGTGCTTCGGCTTGTGGCTATTGCCGATGCTGTGCCAGCCGGGCAGATCGCCGGTTTTGGCGCCCCGCGGTGACCCCAACCTGGCCTGTTGCTCGGCGGTCAACTTGGCTGCGGCAACCGGGGATAGGTGGATGTTCGGTGCATTAAGTTCTGCGGGCTTCGGTGCCCGCGGATCAATATCAGTCATGGCTCTCCTTCGGTAATCTCGTCGAGCCTGCTGGAGACTTTTCCGCCGGATCAGTGCTCACGGCGAAGACGCCAAAAGAGCCGGATCGGATCCGGAAAGCGGGGTGGATTCAGGGAACCACTCGCGAGGTAGAGCCTCAGCAAGCATTGTTTCGGTTGTCGGTTTTGACCGGTCCAGGACCTAGTTACTCGAAAATCAGAATTCCCATGCGGCACAGCCTAACAGCGTTGCCCGGCATCCGGTAGATTCACAGAAAGGACGGCGACAAGGGGGACCATGTCCGCATCACGATCACAGTTCGACCAGCGGTACGACACGATCTACCAGCGCGGCGGGGACGCCGCGGAGACTGCGCGAAGCGTCGGCCTGACCGCCCCCGGCCCGGCAGCTGGCGCCACCCCGGCGGCACCCGTGGCCGAACAATCCCAACCTGCCTTCCGTGCGCCTGCAGCGGAGCTTGGGGGCGACAGCATGGCGCAATCGACCGGCATCGCCGAGGTGATTCCGCCGGACGCGGCACCACAGGTCCGGCCAGAGGGGGCTCCCGCCGCGCGCCGGAAGATCAATCCCTACCTGGTGGCACTCTGGGTGCTGGGCTTGGGGCTCACCGCCTTTGGTGCGTGGGGGTCGGTCGCGCCGTATCTCGTCGAAATGGATCCCCAGGGGATGCAGGGCTTTATGCCCAACGGTTTCCCTTGGTTCATTATGATCTCGACTCTGGCGCCGAATGTCGTGTTCGCCGGTCTGGTCATCATTGCCGGCGCGCTCACCCTGCATGCGGTCGGCTGGATACGGCGGCACGGCTGAGCAGTTGCGGCCGCCGTCCCACCGGAGCGTTCGCAGACGATCCAGTACCTACGCCATCCAATATTCAGCAGGCGCCCTTCTCAGACTTGAAAAGGACGTCTGCTGAATAGTCGGCCGGGTGGGACGGGGCCCAAGCCGTGTTGCCGGAGCGGCTAGATCAGGGCGTCGGACAGGTGGTTAGGTGTGCCGAAGCGGTGCGCGGTGATGCTGACCGCCTGCTCGTGCAGGAAGGGGAGCATTTCCAACCGGCCGGCCTCGGTCACCTCGTGGGCATAGACCGCCACGTCCGGCCGTCCACCGGTGGCAACGGCGAGCGCCTTGGCGTCCCCGCCAATCAGGCGGATCCGCCCGGCACCGAGCCGAGGCACCCGAGCCAACCAGGCGTCGTCGTCCTCCACCGTCACTGCGACGCCCAACTCCGTAGCCACCGCCTGCAATGCCGCAGGAAGCGCGACGGCGGTGGAAACCGCCACGTCGGAGCCTGCAAGCACGCCGGCGGCGAGCACGCGGACCAGTTTCGCCAGCGGTTCGCCTTCGGCCAGCCGGACCGTCACCGGAACCGGCAGGTAGCGGAACACATTGCGCTCCGCCGTCAGCCCGGAAATGTCCCGGGCCACGCCGAACTCGTCGGCCCAGGCCGCGGCATCGGAACGCAGTGACCGTTCCAGTCCGCTCAATTCCTCTGCGGACAGCGCCCGCCCGGCACGACGGGCGGCGTCCAGCAGCTTGGCCGATGCGCTGTGCACCTCCGCCGCAGCCGTGGACGGGGCGGTCTCCCACTCGCCCAGCCCCATCAGGTAGTTGGGCCCGCCGGCCTTGGTGCCGGCACCCACCGAGGACTTCTTCCAGCCTCCGAACGGCTGCCGGCGCACAATGGCCCCGGTGATTCCACGGTTCACGTAGAGGTTGCCGGCCTGAATGTTCTGCAGCCAGTGATCCAGCTCGTCGGCATCCAGCGAATGCAGGCCGGAGGTCAGCCCGTATTCAATGTCATTGGTGATGGCCACGGCTTCTTCCAGCGTTTCGGCGGTCATCACACCCAGGATCGGGCCGAAGAACTCGGTCAAGTGGTAGCGGGATCCGCGCGCCACCCCGGTCCGCACGCCCGGGCTCCAGAGCTTGCCGGAGTCGTCCAGCTGCTGGGGCTGGATCAGCCAGCTCTCCCCGGCGCCCAGCGTTGTCAGCCCGTCCAGCAGCTTGCCTTCGGCCGGCGCGATGATCGGACCCATTTGCGACGTGGGGTCCTCCGGGTACCCCACCTTCATGGACGTGACGGCGTCCACCAACTGGTTGCGGAACCGCGGCGAGGTGGCGGCGGATCCCACCAGAATCACCAGCGACGCCGCGGAGCACTTCTGCCCGGCATGGCCGAACGCGGAGTACGCCACATCCTTGGCGGCCAGATCGAAATCGGCGCTGGGGGTGACGATAATGGCGTTCTTGCCCGAGGTCTCGGCCAGCAGCGGCAGGTCCGGACGGAAGGAGCGGAACTGTTCGGCGGTCTCGTAAGCGCCGGTGAGGATCACGCGGTCCACCTCGGGGTGGGAGATCAGCTGTTTGCCCAGCTCCCGCTCGCCCAGCTGGACCATCTGCAGCATGTCGCGCGGCACGCCGGCTTCATCCAGCGCCTCCCACACCGCTTCAACCATGACGGCGCCGGTGCGTGCGGCCTGCTTGGCGGGCTTAATCACGACGGCGGAGCCTGCAGCGAGCGCGGCAAGCGCACCTCCGGCGGGGATCGCCGTCGGGAAATTCCACGGCGGGGTCACCACCGTCAGTTTCGCCGGCACGAAGTCCGCGCCGTCCACGGTGTCCAGCTTCCGGGCCAACTCGGCATAGAAATGCGCGAAGTCGGCGGCTTCGGAGACTTCCGGGTCGCCTTGGTCCAGAGTCTTGCCAGCCTCGGCTGCCATCACTTCCAGCAGCCGGGCGCGGTTCGCGTTCAGTTTGTCGCCGGCCTTGTGCAGCACCTCCGCACGCTCGGCCCCGCTCATCGCACCCCAGCTCTTGGACTGCTGCACGGCGTTGGCGATCACCTGTTCCAGCCCTGCCTCGTCCTTGATCTGGGCGGCCGCTACGGTGTCCAGGCCCAATGTCGAGGCCGGCACCCGGGCCAGGATCTCCCGGCCCCAGGCCAGATTGGCCGGCAGCGACGGATCGGTGTCCGGAATGTTGTCGAAGGAGTCGGCCGGGCGGGCCTGTTCCGGCTTCGCCCGGTCCTGCTGACGACCCGGTTCCGGTACGTCGTCGTCGAGCGCCTCCAGCGAGGCGAGGAAGCGCTGCTTTTCGCGTTCGAACAGCTGCTCGTTCTTGCTCAGTTCGAAGACCGCGGACATGAAGTTTTCGCTGCTGGCGCCTTCTTCCAGCCGGCGGATCAGGTAGGCGATCGCCACATCAAACTCGGCGGGATGGACCACGGGTGTGTAGAGCAGCAGCGACCCGACGTCCTTTTTCACTGCTTCGGCCTGGCCCTGCGCCATGCCCAGCAGCATCTCGAAATCGATGCCGGTCTCCACACCTCGCTGCTTGGCCAGCAGCCAGGCGAACGCGACATCGAAGAGGTTGTGCCCGGCCACGCCGATCCGCACGTTGCCCATCCGCTCCGGCTGCAGCGCGTAATTGATCACGCGCTTGTAGTTGGTGTCCGAGTCCTGCTTGGTTTCCCAGGTGGCCAGCGGCCAGCCGTGCAGCGACGCTTCCACCTGCTCCATCGGCAGGTTGGCGCCCTTGACCACCCGCACCTTGATGGCGGCGCCACCGCGGGAACGGCGGGCGGCAGCCCATTCCTGCAGCCGAATCATGGCGCGCAGCGCGTCCGGCAAGTAGGCCTGCAGCACTATGCCGGCTTCCAGTTGCTCAAACTCGGGCTGGTCCAGGATCTTGGTGAAGACCGCCATGGTCATCTCCAGGTCCTTGTACTCCTCCATGTCCAGATTGATGAACTTGCGCTTCGGGGAGTTGGCGGCCTGTCGGTAAAGCGGGGTGAGGCTTTCGACGACGTGCTCCACCGCCTCATCGAACGCCCAGTGCGAGTGCGGGGCCACCGTGGAGGAGACCTTGATCGAGACGTAGTCCACGTCGTCGCGGGCCAACAGCTGCTTGGTGCCTTCCAGCCGGCGTTCCGCCTCGCGGCTGCCCAGCACTGCCTCGCCGAGCAGGTTGATGTTCAGCCGGACGTCCTCCTGGCGGATCTTGGCGATCGCCGGCCCCAGCTTGGCGTCGGTGGCATCAACGATCAGGTGGCCAACCATCTCGCGCAGCACCTTGCGGGCAGCGGGGATGACCACCTGCGGCAGCACCGGCGCCATGGTGCCGCCCACGCGCACGGCGGCGCGCATGTACCAGGGCAGGAAGGACGGAGCCTTTGGCGCCAGCGCGGCCAGGTTCCGGGCGGCAACCCTCAGGTCCTCGGGCCGGATAACGCCGTCGACGAATCCGACGGTGAATTCCAGGCCATGGGGGTCGTTCAGCACGCCGGCCAGCTGCTCGGCCGCGGCGTCGGCGGGAATCTTCTCTGCTTCCGTCAGCCAGTGCCGGACCAGTTTGATGGTGTCGGCGGCAAGGTCGGCTACCTGCGCATCGGCAAAACTTGTGGTCTGCATCGGTGCCTCCTTGAGGACGTCGGTCACGGCAGCATCAGTCCTTTCAACGTAATTGCATTGCCTGTTAAGGACCAGTATGGAACTAGACTTCGTGAAGAAAAAGCGATCTTTTCCGACTGGTAATCATCGGCATTTGTAATGAATGGAGCGCGCCATGCTGGATGTCCGGAGACTGCGGCTGCTGCGGGAGGTCAAGGTGCGCGGCACCTTGGCCGAAGTGGCCAGCGCACTGAACCTGAGCCCGTCCTCGGTGTCCCAACAGCTGACGCTGCTGGAGAAGGAAGCCGGGGTGGAGCTGCTGCGCAAGGCCGGCCGCCGGGTGCAGCTCACGCCGCAGGCGGAGATCCTGGTGGCCCACACGGAGTCTCTGCTGTCCCGGCTCGAGCAGGCCGAAACGGACCTCGCGGCGTCGCTGACCACGGTGACCGGGAGCGTCCGGCTGGCGGTCTTCCAGTCCGCGGCGCTGGCGCTGCTGCCGGATGCGCTGACCAGCATGCGGCAGCGCTTCCCGGAGGTGCGGATTGAAATGGTCCAGCGGGAACCGGAAACCGCGCTGTACGAGACGTGGGCGCGCGACTTCGACCTGGTGGTCGCCGAGCAGTATCCCGGCCACGCGGCACCGCACCACCCCGACCTGGACCGCAAGAGACTGACCACCGACGCTATCCGGCTCGCCGTCCCGCCGGCTGGCCTAGCTGGCGGGGAGGCCAGATCGCTCGAAGACGCCAGCGGCCTGCCCTGGGTGATGGAGCCGCGCGGGGCAGCGTCCCGGCATTGGGCCGAGCAAGCCTGCCGCCAGGCCGGCTTTGAACCCGACGTCCGCTATGAAACTGCCGACTTGCAGGCCCACATCCGGCTGATCGAATCCGGTAACGCCGTGGCGTTCCTGCCGGACTTGGTGTGGAGCGGCCGGGGCACCAGCTGCCGGATGCTGGACCTGCCGGACGATCCCCGTCGGACCGTCTTCACCTCCGCCCGCCGGGCCTCGGCCAACCGGCCCGCCATTCTTGCCCTCCGGGAAGTCCTGGAAGAAACCGCCCGAAAAGTCAGCGCCCGGCAATAACCTCCCGGAGGTCACCGGTCTCTACTCGGCGCTGGCGTGCCTCCGTCGACCACCGGAAATTCGACGGCCCACCAAGCGAGCGCCATTAACCCCGGTGGTCGACCAAGCGAGCGCCAGCGAGCGCGTGGAGACCCCCCACCCACCGGGTCTCTACTCGGTGCTGGCGCGCCTCTGCCGACCACTGGTAAAAAGAGCCGCCGGTCAGCGGCGCTGGTCCAGGCTGAGGTTGCCGTGGACTGTGGCGTAGACACGCAGACCTCCGGACTGCACCGGCAGCCCCTCCCCCGGCGCCAGGATCCGCCGCGGAGGCCCTTCCATGCCACCCAGCCCCAGCTGCACAAACAGGTCCACCAGCACATTGCCCAGTCCGGCCAATTCCGTCCGCGGCAGTACGGCACGGTACTCGCCGGCGTCGCGCTTGACGTCGAAGGTCCGAGCTTCAGTGGTGCCCCGCCCGCGAGCGACCACGCGGACGGAATCGAACTCGGCTGCCGGTTCGAAGCGCAGGCCGAACGCCACCGACTCGTCGTCCAGCTGCGGCGGCAGGGCTCGTGCTGTCGGTTTCAGGGCCTCTTCGGTGTCCGCCAGCTTCAGCAGGCCTTCGGTGTCCCGGGCCCGGACCAGCTGCGAGCGCTGCCGGAACGGAAAGCCCAGCTGCGCCTCCAGCCGCTCCGGGATGTACTGGTCCACAAAGCCCGCATGGGCTTCGACCCAGCGCTTCCGGATGGCGGCGGGCATCTGACGAAAGCGGGAGGGAACGTAAGCGCGCAGAAGTTTGCGCCGGTACAGATCCAGTACCAGCAGTTCGGCCTCATCGGCGTCGTCATGGTTCTCGGTGATGATCCGGGCGATCTCGGACACCGAGCCGGTGTAGCTTTCCGGTGCGGCCTTCTGCGCGCTGATATTCGTTCCGTCTTGCCGGGTACGGATGAAGTAGTAGTCGTAGTCGGCCGCAATCGCATTCCGCCGCGAGGCCAGATAGCAGCGGGTCAGCAGCATGCCGTCTTCCAGGCGGACCTTGCCCTCCGGGAAGCGGAAGCCGTGGCTGTCCAGCAGTTCCCGCCGGATCAGCTTCTGCGGCGAGAGCGTAGCCAGGATTTTCCGCACCGGCACGTCGGGGACGGTCTCGGTAAAAAGCGAGGACTGGACCCGCCGGCCGCCGATCCCCACCATCTTGGGCGCCAGCACATCCACCTGGTGCCGGTCGGCGAAGGCCACCATGCGGCGCAGCGCCTCGGCGCCCAGCTTGTCGTCGGCGTCGCAAAAGAAAACGTAATCGGACGTGCCGGCGTTGATCCCTACATTGCGCGGTTTGCCCGGCCAGCCGCTGTTCTGCTGGTGAATCACGCGCCAGTTCGGATGCCTCGCCGCGTACTCATCCAGCAGCTTGCGGCCGTCATCGGTGGATCCGTCGTCCACGGCCACCACCTCGAACAGCGCGGGGTCCATATCCTGCGCGGCCAGCGAATCCAGCAGCTCCTTCAGGTACGGCATGGCATTGAACACCGGGATGACCACGGACACGCGGGCTGTCTGGGCACTGGCCGTCGGCCCGGAGTCACTCTCCCGCACGCGGAATTGCCCCGCCCGCGCCGCGTACTTCTTCAGCTGTCGCTGGGCCCCCGCCAGCTTGTCCTTGATGGCCACGATGTCCCCTTTGATCGCTTGCCGATACTGCATTCTGCCACGGCCGATGTGGAGCCGGACGGGCAGGAAATCGGCCTCACGATCCCCACCGGACACTTCCGGAGTTGCCCACTGCTCTCCCCTCCGTCATTGCCCCGGACACTTCCGGCTATGTCCGCTGCTCTCCCCTCCGTCATTCCTCCGGCATTCCCGGCCCCGCTTCCAGGCCGGCTCCGTCTGGCCCCGAAGCACCATCCAGCAGCTGCGCCAGATGCAGGCCGCGCCGGTCGGTGAGATCGGATAGCTGGGTTCTGCAGGAGAAGCCGTCGGCCAGCAGCACGGCGTCGGCTCCGGCGGACCTGACCGCCGGCAGCAACTGCGTCTCCGCCACGGCCACGGACACGTCATAGTGGCCACGCTCGACGCCGAAATTGCCGGCCAGTCCGCAGCACCCGCCCAGGCTCTGCACGTTGGCTCCGGCGTCGTGCAGCAGCGCTTGGTCGGTGCCCCAGCCGAGAACGGCGTGGTGGTGGCAATGCGGCTGGGCCACTACTTCCTCCCCCGCTAACGACGGCGGAGTCCATCCTTGGGTGCCCGCCAGCAGTTCCGCCAGGGTGCGGGTGGATTGGGCAACCGGCAGCGCCCGCTCACCGAGCAACTCCAGCGCATCGGAGCGCAGCACGGCGGTGCAGGACGGTTCCAGTCCCAGCACGGGCACGCCGGCAGCAGCGTAAGCGGCGAGCGTCTCAACGGTGCCGCTTAAGATCCTGCGGGCGGTATCGAGCTGTCCGGTGGAGATCCAGGTCAGGCCGCAGCACGGCCGATCGTCCGGAACGAGCACCTGGTAGCCGGCTCGCTCCAGCACCCTGACCGCCGCCTGCCCGATCTCGGGCGAGAAGTAGTTGGTGAAGGTGTCAGCCCACAACAGCACGGCGCCGTTCGGGGCATTGGATGCGCCGGCGGCCTCGCCTTGGTCGCGCCGGGTCCGGAACCAGTGATCGAACGTCTCCGGTGCGAACTGCGGAAGTCCGCGCCGTCCATCCACTCCGGCCAGCCGCAGACCGGCGTGCCGCAGGCCCGGGACTTTCAGCAGTCCATTGGCCAGCTTCGGTGCGAACGAGGCCAGTCTGGCCCAGCGCGGCAGCCAGCCGAGCGAGTAGTGCGACGCCGGCCGCAGGCGTCCGCGGTAGCTCTGGTAGAGAACCTCTGCCTTGTAGGAAGCCATGTCAATTCCGGTCGGGCAATCGGAGAGGCAGCCTTTGCAGGACAGGCAGAGGTCCAGCGCCTCATGCACGGCCGGCGAGCGCCAGTCCGGCGCCGCATCGGCCGGACCGCCGCTTCCGCCACCGCCCCCGCCGAGCAAGCCTCCGTCGTGATACTCCACGCCGTCACCAAGCCGGGCACCGCCGTCGTCACGTCGGATGCCGCCATCACCAAGCCGGGCACCGCCGTCATCGTCATGACCGCCCGAGGCCCGCAGGATCATTTCCTGAAGCGCACGTGCGCGGCCGCGGGTCGAATCCTTCTCCTCCTTGGTGGCCATGTAGGACGGGCACATCACCATGCCCGGCCGGGTCGGCGCGTCCGTGCGGCACTGGGCGATCCCGGTGCAGCGGTGGATCGCCCGGCTGAAGTCACCGCCGTCGCGCTGGTAGGAAAAACCCAGCGGGATGCGGACCGGCTTGACCGCGGCGGTGCGGATGTCCGCGTCCAAGGGCCGCGGGTCCACCAGCACGCCCGGGTTGAGCAGGTTGTCCGGGTCCAGGATGCCCTTGACCGTGCCGAACAGGCGGATGGCTTCCGCCGAATAGATCCGCGGCAGCAGTTCGCCGCGGACCCGTCCGTCGCCGTGCTCGCCGGAGAGCGAGCCGCCGTAGTGGGCCACCAGGTCGGCGGCGTCGGTCATGAAGGCGCGGTATTCGCGGCGGCCATCGGTTTCGTTGGGGCCGCGGTTGCCGAACGGGAAGTCCAGCCGCACGTGCACGCAGCCGTCGCCGAAGTGTCCATAGGGGAAACCGCCGAAGCCGTGCTGCTCCACCAGGTCGTCGAACTCGCGCAGGTAGGCGCCCAGCCGTTCTGCCGGCACCGCTGCATCCTCCCAGCCGGAGTGCGCCGGCTCGCCCGCCGGCGACCGGCCCGAGAGCGCGGAACCGTCCTCGCGGATCTTCCACAGCGCGGCAGCCTCCACCGGATGGTCCACCACCCGGGCATCCACGGCCTCCGGCAGCCGGAGCAACCGGGCGGCGCGGTCCGCCACCTCCGCGGGTTCATCGCCGGCCAGTTCCACGAACAGCCATGCGGCGCCGGCGGGCAGCTGCGGCACGGAGCCCGGCCCCTTCCGGCTGCGCACCACGTCCACAATCCGCCGGTCCAGCCCCTCGCAGGCGGTCGGCGAAAGTGCCATCACCTCCATCACCACGTCAGCGGCGGTACCGATGTCGCCAAATCCCAGCGCCACCATGGTTTTGTGCGCCGGGTCCTTGACCAGCCGCACTCCCGCTTCCAGCACGACGGCGAGCGTCCCCTCACTGCCCACCAGCGCCCTGCGCAGGTCGAACCCCTTCTCCGGCAGCAGGTGCTCGAGCGCATAGCCGGACACCTGGCGGCCGAAGCGGCCGAACTCCGTGCGCAACGTCCCCAAATGCCCGGCAGCCAGTTCGCGCAGCGCCCCGGTTTCCGGAGTCTCGGGGACCCGTCCGCCGTCCAGCCGAAGCCTGCGTCCGGAGCCAGTGACCAGCTGGAGGTGCTCCACGTTGTCCACCGTGCGGCCATAGGCAGGGGTGCGGGCGCCACAGGAGTTGTTGCCGATCATCCCGCCGATGGTGCAGCGGGTGTGCGTGGACGGGTCCGGCCCGAAACGCAGACCGTGGGCCAACGCCATCCGCTGCAGTGTGGCGTGGACCGTCCCGGGCTGCACCGTGGCGGCCCGGGCCTCCGGGTCCAGCCGCAGCACGCGGTTCATGTAACGGCTGAAGTCCAGCACGACGCCGGGGCCCACCGCATTGCCCGCAATGGAAGTGCCGGCTCCGCGGGAGGTCAGCGGGACCCCGGTTTCGCGGCAGGCTGCCAGCACGGCCAGAACCTCGTCAACATCGTGCGGGAAGGCCACGGCCGCCGGCCGCACCCTGAAGAGCGATGCATCGGAAGAGTAGAGGTCGCGGGTGGTGGCGTCGGCCCGGACGTCCGCCACCCCGTTCCGCCGCAGCACTTCAAGCACGCTGGCCGCCGCCGCGTCGTCTATCGCAGCCTTATCAACGGTCTGCATGCGGCTCACCCTACCGACGGCGCCGCCAGGTGTCTGCCCCTTCCGCCTTAGCACTCAGCGGAGGAGGTGTTCTCGATGGTGCGGCCTGTGGGTGCCACCGTCAGCTGGGCTCGTGTGCCGCGGGGAAGTGCGCCGCGCACTCGATACGCCACATTGGCTCGCGGGGCTCGCCAGCGGAGGCTCATTTGCGGAGGCAACAAGCTTTTTTCCTTGCTTTTGCGGGCAGCGTGGTCGTCGCCTGCCTCCAATGTGGCGTATCCCGTACGGCCGATTGGACGGTGAGATGACAGCGCGGCCTGAGGCGGGCCCAACCGGGGTGGCTCCACCCTGGGTATGAGCTCCAGGCCGCCGTTTTCAGCCTTCGGCCCGAGGCGCCGCCTCCGTCCGCGCCGCGACGATGGAATCATGAACGAGAACCGCGACTCCATCCCGGCCCCGGCTTCCCCAAGCGCTTCCGCGGCCGCCTACCTCCAGCACCCCAGCCACCCGCCGGTACTCAGCGCCCGCAACCTCACAAAGTCCTACGGCCCAACCACGGCACTGGCCGGACTCTCGCTGGACATCAGGACCGGCGAATCCGTAGCCATCATGGGCGCATCCGGTTCGGGCAAGACCACGCTGCTACACGTGCTGGCCGGCATCATCCGCCCGGACAGCGGGCAGGTGCACTTGAATCTGCCCGGGCAGAGCTTGCTGGTGGAAGCGCTCTCCGAGTCCGCGCGGTCCAGGCTGCGCCGCGAGGCCTTCGGCTTTGTTTTCCAGCAGGGCCTGTTGATCCCGGAGCTCAACGCGTTGGAAAACGTGGCAGTTGCGCTGATGCTGAACGGCACGTCGCGCCCGGCGGCCGAGCAAGCCGCAGCGGGTTGGCTACAGGCGCTGGGCCTGGGCGGAATGGAGCAGCGCCGGATCGGCGAGCTCTCCGGCGGCCAGGCGCAGCGCGTTGCTATTGCCCGGGCCCAAGTGACGGGCGCGGGCGTGATTTTCGCAGACGAACCCACCGGTGCATTGGACTCCGCCACCTCGGCCGAAGTGATGCAAGTGCTGCTGGAGTCCACCATTGGCGCCGGGAAAACCCTGATCCTGGTCACCCATGACGACGGCGTGGCGGCCAGTTGCGGACGCGTGCTCACCATGCGGGACGGCCGGCTGACGGGAGACAGCGCCGGCGGCGTGATTGCGGCAGGCCTGGC
This sequence comes from Arthrobacter sp. CAU 1506, assembly GCF_005047635.1. Classification (GTDB taxonomy): domain Bacteria; phylum Actinomycetota; class Actinomycetes; order Actinomycetales; family Micrococcaceae; genus Crystallibacter. The sequence goes on along the minus strand of NZ_SUKC01000005.1, from coordinate 156,139 downwards.
GCAGGGCGGCAACCGATGAGCGCCCCGGCTGCTTCCCCAACCTCGCCCGCCAGACCGGCGGCTCCGCGGGGCGGGAGCACCGCCGTCGTGCCGTGGAAATTGGCTTGGCTGCTGTCCCGTCCGGGGAAATCCGGCGGCGGAACTGCGCTGCTGCCGGTGGTGGCGTTCGGATTGGTCACCGCGCTGTTGCTGACCGTGTTGGCCGGCGCGCTGTCCTTCCTGCGCTGGCGCGACGAACTGGCGTTTCTCTACCAACTGCTGGCGGTGCTGGCGGTGATCCTGCTGGTCTTCCCGCTGCTGACCCTGGGCGGGTCGGCGGCGCGGCTCTCGGCCCGGCGCAGCGACGACCGGCTGGCCACCCTTCGTCTGCTCGGCGCAACCCCGGCCACGGTTGCCGGCATCACCATCATTGAATCAACGGCGCTGGCGGCTGCGGGCGCCGTGGCCGGGGTGGCCGGCCATCTGGTGCTGGGTCCGGCGGTGCAGCTGATCCCGTTCCGCGGCGAGCCGATCGGCGGAGCCTACTGGCTCAGCCCGCTGACGGTAGTCGCAGTGGTGGCCGGCGTGGTGTTGCTGGCCGCGATCAGTGCAGCCGTGGGCCTGCGCAAGGTGGTCATTTCGCCGCTGGGCGTGCGGACCCGCCAGGCCCCGGCGAAGATGCATTGGCTGCGCGCGCTGATCGCCGCTGCGGTTGTGCTGGCCGGCTTCGTCGTGATGAATGCCGGCTATGCTTCCACCGCCGTGGCGGTGGCCTTTGTGCTGGGCGCCTTTGCCGCCGGGCTGGCGGTGCTCAACCTCATTGGCCCGTGGGCGGTTGCCGTGATGGGCCGCCGGCAGCTGCGAAAGGCGGGAACGGCGGAGAAGCTGCTGGCCGTCCGGAGCATTCTTGAATCCCCGAAGGCAGCGTGGCGGCAGGTCTCCGGGCTGGCCATGACCAGCTTTGTGGCCGTTTTCGGCGGGACCGGTGTGGCCATGACGGACGGCGCGCCGGGGCCGGTTTCGGGTCCGGAGCAGTTCCTTAGCGGAGACATCCGGACCGGCATCCTGATCACCATCGTGATTTCGTTCGTGATGGTGGCCTGCTCGGCGGGAGTGAATCAGGCCGCGGCGGTGCTGGACCGCGCCGACCTGTACATCAGCCTGGACCACCTGGGCATGCCGCTGAAGACCATGAACGCGGCCCGGACCCGCGCCGTGATGCTTCCGCTGGTGCTGGTTTCGCTCGGCTCCGCCGCGGTCTCCTTCCTGCTGATCTTCCCGCTGGCCGGCATGGCCCTGGTGCTGGCCCCGCTCTCCATCCTGACCATCGCTGGCTGCCTGGGCGCAGGCATCCTGATGGTGTGGGCCGGTCTGCGCACCACCCGCCCGGTGCTCAGCAAGGTTCTGGCAGCCGGGCACTAGGTTCCGGCCTGCCGTCCAGGGTCGGGACCAAAGCGGTGGCCCGCCGTCCGCAGGGTTTCCTTCGGAAGGCGGGCCACCGCCGTCGTTATTTTTGACGTCAGTCCAGCACGGCGGGCGTTCCGCGTGGCGCGCCCGCACCGGACCGGCGGGGACCGGCGGAGCTACCGGCGCGACCGCAGAGAACTACCGGAGCTACCGGCCGGACGCGGGGGCCTACCGGCCGGCCGGGGTGAATTCCCGGGCGCCGATGTAGTCCGGCCGCGGGGACCTGGCCGCAAAGGGTTCCTCAGCCGTGTTGTCCACGCTGTTGTACACGAAGAACAGGTTGGAGCGCGGGTACGGCGTGACGTTGCCGTTGGAGGCGTGCATGCAGTTGCAATCGAACATGGTGGCCCCGCCCGCCTTGCCTTCCATCACATCGATCCCGTAACGGTCGGCGAAGTCGCGCAGCGTGGCCTTGTCCGGGGTGCCGGCGCCCTGCATCACCAGCGACTGTTTGTAGTTGTCATCCGGGGTCTCGCCCACACAGGAGATGTACTCCTGGTGCGATCCGGGCATGATCATCAGCGGCCCGTTGTAGGAGTAGTTGTCCGTGAGCGAGATGGAGATGGACACCGTGCGCATACGCGGCAGCCCGTCCTCCGCATGCCAGGTCTCGAAGTCGGAGTGCCACATGAACTCCTTGCCCTCGAACCCGGGCTTATAGTTCACCCGTGACTGGTGGATGTAGACGTCGGAGCCGAGCAGCTGCTTGGCCCGGTCCACCACGCGCGGGTCGTTGGCGATCCTGGCGAAGACCTCGCTGATCTTGTGCACCTCGAAGATGGAGCGCACTTCCTGGCTCTTGGCTTCGACGATGCAGCGTTCGTCCGCGCGGACCGTTGGATCCGCGGCGAGCCGATCAAGCTCCGCCTGGTAAGCCTTCACCTCCTCGGGCGAGATCAACTCCTCGATGTTGAGGTAGCCCTTCTGCTCGAAGCCGGCCAGCGTTGCGGCGTCCATGGGGCCTGTCTCCGCGGATCCCCAGACAACCTTGTCCTGACGGGGTTGCACGCTAGCTGTTCCTGCCTCCCGCGTGGGGTAAAGGTCAACACGGCTTAGGTCTGCGGTCGCAGTCATCTTTTTCCTCCTCGTGGGTTATTCCTTGTGCCGGGTACGGAAAAGCCCGGCCGGCAAGGTCGCCGACCGGACTCCCGGTGCCGGTCAGTGGACCGGCTCAGCCTCAACGAGCGGGTACACGCCGTTCTCGTCGTGGACCTCGCGGCCGGTGACCGGCGGATTGAACACGCACGCCATGCGCAGCTCGGTGGTGGCCCGGACGGTGTGCTTCTCGTGCCCGTTCAGCAGGTACATGGTGCCGTCGCGCAGGTCGTGGACTTCGCCGGTGACCTCGTTGGTGAGGGTGCCCTCGCCCTGGACGCAGTAGACGGCCTCGATGTGGTTGGCGTAGTGGAAGGTGGACGTGGTGCCCGCGTAAATCACGGTGTCATGGAAGGAAAAGCCCACGCCTTCCCCCGCCAGCACCATCCGGCGGCTGCGCCACGTCTCCGACTTCACGTCGCGGTCGGTGTTGTTCAGGTCGTTCAGGTTGGTAACAATCATGGGGTCTCCTCGTCTGGATGGTCTGTTTTACGTTGTGGCGGCGCTGGGCCGGCCGCGGCTGGCGCAGCAGCGCGGGCGGCCGGCCGCGGCTGGCGCAACTGCGCGGGCGTGGCCGCAGCCGACGGGCTAGTGGGCTCCGGCCAGTTCCGGAACCGCGGTCACGGCGCGGGTGGCCTCGATCAGGATGTCCAGGCCGCGGTCTAGGTCGGCGGCACTGATGGTCAGCGCCGGCATCAGCTTCACTACTTCGCTCTCCGGCCCGGAGGTTTCCACCAGCAGCCCGTTTTGGTAGGCCTCGGCGGCAATCTTGCCGGCGGTCTCGTCGTCGGCAAACTTGACCCCCGCCAGCATTCCCCGGCCGCGCACGCTGGCGCCTTCCACCGATCCGGCGATCCGCTCCAGACCCTCGTGCAGCTGCGTGATCCGAGCCTTGACCTGCTGCTGGAACTCTCCGGTGCGCCAGTACGTCTCGAGCGCGGCGGTCGCCGTGACGAAGGCCGGGTTGTGGCCGCGGAACGTGCCGTTGTGCTCTCCGGCGTCCCACACGTCCAGCTCCGGGCGGAACAGGGTCAGCGCCATCGGCAGGCCAAAGCCGGAGATCGATTTGGACAGGCAGACGATGTCCGGGGTGATGCCCGCTTCTTCGAAGCTGAAGAAGGTGCCGGTGCGGCCGCACCCGGCCTGCACGTCGTCCACAATCAGCAGGATCTCGTGCTTCCGGCACAGTTCGGACAGGCCGCGTAGCCAGCTGGCGCGCGCGGCATTCAGGCCGCCTTCACCCTGGACTGTCTCCACGATCACGGCCGCCGGCTTGTCCACGCCCGAGCCGCTGTCTTCGAGCACGCGCTCCAGCCAGAGGAAGTCCGTGGTCTCGCCGGAGAAGTAGTCGTCGTAGGGGATCTTGGAGCTGTTGGTCAGCGGGATGCCCGCGCCCCGGCGCTTCATCGAGTTGCCGGTCACCGACAGCGAGCCCAAGGTCATCCCGTGGAAGGCGTTGGTGAAGGACAGGATGTGCTGGCGGCCGGTGACCTTGCGGGCCAGCTTCAGCGCCGCTTCAACGGTGTTCGTGCCGGTGGGGCCTGGGAACATCACCTTGTAGTCCAGATTGCGCGGCCGCAGGATGACGTCCTGGAAGGTTTCCAGGAACTTCCGCTTGGCCGGGGTCTTCATGTCCAGCGAGTGGACTACGGCGCCGCTGGCCAGGTACTCCAGCAGCGGCTGCAGCAACTGCTGGTTGTTGTGCCCGTAGTTGAGCGCGCCTGCACCGGAGAAGAAATCCAGGTAGGTGCGGCCGTCCTCGGCGGTCAGGCTGCTGCCCTCGCCGCGGGTGAACACGGCGGGCCAGTTGCGGCAGTAGCCGCGGACCTCGGACTCCAGGGTCTCAAAAATGTCAGTCATAAAACGCTTCCTTCCTCAGCGCGGCCGCGAACGCTCCCGGGTACGGGGCAGCGCCACAGCAGCCGCAGGTCGATTCGTGCGGATGTGCGTTGGTGCAGATGGTGTTTGGCTGGCGTTCGGTGCGCGACGACGCCGGCGGAAATTAGGTGAGCGGGCCGATCCGGTACAGGTACTCGGTGTCGTGCCCATCGGGGTAGAGCTCCGCGGTGAACAGCGGCTCGCGCTCCATTGGCGCCTCCCGGCGCGACGCGAAGCCGGCGAACAGCCTGATGGAGGCCTCATTGTCCGCAGTGATGGTGGTTTCCACGCGCTCGGCCCGCACTTGCGTGGCCAGGCGGTCCAGCATCTCGGCGGCCAGCTTGCGGCCGCGGAATTCGTGGTCCACGGCGACCTGCCACACCATCAGGGTGTCTGGTTCGCCGGGCCGCATGTAGCCGGTAATGAAACCGGCCGGCTCGCCGTCCACTGTGGCCATTACCGACGTATCGGAGAAGTCGCGGGACCACAACAGATAGGAGTAGGACGAGTTCAGGTCCAGGACCTGCGAATCCCTGGCCATGCGCCACAGAGACTGCCCGTCGTTCAGGGTTGGTTTACGGAATTTTGCTTCGATCCTCGGCTTGGACTGGGCTTCTGCTAGTTCTTCAACCATCCCTTCCAACCTAACGAGGATCGGGGCGTTATCAACCTGAACCTGCTGGATTTGACAAGGGTTCCGGGCATATTGGCGATCCGTTTGCTCCTCCCCGGTCCCTCCGGATCCCTTGTGCCAGTTGCCCTCCGAGGGAATAACGACGGCGGCGCCCGACCCTCGATTTTTCGTTATCATTTCGTGACATAGGGGTTGTGACGGACAGCTCATTCCTTGATCCGAACGGCGGAAAGAGCGCCCTTCCGCCCGTTACGTGGGGCTGATCCGCACATGCGGCGGACCGGGACGGACTGGGGTGGATCGGGCAGCGCGGCCGGCCTGTGTGAACCCTGGCCGGGGTGGAACATCAGCAGCCGGGCCCGACAGCGACCTCGGCCGCCGATGCACTGTCCGTGTTTTGGCCGGCCCGCCGACGCTAGGGGGTTGCCCCACAGTGGTCGCCACCCTCGGTGCTGTCCAGGTTTTGGCCGGCCCGCCGACGTCGTCGCAGGTCAGCGCCATGTGGGCAGCCAAAAGATGGACAATTTGGCCTGAACTTGGACAGCACTGGCACCTGGCGGAACCAAGCGCCGTAGCCTGAGCCACCCACGCCCCAGTTAGATGAAGGAAATGCGGCACCGGCTGGCAAGCTACCAGTCGAAGCCGCTTGATGGAGACCACCAGATAGACCACCTTGCGGGCCCCCGGCCGCCCGCCGGCCAGATAGAAAAAATCCCCGCCGTTCCAAAGAACGACGGGGATTTTTAGCGGTGGGCCCTGCGGGGATCGAACCCGCGACCCGCGGATTAAAAGTCCGATGCTCTACCAACTGAGCTAAAGGCCCGCCAGCCGGTTCCGTCCATCCTGGTCGAGACCGGGAGGTGGGCGGATTTGGCCGGTTCACAGTTTATCGCACCCACTGCCGCGCATTCGAATCCGCCGTGCCGGTCGTGGCATTGGCCTTGCTGGGACCCTGCCGCTGCCCCTAGAGACTGCCTCCCTGTACCGGCGTCAGAGGCGGGAGTAAGGTCGTGGCATGAGCCCGAACAACGGAAATGACGTCCCCCGGCCGCACAAGCCGAAGCCTTTCGCCCCGCTGGATTTTGAGGACTTCGCCGGCGGCGCCGACCCGGCACGGGTTTCCGAAGCTGCCCATCTGGCAGCCCAGGCGTTGGTGCACCGCGGCCGTGGCTCCGATGACCCCGAGATCACCAAGCGCCTGGTCAAGCTCGCCGACCAACAGGGGCTCGAGGCCATTGCTGAGATGTGGTCCGAGAGTCCGGCGCGGTCCCTGCCGGGCGCACTGTGGCGGCTCTACGCCATCCGCGCTGCGGTTCAGTCCCACCCGGACAAGCTCGCAGCATTCTTCAAGGCGGGCACGTCATCGGCGGAAGTCTCCAAGGTCATTGCGGGCGTGGCGGAGCCGCCGGGGGCGGATGAAGTACGCGTCATGGCTGACACGATCCTGTCCGGAGCCTTCGACGGCGATTTCGACGTGGCGCTCGACCGGTCCGCGGCCTTTTGCCGGATCGTCGCGCTCGGCCAGACCCATCACGCTGATTCCGCCGAGCCTTCGAATGAGAATCACGCCACCAAGTTGACGCTCAGTTCGCACCGGCTGGTGAAGACCGCGGAGGACCTTGAGGCGGCTGCCGCCGCCTGGCGCCGCGGCGAACTCGACTGACCAACACCCCTCAAACATGACGTCAAACATGACGCGCGCGTGTACCACAAATACGCCGAGTTGACACGTTTTTCCACGATTTTCCGGGGCTGTTGACATCGGCTCTGAGGCGTAGAAAACTGAAGGTGGTGTCGAACCGTGGCAGCCCCGGGCTCCAACTTTTAGCCGCCTCGAGCGGCCTTCCGCCGAGAGGCGCTCCCGGTTCGGCACCATTAATCTTGTTCACCCAGAGGCGCTAATCTAGGCACGGCGGATGCTTCCCTTCCGCCGTTCGGACCAGTGAGAAAACCGCCGGTGACATGAAGCTAAGCCTCTTCCCCCAGGACACCAAGAGCCTGGAACTGCTCGCACAAACGGCAGCCGAGATCATGGCAGGGGTCAAGACCCTGTCGGAAATCCTCGGGGCACCCGCAGACGACTACGACAAGCTCGCCGAAGAGCTGCACGACCGGGACGGCAATGTCTCGCGCCTGCGTTTTGCACTGCTCACCACCTTGCGCACCAGCTTTGTGAATCCCCTACCGCGCGAGGACATGTTCCAACTCTCGCTGCATCTGGTCAGCACCTTCGAACACCTGGACGCCGCCGCCGAACTGATCGCCCTGAACCGGGTCAAGCGCCTCTCTGCCCGCGCTTCCGAGCAGCTGGAAGTGATCGGGCGGATGTCGGAGATGACCCGGGACGCCATGCCGCGGTTGAACTCTTTGGAGGACCTCGAGGAGTACTGCATCGAGATGGTCCGGCTGGCAAAACGCGCCGAACGTACCCACCGGGTGTGGGTGTCGGAGCTCTTGTCGGACCACAAGGGTGCCACCTTGGCTCGGCACCGCGACGTAGCCGACCAGCTGGTGGGTGCCACCAAGACCCTGCGCCAGGCGTCCCACCATGTGGGGCAGATCCTGGTCAAGGAATCGTAGGTGGAGCTTGTCCTGCTGGTGCTGGTCGTCGCTTTCGCCGGCTGCTTCGCCTTCATCAATGGCTTTCATGACGTATCCAATGCCGTAGCGGCGGCCGTGCGCACCCGCGCTCTCACGCCGCGCATCGCCGTCGTGCTGGCCTCCATCTGCAACCTCGCCGGCGCCTTGCTTTCCAGCACGCTGGCCTTGCTGATCAGTACCGGCTGGATCGGCCTGCCCTCGGGACAGTCCGGACTGGCCATCCTGTTGGCCGGGCTGCTGAGCGCCAGCGCCTGGGGCGTGTTCACGTGGTGGCTGCGGATGCCTTCGTCGTCAACGCACGCCCTGGTCGGCGGGCTGGTGGGGGCAGGAGCGGCGTCCACCGTGCTGGGCGGCGAGAACATCAGCGCCACCGAGAATCCGATCTGGGCCCAACTGGTGCTGCCGTTGCTGCTCTCGCCGCTGGTGGCTTTCGCGTTGTCCTACCTGGTGATGGTGCCGCTGACCTGGCTGGTGCGCTACCGGACGCCGCGCGAAGTGGGCCGTACCACCCGGTTGGCCCAAGCGGTGTTTGCCGGAACGTTCTCGCTGGGCCACGGGCTGCAGGACGGCCAGCGGACGATGGCGGTAGTCCTGCTCGCGCTGGTCGCGGCCGGCTACGCCACGGGCGAGCAAATGCCGATCTGGGTGCAAGTCTTCGCGGCCGTGCTGCTGGCGGTCGGCGCGCTCTTTGGCGGCTGGCGCATCTCGCACACCCTCGGTTCCCGGCTGGTGCGGATTGATCCTCTGCACGGGGCAGCCGCACAGGGGGTCGGTTCCGCGATGCTGTTCATCGGCGCGATCGGCCTGCACATGCCGCTCTCCAGCACGCAGACCATGACGTCCTCCATCCTGGGCGCCGGGGCGAGCCAACGGATGAATACGGTGCGCTGGCGGGTGGCCATCCGCGTGCTGGCCACCTGGGTGCTGACCTTGGTGGTTACGTCGCTGCTGGGTGGCATCCTGCTGCTGGCGATGGATCCGGTGCTCTGACCCGGACGGCCGACAGCCGCGGTCCAGCGGCGGCTGGGGCCTCCTGAGCGGACCTCTCCCGCGCCACGGAGCCTCCGGCCACCCCGGCCTCGCTTAAGCGCGACGGCGGTGCCTCCCGCGCGTGGGGAGGCACCGCCGTCGTGCTTGCTGAGGAGGTCTATCCGAAGCGGCCGGACACGTAGTCCTCGGTGGCCTTCTCGAGCGGGTTGCTGAAGATCGTCGGGGTATCGCCGTATTCGATCAGCTTGCCCGGCTTGCCGGTGCCGGCGATGTTGAAGAACGCCGTCTTGTCGGACACGCGCGCTGCCTGCTGCATGTTGTGCGTGACGATCACCACGGTGTACTGGGTCTTGAGTTCCTCGATCAGGTCCTCGATGGCCAGCGTGGAGATGGGATCGAGGGCGGAGCACGGCTCGTCCATCAAGATCACCTGCGGCGAGACCGCAATGGCACGGGCGATGCACAGACGCTGCTGCTGGCCACCGGAGAGGCCCGATCCTGGCTTGTTCAGCCGGTCCTTGACCTCATTCCACAGGTTGGCGCCGGTCAGCGACTTCTCCACCAGCGCGTCGGCGTCCGACTTGGAGATCCGCTTGTTGTTCAGCTTTACGCCGGCCAGCACGTTGTCGCGGATGGACATGGTGGGGAACGGGTTGGGGCGCTGGAAGACCATGCCGATCTGGCTGCGTACGGTGACCGGGTCCACGCCGGAGCCATAGAGGTTGTCGCCGTCCAGCAGGACCTCGCCCTCCACCCGGGCGCCGGGAAGCACTTCGTGCATCCGGTTCAGGGTGCGCAGGAAGGTGGACTTGCCGCAACCGGAGGGGCCGATGAAGGCTGTCACGGACCGGGCGTCGATGTTGATGTTGACGCCCTCCACGGCGCGGAAGTTGCCGTAGTAGACGTTCAGGTCCTTGACGTCGATGCGTTTGGACATGGGGTTCCTTCTCTTTGGTTCTGGCTCAGCGGCCGGTCTTGGGGGCGAAGATGCGGGCGATCAGCCGGGCAATCAGGTTCAGCAGCATCACGAAGACGATCAGGATCAGTGCTGCGGCCCAGGCGCGCTGCATGCTGGGTTCCACGTTGGTGGGCGAGGTGGGGTTCATCAGCTGGCGGTAGATGTAGGTGGGCAGCGTGGTCATCCAGCCGCCGAACACGTTCCAGTTGATGCTGTTGACGAAGCCTGCGGTGACCAGCAGCGGGGCGGTCTCGCCGATGATGCGGGCGATCGCCAGGGTGACGCCGGAGGCGATGCCGGAGATCGCCGTCGGCACGACGACCTTCAGGATGGTGCGCCACTTGCGCACACCCAGCGCGTAGGAAGCCTCGCGGAGTTCGTTCGGCACGATCTTGAGCATTTCCTCGGTGGAGCGGACCACCACGGGGATCATCAGCACGGAGAGCGCGACGGCGGCCACGAAGCCGGTGCGGGTGCTCGGCCCGAAAATGAGTCCGAACAGTGCGGCGGCGAACAGGCCGGCCACAATCGACGGGATGCCTGTCATCACATCCACGAAGAACGTGATGCCGCGCGAGAGCGCTCCGCCCTTGCTGTACTCGACCAGGTAGACCGCGGTGAGCAGGCCGATCGGGACCGAAATGATGGTGGCCCACATGGTGATCAGCAACGTGCCGACAATGCCGTGATAGGCGCCGCCGAGCACTTCGGTTCCGTTGGCTACCGTCTGGTTGTCCACCATGCCGGTCATGCCGTTCATGGAGGTGAAAACAAGGTTGTAGCTCAGCCCGGCAATGCCGTTCTGCAGCACCGTCCAGATCACCGAGATCAGCGGCACGACGGCAATGATGAAGGCGGCGAAGATCAGGTTGGTGGCGAAGCGGTCCTTGGCCTTGCGGGCGCCCTCCACCGAGAGGGTGACCAGGTAGCCGGCGATCACGAAGATCACGGCCGAGATCAGCGCCCAGGAGACCAGGCTGAAACCGAGCAGCGAGGATGCCGCAGCGCCGAGGACGAGCGAGCCTGCTGCGACGGCCCAGATGGCCCAGCCGGGCAGCTGGTTTTTGGTCAGCGTGTTGCGCTTGACCGGCGCGGGGGCGTCAGTGAGCAATTTGGACATCAGTTGGCTCCCGAGAATTCCTTGTGCCGGCTAATGATCCAGCGGGCGATCATGTTCACGGCCAGGGTGATGATGAACAGCACCAGGCCGGCGGCGATGAGTTCGGACAGCCGCAGACCGTATGCTTCCGGGAAGTTCAGGGCGACTTCCGCGGCAATGGTCTGGTTGCCCGACTTGATCAGGCTGGCGATCAGCCCGCCGCCGGACAGCACCATGGCCACCGCCATGGTTTCACCGAGCGCGCGGCCCAGTCCCAGCATCACGGCGCTGATCACGCCCGGGCGTGCGAACGGGAAGACGGCCATCTTGATCATTTCCCAGCGGGTGGCGCCCATGGCCAGGGCGGCCTCCTCGTGGAGTTTGGGTGCCTGCAGGAAGATTTCGCGGCTGAGCGAGGTGATGATCGGCAGGATCATCACGGACAGCACGATGCCGGCCGTCAGCATGGTCTTGCCGGTCTGGCTGGCCGGTCCCGCGAAGATCGGGATCCAGCCGGCGTTCTCCGCCAGCCAGGTGTAGGGTCCCACCAGCGCCGGCGCCAGGACGGCGATGCCCCAGGCACCGTAGACCACCGAGGGAATGGCCGCCAGCAGGTCAACCACGTAGCCAAGGCCTTGGGCGAGGCGGCGCGGCGCGTAATGCGAGATGAACAGGGCCACGCCCACTCCCACCGGGGTGGCCAGCACCAAGGCGATGGCCGCGGCGATCAGGGTGCCGATGACGATGGGCCAGATGTAGGCGAAGAAACCCTTTCCGCCGGTGAGCGCGGTGGGCTCCGCCCCAAACGTTGGCAGCGCCTGCCAGAGCAGGAACGCCGCCACGCAGAACAGCACGAAGAGGATCAGGCATCCTGCGGCAAGCGTCAGGCCGGAAAAGACCTTGTCGCCGGTCCGGCCTCTGCCTGTCTCGGTCATTGTTTGGGACACTTCACAACCCTTCGGGTTCCTTCTGTACTTCGTCTGGCTGTTCTGCCAGTCTTGCTGGTTCGTTCCGTCCCGGCAATGCTGCCAGGCCGGAACACGGCTGCGCCCCGCGCGTCAAACTGCGACGGCGCGGGGCCAACCGGATTCGATAATGACTAGGACTTCACCGAGATGGAGTCGATAGCCTTCTGGGCCTGCTCGCGCAGGTTCTCAGAGATCGGAGCGTTGCCGGCCGAATCCTGGGCGGCCTTCTGTCCTTCTTCGCTGATCACGTAGCTGCCGAAGGCCTTCACCAGGTCCACGGTGTTCTGATCAGCATAGGTGGAGCAGTAGATGTGGTACGAAACCAGCACAATCGGGTAGGCGCCCGACTCGGTGGTGTCGCGCTTGAGGTCCAGGGACATGTCCACGTCGCTGCGGCCCTCAACCGGGGTGGCTGCCTCGACGGCCTTGGAGGCTGCCTCGGCGCTGAGCTCGACGTATTCTTCGCCGACCTTGACCTTCACGGTGCCCAGTCCGCCCACGGCGGAAGCGTCCGCGTAGGTGATGGCGCCATCGGTGGCGGTGGTGGTGGAGACGACGCCGGAGGTGCCCTGCGCGTTCTCGGACTGCAGCTTGGCGGGCCAGTCGCCGGAAACCTCATCGGTCCAGACATCGCCGGCAGCAGCGGACAGGTACTCGACGAAGTTCTCGGTGGTGCCGGACTCGTCGGAGCGGTGCACCACGGTGATGGCGGTGTCGGGCAGCTCGACGCCCTCGTTCTGCGAGGCGATGGCCTCGTCGTTCCACTTGGTGATCTCGCCGCGGAAGACCTTCGCGATGGTCTCGGCGTCCATGTTCACCGAGTCGACGCCTTCGAGGTTGAAGGCGACGGCGATCGGGGAAACGTAGCCGGGGATGTTCATCGCGCCGTCGGGGCCGCAGATTTCCTGGGCCTGCTTCCACTCGTCGTCGTCCAGGTAGGCGTCCGAGCCGGCGAACTGCACGCCGCCGCCGAGGAACGCGTCGCGGCCGGCGCCGGAGCCGTCCGGCGAGTACTGAACGTTGGCTTCGGGATTCTTGGCCGTGAAGCCGGCCATCCAGGCCTGCATGGCCGAATCCTGCGAGGAAGCACCGGCACCGGACAGGGTGCCGGAAACGGTCGACGCGGACTCGGTGCTGCCGGATGCTGCCTGGTTTCCGGTGGCGTTGTCCGAGCCACATGCGGTCAGTGCCAGAGCTGCAACGGAGAGGACGGCGGCCGCGCGGCCGATGCGAATTGCCTTCACGAGTATGGTCCCTTTCAGGGTGAGAACGGATCACGACGACCGGACGTTTTTCCGCCCCCGTGTCGTGCTCCTTTGACGCTATGGGCGTCACGTAAAGAATGTGCACGACCAAGGTGAACGCAAAGTGAACAAGACCGGACTGTTTGCTAACGAACCGCGCGCATGCCTTGCCTTCGTGAGCAGCCTCATACTATGGAGCCGGTTTCGGCGGGCGGCCCGGCGGCGCAATCGTAGTCCGGCAGAATCGCGGATCGGCCCGCCTAGACTGGGAGCATGAGCGCAGGCACCCGGTTGACAGAGGCCCGGTCGTTCCTGCGCAGGCGGGCGCGTGCCGGCTACAGCCGCAGCAAGTCCTCGTTTATGCCCGCCCTGCGGATTACCTTCTGCGCCGTGGCCGCCTACGTCGTGGCCGAGCGCGTGCTGGGGCACGAGGGCCCGTTGTTCGCCGCCACGTCGTCCATCATCGCGCTCGGTTTCGTGAAGGGCCCCCGGGTTCGCAAGGTGCTCGAGGTAGCCATCGGCTGCACCCTGGGCATCACAGTCGGCGACCTGCTGCTGCACTTCCTCGGGCCTGGCATCTGGCAGGCCGCTCTGGTATTGCTGGTCTCCATTTTGCTGGCCAGGTTCCTGGACAGCGGCAGCATCTTCACCACCCAGATGGCGCTGCAGTCGGTGCTGGTGGTGCTGCTGCCCGCGCCGGCCGGCGGACCCTTTACCCGCAGCCTGGACGCGGTCATCGGCGGAGCCTTCGCTCTGGTGGTGACCATGTTGATTCCGGGGGATCCCCGGTCGGAACCACGCTCGCATCTGCAGAAGCTCCTGGACGAACTGTCCGGGGTGTTGCGCGACTGCTCGGATGCCTTGGCCAAGAGCGACCCCACCATGGCCTGGCACGCCCTGATCCGGGCGCGGGCCAGCCAGTCACTGATCGACGACGTGCGCGGCAGCTTCTCCTCGGCGCGGGAGGTGGCCCGGATATCCCTCGCCTACCGCCGGCACCGCGAGGAGGTCGGCGACCTGCAGGATTCTGCCGAGATGGCGGATCTGGCCATGCGCAACAGCCGGGTGTTTTCGCGCCGGCTGACCTCGGTGATCAACCACGCGGCCATGACGGACGAAGCGATCGAGGCCTTCTCCGAAGTACTGCAGGAAACGGCCGACGCCGTCGAGATCCTTGCCGAAGGCCTCTCCGACCGCGATCCGGGAGCCCGTGAGCGACGGCTCTCCGGTGCCAGGAACGACCTGGCCGAGATTGCCACCCGGCTGCATCCCAAGCATTTGGGCATTGCCACCATGGAAGGGGAGGGCCTGGTCCTGGTCTTCCGGCCGCTGATGGTGGACCTGCTCGAGGCCGCCGGGCTTAGCCACGACGATGCCGCGGCCTACCTGCCCAAACTCTGATTGTCTTTGGCCCCGGCTACGCTGGGTGCATGAGCACCAAGACCCGTTCCAAATCCCCTGCCTACCGCTGCGCCGAGTGTGGCTGGAGCACGGCGAAATGGGTGGGCCGCTGCGGCGAGTGCCAGGCGTGGGGAACCGTTGAGGAGGCCACGCCGGTGGCTGCGCGCACCACGGCCGCTGCCGCTGTCGCCCGGCCGGCCGAACGGATCGCCGATGTTGATGCCACGACTGCCGCGTTCCGGGCCACCGGGGTCGGCGAACTGGACCGGGTGCTCGGTGGCGGCCTGGTGCCGGGGGCAGTCATCCTGCTGGCCGGCGAGCCCGGCATCGGCAAGTCCACCCTGCTGCTCGACGTTGCGGCGCGGGTGGCGCGGCAGGATCGGGACGTCTTATATGTGACCGGAGAAGAGTCCGCTGCCCAGGTCAAGCTGCGCGCCGAACGGATCTCCGCGGTGGCGGACAATCTCTATCTGACCGCCGAGACGGACCTGGGCATTGCGCTGGGCCACGTGGAGCAGCTGCAGCCGTCGTTGTTGATCGTCGATTCGGTCCAGACGCTCAGCAGCAGCGCGGTGGAAGGCGCTGCAGGCGGCGTCACGCAGGTGCGGGAGGTCGCGGCGTCGCTGATCAATGCCGCCAAGACCAAGGGCATGACCACCATCTTGGTGGGGCATGTGACCAAGGACGGCTCCATCGCCGGGCCGCGGCTCCTGGAACACTTGGTGGATGTGGTGTGCCAGTTCGACGGCGACCGGCATTCGCGCCTGCGGCTGGTGCGTGCGGTCAAGAACCGCTACGGCCCCACCGACGAGGTCGGCTGCTTCGATCTGACCGAAGGCGGCATCGAGGGGCTGACCGATCCGAGCGGACTCTTTGTCTCCCGGACCAAGGACCCGGTCTCCGGCACCTGCATCACGGTCACGCTCGAAGGCCGCCGGCCGCTGGTGGCGGAGGTGCAGGCATTGTTGGCCGAGACGTCCAACGCCCAGCCGCGGCGCGCCACCAGTGGGCTGGATTCTTCCCGCGTGGCGATGATGATGGCCGTGCTGCAGCGTCGGGCATCAATGTCGCTGCACAAGGACGACAGCTACGTGGCGACGGTGGGCGGCGTCCGGCTGGGTGAACCGGCCACCGATCTGGCCACCGTGCTGGCCATTGCCTCAGCGAAAACCAACCAGCCGCTGCCGGCGCAACTCATCGCCTTCGGTGAAGTTGGCCTGGCCGGCGAAGTGCGGCCGGTGCCGGGCATCGGGCGGCGCATCCAGGAAGCGGAACGACTCGGGTTCACGCACGCGATCGTTCCGGCTTCCCCGGATGGAACGGGCCAGGTTCCGGCCGGATTCACGGTCAAGGAAGTGCATACCGTCTCCGAAGCGCTGTCTACGCTGTTCCGCTGAGCGGCCGGGGAGAAGGATAGCCCGAATCCGGCACTATCATGGAGCCTGAGGCTGTCCGGACGGCGGCCCTGCTCCCATGCCCGCCTGCCCTAAGGAAACGCCCATATGGTCAAGAGCCCCGAGGACGCCCTCAAGGCGACACTGGCCCGCGTAGCTCCGGGAACCCAACTGCGCGACGGGTTGGAACGAATCCTTCGTGGGCGCACTGGCGCGCTCATCGTGCTGGGCTACGACCAGCAGGTGGAAGAGATCAGCAGCGGCGGGTTCGATATCGGAATCGAATTCTCACCCACCAGGCTGCGGGAACTCGCGAAAATGGACGGCGCCATCGTCTGTGACAAGGACGCGGCGACCATCGTCAAGGCCGCAGTGCAGCTGGTCCCGGACCCTTCCATCGCCACCCAGGAGTCGGGCACCCGTCACCGCACCGCCGAACGCGTCGCGATCCAGACCGGGCTGCCGGTGATTTCGGTGAGCCAGTCCATGCAGATCATCGCGCTGTATGTGGAGGGCATCCGGCATGTGCTGGAGGGCTCCGAACCGGTGCTTGCGCGCGCCAACCAGGCGCTGGCCACCTTGGAGCGCTACCGCGCGCGGCTGGACCAGGTCACCGGCTCGCTCTCCGCGCTGGAGATCGAGGCCATGGTCACCGTCCGGGACGTGGCGGTGACCCTGCAGCGGCAGGAAATGGTCCGCCGCATCTCCGACGAGATCTCGCAATACGTCCTTGAGCTCGGCGTGGACGGCCGGTTGCTCTCCCTGCAGCTGGATGAGCTGACCTCGGGGCTGGGCCCGGATAGCGAAATGATCCTGCGCGACTACGCGGAAATCAAGGGCGGCATCGACGTGGACAGCGCACTCCAGACGCTGCGCAATTTCACCTCCAACGATCTGATCGATTTGGGCCGTGTGGCCAGCGTGATTGGCATCCAGCCCGGCCAGGACTCCTTGGATGCCGTGGTCCAACCCCGCGGCTACCGCCTGCTGGCAGGAGTGAAATCGGTGCCGCGAGCGGTAGCCGACCGCTTGGTCGACCACTTTGGCGGGCTGCAGTCGTTGATGGCGGCCAACATCGATGACCTGATGGCCGTTGACGGCATCGGCGAGCAGCGCGCACGGGTGATCCGCGAGGGCCTGTCCCGGATTGCCGAAACCAGTCTGCTGGACCGGTTCCTCTAGGATTTGGCGGGCCCGGAGGGCTCGGCTAACGCAGTTCGAACACGGTCTTCTTGCTGGATTTCTTGTCCAGCTTGGTGGTCAGGACATAGGTGCCAGGCTGCGGCTTGGCCTCCACCGAAGTGCAGCCCGGCGCGGTCCGGTTCCGCTCCCAGGTAAAACGCGCCTGCTCCTTCTTGCCCGGCTCAAGCGTCATCATCAGTGGTTCGGGGTCCACTTGGCAGTCCGCCGAAGAGAAAATCCGGTCATCGCCGCTGGTGACCACGAACTCCATGGCATCGGTGCCGACGTTGACTTCGCACGGGCTCTTGCCCTTGTTGGCCACTTCCAGAATGAGTGTGGGATTCTCCCCGCTCCCGTAAGCCGCGGCATCGGTTTCGGCCCGCACCACCACGTCCGAGTCCTCACAGCCCGCGCTGGCTGCGGGGCTGGCGGCCGGGGAGCTGGGCGCCGCCGGACCGGCCACGTCGGTCGAGGCGTCTTCCGGTGCCGGTCCCAGCAGGCTGGCGATCCAGAACCCGGCAGCAACGATGCTGGCCAGCACCAGCACCACCAGGGACAGCGCCACCAGCCGCCGGCGGCGATAGACCGCAGGGCTGGGCCGCCGAACAGGTGAACCCTGTCCGTGCCCGCCGGATGTGCCGCTGCCTGCCATACCTCAAGGTTAGGAGACCGCATCGGCCGGTACAGTCAGCACCACGCCGGGCAGTACAGTATTGGTTGGTCACATCGTAGGAGTTCCATGCCCCGTCTCGACGCCGCCGCTCCGGCTTCTTCCATCGAATCGGCAGAAGCCGACCTGCTGCACCGGCGCATCCGCGACTGGTTTGCGGCCAGCGCCAGGGACCTGCCCTGGCGTCGCCCGGAATGCGACGCGTGGGGCATCCTGGTCAGCGAATTCATGCTGCAGCAGACTCCGGTGGTCCGGGTGTTGCCGGTCTGGGAGCAGTGGATGCAGCGCTGGCCTCGACCTGCCGATCTCGCGGCCGATTCGGCCGGCGAAGCGGTCCGGGCCTGGGGGCGGCTGGGGTACCCCCGCCGCGCGCTGCGCCTGCATGCCGCGGCCACGGCGATTGTGGAGCGGCACGGCGGCCAGGTGCCGGACGACCTCGGCAGCCTGCTGGAACTCCCCGGCGTCGGAACCTACACCGCGGCCGCGGTGGCATCCTTTGCCTTCGGGCTGCCGGAAACCGTGGTGGACACGAATGTCCGCCGGGTACATGCCCGCCTGGTGACCGGCGCTGCCCTCCCGGCGCCAGCGCTGACCGCAGCGGAGATGCGCCTGGCGCAGGAACTGATGCCGGCCATCGGCTCCAAGGAATGGAACGCCGGTGCGATGGAGCTCGGTGCCCTGGTGTGCACGGCGAGGGCGCCGCGGTGCGACGCCTGTCCGGTGCTGGATCGTTGCGCGTGGGTGGCAGCCGGGCGCCCGGAACCGCATTACGTCCCCAAGGGGCAGGCCTGGGCGGGCACCGACCGGCAAGTGCGGGGCGCCATGATGGCCGTGCTGCGCGAAGCGGAATCGTCCGTTCCGCGCGAGGTCCTGCTGGGCAGCATCGACCTGGCGGCCCTGCCTGCTGCCTACCACAAGCCTCTTCGGGCGCTGCGGGCGCTGCCGGCCGGGGACGAACAGTTGGGCCGCGCTCTCGACGGGCTGCTCGCGGACGGACTGGCCGTCACCGCAGGCAGCGGGATCAGCCTCCCCGGCTAAACGTCGTTGGCCTGGTCGCTGGGTTCGCCCTGCAGTGCCCGGAGCAGTCCACGTCGACGGTCCGACCGGTTCTTCACGGTCGAACGCTGCGTATCCGGTGGGTAACTCGGCGGCGGAATCGAGCTGAACCCGCGGCAGCCCGGCGGCTCAGAGCGAACGGATCATCCGGGTGTTGCCCAGCGTGTTGGGTTTGACCCGGGCCAGGTCGAGGAACTCGGCCACGCCTTCATCGGTGGAGCGCAGCAGCTCGGAATATACCTCCGGATCAACCGCCGACTGGTCGGCCATCACCTCGAAGCCATGCCGGGTAAAGAAGTCCACCTCAAAGGTCAGGCAGAACACGCGGCTGACGCCCAGATCCCTGGCCGCGCCGATGAGTTCGTCCAGCAGCGCGTGGCCCACTCCCCGGCCGCGCCAATGCGCCGCGGTGGCCAGCGTGCGCACCTCGGCGATGTCCTCCCACATCACGTGCACGGCGCCGCAGCCCACGACTTCACCTTCCGGCGTCTCTGCCACCCGGAACTCCTGGATGCCTTCGAAGTAGGCCACCGCCTCCTTCTCCAGCAGCACGCGTTCGTCGGCCAGCGGCTTGACCAGGCGGCGGATCTCCGTGACGTCGGAAGTGCGGGCGGGGCGGATCTTGAAGGCGTCGGTCACCCAGTCAGTCTAAAGCCCCAGTTCGGCCGGCAGTTCCGTCTCCTGGTCCAGCACGTGCCGGGCCAGGAAGTTGCAGATCACCGAGTACCAGATCTTGGCGTGCTGCGGTGAGAGCACCCAGTGGTTCTCGTCGGGGAAGTACAGGAACCGGTGCGGTGTCTGCCCGTCCGTTCCCGCGGCCAGCTGCGACCGTGACAAGAGTTCGTACCAGAGCCGCAGCCCCTCGCCGATCGGCACCCGGTAGTCCTTGTCCCCGTGTACCACCAGCATCGGCGTGTTGATCTTCTCCACGTGCAGGTGCGGGGAGTTTTCCAGCGCCATCTCGGGCGTCATCTCCCGCTCCCAGTAAGTCGAGACATCCGTCGTCGGTCCGAACTGGTCCAGCGCCCAGAGGCTGGCGTGGGTGACAATGGCCCGGAACCGGTCGGTGTGTCCGGCGATCCAGTTGGCCATGTAGCCGCCGAACGAACCGCCCATCGCGGCCGTGCGGGTATCGTCGATGTCCTCGCGCTGCACGGCGGCGTCGGTGATGGCCATCAGGTCCGTGTACGGTGCCTGGCCCCACTGGCCCCAGCCCCGCCGGATGAAGTCGTCCCCGTAGCCGGTGGACAGGGCCGGATCCGGCAGCAGCACGGCGTAGCCCTGGGCCACCAGCAGCCACGGACACCAGCGCCAGCTCCACGCATTCCAGGAGCCAAGCGGACCGCCGTGCACCCACAGCAGCAGCGGCGCAGGGTTCTGCGCGGAAGCATTCTCGGGCAGCGCCAGCCACCCGCGCACCTCGGCCTGCTCGCCGTCGGTGCCCACCGTCGTGGTGATTTCCTCCAGCCGTCCGCCCAGCTCCGGCCGGGGGGCCGGCGCTGGCAACGCCGTGGTGTCCCCGGACGACAGGTGGATGCGGACCGGCTCGGGCGGGAACAGGTAGGAGCTGCGCAGGGCGTAGGCGAAGCGTCCGTCCGGGCTGACCACGACGTCGGAGTAGGCTGCATCGTCGTGCGTCACCTTGCGCACCGAGCCGGTGCCGGCGTCGATGTGGAACAGCGGGGCGCGGCCGCCGTCGTCGGCTGTCACCAGCAGGCCCGACCCGTCGGGCAGCCAGGCGGCGGGATGCGGCCAGCGATCCCAGTCTGCGGCCAGCGGACGCAGTTCGCCGCCGGCCAGCGGGAGGAGACCCAGGCTGACCGAAGGAACCGTCTGCGGCCCGGACACGGTCTCGCAGACCACCACCACGGTGCTGTTGTCGGGGCTGACCGGACCGGGAGAGTAGTCGGTATCCGCGCTATCCAGCAGGATCCGCCGTTCGCCGGTGCCGGTATCGACGGCGGCAAGTACGCTGCGGGCATCCCCCCGCGGCATGGGCTGGCGGACGTTGACCACCAGCGTGGCCCCGTCCGGGCTGAGTTCAGCGCCGGTTTCCATCAGGGCACTTCCCGCCCAATCGGTGATGCTGCGCAGGCTGCCGCTGGGCTCGTCGTCCACCGTGAAGGTTGTCTGCGCGTCATCCGCGGACTGCTGCAGGACGAAGTGCCGCTTCTCCCCCGGCCCCAGGTCGTGGTCCCAGAAGCGCACCGGGTAGCCGGAATGCAGGATGGCCGAGACCTTCTTGTCTTTGCGGGCGGTCCGGAGGTTCGCGTCAGCCTCTTCGCCGTCGGAACCTCGCAAAACCTGGGCATCCACCACCACGGTGTCTGCATCGCGGGCACAGCGCACCGCGGCCACTCCGCCGGGGCGCGACAGCACCACCCGGCCCTCTCCTCCGGCCGCCGCCAGGCGCCACAGGGCGGGCACCGGTTCTTCAGCGGCGTCATCGGGGCTGGGGCGGGCGGAGGTGAAGTAAAGATCGCCGTTGCGGGCGAAGGCTGCACCGGATTCGCCCTTGGAGCTGCGGGTGATCCGGCGGGCGGGACGCACACCGGCGGGGTCGACCTCCCAGAGGGCCGAGGTGTACTCGGTGGCGGCGGAGTTCAAAACACTGACACAGGTCACCAGCCGGCTGCCATCCGGGCTGAGCGCCAGCGAGCCCAGCCGCGGCAGGGCGATATAGCGGTCCAGGTCGCCGAACGGGGAACCGGAATCCTGCTGCAGGGGTGCCGCCGTCCGGATATCGGAAGTAAGTGCTTCAGAACTCATGGATTCAGTAAACACTACTTGTGCCACGGATCACAGATTGCCGCACAAAATGATTTCACGGTGTGCTGCCGGATCCGAGCGGTTAATACGGTTAAACCGGTGAACCCCGGCCGAAGCCGGGGTTCACCTTTGCGCAGTGCTTGCTACTGGGACAGTGCCGGGGTGTCCGGAACTTCCTCAATCGCCTTGGGGGCGCCGGTGCTGGTGAACACGAACGTTGCCGCATCGCCTTCGCCGTCGACGTCCACGTGGATGGTTTCGCCGGGGTGGAACTCGCCGAAGAGGATCTTCTCCGAGAGCTGGTCCTCGATCTCCCGCTGGATGGTCCGGCGGAGCGGACGGGCACCCATCGTCGGATCGTAGCCGCGGGTTGCCAGCAGCACCTTGGCCGGATCGCTCAGCTCGATCTTGAGGTTCTTCTCGGTCAACCGCTTCCGCAGCCGCTCGACGAACAGATCCACGATCTGGACGATTTCCTCTTCGCTCAGCTGCGGGAAGACCACCGTGTCGTCAACGCGGTTGAGGAACTCGGGCCGGAAGTGCTGCTTGAGCTCATCCTGAACCCGGGCGCGCATCCGCTCGTACCCGGTCTTGGTGTCCGTGCCCGACTGGAAGCCGGTCATGACGCCCTTGGAGATGTCGCGTGTACCCAAGTTGGTGGTCATGATGATCACCGTGTTCTTGAAGTCCACAACGCGGCCCTGGCTGTCCGTCAGGCGGCCGTCCTCAAGGATCTGCAGCAGCGAGTTGAACAGGTCCGCGTGGGCCTTTTCCACCTCGTCGAAGAGCACCACGGAGAACGGGCGACGGCGCACCTTCTCGGTCAGCTGTCCGCCCTCTTCGTAGCCGACGTAGCCCGGAGGGGCACCGAAGAGCCGCGAGACGGTGTGCTTCTCCGAGTATTCGGACATGTCCAGCGTGATCAGCGCGTCTTCCTCGCCGAAGAGGAACTCCGCCAAGGCCTTGGCCAGCTCGGTCTTGCCGACGCCGGTGGGGCCGGCGAAGATGAACGAGCCGGAGGGGCGGTTGGGGTCCTTCAGGCCGGCGCGGGTGCGTCGGATGGCCTGCGAGATGGCCTTGATCGCCTCGTCCTGGCCGATCACGCGCTTGTGCAGCTCGGCCTCCATGTGCATCAGGCGGCTGGACTCTTCCTCGGTCAGCTTGAACACCGGGATGCCGGTGGAGTTGGCCAGCACTTCGGCCACCAAGTCCTCGTCAACCTCGGCAATCTCATCCAGGTCGCCGGACTTCCAGGCGCGTTCCTTCTCCGCCCGCTCGTCCTGCAGCCTGCTCTCCTGGTCACGCAGCGTAGCGGCACCTTCGAAGTCCTGGGCATCGATGGCCGATTCCTTTTGCTTCTTCAGCTGCGAGATACGCTCGTCGATGTCCTTGAGCTCCGGCGGTGCGGTCATCCGGCGGATGCGCAGCCGGGCGCCGGCCTCGTCGATCAGGTCGATGGCCTTGTCCGGCAGGAAACGGTCGGAGATGTAGCGGTGTGCCAGATGCGCGGCGGCATCCAGGGCGCCGTCGGTGATGGAGACCCGGTGGTGGGCCTCGTAACGGTCGCGCAGGCCCTTGAGGATCTGCACTGCGTGCTCCACGGACGGTTCCTCGACCTGGATCGGCTGGAACCGGCGCTCCAGCGCGGCGTCCTTCTCGATGTGCTTGCGGTACTCATCCAGGGTGGTGGCACCGATGGTCTGCAGTTCGCCGCGGGCCAGCATCGGCTTCAGGATGGAGGCGGCGTCGATTGCGCCCTCGGCCGCACCCGCACCGACCAGCGTGTGGATCTCATCGATGAACAGGATGATGTCGCCGCGGGTCCGGATTTCCTTCAGGACCTTCTTCAACCGCTCTTCGAAGTCACCGCGGTAGCGGGAGCCGGCCACCAGCGATCCGAGGTCCAGCGTGTAGAGCTGCTTGTCCTTGATGGTCTCGGGCACGTCGCCGCGGACGATGGCCTGGGCCAGGCCCTCCACCACGGCCGTCTTGCCGACGCCGGGCTCGCCGATCAGCACCGGGTTGTTCTTGGTGCGGCGGGAGAGGACCTGCATCACGCGTTCCATCTCGTGCTCGCGCCCGATGACGGGGTCGAGCTTGGATTCACGCGCCGCCTGGGTCAGGTTGCGGCCGAACTGGTCCAGCACCACGGACCCGGCAGGAGTTCCCTCCTGCTGCTGGCCGGCGGTGACCGGTTCCTTGCCCTGGTAACCGGAGAGCAGCTGGATAACCTGCTGGCGTACGCGGTTGAGGTCTGCGCCGAGCTTGACCAGCACCTGGGTGGCCACGCCTTCGCCTTCGCGGATCAGGCCCAGCAGGATGTGCTCGGTACCGATGTAGTTGTGGCCAAGCTGGAGGGCTTCGCGCAGCGACAGCTCCAAGACCTTCTTGGCCCGCGGCGTGAACGGAATATGGCCGCTCGGAGCCTGCTGGCCCTGGCCGATGATTTCCTGGACCTGCTCGCGAACGCCGTTCAGGGAGACGCCGAGGAACTCCAGTGCTTTGGCGGCAACGCCTTCACCCTCGTGAATCAAACCCAGGAGGATGTGTTCGGTGCCGATGTAGTTGTGGTTGAGCATGCGGGCTTCTTCTTGAGCCAGCACGACAACGCGACGGGCACGGTCGGTAAATCTCTCAAACATCTCGCACACTCCTAGCTACTGCGTACTTTGATGCTACGTGCCCGACTGGCTCTGCGGAGGTCTGTTCGCCCTAGGGGTAATGCCCTGCCGGAGAGCGCAAAGCGGGGCGGACAGTTGCCTGTCCGCCCCGCCGATTGATCTGCCCGCATTGGAACGGGCCGCCCGTTATCCCCCGTGGGCAGCCTTGTAGGCTTCAATGATCTCGGACTGCACACGACCGCGGTCGCTGACGTTGTAACCGTTGTCCCGCGCCCACGCCCGAATTGCCGAGGCATCCTGACTGCGGGTGCTGCTGGCCGGCTTTCCGGCCCGTGCGCCGCGGGAAGGAATCTTCCGACCGGCGGAAATGTACGGCTTAAGTGCGTCGCGAAGGGCCGCGGCATTCGTTGAAGAAAGATCAATCTCGTAACTGCTGGAATCCATGCTGAAGCGGACCGTTTCATCCGCCGAGCCACCATCCAGATCGTCAACCAGAATGATTTTTACTTCTTGCGCCACGGAAGGCTCCTTTAGTGAGTGGATCTATTTGGCCGGGATTGCCGAACCAAATTGATTATTGCGCACACTCGATTTGAAGGCAATACGAACTGATTAATGAAAACTAGGAAAAATCCGGCATGAGTGATATTGGTTTGGCCATAATGGGCTCTAACCACATGTCCTGTAGTGCTTAAAGGAGAAACCCCGGACAATCGATCATTGTCCAGGGTTTCCGGGGCGTTCGCCGTTATTCGGTGCCGCCTTCGGCTGCGCGCCTATCCGCCTCGTGCTCCGCTTCCGCCAATGCTTCGCGTTCTTTGCGGTCGGCATTGAATATGGCTTTCATCACGAAATAGAACAAGAGCCCAACGCCGAGCGACGGCGCAAGTACCCAGAGATATTCCATCCTTAGCCCACCTCCGGCTTCAGCAGCGGGAACAGTATGGTCTCCCTGATTCCCACCTGGGTGAAGAGCATCACCAGTCGGTCAATGCCCAGCCCGATGCCGCCCATCGGCGGAGCACCGTATTCGAGCGCGCGCAGGAAGTCTTCATCCAGCTGCATGGCCTCCTCGTCGCCGGCAGCTGCCAAACGCGACTGCTGGGTCAGCCGTTCGCGCTGGATTACCGGATCAATCAGCTCGGAGAATGCGGTGCCGCGTTCCATTCCGCCGATAATCAGATCCCAGGCCTCAATCAGGCCCGGCTTATCCCGGTGGTTTCGTGCCAGTGGTTGCGCAGCGGGCGGATAATCGTAAACGAAGGTTGGCTGCAGCAGGGTGGGCTCGACGATTTCGCCGAACAACTCGACCACTGTTTTCTGCGTGTCCCACTTCGGATCGATCTTCACGCCGTGCTTGTCGGCAATTTCGCGCAGCACGTGCCCGCCGGTCTCCGGAGTGATTTCCTGGCCCACCGCTTCGGACAATCCCGGGTAGACCGCCAGCCAGCGCCATTCTCCATTCAGGTCGATGGTGCCCTGCGGGGTTTCCAGCACGCGGGTGCCCAGCCTGTCGGCCACATTAAGGATCATCTCCTTGATCCGGTCAGCCATCACGAACTGGTCGGCGTAAGCCTCGTAGCTTTCCAGGGTGGTGAATTCCGGGCTGTGCGTGGAGTCCACGCCCTCATTGCGGAAAATGCGACCCAGCTCGAAGACCCGGTCAATGCCGCCGACCACTGCACGCTTGAGGTAGAGCTCGGTGGCAATGCGCAGGGTCATGTCCTGGTTGAACGCGTTCAGGTGCGTTTCGAAGGGACGGGCCGTGGCACCGCCGTGGACCAGCTGCAGCATGGGCGTCTCCACTTCCACATAGCCGTGGGAGTGGAGGGTGTCCCGGATGGAACGGATCACGGCTGCGCGGGTGTACACCATCTGCCGGGCTTCGTCGCGGACCATCAGGTCCACATAACGCTGCCGTACCCGGGTCTCTTCGTTGAGG
Source organism: Arthrobacter sp. CAU 1506 (assembly GCF_005047635.1). Classification (GTDB taxonomy): domain Bacteria; phylum Actinomycetota; class Actinomycetes; order Actinomycetales; family Micrococcaceae; genus Crystallibacter. The sequence continues at coordinate 130,191 of NZ_SUKC01000005.1, read as the reverse complement.
CCGGCGTGGAGCACGGGCAGGGGACGCAGCGCCTTGGAGGCCATTTGCCAGGTGTTGGCCATAACGGACAGCTCACCGCGCTTGGAGCTGATGACCTCGCCACGGATGAACACGTGGTCGCCCAGGTCCACCAGCGCCTTCCAGTCCGCCAGCGCTTCCTCGCCGACGTTGGCCAGGCTCAACATGGCCTGCAGCCGGGTGCCATTGCCTTCCTGCAAGGTGGCGAAGCACAGCTTTCCGGTGTTGCGGATGAAGACCACACGGCCGGACACGCCGACGATGTCGCCGGTGGTTTCGTCCGCCTCGAGGTGGCCGTACTTTTCCCGCACCTCGGCCAGCGTGTGGGTCCGGTCCACCCCCACCGGGTAGGCCTCCACGCCGCGTTCAAGTAGTTTGGCACGCTTGGCCATGCGCACGTGCATCTGCTCGGAGGCGTCGGCAGCCTCGGCTGTGGGATGAGGAGTGGGGGAATTTTCGCGGGTCACGGTAGTTAAGGGTACCGGTACCCGGGGCGGGCCAGCCAAACGTCCCACGTCAGTAGCTCAGCGTCAGTACCCCAGCTGCACGTTGTCGATCAGCCGCACCGGGCCGACCTTGGCGGCGACCAGCGCCAAGGCCTCGCCGGTGAACGGGGTTTCCCGGCAGTTGAAGGCCAGCGGCTCCAGGGTGTTCGGGTCCACCACTTCCAAGTAGTCCAACTGCACCAGCGGCACCGAGTCGATCATCGCCAAGGCGCCGTCAACATCCAGGGCTTCATGGCGATCCGCCTGTCGACGCAGGTACTCGAGGCTGCGGGACAGCACCAGTGCCGCGTCCCGCTCCGCTTCGGAGAGGAATCGGTTGCGGCTGGAGAGCGCCAGCCCGTCGTCGTCGCGCACAATGGGCACTCCCACGACCTGCACCGGGAAGTTCAGGTCCGCCACCATCCGCTTGACCAGGACCAATTGCTGGGCGTCCTTCTGGCCGAAGAACGTCCGATAGTCAGCTGCACCGACCGGCAGCCCGAGATGCAGCAGCTTGGCCACCACGGTGAGCGCTCCGTCGAAGTGGCCCGGACGGGAGGCCCCCTCGAACTTGGCGCCGAGATCGCCGGCGGTAATCCTGATCCCCGGGGCGCCGTTCGGGTAGACCTCCTCCACGCTCGGCGCAAAGACCACGTCCGCGCCGCACTCCGCCAGCAGGTCCAGATCGGCCTCCAGCGTGCGCGGGTACCGGTCCAGGTCCTCCGCTTCGCCGAACTGCAGCGGATTCACAAAAATGGAAACCACGACGACGTCGCTCGCCTCCCGCGCGGCGCGCACCAAGGCTGCATGGCCGGCGTGCAGCGCCCCCATGGTCAGCACCAGTCCCACCGACGGCCGGCCGCTTGCCCCGGCCAGGAGTCCGGCGGTGGCATCCTTCAGTTCGGCTTGGGTTGTCACAAGCTGCGGGCGGGTCACGGGTTCTCCTCCGGATGGGATTGGGCCAGAATGTCCAGAATTTCGGTGGCCTGCGCCTCTTTCAGCAGGCCCCGTTCCAACGCGCGCTGGGCGGTGGAACGGGCCAGTTCCTCGTAGGCCAGCCGGATGTCGGTGCTGCCCGAATCCACTTCGCGGCGCAGCAGCGCTTCATGATGGCTGCGGACCGTGCCGGCATCGCCGCGCGCCACCGGCCCGGTCAACGCCGATTCACCGGAGGCCAGCGCGTTCTCCAGGGATGCCCGCATCAGTGCGCTGAGCACCCGGTCCGGTTGCTCCACGCCGGCTTCGGCCAGCAGTTGGGCGGACTGGGCCGCAATCGTCACCAGGTGGTTTGAGGCATGCGCCAAGGCCGCGTGGTAAAGCGTGCGGTCCTGCTCGGCGATGACCACCGGCTCGCCGCCCATCTCCACCACCAGCGCCTGCGCTATCGGAAGGACCGTGGCTTCGGCGGTCACCCCGAAACTGCAGTCGGTCAACCGGGCCAGGTCAAGACTCATGCCGGTGAAGGTCATGGCGGGGTGGATGGCCAGCGGGATGGCTCCTTTGGCCCGTGCCGGTGCGAGCACGCCGGTGCCGAAGCGCCCGGAGGTGTGCACCACCAGTTGGCCCGGCTGCCAGACGCCGGCCGCGGCCAGGCCCTCCACCAGTTCGGGCAGCGCGTCATCCGGTACCGCCAGCAGCACCAGTTCGGCCCGTTCAACGATCTCCGGGATCTGCAGTACCGGGACGCCGGGCAGCAGGTTCTCCGCCCGCTCCCTGCTGTCCTCCGACACGGCGGAAACGCCGACGACGGCGTGCCCCACGCCCCGCAGCGCTGCGCCCAAGACGGCACCCACCTTGCCGGCGCCGATCACGCCAATGCCCAGCCGGCCGGGCCTTGTACTACCCGCCATGGTGGCTCTCCTGCTCCGGATGGTGTCCGTCCTGCTGCGGCTGCTGGGCTTCCTGCTGCGGTTGGTGCCCGGCCGGGCGCCCGGTGGCAGGCTCCGATCCGGGTCCGCTGAGGGCGTCCGGCGTGGCTTCGGACCTGGCTTCCAGCCAGCGCTCCGGAAGGCTGCGGCGCCGGGCCGCTGCGGCCCGGGACGCCTGTTCGTCGAAGAGCCGGCGGGCGGTGTCGGCGTCGATCTGGTAGACCACCGGCGTGACCGGCCCGGTGGTGGTGTGCAGCCGCAGGTCGGCCACCCGCAGGCGCCGGGCCAGCGGACCTTGGTGCAGCGCGATGGACTGGGTCCGCTCGTGCGGCACCACGGCGAGGCTGCGCCACAACCGGCCGCCGCGCGCCAACAGTGCGGTGCCCGTGACGGCAAAGCCGTTGCGCCGCCAGGTCAGCCAGGAGAGCCAGCGGACGCGCCGCGGCGAGGTGACGAAGCCGTCGTCGGAGGCGCCGCCGTCGTTCTGTTCCGTGTCGGCGATCCCGTCCAGGCCCGCGGCGAAAACCGTGAACGGATCCTCGGTGCCGGGGTCCGGGAGGACCAGGGCCAGCATCTGCATGACTTCCTGCTGGGTGCCCACCGGCAACAACGTGGTGCGGGCACCGGAATTCTCCGTGCTTACTCCGTAGCCGGCCACATTCACGCGCATCCGGTACCAGCCCTTGAAGCGCCACAGCGGCGACTGCATGATCTCCACCGCCTGAACCCGGCCCGGCGGAACGGTTTGCGCCCGGGTCTCCAGCAGCCCGTAGCGCAGCCGGATGCCGTCCGGGGATACCGCGGCCCGGAAGTTGTAGCCGGTGCTGAAGGTAGACCAGTAGCCCGCGGCCACACCGAACGCGGCGGGCAGCAGCAGGGCGGGGCCGAACGCTGCATCGAACACAAAGGTGGACAGCCCCGCCGCGATCAGCATGATGACAAGGAACACGGTGGTGCCGGAGAGCAGGGCCGCGCCGACAATGCGGCTGCCCGGCACGGCCAGGATCTGCTGCTCGGGGGCCTCGGGAACCGGTTCCTGGGCATGGCCGGGAGCGCTGGTCAGTCCGGCGGCGCGGGCCAGGATGGTGGCCCGAAGTTCCTGGGCCGAGGCCAGCGGAAGGTACGCCAACCGCACGGCGGACTCACCGGCGTCGGCCACCTCAAACTTGAGTTCGGCCAGGCCGAAAATCCGGGCCAGCAGGGGCTGGATGACGTCGATCGCCTGCACCCGGTCGAGCCTGGCCTGGCGGTGCTGGCGGAATAGCACGCCTGAGTTCACCCGGACGTGGTCGTCCGTGACTTGGTAGCGGGTGAACCACCAGGACAGGAAGAACCCGGCCAGCAGCAGCAGGACGACGCCGGCCACGATCAGCACGGTCCAGACCGCCCGGCCACCGCTTAGCCCCCAGAACTCCTCGCCGCGAAACACGGTCTCAAACCAGTCGCGGCCGAAGAAGTAGGCGATGGCCGCCACGGCAATCCAGCCGCGGACCAGCGGAGAAACGGGATGCACCCGGTGCCAGATGCCGGTGGGGTCCGGGGTGAGCGGCACGCCCTGGGAGGCCGGCAGGACATCGCCGGGCGCATCCGGTCCCCGCCCCTGCGGCGGGTCCTGCCCGGTGCTGCCGGGAACGGTCATAGCCCGGCCAGCCTTGCCTGCCCGCGGTCGGAGAGCTGTTCGCGCAGCCGTGCGCCTTCTGCCGCCGGCACACCCGGGATGCTGGCATTGGTCTGCGGGCTGGCGGTGTGCAGTTTCACGGAGCAGAGCCCGAACGCGCGCTCGAGCGGACCCACGGCGACGTCCACGTACTGCATCCGGCCGTAGGGAACCACCATGACGCGCTGGAAAAACAGGCCGCGCCGGATCAGCAGGTCTTCGTCTCGTTCCGCGTAGCCGATGGCCCTGACCTGGCGCGGAATCAGCAGTCCGATCCAGATGCGGGCCACCAGGGTGCCCACGCTCAGCAGCCAGGCAAGCCAGGCGGGGAAATCGGGCCACACGCCGGTCAGCAACAGGGCCAGCGGTACGGACAGGACGGCGAGTGCAACCACGGTGAAGATCGCCCAGCCGATCAGTTGTACCGTGATGTACTTGGGCGAGACCCGGATCCAGTTGATCCACGCCGGGTCGATCGCTTCGCTAGGCATATTCTCCCTCGCCTTGGGCCTCGGTTCCGTTGTTCTTGGCCGCGTCGGTGTCTTCAGGCGGGAGCTTGCAGAAGCGCTCCACCACCAGCCCTATCACCACCATGATCAGGCCACCGCCCATCATAGCCAGCACGGCCGGCAACGCTCCGAGGCCCGGCCGGTAGAGCAGCAAAACGAGTTGGTCCACCAAAATGCCGGTGTGCCAGCCGAAAATCAACGAACCGGCGTACGCACAGGCCTGGGCCAACACCAGAGTGCGGGCGGCCAGCACCGGATTCAATTCCTTGTCCCGTTTTCCGTTGCGCCAGCGACGCACTTTCAGGCCCAGCACCAGCGTGAACACGGCGATGGCCGCCATCGTGACCAGCGAGGAAAGATGCAGGAACGGCACCGGCAGCCCGTTGCGCTCGGTGATCTGGTTGCCCATCCAGCCCAGCGCCGCAGTGACGACGGCGATGGTCGCCAGGTAGCGGTACCTGATGGTCCTCACGAAGCCCCCACCCCGCCGGACACTACTGCCCGGCTTCGAACGGTTCGGCTTCGTAGGGCTCGACGCCGTCCAGGTCCCCGGCCGCCTTCGCCAGTTCGCCGACCGGGATGCCGTTGAGCGTGGCGTTGGAATCCATCCAAGCCCAGGGCGCCAGCACGAAGGCGCGTTCGTGTGCCCTCGGATGCGGGATGACCAGGTCGTCATCGTTCAGGGTCAGGTCACCGTAGGTGATGATGTCCACGTCCAGGGTCCGCGGGCCCCAACGCACTTCCCGCGTGCGGTGATGCTTGTTCTCCACAGCCTGGCAGTGGGCCAGCAGCTGGTGTGGATCCAGGTCGGTCTCCACTTCCAGCACCATGTTCAGGTAATCCGGCTGGTCCTCGGGACCGCCCACCGGCTTGGTCTGCACCACCGCTGACACTTCGCGCAGCCGCACGTGCGGGGTGTCCACCAGGTCTGCCACGGCGTGCGAGAGCGTGTCGCTGCGTTCGCCCAGGTTGCTGCCCAGCGCCAGCACGGCGCGCACGCTCATGGCTGCTCCCGGTAAATGCTGATGCTGACGTCGGAAAACTCCACCTGGATGGGCGCGTGCGGTTTGTGCACGGTGACCTCCACCGCCGCCACGGAGAAGGTGCGCAGCACGTGATCCGCGATCCGTTCGGCCAGGGTTTCGATCAGCTGCAGCGCCTCGCCGGTGATGATCGCTTCCACTTGGTCCGCGAGTTCGGCGTAGTTGGCGGTCTTCGTCAGGTCGTCGCCGGCCGCCGCCGGCCGGATGTCCGTGTGCAGGGCAACGTCCACAATAAACCGCTGCCCGTCGCGGCGCTCGTGTTCCAGCACGCCGTGATAGCCCACCGCGGCGATGCCGGTGAGCTTGATGATGTCCGGGCGCGCCGGTTGTCCTGCCGCCATGACCCGCCCTACTTGGCCCAGGCAGCGGCGACCTTGACCGCGTCCAGGGAGGCACCGGCGTCGTGCACTCGCACGCCCCACGCGCCGTTGGCCGCGGCCAGTGCGGAGACCGCAAGTGTGGCCTCGTCGCGTTCCTTGGGCGCGGCGGCCTTGCCGGCGGACGTCAGCAACGAGCCGAGGAACCGCTTGCGGGACGCACCGATCAGCAGCTTGTGTCCCAGCTGGGCGAACTGCCCGGTGGCGCGCAGCAGTTCCCAGTTGTGTTCGGCATTCTTGGAGAAGCCCAGGCCCGGATCCAGAATGATCTGCTCCGGCGCAACCCCGGCGGCAACGAACTTGTCGCGCAGTTCCGTCAGTTCCGCGAGGACTTCGGCCACCACGTCCTGGTAATCCGCCTTCGGATCCGCATGGCGGGCGTCGCCGCGCCGGTGCATCAGGATGTAGGGAACCTTCCGCTCCGCCACCAGCGCCGGCATCTCCGGGTCGAAGGTCATGCCGGACACGTCGTTGATGATGGCTGCCCCGGCATCAAGGGCCTTCGCTGCGGTGTCCACGTGCATGGTGTCCACGCTGATCAGGGCGCCGGCCTTGGCCAACGCCTCGATCACCGGCAAAATGCGCTGCTGCTCTTCTTCCGGCGTGATGGAGTCGGCGTTCGGGCGGGTGGATTCCCCGCCCACGTCGATGATGTCGGCGCCGCCGTAGAGCAGCTTCAGGCCGTAGGCGATCGCCGCTTCGCGGTTGGCGTGTTCCCCGCCGTCGCTGAAGGAGTCCGGCGTGACGTTCAATATGGCCATGACGACGGCCCGGTCGGTGGGCAGGTCCGCAAACTTCTTCGGTGCGCGTGCCTTGCGCAGCACGGGCAGGGGCGAGGTTGCGGGCCCGGTTCCGGGGACTGCGGCGAGTGAATCCATCTAGTTCTACCGTCTCTATCTTTTCGCTATCGTCCAATAATCAGGCTCATGGCCTCGGCCCGGGTGGCCTGCTCGCGCAACTGGCCGCGCACGGCCGAGGTGACCGTCTTGGCCCCGGGCTTGCGCACCCCGCGCATGGACATGCACATGTGCTCGCATTCGACGACGACGATCGCGCCCTTGGGTTCCAAGTACTTGACCAGGGCCTCCACGATCTGCGTGGTGAGGCGTTCTTGCACCTGCGGGCGGCGCGCATAGATCTCCACCAGGCGGGCCAGCTTGCTCAGCCCGGTCACTTTACCGTCATGCGACGGGATGTAGCCAATATGCGCCGTGCCATGGAACGGCACCAGATGGTGCTCGCAGGTCGAGTAGAACGGAATGTCCTTGACCAGCACCATTTCTTCGTGGTTGATGTCGAACGTGGTGCCGAGGACCTCTGCCGGGTCCTGGTGCAGTCCGGCGAAGACCTCAGCATACGAACGGGCGACACGCTGCGGGGTATCCAGCAGGCCTTCGCGGTCCGGATCTTCGCCGACGGCGATCAGGATCTCGCGCACCGCTTTTTCGATCCGGGGCAGGTCGATCTGCGGGTCAAAGTCCAGTTCGGCAACGACGTCATCGTAATCGGTCACGTATGCGATCCTAGCCGCTGGTGCCCAGAACGCCGCCTCGGCCCTCGTCCTCCGGCAGGTCTCCGCCGGCCGGATTCGGGTCCACGATCACGGCCGCATGGCTTTCTTCTTCTTGCTGGCCGTTGGCTGCGGCTTCGCGCTCCCGCCGCGAGACAACGGGCGGAATGTCGTGGACCGGCCGGGTCTCCTTGGACAGCCACACATCGCGCAGGTCGCGGCGGCGCAGGTCATGGAAGATCTCGGCGATCTCGCTCTGGTTCAGGGTTTCGCGTTCCAGCAGGGCCAGGGCCAGCCGGTCCAGCACGTCGCGGTTCTCGGTCAGGATCGCGTAGGCCTCGTCGTGGGCGTCGTCGATCAGCCGGCGAACTTCCTCGTCCACCACAAACGCCACGTGGTCGGAGTAGTTGCGTTCATGCGACATGTCGCGTCCCAGGAACGGCTCGCCGCCGCCTTGGCCCAGCTTCACGGCACCGACGCGTTCGCTCATGCCGTACTGCGTGACCATCTGCCGGGCGGTGCCGGTGGCCTTCTCAATGTCGTTCGAGGCACCGGTGGACGGATCGTGGAAGACAATCTCCTCGGCCACCCGGCCGCCCATGGCGTAGGCCAACTGGTCCAGCAGTTCGTTCCGGGTCACGGAGTACTTGTCTTCCTCCGGCACCACCATGGTGTAGCCCAGGGCCCGGCCGCGAGGCAGGATGGTGACCTTGGTGACCGGGGCGGAGTAGCGCAGCGCGGCCGCGACCAGCGCGTGCCCGCCTTCGTGGTACGCGGTGATCTTGCGCTCATGCTCCTTCATCACGCGAGAGCGCTTCTGCGGGCCAGCCATCACCCGGTCGATGGCCTCGTCCAATGCCCGGTCGTCGATCAGCTGGGCGTTGGAACGAGCGGTCAAGAGCGCCGCTTCGTTGAGCACGTTGGCCAGGTCTGCACCGGTGAATCCGGGGGCCCGCTTGGCCAGCGACTTCAGGTCCACGCCGGGGGCCATCGGCTTGCCGGCCGCGTGCACCTGGAGGATCTGGTGGCGGCCTTCGAGGTCCGGTGCCTCCACGGAGATCTGCCGGTCGAAGCGGCCGGGGCGCAGCAATGCCGGGTCCAGCACATCCGGGCGGTTGGTGGCGGCGATCAGGATGACGTTGGTCTTCACGTCGAAGCCGTCCATCTCCACCAGCAGCTGGTTCAGCGTCTGCTCGCGTTCGTCGTTTCCGCCGCCCACGCCGGCGCCACGGTGCCGGCCCACGGCGTCGATTTCGTCCACGAAGATGATGGCCGGGGCGTTGGCCTTGGCCTGCTCGAACAAATCACGGACACGGGAGGCACCGACGCCCACGAACATCTCCACGAAGTCCGAACCGGAAATCGAGAAGAACGGTGCACCGGCCTCGCCGGCCACGGCGCGGGCCAGCAGCGTCTTGCCGGTACCGGGCGGGCCGTAGAGCAGCACGCCCTTGGGGATCTTGGCTCCCACGGCCTGGAACTTTGCCGGTTCGGAGAGGAACTCCTTGATCTCGTGCAGTTCCTCCACGGCCTCGTCCGCCCCGGCGACGTCGGCAAAGGTCACCTGGGGCATGTCCTTGGAGATCATCTTCGCCTTGGACTTGCCGAACTGCATGACCTTGGAACCGCCGCCCTGCATGCGCGAGAGCAGGAACCAGAAGATCAGGCCGATGATCAGGATGGGCAGGATCAGGCTGATGAAGCTCATGAACCAGTTGTTTTCCACCGGCTGGTCGGTGAAGTTGTCCACACCGGAGGTGTTGATCGCTTTGACGATGTCCGGTCCGCGGTCACGGCTGTAGAAGAAGGTAATCGACTTGCCCTTGTTGGCGCCGTCAATCACCAGATCGTCGCGCAGCGTCAGGTCGACGCTCTGGGCGCCGTCGTTGATCCGGGCTTGTTCCGCCTTTTTATCCTGCAGCAGCGAAAGACCCACGCTGGTGTCCACCCGCGACGACTGCGGGCCGGCCAGGTTGGGCACGGCAATCAGGAGGATGACCAAGACCAGGACAATCCAGATGATTGGTCCCTTGAAAAGGTTCTTCAATTTCATGCGACTTGGGGGCTTGCGCCCGTCCCTCCTGCTTGTCCGCGCGTGATGGCAGCCCGGTGGGCTACTACAGCTATACACCGTCCGTCTTCATTCACGCTCGGCGGAGCCGATTAGTTCCCTCTCGGCGTAGCGCGGCCTGCGGAAGACGGTGCAGCGCTTATTCGTAGATGTGCGGCGCCAGCGTGCCGATGAAGTCCAGGTTGCGGTAGCGCTCGGCGTAGTCCAGCCCGTAGCCCACGACGAACTCGTTCGGGATCTCGTAGCCGACGTACTTGACGTCAATCTCCACCTTGGCGGCATCGGGTTTGCGCAGCAGCGTGCAGATTTCCACGCTGGCCGGGCCGCGGGAAATCAGGTTGGTCTTCAGCCAGGACAAGGTCAGGCCGGAGTCGATGATGTCCTCCACGATGAGCACATGCTTGCCCATCAGGTCCGTCTCCAGGTCCTTCAGGATCCGGACCACGCCCGAGGACTGGGTGCCGGAGCCGTAGGAGGAGACCGCCATCCAGTCCATCTTGACGTGGCTGTGCAGGGCGCGCGCCAGGTCTGCCATGACCATCACCGCGCCTTTGAGGACGCCGACGATCAGCAGATCGCGCCCTTCGTAATCCTTATCGATCTGGGCAGCCAGCTCGGTAATGCGCTGCTGGATCTGCTCCTTGGTGTAGAGGACGTGCTTGAGGTCTGCCTGGACGTCGTTGGAATCCACCACTTGCTCCCGGGTCTAGCGGTCTGACTGACCGGGGCTGCGGTCAGTTGTTCTCAACACAAGATTGCCATAGCCGGTGCCATCTTGGGGAACCGAATTGGCGGCAGTCCGTCGGTAGACGCTGACGAATCCGGCCAACTGCACGGGGCCAGCGGAGCCTTGACGGCGCAGCAGCGTTTCGGCCGCCTGCAGCCGTTCGTAGCTGGGATTCTCGCCACCCAGCTCCGCGGCTGCCAACGCGATCACGCGGTGCTTCATGGCGGCCGGAAGCCGTTCCATCCCGTCCCGCTGCAACTCCACTCCGTCCGGCGTCGCCAGCCGCACCCGGCGGTATTCTTCGACCGCCTGCGCCTGCAGGTACTCGGCATCCGCGGCCAGGATCCGGGCCGAACGCCACAATGCCTCTGCCACGCCGGGGCCCATTTCCTCCTCCAGGAACGGCATCACCCGGGTCCGGATGCGCGAGCGCATGAAGCGCGGATCCGAGTTCGTGGGATCGTGCCAGGGCTGCAGTCCGGCCACGGCGCAGACTTCTTCGGTATCCCGCCGCCGCAGCGCCAGGAACGGACGCAGGTACTGGCCCCGCTTCACCGGCATGCCGGCCAGCGAGCGGGTGCCGGAACCGCGGCCCAGGCCCAGCAGCACCTGTTCTGCCTGGTCGTCCAGCGTGTGCCCCAGCAGGACTGCGGCCGCCCCGAATTCCGCCGCCGCAGCATCAAGGGCCGCATAGCGCGCGGTGCGGGCGGCAGCTTCCGGCCCCATTCCGGCGGATTCCACCTGCACGCGGCGCACCTGCACCGGTGCCAGGCCCAGCGATTCGAGCTGCAGCCGCGCCCCCTCGGCCACCTCGGCACTGCCCGGCTGCAGTCCATGGTCGACGACGACGGCTCCCACCCGATAGGGACGGACGCCGTTGCGCGCGGGGCGGTTGAAAAACTCCGCGGCGATGGCCAAGGCGAGCGAATCCGGCCCGCCGCTGCAGGCCACCAGCAGCAGCGGGGCCTCGGCAGAGTCCGCGCCGGCGGGGGCCGGTCCACATTCATCCAGCGCTTGGCGCAGCTGGTGCCGGACGGCCCCCAGATGCGGATGGAGCCGGGGCTTGCGCCGGCCTGCTGCCACACCGCTCATGCGCGGCTAAGGTCCATGCGGCTGATCCACAGGTCGGGATGGTGGATCTCGTCTTCCGTGGGCAGGTTTTCCGGACGCTCCCACACGGCGTTGAAGCCTTCCATGCCGACCTGCCGGGTCACGGCACGGACGAACTTGGCACCATCGGAGTACTGCCGCGCCTTGGCGTCCAGTCCCATGATCCTGCGGACCCAGTTCTCCAGCGCGCCGCGGCTCTGACCGCGGGCATTGAAGCGTTGGCGGATGGTCTTCACCGTCGGCACAATCGAGGCGTCCACCGCATCCATCACCACGTTGGCGTGGCCCTCCAGCAGGCTCATCACCGCCGTCAGGTGCGAGAAGACCGCTTTCTCCTCCGGCCCCTGGATCAACTCCAGGACGGAACCTTTGAGCGAAGAACCCGGCGCTCCGCCGTCGTCCTTGCCGCTGTCCTTGGTCGCGGCGACGGCTGCCTTGACCGTCTGCTGCAGCCGCTCGCCCAGGGTGTCCGCCTTTTCCACCAGGGACGACGAGAGCTCGCCGATCTGCTCCATCATGTGGTCGCGCAGCCAGGGCGCCGCGGCGAACTGCACCCGGTGCGTCTGCTCGTGCAGGCAGACCCACAACCTGAAGTCGGACGGCACCACATTCAGTTCGCGTTCCACCGTCACGATGTTGGGTGCCACCAGCATCAGCCGTCCGGCCGCCGGACCGCCGGGCAGCAGCGAGCAGAACGGGTCGTACTGGCCCAGCACCTTGCTGGACAGGAAGGAGAGGATGGCGCCCATCTGGGTGCCGGTGAGAGCGCCGCCCACGACGGTGGTGGCGCTCTTGAGCTGCTCCGGGCGTTTCTCGGCGAGCGCGGTGAGGGCTGGAGCCAGCATGACTTCGAAGCTGCGGGCGTTGGCCTTTGACCATCCGGCGCGGTCGATGATCAGCACCTCGGAATCGCGGAGGTCGCGGGGTGCGTCAAGTCCGGTGATGCGGTGCACGTGGTCCACCGATACCTCGGCAAGCCGCCGCAGCTCTTCGACGGTGGCACGGATTTCCGATCCCTTCATTCGGGGACCGGCCGGGGTCAGTTTTGCTGCCGTGGCGGCGGCCAGTTCCCAATTGACCAGCCGCGGGGGCGGGCCAGAGGAGGCGCCGGATTCACTGGGGGTGGGTGCGCTGCTGTCCATGCGTTCCATCAGATCACACCAGCGCCAAGCCGGTCACTACCTCCCCGGCTCCCGGATCGGTGCCCGGTCAGCGGCAGCCGCAGCCGGCCAGCACGGTGGCGGCCCGGTCGGCGGCGGTGCGGGCGGCGTCGATCGAGCCGTTCAGCCCGTTGGCCACGAAGGCGAAAATCAGCAGCCGTCCGTCCGCGCTGGCCACGTAGCCGCTGAGCGATGTCACCGAGTTCAGCGTGCCGGTCTTGGCGCGGACCAGTCCGGCGCCGCCGGCGTTGGCCTGCAGGTACCGGCCGGACAGGGTGCCGGTCAGGCCGGCGATCGGCAGCGAACCGATGCCTGCCCGCAGGTCCGGGTCCTCGGCGGTGGCGATCAAGGTGACCGCAGCGGCCAGTTGCTCGGGACTGACCCGGTTTTTCATCGAGAGCCCGCTGGCATCGGCCAGCACCATCCCCGCCACCGGGATGCCCAGCCGTTCGGCCGCCTCCCGCACGGCCTCGGTGCCGCCGCCGAAGGAGCCGGGCTTGCCCACGGCCACTGCCGTGTTGCGTGCCAGCACCTCGGCCACGTAGTTGTCCGAATGCTGCATCATGTAGGCCACCTGGTCGGCGACCGGCGCGGACTGCACCTCCGCCAGCACGGTCCCGTCCGCCGGTGCCGCATCGCGTCCCACCGTGGCCGCCACGGTCAGGTCCTTCCCGGCCAGAGCTTGGGCCAGCGCATCCCTGAAGGCGGCCCCGGCCAGACCGGCGGCATCGGCCACCAGATCGCCCCCGCCGTCGGCCTGGTCCCGCCCGGCATTCAGCGCCAGCGGGTAGACGGGGGCTATTTCGCCGTTCTTTACATCGCCCGGATCCCAGGCGGCGCTGATGGTTGGCCCGGAGTAGAGCGAATCGTCCACCACCACGGTCAGCTCACCGGTGTAGCCGCTGGCAGCCAGTTTCCCGGCTGCCTGCTCCGCCAGCGTTGCCAGTCCTGCTTCACCCAAGACCGCGCCGGGCCGTGATTCCCCGGCTCCCAACAACGTATCGCCGCCGCCCACCAGGAACAGCACCCCCGGGTTGCTGCCGCGTTTGACCGTGGTGTAGAGCCGGCGGTCCGCGCCGAGCGACTCCAGCGCGGCGACCGCGGTGAGTGTCTTCAGGTTCGACGCCGGAATCACGGGGTCGGTGGCGGCCTTGTTGTACAGCACCTCGCCGCTGGCCGCATCGGTGACCGTCCCGGTGAAGCTGCCTGCGCCGTCGAACGCCAAGGCCTTCTCCAGCGCTGGTTTCAACGTGGCCGGATCGGGCAGCGGAGCGGTGCCGCTCGGTCCGGTCGCCAAGGGGACTTCGGCCAGCGTGGTGGGGGGCAACTGCGCCGCGGGCGTGCTGATGACCGGCTCCGGCTGAGGCCACTCGATGGCCTGCGCCAGGTTGAATCCTGCGGGCACGGCCAGCGCGGCGAACACCACGGCCAGCAGGCCTGAGGTGAGCACGCGGAAGCCACGCCCCATGCTGCCCCTCCTGAGGATTGTGATTGTTGCTTTTCGCCCGGCTCAACCCCGATGCCGGGGGGCGAAGGCAAGACCGATATCGTTAAGCGTAGTCGGCGCCGGGCCACGGTTGTGCACCGGCGGCGCCGAAGCCAAAAGTCTGAACGTCTCCAAGGAGCGAAGCCATGCAGCATGACGTCACCATCGAGATCCCCAAGGGATCCCGGGTCAAGTACGAAATCGACCACGAAACCCACCGCCTCCGCCTGGACCGGGTGCTGTTCACCTCCATGCAGTACCCCACGCACTATGGCTACTTCGAGGACACGCTGGGCGAAGACGGCGATCCGCTGGACGCCATGGTCATGCTGCAGGACTTCGACCTGCTGCCGGGCGTGCTGGTCGAGTCCCGCCCGATCGCCGTGTTCAACATGACCGACGACGGCGGCGGGGACGCCAAGGTGCTGTGCGTTCCGGCCGACAAGCGTTTCGACCACATCCAGGAGCTCTCCGATGTGCCGGAGTTCCTGGTCAAGGAGATCGAGCATTTCTTCACCCGCTACAAGGACCTGGAGCCGGGCAAGTGGGTCAAGGCCGAGGGCTGGGCGGACCGCGCAGCTGCCGAAGCCGAGCTGGAAGCCTCGATCAAGCGCTTTGCCGCGCAGGGCGAGCACTCGGCCGCTGACGAGCCGCAGGGCCGCGACGTCTAGCTGACGCTTCCGCCGGGCGACGGCGGCAACAACGACGGCGGTCCGGGCCCCTTGGGGTCCGGGCCGCCTGCCGTTGGTGCGCACCGGACACGCCACCAACCGAAATCGGTTGTTCCCACCGGGGTGGAGGCAATACTGGTGCCATGTATGTGCTCACGGTCAACCAGCGCGATTCCCGCGAGGTGGGCGACCTGGTGCCCGAACTGATCAAGTCGCTGCGCCACCTGCCCGCGGCCATCGCCTTCCAGCGTTCCGTCGGCGACGAAGCCATCGGCGCGGTTGCGGATGCTTCCACGGCCATCGACGCGGCGCTGATCGCGCTGCGCAGCCGGCGCTGGCACGTGGGCATTGGCGTCGGTGAACTGCGGCTGCCGCTGCCGGCGGAGATCAAGGACGCCGAGGGGTACGGGCTGGTCTATGCCCGCCGCGCCGTGAACCGTGCGCAGAAAACCGGCGAGCGCGTCCCGCTGGCCGTCTCCGGCCCGGACGCGGACGTCGCGGCCGAGGCAGAGGCGGTGTTGCGGCTGCTTGGCCAGATTGTCGCCACCCGCACCGACGCGGAGTGGAAGGTCCTGGACCTGATGACGCCGGGGGCCCGCGGCCAGCAAAAGTTCATTGCCGAGGAACTGGGCATTACCAGCCAGGCCGTGAGCAAGGCAGTGGTCCGGTCGCACTGGGTGGAGGAATGGGCGTGCCGTCCGGCTGCGGCGCGGCTGCTGGACCTGGTCTACGGGCCGCGGTCGCTGCCGGCCGCCGCGCTGCCCTACTGACCGGCCGCGTGCATGGCAACGGAGGGTGCGGCGTTTAGACTCCGTGTGAGGATGCCGCCGGCAATACGTCGGCGGCGTGGAACAAAGGAGTGCACACATGGTCCCCGAAATTAACGTCTGGGCGGTCATCGTGGCCACCATTTCGACCATGGTCGTCGGCTCCATCTGGTACACGCCGAAGGTCTTCGGCAACTATTGGATGAAGGTCGCCAAGGTCAGCCCCGGTGACGGCAAAAACGCCGTGCGCCCTATCATCATCACGCTGATTGTCAGCTTCATCAGCGCCTGGGTGCTGGCGGGCTCGGCTGCCATCGCGCAGGACTTCTACGGCGGCAACTTCCTCTGGAACACCGTGCTGACCGCCGTGATCCTGTGGGCAGGCTTTACCGCGGCACGGTTTGTCACCCATGATGCCTTCGAGGGGCGCCCGGCCGGGCTGACCGTGCTGAACATCGTGCACGAACTGGTCACGTTCCTGGTCATGGCCCTGGTCATCGGCCTCTTCGGGATCAGCGCAGCCTGACCCCCGCCAACCACCTGCACCAGCCCGGGTTTTAGTCCAGCAGGCTGAGCAGGATGGGGGCCGCTCCGTCTTCCTCCACGGTGCCGGTGACTTCGTGGGCGACGGCGATGACTTCCTCGGGCGCCTGTCCCATGGCCACGCCGCGGGCGGCCCAATCCAGCATTTCGATGTCGTTGCGCCCGTCGCCCATGGCAACCGTGTGCGACGGCTCCACATCCAGCTTTCGGCGCAGCGCTTCCAAGGCGCTGGCCTTGGTGACGCCGTTGGCCGCGATGTCCAGCCAGGCCGTCCAGCCTACTGAGTACGTCACGCCCTTGAGCCCGGCGGTGTCGATGGCTTCCTTGAACTCTTCGGGAGTGTTCTCGGCGCTGGATACCACCACGCGCACGGCGGTGGATTCCAGCAGTGTTTCAAAATCCACGCCCTTGGCTTCGATGCCGAAGCTGGCGTCCTGGAAGCGCTCGGTGGCCAGGAAGTTGCCCTCTTCGTCTTCCAGCGCAAACTTCGCGGTCGGCAGTTTCGAACGCATCACGCGCAGGGCGGGGCCGGGGTTGAACGTCACCCGGTCGACCACCTCGTACCCGGCGTCCAGCGAGGTGTCGATCCGCAGGGTGACGCCGCCGTTGGAGCACACCGCGTACCCCTTGGTCATGCCGATCAACTCGATGATCGGCAGCGTGGCATTCAGCGACCGACCGGTGGAAACGACCACTTCGTGGCCGGCGTCGACGACGGCGCGAGCCGCTTCGCGGACGGCATCGCTCATGTGGCCGTCGTGGTTGACCAGGGTGCCGTCCACGTCCAAGGCCACCAGTTTGCGGGCCCCGTTCTCCACAAAGTTTTCGCGCAGGGCCGCGCTGGACTGATCTTTCGTGTTTTCTGCTGCTATCCGCTGGTCGTCGATGCCAGCGTGAGCCTTATCAGCTGTAGTTGTCATCCACCTAGTGAAGCATGACCAAGCTACGGACGGGTAGAAGTTTTCTACGGGCGAATGACAGGCTGGTGAACGCCCGGGGGTCCCTAGACGCTTCCCGGGCCAGGGACCCGGCCGTGGAACCTGCTGTCAGGAGAGCACGGGAAGCACTTCCATGCCGCCCAGGTAGGGCTGCAGGGCAGCGGGGACGTTCACCGAACCGTCGGCGTTCTGGTGGTGTTCCAGGATGGCCACGATCCAGCGCGTGGTGGCCAGGGTCCCGTTCAGGGTGGCGACAGCCCGTGTGCCCTTCTTCTCGCCCTCGGCCGAGACTTGGCGTTCGCGGATGTTCAGCCTGCGGGCCTGGAAGGTGGTGCAGTTGGAGGTGGAGGTCAGCTCCCGGTAGGCCTGCTGGGTGGGCACCCATGCCTCACAGTCGAACTTGCGGGCCGCGCTCATGCCGAGGTCGCCTGCGGCGGTATCGATCACCCGGTAGGGCAGTTCCACCTTCGCCAGCATTTCCTCTTCCCAAGCCAGCAGCCGGGCGTGCTCGTCGGCGGCTTCCTCGACCGGGCAGTAGATGAACATTTCCAGCTTGTTGAACTGGTGCACCCGGATGATGCCCCGGGTGTCCTTGCCGGCGGCGCCGGCCTCCCGGCGGTAGCAGGAGCTCCAGCCGGCATAACGGGTCGGACCGGCGGACAGGTCAAGGATTTCGTCCGCGTGGTACCCCGCCAAAGCGACCTCCGACGTACCGGTCAAGTACAGGTTGTCGCGCTCCAGGCGGTAGATCTCGTCGTCGTGCTCCACATCGAAGCCGGTGCCCTGCATCGTTTCCGGGCGAACCAGTGTGGGGGTGATCATCGGGATGAAGCCGTTGGACACCGCCTGGTCCAGCGCCATGTTCATCAGCGCGATCTCCAGCCGGGCGCCCACTCCCTTGAGGAAGTAAAAGCGCGAGCCGGACACCTTGGCGCCGCGTTCCATGTCGATGGCGCCGATCAACTCGCCGATGGCCAGATGGTCCCGGGGCTCGAAGCCGTCCGGACCGAAATCGCGGGGCTTGCCGACGGTCTTGACCACGTTGAAGTCGTCCTCGCCGCCGGCGGGAACACCTTCCTCGATCAGGTTCGGAATACTGCGCAGCAGCGACTCCTGCTGGCCTTGTGCAGCATCCGATGCCGCCTGCGCCTCCTTGACCGACGCCGCCAACTCCTTGACCTGCGCCAGCAGGGCTGCCTTTTCCTCGCCCTTGGCCTGCGCCACCTTCTTGCCGAAGACATTCTGCTCGGCGCGCAGTCCCTCGTACCGGTTGATCGCTTCACGGCGCGCCACGTCGGCGGCGATGACGGCGTCGACGACGGACTCGTCAGCGCCCCGGGCACGCTGCGAGGCACGGAAGATCTCTGGATTGGCGCGGAGTTCGTTTACATCGATCACCTGCTAAGGGTACCGAATAAGGCGTTCCGCCCTCGATCCGCGCCGACCGGCATCGGCAGCGATGCAGCGGGCGTACACAGGGGCGCCGCTGGATATCCTAGGAGCACCATGCCTGCCGAATGGATCGTCGCCCTCATCGTTGCCGCTGTTGCGGCCGCCTTGCTGGTGATCTGGCTGGGCGTTCGGCGGGCTTCCCGGCGGCGGATGGAGGGTGGGTCCGCGGTTGCGGTGCCGTCTCCGGCCCTGCCCGACCAGCGCGTGGTGTTCATCCTGAACCCGGTCAAGAACGGCGCGGCCGAAGCCCGGCTGCAGGTGGAGGCTGCCTGTGCCGCGGCCGGATGGAGCCCTCCGCTGGTCTTGGAAACCACTCCCGAGGACCCGGGCCACGGTCAGGCGAGACGCGCCCTGGAAGAGCGGGCCGACGTCGTGATTGCCGGCGGCGGGGACGGCACCATCCGGGTGGTCGCCTCGGAACTGTCAGGCACCCAGATGCCGATGGGCGTGCTGCCGTTGGGCACCGGGAACCTGCTGGCGCGGAACCTCGGTCTGGAGCCGAGTGCCCTGCAGGCCAATATCAACGTGGCGTTGCACGGTGTTATCCGGATGATCGATACGGCGGACATCACGCTGGAGAACTCGGCCACCGGCTCACGTGTGCATGACAGTTTCCTGGTGATCGCCGGCATCGGGGTGGACGCGGACGTGCTGGCCGATACCCGGGACGACCTCAAACGCCGCTTCGGCTGGGTGGCCTACTCAGAAGCCGGTGTCCGCCACCTGGCCGGGCAGCGCAAACGGGTCATGGTCAGCATCGACGGCCAGCCGGCCCAGCCACGGCGGGTGCGCAGCATCCTGCTGGCCAACTGCGGGAAGCTCCCGGCGGGAATCGATTTCATCCCCACCGCGGAGATCGACGACGGCGAACTGGACATTGTGGTGCTCAGCCCGCGTAGCGTGGTCGGCTGGCTCTGGATTGCGGCCAAGACCCTGGTCCGGCACGCAGCGCCGATTCCGGTGATCGAATACCACCGTGGACGGACGGTTCGGATTACCGCGCACGACCCGATGGGCACCCAGCTGGACGGCGACCACTCGGGGCCGGTCACGTCGCTAACCGTTGAGGTCAGGCCGCGATCGCTGGCCGTCCGGACCGCATCGATCCCGACCGCCGGCAGCGCCCGCCCCGCCTAGGAGCAGGCGGCCGCCGCCGTCACAGGGGAGGGATTACACCGGGCGCTTAGGTGTCGTCGCCGCCGGCGTTGAGCGGATCGTCGCTGGAGTCGGCTTCGTCGGTGTCGTGCAGCTCTTCGCCCGGGATGTCGATGGGCTGCTCGTCCGCTTCGAGGGCCGGAATCTCGGCGTCCGGCTGCTGCAGATCTTCCTCTGCGGGAACCGGGAACTGGCCGGCGGCCTGCTGGTGGATCAGCTGCTGCTCTTCGGCGAAGCGCAGGTCGTTTCCTTGGTCGCCGAGGTCACCCACCCGGCTCTCGCTGGCGGTTTGGTTCAGCGCCTCCTCCGGGGTCGGCTCCCCGTCCTGGTACTGGTCCCTGCCGTTCTGCTGTGTCATGGTGCTCCGATCTGTGGTCCCGAGGGCCGTTTTCCTCAGCATACTGACCATACCCAACCACCGGTACCCCGCGGGGGCGCTCAGCGGGACAGCAGCAAGTCCCTGACCCAGCCATCCGCCTTCAGGAACGCGTCGTCCTGGTTGCTGCGCGGAACGGTGTGGCCGCGGCGGTCGGCCCGCGGATAGGAGCCAAGGAACCTCAGGCCGGGGCTGAGCCGATGCAGCCCGCGCACCGCGTCTGCCACCCGCTCTTCGGCCAGATGCCCTTCGGCATCCAGACTGAAGAAATAGTCGCCCAGGAACTGCCCGGTGGGCCGCGACTCGATCCGGCTCAGGTTCACCCCGCGGCTGGATAGCTGTTCCAGAATCGCCACTAGCGCTCCTGGATGATCCTGCGGCAGCGGGACCACCAGCGTGGTCTTGTCCGCACCGGTCGGCGCGGGCAGTGCACCGGGCCGGCTGACCAGGATGAAGCGGGTGACGGCGTCGGGAATGTCTCCGATGTCATCGGCAAGCACTTGCAGGCCGCGCTGCTGGGCAACCAGCGGAGAGCAGATCGCGGCTTGGTGTCCAGCGCCCGGTTCCAGCAGCCCCACTCCGGCCGCCGCTGTCGACGACGCGGGCAGATATGCCGTCTGCGGAATATTCTCGCTGCACCACGCCCGGCACTGGGCCCACGCGTGCGGATGGGTGGAGACCACGGAGATCGACTGGCGCTCCGTCCCCGGCCGGACGGCGAGGACAAAGCGGATGGGCACCAACTGTTCGCCGATGATCTGCAGCGGCGCGCCCCCGGCTATCGCGTCCAGTGTGGCGCTCACGCCGCCCTCGACCGAGTTCTCGATCGGAACCATCGCGGCTCCTGCTTCGCCCGAGCGGACCGCATCCAGGGCGGCCTCGACATTGGAAGCCGGGATCCGGCGCGCGTCTGCTGCCCCGGGGACCTGGAGGAGGGCTGCTTCGGTGAAAGTGCCCTCCGGCCCCAGGAAGGTGTAGACGGTGGTCATTACTGGACCCGGGGCTCCTGCCCGTCCTCGGACACGATGGGCTTGCCGGCGTCCAGCCATGCACCCATGCCGCCGCTGATGTTCACGGCGGAATACCCGTTCCCGTTCAACCACTCGGTGGCCCGGAAGGAGCGGCCGCCGCTGCGGCACACCACATGCAGGTCCACATCCGGGTCCAATTCCTCCAGGCGCAGGGGCAACTCGTTAAGCGGGATATGCACCGCGCCGGCGATGTGCCCGGCTTCCCATTCGTAGTCCTCGCGCACGTCCAGAATGGTGGCGTCGCCGCCTACGCTGTTGACGTCCACGTTCTCGACATCGCTCATGGCAACCTCCACAATGCGCGGCAGCCACTGCCGCCGCTGATGAATTCTTTAGCACGCGACCCGGCAATTTGGCCGCATCACAAGCCTATAGTGGGATCGTCCGCTGCACCTTAATGAGACAGGGGTATCCATGGCCGCAGACCAGCCGACCATCCTGGCCACCTCCGGAGGAATCAAAGCCGGGGTGCGCAGCCGGATCGCGTTCAATCATCTGGTGCGCCACGCCGTCGACCTGTCCGGGGCCAGCGGGCGGGCGCCGCGGGTGACGCACCTGGGCACCGCAGGTGGCGACCAGCGCTGGTTCCAGGCTGAACTGGACGAGGCGGCCCGCACGGTCGGGTATGACCTGAGCCATCTCAACCTGTTCACCATGCCCAACGTGCCCGACCTCGAGGAGCACCTGCTCAGCCAGGACGTGGTCTGGGTGGGCGGCGGTTCAGTGGCCAACCTGCTGGCGGTGTGGCGGGTCCACGGACTGGATTCCATCTTCCGGCGGGTCTGGCACGCCGGGGTGGTCCTGGCCGGCGTCTCCGCGGGCTCCATCTGCTGGTTCCGCGGCGGCACCACCGACTCCTTCGGCCCCGAACTGCGGCCGGTCACCAACGGGCTGGGGCTGCTGCCCTATGACAATGGCGTCCACTACGACTCGGAACCGCAGCGCCGGCCGCTGGTGCACCGGCTGGTGGCAGACGGCATCCTGGGCGAGACTCATTGCACCGACGACGGGGTGGGGCTGGTCTATCACGGCATCGAATTGGCCGCGGCCGTCAGCGAGACCGAAGGGAAACTGGCCTACCGGGTCACCGCGCAGGCCGGCGACGGGCCGGAAGCCATTGCGGTGGAAGAACCGATCGAGGCGCGCTTCCTCGGCTGAGCGAGGCGGACTACCCACAGCGGGGCGCGGCAGGATTGGCCCGCACCGCCAGGCGGGGCTACAGTTACGGGCGATGACTGCACTGCATGATTTGACGGCGGTTGCCCAGCGCGACGCCGTGGCCCGCGGCGAACTGTCGGCCCGGGAACTGACGGACCACTATCTCCGCCGGATCGAGGCACTGAATCCACGGCTCGGCGCCTTCATTACCGTGGGCGCGGACCAGGCGCTCAAGCACGCGCGCGCCGCCGACGACCACCAGGCACGGGGCGGGACGCTGGGCCGACTGCACGGGCTTCCGCTCGCCTACAAGGACCTCACCGACGTGGCAGGCCTTCCGACCACACATGGCAGCGCCGCCCTGGATCACCGGCCGGCACTGGCGAACCACCCGCTGGTGGACGTCCTGGAAGCCGCCGGCAGCATCACCCTGGGCAAGACCCAGGTGCCGGAGTTCGGCCTGACCTCCTATAGCGAGAACCACGTGGCGCCTCCGGCCCGCAATCCACTGGACCCCACACTGAGCCCGGGCGGCTCCTCCGGCGGCAGCGCCGCCGCCGTCGCGGCGGGGATGCTGCCCTTTGCCCCGGGGTCCGACGGCGGCGGTTCGGTGCGGATTCCGGCAGCCGCCACCGGACTGGTGGGACTTAAGCCCGGACGCGGCCGGCTGCCCGCCGGCACCACCGGTGAGGACGCCGGCCAGCTGGTGGTGGCAGGACCCTTGGCCCGCACCGCAGCCGACGCCGGCCTGCTCATGGACGCCATGGCCGATGAGCCCTTGGCCCGGGCGGCCTTCGGCACGGAACCGGATTTCCTTGGCGCCGCACTCCGGGCCGAGGGCCGTTTCCGGATCGGCGTCAGCACCGACTCTCCGTTCGAGTCCGCGTACCCGCTCTCACTGGATCCGGAGGCGGACCAGGCGCTCGAGACAGCGATGGAGTTGCTGCTGGGGCTGGGGCACGAGCTGGCGGACGCGGAGGTCCGCTACGACAACCGCTACCCGGACGCTTTCGCCACGGTGTGGACCTCCGGCCTGGCCGGGCTGGAGCTGCCGGCCGGCCGCGAACCGCAGCTCATGCCGCTCACCCGGGCTTTCCGCCGCCGGGCCGCGAAGCGCAAGCCAGAGGCCCTGGCCGAAGCCCTGTCCGTGTTGTCACACTTCCAGGAGCACACCCGGGCCCAGTTCGGCCGCTACGACCTGATGCTCACGCCCGCGCTGGCGCAGACGCCGCGGCCGGTCGGCTGGTACACCTCCACGGGCGCGGATGTGGACTACATGCGCCAGTGCCAATATTCGCCCTTCACGTCGCTGGTGAATGTGTGCGGCCTGCCCGCCATTGCCGTTCCGGTCAGCACCACCGAGGAGGGCTTGTCCATGGGCATCCAGCTGATCGGCCGGCCGGGCTCCGAGGCCGCGCTGCTCGCCGTCGCCGCCCAGCTGGAGAGCGTGCGCTGACCTGCCGGAGAACCCCGCGCTGACCTGCGCAAACGCATTATCACCCGCGCCCTGGCGGGGCAAGGATATGACAATGCGTGTCGCTGAGTGTCAGAATTGAACACCGTGAGCAATACCGTGCAGTCCGGGAATCCGCAGCCGGAACAAGCAATAAAGTCCAGCCAAACCGGCAAAACATTCTTCGGGCATCCACGGATGCTGGCCAATCTTTTCTCCGTGGAACTCTGGGAGCGCTTCTCCTTCTACGGCATGCAGGGCATCCTGCTCTACTACATGTACTACTCGGTCGCCGAGGGCGGCCTGGGCATCGACGAAGGCATCGCCACCGGCCTGGTGGGCGCTTATGGCGGCGGTGTCTACCTCTCCTCCATCCTGGGCGCGTGGGTAGCCGACCGCATCCTGGGTTCCGAAAAGGTTCTCTTCTTCACCGGCATCATGGTCATGCTGGGACACATCGCGCTGGCAGTGCTTCCGGGCGGCGTGGGACTGGCCGTCGGCCTGATCCTGGTGGCCATCGGCTCCGGCGGCCTGAAGGCCACCGCCAGCTCGCTGGTCGGCTCGCTGTACAGCCTGAAGGACGACCGCCGCGACGCCGGCTTCTCCATCTTCTACATGGGCGTGAACATCGGCGGCCTGTTTGGCCCGCTGCTCACCGGCCTGGCCCAGGTGCAGCTTGGCTTCCACTACGGCTTCGGCCTGGCCGCGCTGGGCATGGCGATCGGACTGACCCAGTACGCGCTGACCCGCAAGAACCTCCCCGAGGCCTCGCACCATGTGGCCAACCCGCTGCCGCGCAGCAACTACGGCAAGGTCGCTGCCGTGGCCGCGGCCGCCGTCGTCATTGTGGTGCTGCTGGTGGCCTTCGGCCTCGTTACCGCCGAGAACCTTGCCCCGATCATGGCGTGGCTGGCGATCATCGCGGCGGTCGTCTACTTCGTGGTGATCCTCTCCAGCAAGAAGGTGGACGGTGTGGAGCGCAAGCGCGTGTACGCCTTCATCCCGCTGTTCATCGCCTCCGCCGCGTTCTGGGCGCTGTTCCAGCAGCAGTTCACCGTGGTGGCACTGTACGCGGACAAGCAGCTTGACCGCTCGCTGGGTGGCTGGGAAATGCCGGCCAGCTGGGTGCAGTCCATCAACCCGGTGTTCATCATCGTCTTCGCCGGCATTTTCGCCGCCGTGTGGACCAAGCTCGGCCCCAAGCAGCCCAGCTCTCCGATGAAGTTCGCCCTGGGCCTGGTGGTCATGGGCCTGGCGTTCCTGGCCTTCATTCCGCTGGCCGGCGGCGGCGCCAACTCCACCCCGCTGCTGG
Source organism: Arthrobacter sp. CAU 1506 (assembly GCF_005047635.1). GTDB lineage: Bacteria > Actinomycetota > Actinomycetes > Actinomycetales > Micrococcaceae > Crystallibacter. The sequence goes on along the minus strand of NZ_SUKC01000005.1, from coordinate 105,314 downwards.
CGATGGTGGGCATCCTGTTCCTGTTCACCATGGCGGAGCTGTTCCTCTCCCCCACCGGGTCCTCGGTCTCCACCAAGCTCGCCCCGAAGGCCTTCCAGACCCAGATGGTGGCATTGTTCCTGCTGTCCATCTCGCTGGGCACCACCCTGGCCGGCATCCTGGCCGGCTACTACGACCCGACCAATGAAGCGCCGTACTTCGGCTTCATCGGCGTGGTGGCGATCATCCTCGGCGTCGGGCTGGCAGCCGCCGTGCCGTCGCTGAAGAAGCTGATGGGCGGCATCCGCTAAATAGCGCTGCAAACAACGACGGCGATGCCCGGGTGAGGATTGGCTCCTCGCCCGGGCATCGCCGTCGTTAGCGGCGTCTACCTGATCAATTATTCAGTTACGGCCCTTCTGAGCGTTCAGAAGGGCCGTAACTGAATAGTCAATGGCGGAAGTGGGCCACCGGGGCGGGACTACATGCTGCCGAGGATGCCGATGAAGATCAGCAGGCACCAGATGCCTGCCACCGCGTAGCCCATGATCAGTCCGGCCATCGCGAGGCTGCGGCCAGCCGGTTCCTTGCCGAGGGCGATGTGGCCGAACACGATGGCCAGGATCTGCGGGACGAACATGAAGCCGAACGTCACCACGGAGACGATGCCGAGCACCAGCGCCGCAATGCTCAGGCCCTTCGGCTGCGCCTGCGGCGTGTAGTACATCGGCTGGTTGTAGTCCGGCCCGCCATACGGCTGCTGCCCGGCGTACGGCTGGGCGCCCGGACCGGGCTGGTAGGAGTACGGGTGCGGCGCCTCGGGCTGGGACGGCACCTGGCCGGCGTTCGGATCGGTGTACCAGCCGGGGTGCTTCGGATCGTTAAAAGGCGGCCTGTTCTCCGTGCCGGACATGCTCTGGATTCCCCCTGGGGTGATGTCGCTGCGTCATGCAGCTGTGATGCGGGTGCCATACCAGTCTAGGCGGGCGCCGGATGTGCGGGTGTGACCGCCGGTTCCTGTCCCGGACCGCTACCGATCGGCGGGTTTTTTGGCATGCTTGAGGCATGGCAAACCGTGCGGGCACCGTAGCCCTCCCCAGCGACCTTGTAGACCTGACCGCGCTGCGGGACGCCTACTTCGACACCAAGCCGGATCCGGCCGACCCGGTCCAGCGCGTGGCCTTCGGCACCTCCGGGCACCGCGGCTCGAGCCTGAAAGCCTCCTTCAACGAGGACCACATCGCCGCCATCACCCAGGCGATTGTGGAGTACCGCGCCGGCCAGAGGATATCCGGCCCGCTGTTCGTCGGCAAGGACACGCACGCTCTCTCCGACCCGGCCCAGGACACCGCTCTGGAAGTTTTGGCCGGGAACGGCGTGACGGTGCTGGTCGATTCGCGCACCGGCTGGACCCCCACACCGGCGGTCAGCCACGCCATCCTGACCCACAACGCCGCCCATCCCGGCGCGCAGGGCGACGGGATCGTGATCACGCCCTCGCACAATCCGCCCGGCGACGGCGGCTTCAAGTACAACCCTCCGCACGGCGGCCCCGCGGACTCGGACGCCACCGGATGGATCGCCGCGCGCGCCAACGAGCTGCTGGAGGCAGGGCTGCGCGGGGTAAAGCGGATGACGCTGGGGCAGGCACAGTTCTCCGGTGCGGTGGGAACCTACGATTTCCTCGGCACCTACGTGGACGACCTGCCGCAGGTGCTGGACCTGGACGCCATCCGCAACGCCGGCGTGCGGATCGGCGCGGACCCGATGGGCGGGGCCTCGGTGGACTACTGGGGTGCTATCGCCGAGCGGCACCGGCTGAACCTGACGGTGGTCAACCCGACGGTAGACCCGCAGTGGGCGTTCATGACGCTGGACTGGGACGAGAAGATCCGGATGGACTGCTCCTCGCCGTCGGCCATGGCCTCGCTGATCAACGCGGTGCGTGGCGGCGGTGCCGCCTATGACATTGCCACCGGGAACGACGCCGATGCGGACCGGCACGGGATCGTCACCCCTGATGCCGGGCTGATGAACCCCAACCACTACCTGGCCGTGGCCATCGACTACCTCTACACTCACCGGCCGGACTGGCCGGCGCAGGCAGCGGTGGGCAAGACGCTGGTGTCCTCCTCGATGATCGACCGGGTGGCGGCGGGGCTGGGCCGGCGACTGGTGGAGGTGCCGGTGGGCTTCAAATGGTTCGTGCCCGGGCTGCTTTCCGGTGAGGGCGTTTTTGGCGGCGAGGAGTCGGCCGGGGCCTCGTTTGTCCGTTTCGACGGCAAGCCGTGGTCAACGGACAAGGACGGCATCCTGCTGGCGCTGCTGGCTTCCGAGATCAGCGCGGTCACCGGGAAATCGCCGTCCGAACTCTACGGTGGGCTGACCGCAAAGTTCGGATCGCCGTCGTATGCGCGCGTCGACGCCGCAGCGACCCGGGAGCAGAAGGCTGCGCTGGCGAAGCTTTCCGCCGCGGACGTGGCCGCCACGGAGCTGGCCGGCGAGCCAATCACTGCCAAGCTGACCGAAGCGCCGGGCAACGGCGCGGCCATCGGAGGACTCAAAGTCACCACCGAAAACGCCTGGTTTGCCGCACGGCCCTCCGGCACCGAGGACGTGTACAAGATCTACGCCGAGTCCTTCCGCGGACCAGACCATCTGGTACAGGTTCAGGCCGAGGCCAAAGCGATTGTAGACGCCGTCATCGCCTAGCGAGACCAAACCGGCTCCCCGCCTGCGGGGAGCCGGGGAATCCGGCTAGAGCAGTCGGCGCAGGATCCGGGTCTTGGCACCGTTGTACCGGGGATAAGCCACCCGGAGCGTGTCCAGCAGCCTCCCCTTGGAGAAGACCGGCCGGAGCTGGCTGAACGTATCGAAGGTGTGCTTGCCGTGATAGGCGCCCATTCCGCTGGCACCGGTGCCTCCGAACGGCAGTTCCGGCACGGCCAGCTGGATGGTGCTGGCGTTGTGGCTGATGCTCCCGGCCCGGATCCCGTGTTCGAACCGGCGCCGCTCGGCAGCGGAGGATGAGTACAGATAAGCGGCCAGTGGTGCCGGACGGGAGTTGATGAAGTCCATCGCCTCCGTGAGATCCGCAACGGTCAGCACAGGCAGGATCGGTCCGAAGATCTCCTCCTGCATCACTGCGGCATCCGGGGAGACACCGGTCAGCACAGTGGGCTCGATGTACAAGTGCTCCCGATCGGTCCGTCCGCCGGACGCCACCGTGCCGTCCGCCAGGTAGGAGGCCAGCCGGTCGAAGTGGCCTTCGTTCACTATGCGGCCGAAGTCCGCGCTCCTGGCCGGGTCCTCGCCGAACATCTCGCGGACTGCCCGGCCGAGCTGCTTCACCAGTGCCGGCGCCAGCGCTTCGGTTGTCAGGACATAGTCCGGAGCCACGCAGGTTTGGCCCGCATTCAGCAGCTTCCCATAGACCAGCCGGCGCGCGGCAGCGCGCAGATTGCCGCCCATCACGACGGCGGGGGACTTGCCTCCCAGCTCGAGTGTCACCGGCGTCAGGTGCTCGGCTGCAGCGCGCAGGACCACTTTTCCCACCTGCTCGCCGCCGGTGAAAAAGATGTGGTCGAAGCGCTCGGCGAGCAGCGCCGTCGATGCCTCCCGTCCGCCTTCGACCACGGTGACCGCCTCAGCGTCCAGATACTCGGGCAGCAGCCGCGCCAGGGCGCGGGAGGATGCCGGTGCCAGTTCGCTGGGCTTGAGGACAGCTGCGTTGCCCGCCGCCAGCGCCCCGACCAGCGGCGCCAGGAGCAGCTGGACCGGGTAGTTCCACGGCGCGATGATCAGCACCACTCCCAGCGGCTGCGGTTCTGTGCGTGCCGACGCCGGAAGCAATCCCAGCGGGACCGGTACTCGCCGGCTCCGGATCCAGTCGGCAAGGTGTTTGAGCGCGTGTCCGGCTTCGGCGCGGGTGATCGAGATTTCGGTGAGGTAGCTTTCCAGGGCGTTCTTGCCGAGGTCACGTTGCAGCGCGGCGCTGAGCTCGGCTTCACCTTCGGTCAGCAGTCGGACCAAGGCCTGCAGTTGGTGGCGGCGCCAGGCAAGGGGCCGTGTCCTGCCCGAATCGTAAGTCTTCCGGACCGCGGCAACTTTGTCGGCCACGGCGGGGGTGTCGGTTCGCGCGCTCACGCGGTGGTTCCGCGTCCGTTGGTGTCGGAAGGGCCGCCGTCGGCAGCGGGCGCCGCGTCCGGCGTGGGCGTCGGCCGTCCGGTGAAGTGGTCCATAGACTGGTACACCTTGAAGACCCGCCCGGCCACCACGTCCCAGACGGGCTGGGGCAGAAGCCCGCGCAGGGCGCTGCCGAGCGGCACCGACCAGGGAAGCTGCACACGGGCTTTGCCCTCCATCAGCGCCGTCCAGGCCTTGTTGACCACGTATTCGGGTTCCATCAGCGGCGTGAGCAGTGGTCCGCGCGCCCCTTCGAACATCCCGGTCTTGATGTAGCTGGGGATGAGAGTGGTCACCCGCACGTGGCCGTGGCCTGCCTCCTCCAGTTCCAAGCGGACCGAATCGCTCCAGCCGATCACGGCCCATTTGGAAGCGGTGTAGACGCTCATCTTGGGCACCGAGAGCGTCCCGGAGGCCGAAGCGACATTGAGGATGCGGGCTGGCGTGCGCCGTTCAATCATCCGGGGCAGGAAGGAGCGGGTCACGCGCATCGGCGCCAGCGTATTGACCTGCATCACGGCGTCGATGTCCGCGTCCGTGTGGTCCCAGAAATACTTGCCGCGCACAATACCGGCGTTATTGATCAGGACATCGGGCACATCCGCGTCGGACATCGTTTCCGCGGCCGTCCGGTTCACCTCCGCGAGCGAGGACACATCTAGCGCGTAGGGGTGGATCCGGGCGCCGCCCAGGGACTGGAGTTCGTCGGCGGTGGCTGCCAAGGCGTCGGCGTCGCGGTCCCAGAGGATAACGGCCTTGGCGCCCTCGCTCACCGCACGTTCTGCGTACAGCCGGCCCATTCCCATGGCTCCGCCGGTGATGAGGACGGTCCGTCCACGCGCTGATATGCCCATGCTTGTCCGTTCGATCCGGGCCGCAGCGCAGCCGTCCGTCTGCCGTAAAATATGTGCGGGCATGCAACATAGGCTGCGGCACCCTACGCACCGGTAACATTCTCCACGAACCACTCCCCTTTGTCGCTGGAAGGCACACGCATGAGCAGGCTGGGCACAGACTGGAAAATCCACGCAGATGGCAAGACCATCAAGCCCGGCAGTTTCGTCGCTCCCAACGAACGCCTGACCTGGCCGCGCACCATCGGCATCGGCGCCCAGCATGTGATCGCCATGTTCGGCGCCACCTTCCTCGTTCCGCTGCTGACCGGATTTCCGCCGGCCACCACGCTGCTTTTCTCCGGCGTCGGCACCATCCTGTTCCTGCTGATCACGGCCGGCCGGATTCCCAGCTACCTGGGCTCCAGCTTTGCGTTCATTGCTCCCATTAGCGCTGCGATGAACCAGCACGGCATCGGCGGAGCGCTCGGCGGCCTGATCATGGCGGGCGCGGTGCTCTTCCTGATCGGACTCATCGTGCACAAGGCCGGCACGCATTGGATCCATGTAGTGATGCCGCCGGTGGTGACCGGTGCCATCGTGGCGCTGATCGGACTCAACCTGGCACCGACTGCTAAGGCGAACTTCGATGAAGCCCCAGTGACGGCACTGGTCACGGTGGTGGCCATCCTGCTGGTGACCGTGCTGTTCCGCGGACTGCTCGGCCGGCTCTCCATTTTGATCGGCGTGCTCGTCGGCTACGTGGTGGCCGTCCTGCAAGGCGAAGTGGACTTTTCCGCCATCGATGACGCTGACTGGTTCGGACTGCCGCAATTCCATGCCCCGGAGTTCCACATCTCCGTGATCGGCCTGTTTGTCCCCGTGGTCCTGGTGCTGGTGGCAGAGAACATCGGCCACGTGAAGTCTGTGTCGGCGATGACCGGTCAGGATCTGGACCCCGTAACCGGCCGCGCCCTGATGGCCGATGGTCTGGCCACCGTGCTGGCAGGCAGCGGTGGCGGATCCGGCACCACCACCTACGCCGAGAATATCGGCGTGATGGCAGCGTCCAAGGTCTACTCCACCGCCGCCTACTGGGTGGCCGGAATCGTCGCCATCCTGCTCAGCCTATTCCCGAAGTTCGGAGCCGCCATCGCCACCGTTCCGCTTGGGGTCCTGGGCGGTGCCGGCGTGGTGCTCTACGGCATGATCGGCATCCTCGGCGTGCGGATCTGGGTCCAGAACCGGGTGAACTTCGCCAACCCGATCAACCTGTCGGTGGCCGGCGTTGCCCTGGTGGTCGGCATTGCCAACTTCACCTGGACGGTTGGCGAGCTCACGTTCGAAGGCATCGCGCTGGGCACCGCCGCGGCTTTGATCATCTTCCACGGCATGAGTATGGTTGCCCGCTGGCGCGGCACCGAGCCGGTGGACTCGGCGGAAGACGAGGGCGTCAAACCGTCCAAGCTCGGCTAACCGGCCCTCCTCTGACGCGCCAACTCCCGGTGCCGCCCTGCTTTCGGGCCGCCGGGACCTAGACCGGGTGAAGGCCCGCCGCTAGCGTTGCTGACATCCTCGGGGAGTCCACCCCGGGGAACGTCCGCAAGGAGGAAGCATGGCCAACCACGTTTACAACGTCACGGAGATTGTCGGAACGTCGCCGGAGGGCATCGACGCCGCGGTCTCCAACGCCATTGCCGAAGCATCCAAGACGTTGCGCAATCTCGACTGGTTTGAGGTGAAATCTGTCCGCGGCCACCTCAATGAAGGCAAGATCTCGGACTGGCAGGTGACCATCAAGCTCGGCTTCCGGCACGAAAGCTAACCCCGGCCTCGACGAGGGCGCCCGGCGGTCAACGCGAGCCATCCATCTTTCGTTGTGGCGCCGGACGCCTTCCGCCGATATCCGAGCCGAGCAGTAACCGCTTCGGCTCGCTGACAAACCTTTCCCCGCCGCTGACAAAATGTTCCCCTCTCCCCTGCGGCCTCTGCGCCGGAGGGGATGACGCAGCGCCGTCTGCGGTCGCTGGTCGTTCCACCACCCCCGCGCTTCATACAGTGCTGGGCCGAGCGCGTTTACCCCTTTCTCGGGTCCGCTCGGCCTTTTTTCATCGGCGTAGCCAGCGCCCAGGTTCAGATCCGGGTTTATCCACCGCATCCGTTTCGGCTGTGGAGCGGCGCCCACCGCATCCGTTTCGGCTGTGAGAGCGGCCCCGTCCGACTTTGCCGCCGAGTTGGGTGACGCCGTGGCTGGGTTTCTGATCTCCCGGAGCCGCTGCCCAGCGGGCGCCGGGTTCTCACTGAGCGCTCGATAAATGTCGCACAACATTCTGTAAATTCTGTTGACTATGTAGTCAGCAGTGTGCCACGCTGTCGTCCAGTCGCCGGTGGACTCAACTCCCCGGCGAAGCAGACCAGGGACTTTTTCGTCGCAACGTTGCGGCATCCCGCTACGCCTCGCACCACTGAGCTTCTGCTCTACGCGAGGACGCCGCCGGATCCGCGACGAGCCGCATCGTCGTAGGAGGACGGACATGCCAGCCGCATCCGGAGCACCACCAGCAAGCGTCAACATTTTCGACGCATCTGACGATCCGTCGCTCTTGCGGGACCTGCGGGAAGCGGGCCCTGCGGTGTACGTCAAAGAGCACAACTTCTGGGTGCTCACGCGATACGAAGAGGTGCGGGCGGCTGCCATCGATTGGGAGACCTATTCGTCCGCGGAGGGCGTTGCGTTGCTGGATTCGGCCAACGACGCCATCCGCGGCGCCATCATCGCCACGGACCCGCCCGAGCATGACATGATCCGCGGGGTACTCGCTTCACAGACGTCCCCGCGCGCCATTGCCAAGCTGCGTGAACGGATCGCCAGCGAAGTAGATGCCATCACCGCAGAAGTGGTTGGTCGGGGCACCTTCGACGGTGTGGTGGATTTGGCCCGGGTCATTCCCGCCCGCATTGTTGGCGATTTGATCGGGATCCCGGATGAACCGCGAGATCATTTGTTCGTCGGCTCGGACGCGGTCAACCGCACTTTCGGCCCGGCAGACGCCCGCTTGGAAGCCGACATGCCAACCGTCATCTCGTTCCTTGACTGGATCGCCTCCGTCTCAAACCGCTCCAGTCTTCGGCCGGGCAGTTGGGGTGCGGCAGTCCTGGATGCCGTCGACGCCGGTGTCCTGACCGAGCACAGTGCGCAACTTCAAATGAATGCCCTGCTGGTTGCCGGCTTGGACACTACCGCGAACGCCCTGGGCGCGCTGCTCCGGGTCATGGCCGAACAGGCGCACCTCTGGGAGGCTCTGAAAGCGGATCCATCCTTGACTTCTCCCCTGTTCGAGGAGACCTTGCGGATGTGGCCGCCCGTGCGGGGGTTCTTCAGGCTCACCACGCGCGACGTGCAGGTTGGCGATGCAGCCATCCCGGCGGGCTCGCGTGTGTTCCTCCACTTCCAAAGTGCCAACCGGGATGAGCGGCATTATGCCGATCCCGACGTCTTCGACATATCGCGCAACCCTGTCGACCACCTGTCCTTCGGCTATGGCGTGCACGGCTGCGTCGGCCAGGCCGTGGCGCGATTGGAAGCGCACAGCGTGATCGCGTCGCTGCTGCGGCGCGTCGACAGCTTCGAACTCACCGGCACTCCCGAGCAGCGCGAACACCCGCTGATCAACGGCCTCGCTCATCTGCCGCTTCAGGCGCACCCCATCTCATGAGGGCGCCAACCAGCCATCCCCTCGGGGAGAAAAGAAAAGAGGGAATGAACAACATGAAGAAACGAATCACCAACGTGCTGCGGGGCCTGGTCGTGGCAACGGCCGCGGTCTCGCTCGCAGCATGCGGCGCCGGTTCTGATGCGGCACCTGCCGCATCAGAACCGGCGCAGGAACTGTCACCGGCAGCACAGGCAGCCCAGGAGATCGTCGAGACCATTTCGCAGCCGGTTGGGGAGTTCACGGCTCCCGGACCTGCCCTCGAAGGCGTCGCCGACTTGTCCGGATCAACCGTCTACTACGTCGCCGCGACGCTATCTGTGCCGATGTTCACCGTCATCGCCGACGCACTGGAGGAGGCACTCGGGGAAGCCGGGGTGTCCCTCCAGGTGTGCGATGGCAAGGCCAATCCCCAGTCGATCGCCACCTGCATCGACCAGGCCGTTCAGGCCGACGCCGGTGCCGTGATTTCCGGATCCGTTCCCTATGAACTCGCCAGCGTCGCGTTTGACTCGGTCACCAAGGCAGGCATCCCGCTGCTGTACACCCAGGTTGCTCCGGCCGGACCGGGTGACCCGAAGCAGGTGGGCTACCTGTCGCCGGACAATGTCGAAATGCAAGCTTGGATGGCCAACTGGGTCATCGCCGACTCCAACGCCAAGGCAGATGTCCTGGCCGTCGGCCTGTCGGACACCCCGGCGACCAAGCTGTGGATGGAGCAGGGCGCACTCGCGACCTACAAGGAGAAGTGTGCTGACTGCAAGGTGACCTTCCAGGAGATCAACACCGGGCAGATGGACAAACTGCCCAGCCAGATCAGCAGCGCTCTGGTGGCCAACCCCGGCATCACCCATATCCACGCCCTGGCCGACAGCCTGGTGCAGCCGATCCAGCAGGGTCTGCAGTCGGCGGGCATCAGCCCGGACGACGTCAAGGTGATCAGCATGGAAGGTTCGCTCGCGGTCATGCAGCTGCTGGCGGACGGTCGCTTCATGAACGCTGAAGTCGGCACCAACCTGCAGGCGCTGGGATGGTATTCCGCGGACCAAACGCTGCGGATGATGAGCGGGCAGCCCAGCGTGCAGAACCTGAAGTTCCCCTACCGCATGCTGTTCAGTCAGGAAGCCACCCAGGCGCTGACGCTGACTCCGGAAGCTGAAGCCTCCGGCGAATGGTACGGCGACGCTTCATTCCGCGAGGGCTTCACTAAGCTTTGGGGACTGGACTGACCAACCCGACGAGCGGTCGCCGTCGCAGTTCTCACTGAGACAACCCGGACGAAGGGGGGGTGTCCTGCAGCCACGACAAGCTGCAGGACACCCCCCTTTCGTTGCGCCGCCGTCGATTAGTTGCGCCGCCGCCGATGCAGTGGCCCACCGGGCTGCCCGCATACCCCGAGCTCCGGCGCTCCGGCGCTCCGGCGCGCCGGGGACCTGCGAATCCCCACCGGCTCACCGGGGCTCTGCCTCAGCCGGCCCGAGGCTGGGCGGAATGACCGCGCGCCGCCGGGCAGCGAAAAGCCACGGCCTGTCCCTCGCGGGCAGGCCGTGGCTATCTTCGCTTTACCGCCAGGACTCAGCCGCGGACCCTGCGCTGCAGGAGGAACGAGATGGTGACGGCCGCGACGAGGGCGACGCCGAAGAAGACTTCGGTGACCCAACCGGTCAGACGAAGCAACTGCAGGCCGAATACCCCGGTGAGCAGGAAGTATGCGGCAATCAATGTACCCATGGGGTTGAACCGACCGGGCACAACCGCGACGGTACCCAAGAAGACGGCCGCAAACGTGGGCATCAGCATCGTCGTTGCGGTGCCCGGATTGAAACCGCCAAGGCCGGTGGAAATGACCACGCCCGCGAAGCCACAGAGCAATGCGGAGGACAGATAGGCTCCGGTGCGGACCCGGGAGACGGACACGCCCGCGAGCCGGGCCACTGAGCGGTTCGCGCCAACGAACAACATGTGCCGGCCGAGCGGCGTCGCGCTCATGACATAGGTGACCACCACCGCCAGGACCAGGCCGTACCAGAACACCAGGGGGAGGCCGAGGAAGCGGCCCAGCGCCAGCCCCGACAGTGCCGGGTCCATCCCGCTGACCGTTGTCTCCCCCGACAAAAGGAACGCGAGGCCGCCCGCCACGCTGGCAACGCCGAGGGTCACCACGACGGAGTTGATGCCCACGCCGACGATCAGTCCGGCGTTGATCGCCCCGAAGGCCAAGGCAACCACGAGTGCGGCCAGTGCCGCGAGCGGATACGGCCAGCCGTGCAGCACCACCAGGGCGGGGACGGTGACGGCAGCGATCCCGAAGATCCCTGCGAAGGATAGGTCGAACTCCCCCACCGCCATCGTGATGACCACGGCCAGCCCCAGGAAGATCAGCGGCGTTTGCTGTCCGAGGACCGCACGCAGCGCACTCACGAGGCTGACGTCGCCCGGTACCGCAATGATGAGCACGATGATCATCAGCAGCCAGAGCAACACCAGGCTGTAGCGCTGCAGCACGATGGCCCAGAACCTTCGGAGCCGGGCGGGTTCCGGTCGGGCTTGGACCGGGGTCGTTGTTGTGGCACTCATTCCAGTCCTCCATCGGTAGCGCCGAACACTGCGGCGAGAATGTCTTCAGCTGTAAACGGTCGAACCAACTCCACTGCCACTTCCCCCTCGTTCAGTACAAGGACGCGGTCGCACACTGACACCAGATCGTCCGGTTCACTGCTGCACAGGACGACGGCGGCGCCATCGACGGCTGCTTGCCTGGTAGCACGCAACACCGAGCCGCGCGCGCCAACGTCTACCGCCTGAGTCGGGTCATCAAGCACCAGGAGGCTGGGTCCGCCCAGCAGCCACTTGCCCATCAGCACCTTTTGCTGGTTGCCGCCGCTGAGGGTGGCAACCACGGCGCGCGGATCATGCGGGCGCACGTCGAAGCCGGCCAGAACAGCGTTGGTTTCCGACCGCTGCCACCTTCCGCCCGACCGCCAAGGCCTCCCCTTCATCCTGAGATGCGGGATCGTCACGTTTTCCTCGACGGTGAGCTCGGTAGCGAGGCCCTCGCCGTGGCGGTCCTGCGGGATGTAGGCGATCCCTGCGCGCAAGGCAGCCGACGGGGACGACGAACCTAGGTCGAGCGTCCTTCCATCCACCACGGCCTGCCCCTGGCCCTGGATGGCACCACCGATCAGGGGCGCCAGGCTGGATAGGCCGGAGTCGACAGTGCCCGTGAAACCCACTACCTCGCCGCGTCTAATCTGAGCGCTCACCCCGCGAATACGTCCGCCGCTGAGGTCTCTCAGCTCAACACCACCGTCGCCTACGGTGGCGGGCATCGAGCTGGCGTAATCGTCCAGCTCGCCGTTGTGGCCCAACACCAGCCGGGTGAGCGCCGCCTCGTCCAGTTCAGCCGTCGGCACGCCCATCTCCACCACGCTGCCGTTACGCAGCGCCGTGACCCGGTCGGCGATCCGCAGGACTTCCCTGAGGTCATGGCTGACAATCAGCACGGCGGTGCCTTGGTCGGCGAGCAGCCGGATCATGCCGTAGAAGTCGTCAAGTGCCTCGTGTGGAATGGCGCGGGACGACTCGTCGAAGACAACAACGCCGCTGCCGGGCGTCCGCTCCTGGAGCGCACGTGCAACGGCGACGGCGACGCGTTCGCTCGGCTTGAGCGTTGCGACTTTGGCATGCGGATCTATCTGGACGCCCAGAAAATCGAAGGCTTGCTGTACCGCCTCGGTATCCCGGACCTTGTCGATCCACCCTGTGAACGGCCGGGTCGCATGGCGCCCCACCCGGACATTCTCACGCACGCTGAGGTCGTTCACTAAGCCAAGGTCCTGATGCACAAAGGCCAGGCCTTGCTCATGCAGGCCGCCGGGGTTGATTGGAGTGCCGATGCGGTGTCCGTCGACGAAGACTTCGCCACCCGGATCTGCTCGATAGACGCCGCTGATGAGTTTGATGAGCGTCGATTTCCCGGAGCCGTTCTGTCCGACGAGCGCGTGCACTTCGCCCGGCTCGATGACCAGCTGAGCGTCGGCGAGCACCGTCACTCCCGCGAATGTTTTCGACAACCCGCGCACTTCGAGTCGTGCTGTTGTGCTCATCGCGGCATCCGCTCCGAGAGCGCGGGGCCCGGGCCGTGAAGGCAGGGGATCACCTGTGTAAACGAGTACTGCACAGCACCTCCTTGTGTGGCAGTCGCGCAACGCTTTAGTTGCACGAATTGCACTGTTTTTGACACGCCCGACTAGGCCGCAGATGCGGGATCAGGAGCCTTGACACTCAGTTTGCGCAGACGCGGTACCGGGATCCGGTAGTTCAGGGCCACCGCCGTCATGCGAGCCGGAGGGCTGCCACGGGGCAGACGCGGACGGCAGCCTTCGCTGCTTCGAGGTTCGCAGCATCTACGTCTTCAACGTCCACGACCAGTTCCCCCTCGTCGTCGAGGTGCATCAGCTGAGGGGCCGCTTCTTCACACAGCCCGTGCCCCTCGCACCGCGGCCAGTCGACAACAATCTTCATCTTGACCTTCCTCACGGCAGCGCCGCCGCCATATTGTCCCAACCCGCACTAATCCGGTTTGTGATCTTGCTTACGCTCAGAATACATACTGTCGTGTGAAAATCCACACCGTAAAGCGACGCGGCGGAAACCATATTCGGACGTGTTCTTGTAACGTCAACATTCACCACGTGCCTGGAACAGATCCGGGTGCGGCCAGTGCAGGGGGCAGACATGGGCGCAGGAATACTCTGGCCAATCAAGACAAGCCTGACGGCCTACATCGAGTCGCTCGACGACGGCCGGATCGACGTCAAAGAGCCGGCAGAGAGGCGTCCGGAAGGTTTTTGGTTTCCTCTGCGGGAAGGCGAGGCCGCATCCGGCTCTGGTGGCAGCATGGAATTCGCCGGCTCGGTCAGATTGAGCGGACACTGGGGCATGCTCGACGTCGAATTTCAGGACCCACGCGTGGACTTCGACGATGCCGGAGCGGTTCTGCTGATCCGGGAACGCGGCGGCAGCAACCAGGAACGGTTCGTGGCCATCTCCCGGCTGACCCGGCAACCCGAGACATCGACGGGCGCAGCGAGCTTCGCCACAGTTCTCACCGGCGAAGGCGCCTTCCTGCTGGGTGGCCAGTACCCGGCCGGCACGGCGCTGAGTCCGGTCATGCTCTACCCGGCAATCCCGTAGGCTGTGCCGCCAATGAATGCACAAAACACATAATCATCATTCAAAACATTCATTTGTATTATGCGGGCGGACGTCGTTGGATAACCGTAGTGGCGCCGGACACATGATCCGGGTCACGGTCAATGCCCGAAGCCCGCAGTAGCGCCTGCCGCTTGCTGCGCCCTCTACACGATGCGAGGTGCCACGGAATGGTTGCAGTGTTGCAGACGTCCGATATCGACCTTTGGTCCGACGAAGTATTGCTCGACCCCTACCCGGTATTCACCGAACTGCGCGAGCAGGCCGCTGCGGTGCGACTTGAAAAGAATGACGTCTGGGTGTTGACCCGGTACCAGGAGATCCGCGAAGCCCTCGGCAACTGGGAAGCCTTCTCGTCGACTGCCGTCGCCTTCAATCCGGACATGAACGGCGCCCTGATCGGCACCAGCCTGGCCACGGATCCGCCGCAGCACGAGGCCCTGCGAAGCGCCCTCACCGAGAACCTCTCCCCGCGCGCGCTGCGCAAGCTGAAGGCCAGCATTGACCAGAAGGCCGACGATCTGGTGGCCGGCGTGGTGGAGCGTGGCTCGTTTGACGCCATCGGCGACCTTGCCCGCGAACTGCCGCTTCAGGTGGTTCTGGACCTCATTGGGGTGCAGGGCGACGTCCGCAACAAGATCCTGGATTGGGGGGCTGCGGCGTTCAATGTGCTTGGACCGATGAACGAACGCACCGCGCAGAACTTCCCGCTGGCCGGGGAACTGTTCCACTGGGCCACCACGCTTCAGCGCGAGGAACTTGTTGAGGGCAGCATGGGCCGGGCCATTTTCGACGCCGGCCACCGCGGCGAGATACCGGCCGCGAACTGCGGCAAGATCGTGCACCAGTACGTGGCGGCGGGCCTGGACACGACGATCGCGGCGATCGGCAACGCCATCGCGGCTTTTGGTGCGAACCCCGACCAGTATGAACTGCTCCGACAGGACGCCTCGCTCATTCCCGCTGCCTTCAACGAGACGCTTCGCTATGAGGCGTTGATGCACGCCCAAGGCCGCGGCACCACGAAGGACGTCGACGTTGACGGCACGGTCATTCCGGCCGGCTCCCAGGTGGCCCTCCTCTTCTGTGCTGGAAACCGGGACCCCCGTCACTATCAGGATCCGGACGCCTTCCTCGTGGAACGCAACCCGATCGACCACCTGTCCTTCGGGTACGGAGTGCATGGGTGTGCAGGACAGGGCCTGGCCCGGCTTGAGGCCTTCGCGGTGCTCGACGCGCTCCGCCGCCGGGTGAAGTCGTTTACCGTCGGCGAGGGAGTGCGGAAGATCAACAACTCCAGCCGCGGCCTGGACAGCCTGCCCGTTCTTGAGGTGGTTCCGGCCTGAGCCGACTCGGCCGACACCGGCCCTGAGCCACTACCCTCACCTACGCCCGCACCCAGGCCTTGCAGCAGGCCGGGTGCGGGCGTCTTCGTTGCCAGAACGGAACCCGTAATCCGTTATATGATGGACTTCTAAAGTAATGAACTTCTGAAGGAATCCCGTGGACCGCTTTCCCGCCGCCGATGCCCCGCTGTATGAAGTCAAAGCGAATCTGTTCAAAGGGCTGTCCCACCCGGTGAGGATCCGGGTACTGGAACTGCTCGCAGATACAGCAGAGGTGACCGTGACCGAGTTGATGCAGGGCACGAACCAGGAAGCGTCGAATCTCTCCCAGCATCTGGCAGTGCTGCGGCGGTACAACCTGGTTGTGGCACAGCGGCGCGGCGTGCAGGTGTTCTACCGCTTGGCCTATCCGCAAGTGGCCGACCTGCTGACCGTGGCACGCAGCCTGCTGCAGCAACTCCTGCACACCACAACGCAGCAACTGGCCGGCTTCAGCCCGCCGGCCGGCGAGTCCGTCCCATCGACGGCCGGAGCCGCCGTCAAAGAGGCCCCGTTACGGTGAAGGCTTTGAAGGGAGCCGCCGCTCTGCTGCCCGGCGCTTCGGACTACGCCCAGCTTCCGCGCACGTGGAAAAACGACCTCATGGCTGGCATCACGGTCGGCATTGTTGCCCTGCCGCTGGCGCTGGCCTTCGGCGTGAGTTCCGGCGCCGGTGCCGCCTCCGGAATGATCACTGCCATCATTGCCGGCATTGTCGCCGCGGTTTTCGGCGGCTCCAACATCCAGGTATCCGGTCCCACCGGAGCCATGGTGGTGGTGCTGGCACCCGTCCTCGCCAACTACGGCCTCTCCTCACTGGCCGTGGTGACCCTGATGGCCGGGCTGATAGTACTCGTCGCCGGGGTGCTGAAGCTGGGCCGCGCGGTCAGTTACATCCCGTGGCCAGTGATCGAAGGCTTCACGCTGGGAATCGCCGTCATCATCTTCCTGCAGCAGATTCCGGCTGCCTTTGGGACAGTGCCGGGCCCGAGTACCAACGCGGCGGTCTCGGCGATCCAGGCTTTGAGCACCGCGTCCCTGGCCAGCATGTTCTGGCCCGTTGTCCTCGTGCTGATCGTGGCCGCCATCATGCTGGGGGCACCCAAGATCCATCCCCAGCTGCCCGGCTCGATCATCGGTATCATCGTCGCCACGCTGGTGGCCCAGCTGGCCGGGCTGGATGTCACCAGAATCGGCGCCCTGCCCAGTGCCCTGCCGGCGCCGTCCCTGCCGTCCGTCGATTTCGCCATGGTTGCCGCGCTGGCCGGACCGGCCGTGACCATCGCTGCGTTGGCCGCCATCGAGTCACTACTCTCTGCCCGAGTGGCGGCCTCCATCTCCGACACCGGGCCCTACGACGCGGACCGCGAACTGGTGGGGCAGGGCTTGGCCTCGCTGGCGTCCGGCTTCTTTGGCGGCATGCCGGCCACCGGGGCCATTGCCCGCACGGCCGTCAACCTCCGGGCGGGCGCACGCACCCGTGCCTCCGCCGTCGTGCATTCACTGGTGTTGCTGGCGGTGGTTTACTTTGCCACCGGGCCGGTTTCGCAGATCCCGCTGGCCGCACTCTCGGGCGTGCTGATGGTGACCGCCTTCCGGATGGTCTCGCTCAACACGTTGCGCAGCGTGCTGGGCTCCACCCGGGCGGACACAGCGGTCTTCATCATCACCGCGATCATCACGGTGTCCTTCGACCTGATCCAGGCCGTGGCCATCGGCATCGTGGTTGCGGCCTTCTTCGCCCTCCGGTCACTGGTCAATTCCAGCGGCGTGCACCGCGAAGAAATCCCCGGCCCCGCCCAGGACGGCGACGAGCAGATTGCGGTGTTTCGGCTCGACGGCGCCCTCTTCTTCGGTGTGGCGGACCGCGTGTTGGAGCGGGCAAGCGCCATCCACAACGTGCAGGTGGTGATCATCCGGATGTCTCAGCTGCAGATCCTCGACGCCACCGGCGCGAAGGTCATTGCGGACCTGATCACCGCCCTGGAGCGCCGGGGCATCACCGTGCTCATCAAGGGCATCCAGGACCGGCACCTGCAGTTGGCCCGCCGGGTGGGCGTCTTGGAATCGCTGCGGCACCACAAGCACCTGTTCGGGGAGCTGGACGCTGCGGTGGACCATGCCCGCAGCCATGTCCGGCGGAACCGCGAGGCGCGACAGCCCTAGCTAGGCCTCCGGCGCCGGGGGCCGGCTCAGTCGTTGGCGTGGCCCGGTCGCCGGGCCCCCGGCTTACCGTCGGCCGCGGCAGCGAAAGCGAACACCGTGGCTGCGATGGTCAACGCCAGGGCAATGATGCCGCACGGGTTGCACAGCGCCGTGGACATCCCGAGCGCGGACGGACCGGCCAACAGCGACATGATGGATGCACCGTCGCCGGCACCGCCGCCGAAGTCCGGGACAGTGAAACCAAAGGCAATCGCCGACAGCCAGGCGAGAGCCGGCGCCGCGACGGCCCGCACCGGAAGCAACACACCCCGGCGCGCCGCCTCGGCCAGCTTGAGGCCACTGAGCAGCAGCAGTACCAGCAGCACCGGGCCCAGGCTGATGCCCAGCCAGAGCACCATCTGGCCGCCGATCCCGAACAATACCCGTCCGGCCACCACCCACAGCGGTACCAGCACGGCCATGGGAAGGGCCAGCCAGAGCACCAGGGATGGAAGGAAGCGTTGACGCACTGCCGCGGAGGACGGGACCAAGGTACTGCTCATGCCCTCATGATAGGTCTGGCCGCTGGCTCAGGCCCCTTCGAGGGCGTGCTGCGTGGCCAACGTGACATATCGTGCGGCGTGGGCCATCGCCTGCTCCTCGCTGCGGGCCGCGTCCACCAAGCTGGCGGCCGCGTGCACGCCGTGTACGGCCAGTGTGTCCGGCGACAAGCTGATCTGACCTGCCACGACGACGACGGCGATTCCCCGTTCGTGGGCGCGTCCGGCCAAACCCAGCGGCACCTTGCCAAACTCCGATTGCCGGTCCAGCGAGCCCTCGCCGGTCAGCACCAGATCGGCATCGGCCAAGGCGGCATCCAGCCCCACCAGGTCTGCGACGACCTCGAACCCCCGCGCCACGCCGGCGTCGGTTAAGGCCATGAATCCGGCCGGGAAACCACCCGCGGCACCGGCACCGGCTACGTTGACATCGCGGCCGGTTGCCTGCAGCAGCAGCTGCGCCCACCGCTGCAGGGCTTCGTCGAGCAGCCGGCACGAGACCGCGTCGGCTCCCTTCTGTGCACCGAAGACGTGCGCGGCACCGTCCGGGCCGTACAGCGGATTCGCCACATCGGCCGCTATCCGGATAACGGTCTTGGCCAGCCGCGGATCCAGGCCGGAGGAATCAAGGAGATGGGCGGTCGCCAAGGCCGCACCCCCGAGCAGGACTTCGGCGCCGCCGTCGTTGTAGATGCTCAGCCCGAGGGCGCGCAACGCGCCGGACCCGCCGTCCGTCATGGCGGACCCGCCGACACCCAGCACGATTTCGGTGGCTCCGGCATCCAGCGCCGCCTCGATCAGCTGGCCGCTGCCGTAGGAATGGGCCGCCAGCGCGGACTGCACGCTGGGCTCGGTGAGCAGCAGCCCGGAGGCACGGGCGGTTTCAATGACGGCGGTCTTGCGGTCCGGGCCTTCCAGCAAGGCCCAGGAGGCAGTCACTTCCCGGTCCAATGGTCCGACAACTCGGTCGGTGTGCTCCACGGCGCCGGCGGCGAGGGCGGCCTCCAAGGTCCCTTCGCCGCCGTCGGCCATGGGAAGCAGTTGGACGTGGGCGTCCGGATAGACCCGCAGCACGCCGTCGGCCATGGCGCTGGCCGCCTCCGCCGCCGACAGCGTTCCCTTGAACTTGTCCGGTGCGATCAGGACCTTCATGTTGACTCCCTCTGCGGCCAGCTGCCGCGTTCGGCCATCACCTCGGCCAGAATGTCGGCGCGGTCGGAGATCAGTCCGTCCACGCCCAGCGCCAGTAGTCGCTGCATTTCGGCGCGCTCGTTGATGGTCCAGACATGCACCTGGAGGCCGGCGCGGTGGCACCGGCGCACGAATCCCTTTGTCACCACGGTAAACCGGCCGTACTTTACCGGCACCTGCACGGCCTGCACCCGGAGCAGCCTCGCCAGCTGTTTAGCCAGCCCCACGAAGCCCAGCAGGTAGATTCCCGCTGTTGCATATACGCCTGCCGAACCCGCGACCGGACGGCTGAGGCCGCGCAGAACCCGGAAGCGGCGGCGGTCGGAGAAGGACGTAACCAGCACGCGGTCATGCGCTCCGTGGGCTTCGATCAGCCGGGCCAGTTCGTCGGCCGCGGCCATGTCTTTTACATCCACGTTGAGGCATACGTCCGGCCAGGCGCTCAGCAGCTCTTCGAACCTGGGAATCGGCTCCCCGGAGATGCGCACCTGCGCCAGCTGTCCGGCCGTATGCGCGGCCAGCTCGCCGCGGCCGTCGGTGGTGCGGTCCAGCGTCGGATCATGGAACGCCATCAGCATGCCATCGCTGGTAGCCCGGACGTCGGTTTCCAGGTAACGGAAGCCCAAATCGACGGCGGCCCGGAACGCGGCCATCGAGTTTTCCTGTCCGGCCAGCGAGAAGCCGCGGTGGGACAATGCCAGCGGCCGGCCCTGCCCGGAACCGGGAAACGTAGGATTGAGGTACGGGCTGGCACTGCTCACACCCGGTACTCTACCGGCCCGCCCACCGTTGCCGACCAGGAGGAACTCATGCGCATTGCCCTTGTGCAGGCTGCCGGGCTGCACGGCGATGGCGCGGTGGTGCGCAGCCAGCGCTGGCTGGAACAGGCGGCCGGACTGGGCGCCGAGCTGCTGGTCCTGCCCTCGTGTTTCCCGCCGGGCTTCCGCCGCGAGCTCGGCAGGCTTGCGGCGCACCACGGGGTGGCCGCTGCCGCTGGCACAAGCACCGGGGCAGCAAACCGCCCCGGCACTGGGAGCCGCGCGTGGACTGAGACAAGCCGCGCGGGCACCGGGACGGAACTCTGGCTGCTGGACGCCGCCGGCGAGCTCCAGGCCTGCACGGACTCAACCGCTGTGGTGCCACTGAACGGGCGGCTGATCAGTCTCGCCACCGAGGACGACGCCGGTTCAGCCACCGGGGGCACCGTCCGCCGGACCCGCCGGTCGGTATCCGACGAGGGCGCCCAACTGCTGGTGGTGCCCGGCGGCAGCGCCGGACGGGACGGCTGGTTTCGGGCACTGGCCCGCCGGCGCGGATCTGGGCCGGCCGTGGCGTGGAACGGCCCGGGCCGCAGCTTCATTGCCGCGCCGGGCGCCGGAGTATCCGCGGAGGCGGGCCTCTTCGAAGAGTTGATTTTTGCCGACCTGGCCCTGTCCGCGAGGCAGCGGACCGTGGGCCCCAGCTGGTTTGCCCGCCGGTATCTGTCCGAAGGTCCCGGAACCCGGCCGCAAGCGGCGGCGGTCGGAGCGGGCCGCGGCTCCTAAACCGCGGATCAGGCGGTGGCCAACGGTCCGCGCGGCGTTTGCTGGCGGCCCGCCAAGCGGTCCTCGATCACTTGGGCGACGCCGTCGTCCTTGAAAGCCGGAGCACGGAATTCAGCCGCTTCGAGCGCCCTCCGATGCCCTGAGGCCAAGGCGTACCCCGCCCCCGCCCACTGCAGCATCTCGATGTCGTTGGGCATATCGCCGAAGGCCACCACATCCCGGGCATCAATGCCCAGCGAGCCCGCATACTCCGCCAGCGTGACCGCCTTGTTAATCCCGGGCCGTGCCATTTCCAGCAGCGGATTGCCCGGCGCCGAATGCGTAACCGCCGCCAGATGGCCTACCGCCGGGCCAACCTCTGCCAGAAAGTCATCCGGATCGAGGTCGGTGCCCCGGGCCAGCAGCTTCACCACCGAATCGGTGCGGCGCAGACTGTCCGGCAGCAGTTGGGGAACGATACCGTCCAGCAGTTCCACCGAGCCTGGCTGGATAAAGCCCGGCTCCAGTTGAAAGCCCTCGGTGGTTTCCGCCGCGAAGGTCGCCGACGGATGCAGGTGCAGGATGATGTCGCGCACGTCGAGGATGTTTTCATAGGGCAACGCCTGCGCGGAGAGAACCTGTCCGGATACCAGGTCATAGACCACGGCCCCGTTGGAGCAGATCACCCGGCCGCGGTGGCCGATCTGCTCGGCCAACGGGGTGAGCCAGCGCGGCGGCCGGCCGGTCACGAAGACAATTTCGACGCCGGCGGCCGCGGCACTGCGGAAGGCACGGACGGTGCGGGGGCTGATCTTCCCGTCCCGGCCGATGATGGTTCCGTCCAGGTCGCTGGCGATGAGGCGCATTGCACCAGTCTAGGGACGAAGCTGCCGCCAGGGCGCCGGGCTAGGCCAACTCGTCCCGATGCGGCGGGTTCGCCCCGGCCCTGGAGACCGTGATGGCGGCAGACCGGGCCGCGTGGATCATCAGGCCTTCGAGTGTGGAGGTGGCCATGTCCCGCAACCTCTCCCGCCGCGCCGACCCGGAAAACCCGGCCTGCAGCAGGGCATCGAGCAGCCCGGACATATAGGCGTCACCGGCGCCGACGCTGTCCACCACGGACACCGCCGGGGCACCGGCTGCCACCGCTCCGGCACGGACCACGCCCCAGCTGCCTTTCGCGCCGCTGGTGACCACCACGGCGGCCGGCCCCTGCTTCAGCCAGTCCCGTGCCGTCTCCTCGACGGTGCGGTCCGGGTACAGCCACCGCAGGTCTTCGTCGGAGGCCTTCACCACGTCGGCCAGCACCACGAACTTCTCCGCCTGCCGGCGGGCAAAGTCCCGGTCGGTGATCAGGGTGGGCCGGCAATTCGGATCGTAGCTGACCAGTGCCCGCGGGTGCGCCCGCTGCACGGTCCTGAACACGGTGTGCGCACCCGGCTCCAGCATGGTGGCGATCGAGCCGGTGTGCAGCCACACCGTCTCGTCGAGCAGCCGCGGCCTGGCCTGTTCGAGTTCCGGCAGTTCCCAGAGCAGGTCGAACGAATAGCGGGCGGCACCGGTGGGATCCAGGCGGGCGGTGGCGGTGCTGGTGGGCGAGCCGTCCGGGTCCAGCGGCACCAGCACGGAGTTGCGCCGCAGGTGGCTGTGGATCAGGTCCCCAAACTGGTCCTTGCCGTACCGGCCCACGAACTGGACGGAATGGCCCAGCCGCGCCAACCCGACCGCTACGTTCATGGGACTTCCGCCAACATGCGCGCGGGGCGGTCGGGTATCGGACCGGACCACGTCCACCAGCGCCTCGCCTATGACCGTGAGCACATTGCCAAGGTAGCAGAGCGGCGCCGGTTGCGGCACCGGTATCAGCCCAGCCGCGCCAGCACCTGCCGGATCCGGGCAAACGCCTCCGAGGCAGGGTTGATCAGGTCGAAGTGGTCCCCCGGAACCAGGATCAGTTCGGCCTGGCCGCCGGCCGCCTGGGCAGCCGCAACATAGCGCTCGGACAGCTCCCGCGGCACGTCCGCATCCTGGTCCGCATGGAACGCGTAGACCGGCGCCGGCAACGGCAGGTTCCACATCGGATCAGCCAGCCGGTACGGGTCGGATCCATCCAACCCCCCGCCTTCCGTTCCGATGGTTTCCGCTCCAGTGACGTCCGTGCCTGCACTCTTCGCCCCTCCGCCGTCACGGCCCGCACGCGGTGCCGTGGAAACGTCCGCCGCGGATGGGTCGCTGGGCCGGCCCAGCAGGTTCTCCACCGCCCCGTCGCTCAGGCCCAGCTCGTGGGCACGCGCCAAATCCAACACCCCGGACTGGCTGAGCACCGCGTCGAGCTCCACCCGAGGAGCCGCCCCGGGCGCACGCAGTCCCGGAACCCCCGACGGCAACCGGCCGCGCCCGGCGGCCCACACGGCCAACTGGCCTCCCGCCGAATGGCCTAGCCCCACCACATGGTCGGCAGCGAACCCCAGCCGTTGCGCCTCAATGGCGAGCTGGTCGATGCCGGAGGCAACGTCGTCGAACGTTTCCGGCCAGCCGCCGCCGTTGCCCGCCCGGCGGTACTCGACGTTCCAGCAGATCCAGCCGCGCCCGGCCAGGTCCGCCGCCAGCGGCCGTGCCAGATCGGCCGCGTAGGCGGCACGCCAGTAACCGCCGTGGATAAGGACGACGACGGCGCGGTACCGCCTCCGGTCCGGCAGGTACAGTTCGGCGTACTGACTGGGATCCGGGCCGTAGCTGTGCCGCATGCAGTCCATCCCTGAACTTTAGCCCCGGCTCGCGCGTCGGCTGGCTAGGGCACCCCGTTGGAAACACTGTCGGCTGCCTCGTCGGAGCCGTCGGCCGCCTCCTCCCCGGACACGCCGGCCACCGTGGTTCCCCGGTGGTGCAGCTTCCACGGCGCAGGCACCAGGCGTCCACTGCTCTGCGCCGTCCGCCCCTCCAGCCGGTCGATCAGCAGGTCCACCACGGTGCCCACCAGCGGATCCGGGCCAACCGACGTCAACGGGGGGTCGAAGTAATGCCCCAGGTCCGAGGTCTCCACACAAATGATTTCCATATCGTCCGGGATCCGGAGTTTGGCCGCGGTGGCGGAACCGGAAACGCACAGTGCCTCCAGATCCGCGGTGGTGAAGAACGCGGTGGGCGGATCGGGCAGCATCAGGAGCTCGCCTGCCACCTGGTACGCCTCCCGCCAGGACCCATGCGTGGCCCGGATCAGGTTCTCGTCCAGCTCCACGCCGAGGTCGGCCATGGCCTGCCGGAACAGCCCCAGCCGGGTACCGCGGGGGCCCGGTGCAGGCCCGCCACGGTGCAGCACGGCGATGCGGCTGTGCCTGTCCGCTAAATAGGCGGCCGCCTGCGCAATGCCGGCTTCTGCGTCGACGGAGACCACATCGAACCCATCGGGCTGCTGGAACTGCGACACCACCACCTGGGCCACGCCGCGGTCCGCGAGATCGCGCAGCGTGTGGTCTTCCTCCGGCGTTTCGGTGCTGAACCCCAGAATGGCACCGTCTGCGCCGCCGGAGAGCATGAAGTTCCGCCACGCTTCCTGGCCCAGGAGGACCACCACGCGGTAGCCGTGTTCCGGCAGCACGCGGTTGGCCACTTCTGCCAACTGCCGGTCCCAGGCCGAATCCAGGTTTTCCACCACGACGGCGACCGTGTCCGTCCGCCCGCGCCGCATGCCGCGGGCCGCATGGTTGGGCACGTAGCCCAGCGACTTCGCGGCCTCCACCACTCTGGCTTTGGTGGGCTCGCTGATCCGGGTCGACCCCCCATGCCGCCCGGACAGGACATAGGACACCGTTGCCAGCGAGACTCCGGCCCGCTCAGCCACGTCGCGAATAGTCGGCTTAAATGAACTCCCCATGAGGTTCTGCCTTCTTCCCCAAGAAACATCCCCCGGAAACTTCCCCCTGAAGTTCCTCTGGGTAAAGACTAACGATTCATCCGCAGAATGATAGGGGTTCGGTGCAAAATCTTTTAAGCCTTTGGGTCCGCCAGGTCAGGGCATCAGCAGCGGAATTTCGACGACGACGTCCGACGGCTTCTTGTCCGGCCGGAAGCCCCGCCAGACCGGGTGCCGCAGTTTTCCGGCCTCGGTGCGTTCGCTGAACTGAACCTCGCCGACCAGCGCGGGCCGGACCCAGTGCGCGTCCGAGGCATCCGCTGCCGGCACGCCGTCAAGCGGCGGCGTCTTGCGGGACATTTTCTTCAACCGGGATCCGATTTCGGCAAGTTCCCGTTCGGTCAAGCCGGAACCGACGCGGCCAAGGTAGCTCAGTTCCACCCCGTCGGGCACCGCCACCAGCAGCGAGCCGACCTTGCGGGCACGGGACCCCTTGCCCGGCCGCCAGCCCACAATGACCACTTCCTGGGTCAGATGATTCTTGATCTTGATCCAGCTCCTTGTCCGTAGGCCCGGCGTGTAGTTGCTATCCGTGCGCTTGGCAATGATGCCCTCGAGGCCCACCTCCTTGCTGGCTGCGACAGCTTCTTTCACCGCTGCGTCCAGTTCCGGCGGAACCTGGATGTGTCCGTCCTCGGGCGCTTCCACCGCTTCCTTGAGGATTTCGCGCCGTTGGGAGTATTCCAGCCCAAGCGTTGCCGTTCCGTCCAATTCCAGCAAATCAAAGAGGAAATACTCCACCGGATACTTCTTGGCCGCCCGCTGAATATCGGCATCCTTCACCAAGTTCATCCGGTTCTGCAACCGGCCGAAGTCCGGCCGTCCCTTGGCATCGAGGGCAACGATTTCGCCATCCAGCACCGCGGTTTGGGCCAACACATGATCAGGCAAGTCCGCCAGCTCCGGGTAGGTTTTGGTCATGTCCAGGCCGTTGCGGCTGATCAATTGCACCTTGCCCTCCGCCACGACGGCGACGGCGCGGATCCCGTCCCATTTCATCTCGTACGCCCAGCCGTCGTCCTCGTCGATGGATGCCTCGGTGCCCTGGACCGCCAGCATCGGCTTTACCGGCTGGGGCGCACCGGCCTGCCCCGGAGCTGCCCCGGCGCTGACCGACGCCGCCGACGCCGCCGGTGCGGCGGCCGCCCCCTTGTCCTTGTCCTTGTCCTTGTCCTTGTCCTTGTCCTTGTCCTTGTCCTTCGACGGTGTTCCCTGGCCCGTCCCGGTTTCTGCGCGCGGCTGGTCCTTCATCAGGTGCATCAACCAGTTGCTCTTGCCGCCCTCGCCGCCGGTCTGGATCAAGGCGTACCGGCGCGCCCCGGAGGGACCGCCGTCGTTAGCCAAACCGCCCTCCGGGCTGCCGTGCAGCACCACGATGACTTCCTTGCCGTCCCGCCACTTCTCCACGTCATAGGTGCCGCTGTCCCAAACGGTCATCACCCCGGCGCCGTATTCGCCCTTGGGGATAGTGCCCTCGAAGGTGGCGTATTCCATCGGGTGGTCCTCGGTCTGGACGGCCAAATGGTTCTTGCCGGTAGTTACCGGGGGGCCCTTGGGCACAGCCCAAGACGCCAGCACTCCCTCATGTTCCAGTCGGACGTCGTAGTGCAGCCGGCGGGCGTGGTGCTCCTGGATCACAAAAACCGGGCCGTCCTCCGGCCCCCGCTGCGAGACGGCCGCCGGTACCGGTTCGGGTGTGCGGTCCGGGTCGCGCATGGACCGGTAGACGCTCAGCCGGTCGGCCGCCGGCGCCGCGGCCAGCGATTCTTCGTCAGCGCGGCCGCCGGCCATCCCCGCGAGCGGGTCACCGGTCTGCTTAACCCGCTCCAGCACCTGCTGAAAGTCCAAATGGGTGAGATCCGGGTCCTGCAATTCCTGCCAGGTCCTGGGCACTGCCACGGTGGGATGCGGCCGACCACGCAGCGAGTACGGGGCAATGGTGGTCTTGGCCCAGTTGTTCTGGCTCCAGTCCACCAGGACACGGCCCTTGCGGAGCGACTTCTTCATGTCGCTGACCACCAGGTCAGGATGATCGGCTTCCAGCACCCGTGCCAGTTCATGGGCCACCTGACTGACCTCGTCCGATGTCTGTTTGCCGTCCAGCCCGGCGTACAAATGGATCCCCTTGGAGCCGGACGTGACCGGCCTCGGGTCAAGACCCATCCCCTCCAGGATGTCCTTGATCAGGAACGCCACCTCAACGCACTCCGTCAATCCCGCTCCTTCACCGGGATCCAGGTCCAGCACCATCCGGTCCGGATTGTTGATCTTGCCGCGCGGACCGAATTTCCATTGCGGCACGTGGATTTCCAAGGCAGCGATCTGGGCCAGCCAGGTCAACGTTGCCCGGTCGTTGGCCAGCGGGTAGACGTTGATATTGCTCTTGTGCTCGATAGAGTGCCGCTGGACCCAGTCCGGCGCCGACTTGTCCAGGTTTTTCTGGAAGAACACCTGGCCCGGTTCTGCGGCGGTGCCGACGCCGTGGACCCACCGTTTCCGGGTAACCGGCCGGTCGGCTGCATGCGGAATCAGGTACTCCGCGATCTCGGAGTAATAGGCAATGACCTCCGCCTTGGTGGTCCCGGTCTCGGGATACAACACCTTGTCCAGGTTGGTCAGCCTGAGCCGGTGGCCGTCGACAGTGACGGTCTCCTGCTGACTGGACTTCCGGGTGGCCATACCGCCAGTCTCTCCGCCGACCGCCCAGTTGGCTAGTAGCTTGCCTCTGGCTTTGTACTGCCTGCGGGTGTTCACTAGTGCCATGAGAGCCATCTGGAAGGGAGCCGTGGCCTTCGGGCTGGTCAACGTGCCGGTCAAGCTTTACAGTGCCACCGAAGACCATGACGTGAGCCTGCATCAGGTCCACGACAAGGACGGCGGTCGCATCCGGTACCAGCGCCGCTGCGAGGTCTGCGGCAAGACGGTCGACTACCAGAACATTGACAAGGCGTACGACGACGGCGAGCACACGGTGGTAATCACCGACGAGGAATTCAAGTCGCTGCCGGTGGAAAAGAGCCGCGAAATCGAAGTGGTCGAGTTCGTTCCGAGCGACCAGATCGACCCGATCATGTTCGACCGCAGCTACTACCTGGAGCCGGACTCGAAGTCCTCCAAAGCCTATGTGCTGCTGCGCAAGACGCTGGAGGATACGGACCGCACGGCCATCGTGCAGTTCGCGCTGCGGCAAAAGTCCCGGCTGGCCGCACTGCGTGTCCGCGGCAAAGTCCTGATGCTCCAGACCCTGCTCTGGGAGGACGAAGTGCGGGAGGCCAGCTTCCCCTCCTTGGAAGAAACGGTTCGCATCTCTGCCAAGGAAAAGGAGATGTCGGCGGCACTGGTGGATTCGTTTTCCTCGGATTTCACCCCCGCCAACTACACCGACGAGTATCAGGAACAGCTGCGCACCCTGATCGAAGCGAAGCTGGAACAGGGCGAGGCGCTGGACACCGAGAAGACCTTCGGCCAGGAGGAAGAGGCAGAAAGCGGCAAGGTCCTGGACCTGATGGATGCTTTGCGTCGCAGCGTGGAGAAGAACCGGGAAGCCAAGTCGTCTTCCGGCTCCTCCGATTCCAAGAAGAAATCCGGCTCCAAGTCGAAAGCGTCCAAGGGCGCCTGACTCCCCGGCCATGCCGCGGGCCTACTGGCGGTAATGCTCCACTTCATCGACCGGCCGGGTCTCCGCTTCGCCGGGATCCTCGCCGGCTTTGCGCTTGGCCCGACGTTGGCGCAGCAGGTCCCAGCACTGGTCCAACTGCTCTTCTAGACGGCGGAGTTCGGCGGCACGGGCCGAGGCCTTGTCCGGCTCCTCCGGCGTGGAATCCCGCAGTTGCTGTTCTTTCTCGACCAGCGCACTGATGTACTTCTGGATGTCCTGGTCCATGGCACGTCCCTTCTGGCGGTACTCACCTCAGGCTACGTGGCACGCTGCCCGCGGGCTAGGGTTCCAGCCGATGGACCGGATGCCAAGGTCCCGCCCGTCGTCCGACCGCCCGCCCAAGGCCGCAACTTATGCTTGGGGGATGGAGAACACCCCGCCCGGCGCCGTGCAGGGCCGCGCCGTGGACCACCGCCAACTTGCCGTGGCGCTGATCGACATTTCGTCCGATGTGCGCCGGAAATCGCATGAGAATGCCGGAATCCCGCTGCTGCCGAACGGCATGCTGGACATCATGCGCGTCATCGAATCCCACCCCGGCATCACCGTCGCCGAAGTAGCCGCCCGCTTGGACCGGCACTTCAGCAATGTCAGTACGCAGCTTCGGGAATTAGTTGCGCGAGGACTGGTGACCCGCATCCGCGACGCTGCCGACAAACGGTACGTCACGCTGCACCCGACCGAGGAGTCACAGCGCATTCGAATGACTTTGGAGACGGCGTGGGCCGATTCACTTGCAGCTGCGGCCGCGAAGCTCCGTCCCGAGGAGCAAGAGCAGCTCGCGGACAGCCTTCCGGCACTCCAACGCCTGGCCGCCCTGATCAGCGAACCGAGCTGAAGCCTTGAGCCGCGTCGTCGCCCTTCTGATTTACACTTATACTTTTGTAAGTATTAGGCAGCAGGTCTGCCGCCCACCCCCACTCGACCAGAAAAGGTGTTCATGAAAGACGTCCTCGAGGAGAAAGTTCCGCCCGGAGAGGTGGAGGCGGCGCGCGCCGTAGAGCCTGAAAGGATCTCGCCCAAGCGCGTCGCCGCCGTAATTACCGCACTGGTGCTGTCAGCGCTGATCATGATCCTCAACGAGACTGTGCTGACCGTCGCCCTGCCCAACCTAATGGCCGACCTCAACGTTCAGGCGACCACCGCGCAGTGGCTGACCACCGGTTTCATGCTCACCATGGCCGTGGTCATTCCCACTACCGGCTTCATGCTCCAGCGCTTCACCACCAAAGGCCTCTTCATCGCCGCGCTGCTGCTGTTCATCGTCGGCACGGCGCTGGCCACCGTTGCGCCAACCTTCGCGGTCCTGCTGATCGCGCGCATCATCCAGGCAGGCGGCACCGCGATCATTCTTCCGCTGCTGATGACCACCACGCTAACCTCCGTCCCGGTCCAGCATCGCGGCACGGTGATGGGCCTGAACTCGGTGGTAATTTCCGTGGCACCAGCCATCGGCCCCACCCTGTCCGGCGCCATCATCAACTCCTTGAACTGGCGCTGGGTGTTCGGCCTGATGATTCCGGTGGCCATCATCGTGTTCCTCTTCGGCGTCTTCGCCATCAAGACCGGCAAAGAGACCCGCAAGGCTCCGCTGGATGTCCTCTCGGTCATCCTTTCCGCCTTTGCCTTCGGCGGCATCGTTTACGCGCTCTCCTCCATTGCGGACCTGATGGATGGGGCGTGGGCACCGATCGCCGCCCTCGTGGTGGGCGTGATCGCCCTGGTGCTGTTCGTCAACCGCCAGCGTGCGCTGCGCAAGACCGAATCGGACCTGCTGGATCTGCGTCCGTTCAAGGTGCACAACTTCCGCATCTCCGTGGTGATCGTCATGATCGCGATGGCGACCATGCTGGGCACCGTCATGGTCATGCCCATCTTCATGCAGAACGGCATGGGCCTGGGCACTCTGACCATCGGCTTGGCCTTGCTCCCGGGCGGTCTGATTCAGGGCATCGTGTCCCCGATCGTCGGCCGCATCTATGACAAGGTCGGCCCTCGCCCGATCGTCATTCCGGGCGCCGTGCTGCTGGCCGGGGGACAGTGGCTGTTGGGCAGTGTCCACATTGATACGCCGCTCGCCGTGATCGTCGCCTTCCACACGGTGTTCTGCATCGGCATGGCCATGTTGATGACGCCGCTGATGACCGTCGCCTTGGGCGCCCTGCCGCGCGCACAGTACGGCCACGGCAGCGCCATCATGAACACGCTGCAGCAGCTGGCCGGCGCGGCCGGCACCGCAGTGCTGATCGCCGCCATGACTGTCGGCACCACCATGGCCGCTTCAAGCGGCATCGCGGACAACGTCGCCCTGGTCGACGGCGTACGGGTCGCCTTCACGGTCGGCGGCATCCTGGGCCTCGTTGCCGTCGTCTGCGCCCCGTTCGTGCGTCGCCTGCCACCAGCCGCAAGCCGCTAAAGCCGCCTGCGGCCTACGCCGGCACGGCTCTCGGAAGCCGGTCATCCCGCAGGGGATGACCGGCTCCGTTGTTTCTGCGGGGCCGACTAAGCGGCGGCCTCCACTGCTGCTGCCTCCGGATCGATCTCGCGGACACCGCGCAGGCCGAAGAAGCTGAGCAAGGCCGCGGCCAGCGCCGCGACGGCAATCACCAGGAAGGCCTGGGTGAATCCGCTGCCCAAGGCCTCGAGCGCGAACTGGCTGGCGCCCGATCCGGGAACACCTTCAGGAATGCTGTTCAGCGCGATGGGGCCGCCTGCTTCGGCAATACCCATCGCCGGACCCAGCTGGTCCGGCGCCAAACCGGAGGTCTGCAGCGACGCCATCAACTGGCCGCCCGCGGCCGACAGTGCAATGGCGCCCACCAGTACGGGCCCCAGGGCGAAGCCGAGGTCCCGCAGCAGGTTGGTGGTGGCGCTGGCCATGCCGGTCATTTCCCGCGGCACGGAGTTAACGGCAACGGCAGTCATCGGGCTCAAGGTGAAGGCAAAGCCCAGGCCCACCAGCAGGGAGGGCAGCACGAAGGTGGTGACGTCGCGGTTGGTCACGTCTGCGTTGGAGTTGATGAAGGCGCCCGCAGCCATGGCCAAGAAGCCGAAGGTCATCAGCCAGCGGGAGGAGACCCGGGTCTGGAGCCGTGACAGCACCGGGATCAACACGAACGCCGGGCCCTGCAGCAGCAGGAACAGCAGGCCGAGGTAGAGCGGATTCTGGTGCTGGACCGGGCCCAGCCACATGCTCGTGGAGAAGCAGGCGCCCAGGAAGGCGAACATGCCGACCACGGCGACGACGGAGGAGATGGCGAACTGGCGGTTCAGGAAGAGCCTCAGCTCCAGCAGCGGTGACTCAACCCGCAGTTCGATTGCCACGAAGACTGCCAGCAGGACCGTGCCGGCCACCAGCGCGACCACCACATGGGAGGCGGTCCAACCGTCTTCGGGGCCCTGCACCAGGCCGAACAGAATCAGGATCAGGCCCAGCGCAAATGTGATCTGGCCCCAGATGTCCAGCCGGCGCTCCCGGGCCACTTTGGCTTCGGCAGAACGCAGCGCGGTGAGCAGCAGGGCGGCGAGGCCGGTGAGCACCACGACGGCGTAAGCGCCGCGCCACCATCCAAAGCCGGCGAACATGCCGCCGAGCAGGGGGGACAGGGCCGAACCGGCGGACAGGAAGCCTGCCCAGATGGCGATGCCGCGCACCCGCTCCTGCATGGTCCGGGCCACCGACGCGACGAGGGCCAGCGACGCTGGGAAGATGGCGCCAGCGCCGAGACCATTGATGGCGGAGCCGATCCACATGGCCTGGACGGTCGGTGAGATCGCGCAGACCAGCGAACCGATCATGACCAGCAGCGCACCGCCGAGAACCAGCTTGCGGTGGCCATACTTGTCGCCCAACACACCGAAGGTCAGTTCGAAGACCACCACCGGGATCATGAATGCCGCGGTAATCCACGTCAGCTGGGAGCCGAAGGTGTTGAACGTCAGCTGGAACTCGCCGTTCAGGGCGCCGGGCAACGCGTTGGCGATCTGTGCCACCATCACCGCCAGCGATGCGGCGGCCAAGGTGCCCTTGGCGCGGGACGGCGCGGTGTCCACCGGCGGCGCCTGCGGCGGTGGATAGGACTGCGGTGACGCGACGGTCTCCTGGCCCTGGCTCATGTGGAACTCCTTGATGGTGCGGAACGGGTGGCACATGGATGTGCGGGATGGGCCTGAGGACCTATCTGCGGCCATGCAACTGAAGTGTGATACGCCACTACAGACCCTGTGATGGCGACTACACTAGTGACTGAGACAACACACTGTCAAGTGAAAGTGCGCAATGTCGTTTTACTGGTCAGCGGGGCAGTATTCGCGCCATTCCACGGCTGGATGGCGTCTCGGCAGGGCCACTCTCCGCGCCGCAACGCTCGCGCTGTCAAGAGACTGCTGCGCCAACGACTATCCTGTGACGCATGGCAACACTCCGCGAAGTCCAGAAACAGCAGACCCGGCAACTCCTCTTGGATACGGGTCTGGAACTCTTCGAGTCCAAGGGCTATGCGGCCACGACCATCGATGACATCGCGGCGGGCGCCGGCACCACCCGGACCACGTTCTACCTGCACTTCGCGTCGAAGGCCCAACTGATGAGCGAGGTGGTCAAGACAGTGGACGCCATCCTCACCAGCGTGGACGATCCGTCCCTGTCAACCGTGGTGGAGCTGGGCAAGCGGGACCTGATCCGGACCTGGCTCAACCGCAAGTTCGACCAGTGGGAGGCAACCCGCCCCTACCTCCATGCGGTCTACCAGGCAGCCCCGGTCGAACCCGAGGTCGCCAGCACACTGGAGGACTGGTTCCGCGACGTGGCGGCGGACATGACGACCGGACTGGACCGTGCCGGACGGTTTGAATCGTCCAGCCGGCGTATCCGCTGCGTGCTCGCCTTCGGCCAGCTTGAGTACCTGTCGCAGCGGTGGATCAGAACCGGCTGGTTCGTGGACCGCGAGACCTGCCTGGAGACCCTGACGGACTCCTGGTGCCACCTGCTCTCGGAGGACTGAGCGGGCGGGTTTAGCGTTCGCGGGCTCCGGCCAGCAGCTCCGCTATCGCGCCCCGTCCCAGCACCGGCTGGCGGTACTCCTCGCCGAGGATCTGCAGCATGGAGCCGGCATAGTCTTCATTCGTCGAGGCAATGACGTCCTTGGCGAAGACCACGCGGAAGTTGTGGGCAAAGGCATCTGCCGCCGTCTGCGCCACACAGTCGTGTGTGGCGACGCCCGCCAGCACCAGCCGTTCCACCCCTTCGCGGCGCAGCCGCTCGGCCAGACCGGTACCGAAAAACGCACTGTCGCGGGTTTTGACGATGCTTTCCAGCCCATCGGTCAGCAGCCCCGGCAGGAAACTGGCCTGTTCGCTGCCCTCGAAGATGAAGCCCTGGTCGTCATCGAGCATGTTCAACGTCCAGGTCGATTGGTCGCGCTGGTGCTCGGTGCGCACCAGCAGCACCGGTACCTGCGCCGCCGTCGCGGTCCTGACCAGCAGATTTGCCGCCTCCACCACGGATTCCCGCCGGCTGGCCAACGCGGGGTCCTCGAAGTACGCGTTCTGCAAATCGATCATCAGCACCGCAGTTTTCATGCCCTCCGCCTTCCGCCGGCCGTCGTTGCTTCCATCCTGTCAGGTGTCCGTGCACTTTGGGCCTTGACGCGCCAGCGGGGACGGGGTGTGGTGTGTAGTACAGGCCGAAAGGACAGCATCAATGCATTCGCTCTGGCTAGATACCGCAGACGGCATTCCCGTTGATACGTATACCGGCCAGTCCGGGTTCGATTCGGTCGTCGCCGGTGCCGGCCTGACCGGGCTGGCCACGGCGGTCCTGCTCGCCAGGGCCGGCCAGCGGGTCGCAGTGCTGGAGGCCCGGTCCATCGGCGCCGCCACCACCGGCCATACCACCGCCAAAGTGTCCCTCCTGCAGGGCGGCCAGCTCTCCCGCATCAGCAGCCACCATGATTCCGCCGCTGCCGCTGCCTATGTTGCGGCACAGCAGGAAGCGCAGGCGTGGATTCTGCGGTACTGCGACGAACACCAGGTGGAGTACGACCGGCGCGACGCCTACACGTACGCTACGACTCCGCACGGAGCGGATGATCTTGCCGCCGAGCAGCGTGCCAGCCAGGCCGCCGGTTTGCCGGTGGAGGCGGTCGCCGGCTCCGGCGAGCTGCCGTTCGCTGTCACCGGCATGCTGCGGTTGGCGGACCAGGCGCAGCTCCACCCGATGCGGCTGCTCGCAGCGCTGGTTGCCGAACTGCGCAGCCGCGGCGGGTCGGTCTTCGAGGGCATGCGGGTCACGGGAGTGAGCCATGCGAACGACGGCGGCGTTGGCACCGGGGCACGGACCGTCACGGTGCGCACCCGCCTGGGCGACGTCCAGACCGGAACCTTGGTGCTGGCCACCGGAACACCCATGCTCAACCGCGGAGGCCACTTCGGCGTCCTGACGCCCAAGCGGTCCTATGCCGCCGCCTTCACCGTCCCGGGCCACATTCCGGCCGGAATGTATCTCTCCATCGACGCGCCTACCCGCTCCTTGCGCACCGCTCGGGGTGGCGGCCGGGAGCTCCTGCTGGCTGGCGGCAACGGCCACGTGGTCGGACGGCAGAGCCACACCCGCGGACTTGTCGAAGACCTGCTGCGCTGGACTCAGCAACATTTTCCCGGGGCCGAACCCACCCATACCTGGTCCGCCCAGGACTATGAACCCGCCGGTTCGTTGCCGTATGTCGGACCAGTCCTGCCCGGCGAAAAGCGGATCCTCGTGGCCACCGGATT
The DNA here is from genome assembly GCF_005047635.1 of Arthrobacter sp. CAU 1506. Lineage (GTDB taxonomy): Bacteria > Actinomycetota > Actinomycetes > Actinomycetales > Micrococcaceae > Crystallibacter. The sequence goes on along the minus strand of NZ_SUKC01000005.1, from coordinate 70,244 downwards.
CAACAAGTGGGGCATGACAAACGGGGTTGCCGCTGCGCTGGCACTCTCCGCCTCCATCTTGGGCGGGGACAACCACTGGGCCAAGGAGCTCTACAAGTCCCGCATCTCCGGGCGGGATGCAGCCAGCACGGCCGAGACCAACGCGTCGGTGGGGCTGGAAATGCTGTCCGGATGGCTGGGCGGGCTGACCCGGACCACGCAAACTGCACCGCCCGAGGGGCAGGGAACAGTGGTGCGTGAGAACGCTCGGCCGGTCGGCGTGTGCACCGTGGATTCCGCCACGCACCGGGTCAGCGCGGTGTGCACGCATCTGGGCGGCGTCTTGTCTTGGAACGACGCCGAAGCCAGCTGGGACTGCCCGTTGCACGGATCCCGCTTCAGCGCCGACGGAACGGTACTGGAAGGTCCTGCCGTCAGAGACCTGGAGGGACGATAGCGCCTTGGGTTCGCGCCAACGCACGGGTACGCTGGTCCGGATGCCTGAGCTGAAATTCCGCGCGCCCGCCCTGGGCGCCGCCGTCCTCCTGTCCTTGTCCGTGGCCGCCTGCGGCTCCGATTACCCGCTGGGTCCGGCGCAAGAATCCGCCGCTCAGCAGGGCTCCACGCTCTCCGGCACGCTGACCGGAGCCGGAGCATCTTCGCAGAACGCCGCCATGGATGCCTGGGTGGCAGGATTCGGCCTGCTCCACACCGATGCGCAGGTGCAGTATTCCCCCGACGGCTCCGGCGCCGGCCGCACCGCCTTCCTGGCCGGGGCCGTCGATTTCGCCGGCTCGGACGCATTCTTGGACGACGAAGAGTTGGAAGAGTCGCGGAAGGTCTGCGGACCGGACGGCGCCTTCGACGTCCCGGCATACATCTCACCGATCACCGTGGCGTTCAACCTTCCCGGCATCACCGAACTGAATCTGGATGCCGAGACCATCGCAAAGATCTTCCAGGGCGAGATCAAGTCCTGGAACGACCCCGCCATTGCCAAGCACAACCCGGGCGTTGAACTGCCCGACCTGCCGGTCACGCCAGTGAACCGCTCGGAGGACTCCGGCACCACGGAGACCTTCACCGAGTACCTCCATGCCGTTGTGCCCGATACCTGGACGGCAGAGCCGAGCGACACCTGGCCCGCTGAATTCGCCGGGGAAAACGCCCAGGGGACCACCGGCGTCGTCAGCATGGTGGCCGGGACTAAAGGCGCCGTGACCTACGCCGACGATTCCGCCGTCGGGGCGCCGCTGGGCAAGGCCAACCTCAAAGTCGGTGACAGCTTTGTCCCGGTCAGCGCGGAAGCAGCCGCCACGGCGCTCGACCAGGCCAAGCAGGTCGAAGGCAGGCCGGCACACGACCTGGCGTTGGAACTGGACCGGGCGACCACCGCGGCCGGAGCTTACCCCTTGATGTTGGTGTCCTACCACATCTATTGCTCGACGTATGAGGACCAGAGCAAGGTGGACTTGGTGAAGGCCTTCGGACAGTACGTGCTGAGCCCCGAGGGCCAGGCAGATGCGGCGGACTCCGCCAAGAGTGCGCCGTTGTCCGAGGAGCTATCGCAGAAGGCGACGGAGTCAATCGAGCGGATCAGCGTTCGTTCCTGACTACGGCACTGACCCGCCGTCCCCAACTGCAGCATCGCTAGCTGGTTGGACCGGTGCTGTCGTCCTTGGCCCGCGGTTCGCGCAGCGCGGGGTCGTCCAGCATCGGATCATCGGCCCATTCGCGCGGTTCGTCGTGGCCTTCCCGCTCCTGGCCATGCCGCCTGACATGGAGTCTTCGGCGCTCTGCCTCGCTCAGGTCCGGATCCCGGCTGTAGGCATTGGCGTCCTCATTGCGGGGGATGTCTGGCTGCGACGATAACTTAGGCGGGAAACCGCCCGCAAAGGTTCCGCCGTAGAAGTGCTTGTCCCCCACATCGTGGGTTTCCGATCCTCCCGATTCCACGAATTCCTTAAAGCGCCACAGCTCGTTGCGCACCTCCCGGTGGTCAGAGCCCAGCCCGGAGCCCACCTTCTCCAGCAGCGAACCCGGCTCCCAGTCGATATGAATGTGCATGGACGTGGTCTCGGCGTTGACCGCACCGAAGGTCGCGGTTCCACTGTGCCTGACGCCGCCTTCGCTGCTCCAGGCAATCCGCCGTCCGGGTTCTTCCTCGGTCACGGTGGTGTCGAATTCGCGCTGTGCGCCGCCCACTTTCGTGACCCAATGGTGGGTGGTGTCGGACGTCTGGATCACGGACTTCACACCGTGCATAAAAGAGGGAAAGGACTCAAAGCGTAACCATTCGGCGTAGACCCTCTCGGCGGGCCGGGCGATCTCAATGGTTTCATCCACACTTGCCATGATCATCCTCCATTCGCTGAGGAACGGCGCCACGTGCGCCGCTTTCGTCAGCTGCCACCTGTCTTAACGCTACAGAACGGCCGATAGCACGGCAACGAATTGCCACGTTTGCTGATCATTCAAGGCCAATGCCTGCGGCGAACCCGCTCTTGTCGGGCGCAGGCGGGCCGATGACCGGCATTAGGTAGTCTGTGTGGTAAACCACTGCGTTGATGTTGAGGGGGGCGGTATGCCGCGCTGTTTTCCGGAACAGCCTGAGTTCGGCCGGGACAGGCATGCCGAGCGGGAGGTCTGGGATGCGCTGGTGCGTACGCTGCCGCCGTCCGCTTCATTGCTGCATTCAGTCAGCCTCATCGAAAACGGCGCGGAGCGGGAAATCGATCTGCTGGTCATCTGGCCCGGTGTCGGAATCGCAGCCATCGAAGTAAAGGGCGGCCATGTCAGCTACGACGCGGGGCAGTGGCACCAAGCCAGCAACGGCCAGCAGCACCGGATCAAAGACCCGCTGATCCAGGTCCAAGACGGCCGGCATATGCTCCAGCGCTATCTCGGCGCCCAATTGGGGCTCGGCCGGCAGGTCCGCTTCGCGCATCTGCTGGCCTTTCCCTACACTTCGGTCCCGCGGCACTGGGACATTCCCGGCCTGAGGCGGGCCATGGTCATCGGCAGCCAGGACCTGAAGTACCCGGACGATGCTGTCCGGGAGGCGATCAACTTCTGCGGCGACGGCGACGGCGACACCGCGCCGGATGTCGCCGACCGCATCCTGGCGCAGCTGACGCGACCGCTGCAGGGCAACGGAGCCCTCTCCGCTGCAGCAGAGCATGAAGGCCGCGCCGACCAAATGACCCGCGACCAGGCCGCCATCCTTGACGTCCTGAAAAACCAGCAGCGCGCGCGGATCATCGGCGGAGCCGGGACAGGCAAGACGTGGCTGGCGTTGGAGCAGGCCCGGAGGCTGGCCCGCAACGGAAAACGGGTGGCCCTGCTCTGCTACAGCCGGGGCCTGGCCCGCTATTTCGAGACGGAAACCGCCGGTTGGAAACCGTCCGAGCGCCCCGCCCACGTGGGTATGTTCCACGACCTGCCGGTGCGCTGGGGCGCGCACCATCCACTGGATCCCAGGCTGCTGACCAACCAGTACTACGAGCACTACCTGCCCCGCACACTCAAGCGCTTGGCCAAAATCCAACCGGACCGCGAGCTCTTCGACGCCATCGTGGTTGATGAAGGCCAGGACTTCGGTGCGCTCTGGTGGGAGTCAGTCCTGGTCTGCCTGAAGGATCCCGATGCCGGCGGGCTGTATGTCTTCATGGACGACGACCAGCGGATCTTCGGCCGCGAAGGCCGGCCGCCGATCGAGGCGCCGCCCTTCGTGCTGAACGAGAACCTGCGCAATACCAAGCAGATCGCTGCACTGTCCGGCGCACTGTCCACCGAACTGGCAATCCCCCGAGGCCTCTCCGGCCCCCGGATCCGGATGGTGGAGGCGTCGGCCGGCGCCGTCATTGAACGGGCCGATGATGCCGTCAACCAGTTGATTGAGCGTGAAGGCTGGGCTCCGCAGCAAGTGGCACTGCTGACTACCAAGCGAAAGCACCCGGTACAGCAGCAGGACGTGGATGCGCTCGGCTGGCGGGGATATTGGGACGCCTTCTTCGACGACAGCGACGTGTTCTACGGAAACGTGTTGGGCTTCAAAGGGCTGGAACGCTCCGTGGTGGTGCTGGCCGTCAATGGGTTCGCCGATCCCGAGCGGGCCCGCGAGATGCTCTACGTGGGTGCCTCCCGGGCACGCAGCCTGCTGGTGATCGTCGGGGAGCGTTCCGTCCTGGCCAGCATCGGCGGGCCCGCCGTGATCAAGCGGCTCACCCAGACCGAGGCGTGGCGTCCCGAGCATTAGCGGCATGCAGCCACGGGGCCATTGACTTTAGGATCGGTTCGGAGGATTCTAAAAATACTTATTCGGTTTTTAGAATTTACCGGAGGTTCCGATGGCTACCACCACTCCAACGCTGCAGCGGGTGCGGACCGACCCCGCCTACGGCGCCTTCTGGATGCTCAGGCTGGGGTTCACCGTCCTGCCGATCCTGATGGGGCTGGACAAGTTCTTCAATCTGCTCACCGACTGGGAACAGTACCTGGCACCCTGGCTTGTCAGCCTGCTCCCCTTCAGTGCCCATACGGCCATGATGATCGTCGGCGTCGTCGAGATCGCCGCCGGCATCTTGGTCTGGATCAAGCCACGCTACGCCGCCTACGTTGTGGCCCTCTGGCTGGCTGGCATCATCATCAACCTGCTGACGCTGTCAGGGTTCTACGACGTGGCGCTGCGCGACTTCGGCCTGATGCTGGCGGCACTGACCCTGGCCCGACTCGCCACCCAGTACGACCCAGCCTGGCACCGCACCACGCACTGACCGATTCCGATTCCGGCCGAAAAGTTCCTGCTGACCGGTTCCAGCCACCGTCCAGCCCGCGCCCGCCTTTAATGCCCGGTGAAGGCGGGCGCCACCTTGTCGAGGAAGGCCTCCCGGCCGATCCGTGAATCCTCCGTGGTGAAGGCCTTCCCGAAGGCCCGGCGCTCCACTCGAAGCCCATCGGCGGTGGGCAGGCCGAGCGCCGCATCGACCGTCCGCTTGGCGTTCGCGACGGCGGCCGGAGATTTCGCGGAAATCTCCCGGCAGGTGGCTGCCGCAGCATCCAGCATGTCGTCCTTGGTAGCGAAGACCGCGTTGGCCAGGCCGATCCGCAGCGCTTCGGCGGCGCCGATGCTGCGTCCGGTGTAGATCAGCTCCTTGGCCAAGCCGGGGCCGATCCGCTGCGGGAGCCGTACGGTGCCGCCGAAACCAGGGATGAGGCCCAGGCCGACTTCCGGTAAACCGAACTTCGCGTTCTCCGTGGCGTAGATGAAGTCGCAGGCCAGTGCCAGTTCGAGGCCCCCGCCCAGGGCGAACCCGTTGACGCAGGCGATCACGGGGAGGTCCAGGGTCTCGAGCAAGCGGGTGAGGTCCTGCATGGCCGCGCTGTGTGCCTCTGCTTCGTCGGGCCCCATCGACGCCAGTTCCCGGATGTCGGCGCCGGCCGCGAACGCTTTTTCGCCGGCGCCGGTGATTAGGATGCTGCGGACTTCCTGGCCTTCAGGCGACCGGATGTCGGCGACGAACTGCGCGAGGTCTGCCACCACTTGGGTGTTCAGCGAGTTGAGCGAGCCGGGGCGGTTGATGACAAGCGTGGCCAATTCGCCCAGGCATTCCAGCTGGATGGTTTCGTAGGTCTTCTCCACAGCCCCACTATGCCACGTCGGCCGGCACCGAAACCCGATCCGCCTCACCCCTGCAACAGGGTGACGGCCTCGGCCACCTGCTGCCTGCCGCCCGCCACCGACCAGCGGTAGCCATCCACCTCGACGACGGCGGTGGTCCCGCCGGCCGCTTCCACCAGCGCCTTGCCCGGCAGCCAGTCCCAGTCCGGCAGCCCCTGCTGGTACCAGACCCCGAAGATCCCGGCGGAGGTGGCCGCCAGCTCGCAGGACGCGGAGCCCCAGGAACGGTAGGTGGCCGAACCCAGCAGCGTGCGCAGATAGGGTTCGCCTGCGGCTTCGTCGCGCAAATAGGTGTGGTGCAGGTACGCCGCCGCGCAGCTGGCCGCCAGCGGGGCGCTGGCGATTTCACCCACCCGCAGGCCGTTGCGGGCCGTGGGCAGGTCCCGACCGCCGAGCCACAGCACGTCCTCGGCGGGATGGTAGACCGCCCCCAACCGGGACCCGGCGTCGTCGGTCAGCGCCAGCGCCGAACACCAATAGTGCCCGCCGGTAAAGAAGTTATAGGTCCCGTCCACCGGGTCGATCACCCAGGTCCGGCCCGACGTTCCCTGGTGGCTGGAGCCTTCCTCGCCCAGAATCGAGTCGTCCGGCCGCAACTCCCGCAGCGTGTCCACCACCAGCTTTTCCGCGGCATGGTCGGCAGCGGTGACGACGTCGGAGATGCTGGTCTTCTCCTCGAAGGTGGTCACCCCCGACCGCATTCCATTGGCCAGGGTTCCGGCGGCGCGCACCAGCCAGGCCGCAAGATCGGTATCGTCCAGATGGTCAGGGCTGCTCACGGTCATAGCTGAAGCCTAGCCAACCCCACCGCGGAGCCGGGATCCAGCGGACCGCCGCTACCGGCGCCCGCGGCGTGGCCCGCGTCCCTTGGGCGTGCGTCCGCCGCCGGGCTTGCCCTTGCCGGACTGCTTGCCAGCTGCCGGGCCGGAGCCGCCCTGCCGCCTCCCACCGGAGCCTTTGCCCGCGTTGGCGCCCTTCCCTGCGGCTCCGCCGTCGTTCTGTGCTGTGTTTTTGGAGGTTTTGGAGGTTTTGCGGCCCTTGGTTTTCTCCTGCTGTTCCTGCACCGACGGCTGGCGCGAACTGCGGGCCGTGCGTCCCCGGACAATTCCAATGAATTCCTCGATGGCGGCGTCCGTCCGGTCCGCCAGCCAGGCGAGGCCGATCTGCGTCTCAGGCTGGTCCGTCACCGTCCGGTACACCACATCCTTGCGGTTGTAGAGCCGGGCCACGGACATGGGCAGGATCATCAATCCCCCTCCGGAGGCCACTACCTCGATGCCGGTCTTGGCCCCGCCCATCTCCTCCGGGTCCAGGAAGTTCTCTGCCGCGATCTCCTGGTACGGCACCTCGTCGTCGTACAGGGCAATCTCATGTTCCTTCGGCGCAACCACCACCGGCAGTTCGGTGTACAGCGGGATGACGTTCAGGCCCTCGCGGTCCACCGGTATCCGCACAAAGCTCAGGTCCGCCCGGCCATCGCGCAGGATGGCGGTTTGTTCGTCCTGCCCGCACTGGAAAGCGGTCAGCGGAACGTCCGGCAGCCGCTCCGCCCAACGGCGCGTCCACTTCCCCGGCGTCACGCCCGGCACGTAGCCAACCGTTATTCCGGCGGGCGGGGGCGGCGTTTTCGGCTCGTGGTCTGCTTGCTGCACTTCATCACCGTAGCGCAGGGCGGATAGGCTGGGCCCATGAGCGCGAAAACCTCCCAGTCCATGAAAGCGGCCACGGCCGCCAAGAAACTGGGCATTTATCTGCCCGCTGCCCCGCAGGAGTTCCAGGACAGCCTGATTTCGCGCGAAGAGTTCAACAAACTGCAGACGGATCCGCCCCAGTGGCTGGCCGACCTGCGCCGCAACGGCCCGCATCCGCGGCCCGAGGTAGCGCGCAAACTTAACGTCTCCATATCCGGCCTGGGCCGCGGCGGCATCACCGAAGCGCTGACGACGGCGGAGATCACCGCGCTGCTGCAGGATCCGCCGCAATGGCTGGTTGCCGAGCGCGCCTCCTTCGCCGCGGTGCGCGCGGAAGAGCAGCGCGTGAAGGAAGCCGGCAAGAAGGCCTGACCGGCCTCCGGGCCGAGGAAAGCGCTCCGGGCGCCCCGAAACGGGGGGTAACCCCCGTGCGGTTCGGGGGCCCGCCTGCTTCTGGCTGATGCGGTTAGGTAGCAAGCTGTACTCATGACGAACATCGCGGCGCCGAATGCCGCCCTCCATCTGCCGGAACCTGCCGGCTCCCGCCGGGCCGACGGCACCGCACCGTACCGGTTCCTGACCGGCTTCTTCCAGCGGCAGACCTGGCGCGAATTCCTCTACCACTTCGCGGCGCTGTTGCTGGCACCGTTCGGTTTCACCTACGCGGTGGCCACCGTCTCGCTTGGGGCGTCGCTGGCCGTGACTGTCGTCGGACTGGTGGTGGCGGCGGCCCTGATAGCTGCGGCCCGCTACTGGGGAACGGTGCAGCGGTCGCTGGCGGCGTCCCTGCTGCAGCAGCATGTGGCGGAGCCGGCACCGTTCCGGCCGAAACGCGGCTTCTTCGGTTTCATCCGCAGCGGCCTGGCCGATTCAGCCGGCTGGCGGGCCATCGCCCATCAAGTGGTGTCCTTTGTGGTCTCGGTGACCGCGTTCTGCGTGAGCATCACCTTCTTCGCCACCGGCCTCGGCGCACTGACGCACTGGATCTGGTCCCGCTACCTGCCGTTGCAGCAGGCCGCGGACGGCAGCTGGCACCGGGGCGCACAGCTGGGTTGGGAGTACTACATCGATACTCCGCCCCGGCAGCTGTTGCTGGCGGCCATCGGCGCCGTCTTCCTCTGGCTGCTGTGGCCCGCGCTGAACCACGGCTTCGCCCGGCTGCAGGCCGTCTTGGCGGCCGGCTTGCTGGGTCCCACCGCGGCGAGCCTGCGGCTGCGGGACGTGGAGCACTCGCGCAACCGCACGGTCGAAGACGCCGATGCCCGGCTGCGCCGGATCGAACGCGACCTGCATGACGGCACCCAGGCGCAGCTGGTCGCCATTGCCATGAAGCTGGGCGACGCACGGGACCGGCTGAACGGCCAGGACACCGCCCCCGAAGTGGCACACCTGCTGGAGAGCGCTCATGGCACCGCCAAGGACGCCTTGGTGGACCTGCGCGACCTGGCCCGCGGCATCCATCCGCCTGTCCTCAACGACGGACTGGCCCCGGCCCTCGAAACCCTGGCCGCACAGTCGCCGGTGCGGACAACGCTGGTGCTCAACCTCGGCGCACGCCCTGCACCCGCGGTGGAAGCCACCGCGTACTTCTGCGCAATGGAATTGGTGACCAATGCGGTCAAGCATGCCCGGGCCGAACAGATCCGGATCAGCGTGCGCACTGCCGGCAACCGCCTCCTGCTGCAGGTGGACGACGACGGGCGCGGCGGCGCGGCACTCACCCCGCCAACATCCAGCGGCCACCGCTCGGGCCTGGCCGGGCTGGCCGAGCGGGTTGCCGCCGTGGATGGCACGCTGCACATCGAATCACCCGGCGGACCCACCAGCGTGATGATCGATCTGCCGTTGGATCCGGAGCGTCCGTGAAGATCGCGATCGCCGAAGACTCGGCCATTCTGCGGGCCGGCCTGGCCGAGCTACTGGCCGGCCGCGGACACCACGTCACCGCCGCGGTGAACGACGCCGACGCGCTGCTGCAGGCAGTAGCGGCCGAGGCACCCGACGTGGCCATTGTGGACATCCGGATGCCGCCGACGCACACCGACGAAGGCATCCGCGCCGCACTGGAGCTTCGCCAGACGCATCCCGACGTGGGGGTCCTGGTTTTCTCGCAATACGTAGAGACCCGGTATGCCGCCCGGCTGTTCGCAGACCACCCGGCCGGCGTGGGCTACCTGCTCAAGGACCGGGTGGCCGAAGTGTCCTCGTTCCTGGACTCGCTGGAACGGATCCGCTGCGGGGAAACCGTGCTGGATCCGGAGGTGGTTGGCCAGCTGATGCGGTCCTCCGGCCAACAGCGCGGGCTGGACACCCTCACACCGCGCGAAGGGCAGGTGCTGGAGCTGATGGCGGAGGGGCGAACCAACGTGGCCATCGCCGAACGGCTTTTCCTTTCCGCCGGCGCCGTGGAGAAAAACATCACGGCCATCTTCGGCAAGCTGGGGCTCGCGGCGGCGCCCGGGGACCATCGCCGGGTGCTGGCCGTGCTCAAGTACCTGCAGGCTTAGTTGAATCGGCCGCCGCGTCAGTCCTGGTGCAGCTGGATCAGGTTACCGAAACCGTCGTCGAAGACGGCGGCCAAGCTGCCGGAGGGGTCCGGCGCCGGCGGGCCAGTGAACCGGACACCGGCAGCGGACAGCCGCTCGTACTCGGCCTGCACATCCGGCGTGCCGAAAACAATCGCGGCCATCCCGGCGTCGTACACCCCTTGCCGGTAGGCGGCGCCGATCGGATTGTCGCTGGGTTCGAGCAGCAGCCCGGCCCCATCGCCCGGATCGGCCGACTGAACGATGAACAGGGAGAATTCGGGCATGGCCATGAGCTCCCGGAAGCCGAGCACCTCGGTGTAGAAGGTGAAGGCAGCTGCCGGATCCGTGACGTGGATACTGGTCATCTTGATGCGCATGGCTGGCACCCTAGCCGTTGCTTCCCAGCAAGAAAAGCACTCTGGCGGCGAGCACGGCGGCAGGGCCACGAAGTCCGGACGTTAACGGCAAGAGCCCCGGTCCGAAGACCGGGGCTCTTGCTCTGCGTGCGCGAGGGGGGATTTGAACCCCCACGCCCTTTCGGACACTGGCACCTGAAGCCAGCGCGTCTGCCGTTCCGCCACTCGCGCGCATCTTGTGTGTTCCGTCGGGGTGGAACCTTTTTTCCCGGTTCGCATTCCTCAAGAACAGCGAGATCAATAGTAGCGTGAAACAGGCCCAAATTCCCAATCGGGGGTTCCAGCTCCCGGATTGCCGCACGGAGACAGGGATCGGAGCGCCTGAAGCACCGCTGGCAGCCCGCCGTCGTCGTGAGTTCCCCGAGTGAACTTCACCACGTTGCGGCGCCGCCGCGCCTTCGGCAATCGTTATTGAATAGGGCCTTTTGGGACACGCACAAGTAGTATCGAATGGGAGAATCGCCAGACCGGTGTGCGCTGTCCGCTTCTTCAGAGGCAGGCATGCACGACGACAACAGGGAGGAGGCGGCCCGATGGGAATTCTGGACAGTATGGAACGCGGCATCGAAAAGATGGTCCGTGGCGCCTTCTCCGTGGGCGGCAAAGGCCAGGTGCAGCCGGTGGAGATCGCCAGCCGCCTGCGCCGCGAGCTGGACAATGGTTCCATCACCTTGGCCCAGGGCCGCACCTTGGCACCCAACGTCTTCGAGGTCCGGCTGGGCGATTCCGACTACGCCATGGCTGAACAATGGGGGGCAACGCTGGCCGAAGAACTGTGCGACGTGGTGATCCGCCATGTCAATAGCCAGAAGTACACGCTGCAAGGTCCGGTCCGTGTTTCCTTCGCCAAGGACACCGCCCTCAAGGGCGGCGACTTCGAAGTCCAGGCCACCGTGGTGAAGTCCGACGGTCAGCAGCAGCGCCCGGCACCACGCAGCACGCCCGCGGCCCCGTCCCGCCAGCCCACCCAATTGCAGGCCGTGCTAGAAATCAACGGCCAGCGCTACTCGCTCAACGCACCCTCGATCGTGCTGGGACGTTCCTCCGAGGCGGACATCATGGTCGATGACACCGGAGTCTCGCGGCGCCATCTGGAGGTCCGCACCGCGGGCGGCTCCGCCGTGGCCGTGGACCTCGGCTCCACCAACGGCAGCTACGTCAACGGCCAAAAAATCATCGGCCAGACCGATCTCACCGACGGATCCGTGATTACCATGGGCCGCACCCGCATTACCTTCCGCCTGCTGCCGACACGGGGCGGCGGAGCCTAATGGGGGAGCTTGTTGTCACCGCACTGCGGTTCGGTTTCCTGATCCTGCTCTGGATCATGATCATCAGCATCGTCTCGGCCCTGCGGCGCGACCTGCAGATCGGCAAGCGCAACCGGACCGGCAGCCCCTCCGCGCGGGAAGTGCGCAAGAACCCCGATCTGGCCGAGGCTGCCCCGGCACCGCGGGCGGCCCCGCGCCGACTGGTGGTCACCGAAGGCCCGCTGGCCGGACACTCGCTGGAACTTGCCGCCAGCCCGATCCTGCTGGGGCGTGCCCAGGAAGCCACCCTGGTGCTGGAAGACGATTATGCCTCCGGCCGCCACGCCCGGCTCTTCCCGCAGGGCAGCCGCTGGTTCATCGAGGACTTGGGTTCCACCAACGGCACCTATCTGGCCGAGAACCAACTGACCCGGGCCCTGCCCGTTGACCCGGGCGTTCCCATCCGGATCGGCAAGACGGTCATTGAATTGAGGCCCTGACCGTGGCTCTGGTTCTGCGCTATGCTGCGCGGTCGGACGTGGGCATGACGCGGTCCAAGAACGACGACTCCGCCTACGCTGGCCGTTTTCTTGCCGTGGTCGCCGACGGCATGGGCGGCCACGCCGGCGGTGACGTCGCCTCTGCCTCCACCGTGCTGGACCTGGTCCATCTGGACCGCGCAGGCCACCAGGATCCGGCCACGGTGTTGGCCGACGAGATCCAGACCGCGAATTCCATCCTCTCCGAGCTGGTGCAGACCAACCCCAAGCTGGCCGGCATGGGCACCACGGTGACCGCCCTGCTGCTGCACGACGACAAGCTCGAGTTCGCCCACATCGGCGATTCCCGTGCCTACCGGCTGAAGAACGGCATCTTCGAGCAGGTCAGCGTAGACCACACCTTTGTGCAGCGGTTGATCGACGAGGGCCGGCTCCGCCCGGAGGAAGCCGAAATCCATCCGCACCGCAACGTGCTCATGCGGGTTCTGGGCGACGTCGATGCCAGCCCGGAACTCGACTTGGCCAGCCACAGCGCCGAGCCGGGGGAGAAGTGGCTGCTCTGCTCCGATGGGCTCAACGCCGTCGTACCGGACCGGGTGGTGGAGTCGGTGGTGCGCAACGCCGCCACGCTGCAGGACGCGGTGGACCAACTGGTGGACCTCACGCTCGACGGCGGTTCCCCGGACAACGTGACCATCGTGATGATCGAAGTCGCCGAGGCGCCGTCTGAAGCAGCTGACACCGCGTCGCTGAACCTGGCGGCGGAACGTCCGCTCGAGCCAGCGGCAGCGGACGGCGGCGCCCCACCCGCCGCCACTGCGCCGGCGGCCGCTGCGGGCATGTCTCCGGACGGCACCGCGGAAGGCGTGTCCGGCACCGAGACGCCCGCGGAACCCCACGAGGCAATCCGCGCCGACGCCATCCGGCGCGAGCTCGGGACACGCCCGCACGTGCTGGTGGGGGCCGCGGCGCTGGCCACGGAAACCGGACAGATCCCGATCGTCACAGCCCACTCCAACAAGCGACGCGCCGCTGCGCTGTTGACCCACAAGGCTCCGGAGGAACCGGACGCGTCCGAGGTGGAGGCCGCCGCACCGCTCCGCAAGCCGTGGCTGATCCCGGCGTTCCTCACCGTGATGTCACTGCTGCTGGTGGCCGTCCTGTGGTTCGGCTACCTGTGGACCCAAACGCAGTATTTCGTGGGTGCGTCCGACGGCCGGGTGGCCATCTTTAACGGCGTCTCGCAGAACTTCGGTCCGATCGACCTCTCACATGTGGACACCGTCTACAACATCCCGCTGGAGAGCCTGCCGGTCTATCAGCAGCAGCGGTTGAATTCGAGCATCTCCGCCAGGGACCTGGTCCACGCCGAACAAATCGTGGAGCAATTGCGGATCAGCAGCCAGCGGAACTGCCCCGAACCAGGGCCCAGCCCCAGTGCCCTGCCGACGGACCGGCCCAGCGGCTCGGCCACGCCGAGCCCGGCTGCCAGCCCGGAAGCCGCCCTGCCGCCGGAATGCGTAGGTGGATAAGCCATGAGTAACATCCAGACGGCGCCCCGATCGCGGCGCAACACCGAATTGCTTCTGCTCCTGCTGGCCCTGGTGGTCGGCATCGGCGCCAATATGCTGGTCGGGCTCGACCAGGACCGCGCCTTCGATAGCGATTTCTTCACCCAGGGCATCACCCTGATTGTGCTTGTCCTTGTGGTCCACGTGGTTCTGCGCCTGCGCGCAAAATATGCTGATCCGGTAATACTTCCGATCGTGACCGCTTTGAACGGGATCGGGTTGGCGATGATCCACCGGCTGGACATCGCCACCGGCGACTCCGCGGCCACCCGCCAGCTGTTCTGGACCGGCATCGCCATCGGCGTCGTCGTGGCCGTCATTTGGCTGCTGCGCGACCACCGCGTGCTGCGCCGCTTCACCTACCTTTCGCTGATCGCCAGTGCCGCCCTGCTGATTTTTCCGCTCCTACCGTTCGTCGGCATGGAGGTTAACGGCGCCCGGATCTGGGTCAACCTGGGGTTCGCCACCTTCCAGCCTGGCGAAATCGCCAAGATCACCCTCGCTATATTCTTTGCCGGTTATTTATCCACCAACCGGGATCTCATCCTGCTCGCCGGGAGGAAGATCGGTCCGCTCCAGCTGCCGCGCTGGCAGGACATGGGGCCCATGCTTGCCGCCTGGCTGGTGAGCATCGGCGTGCTGGTCTTCCAGCGCGACCTCGGCTCCTCGATCCTGTTCTTCGGCCTGTTCATGGCGATGATCTACGTGGCCACCAGCCGGGTCAGCTGGGTCATCATCGGCCTGCTCATGATCGCCGTGGGCGGCTTTGTGGCTTTCCAGCTCTTTCCGCATGTCACCAACCGCATCAACGGGTGGATCAAGGCCTTCGATCCGGAGGTCTACAACGCGATCGGCGGCAGCCACCAGATTGTCCAGGGCCTGTTCGGGCTGGCCAGCGGCGCGCTCACCGGTACAGGCCTCGGCCAGGGCCGGCCGGACCTGGTGACGTTCGCCAACAGCGACATGATCATTGCTGCACTCGGCGAAGAACTCGGGCTGATCGGCCTGTCCGCCATTGTGATGCTCTACGTGCTCTTGGTCAGCCGCGGCATCCGGGCGGCCCTGGGCAGCCGGGATGCCTTTGGCAAGCTGCTGGCTACGGGGCTTTCCTTCACCCTGGCGCTGCAGTGCTTCGTGGTGATCGGCGGCGTCACCCGGCTGATCCCGCTGACCGGCCTGACCACACCCTTCCTGGCCGCGGGCGGCTCGTCGCTGCTGGCCAACTGGCTGATTGTTGCGCTGCTGCTGCTCATTTCCGACGCGGCGCGTCGCCCCACCGTGACCGGCCCGGCAACCGAGAGCCGTCCCCCGGGCGACCGGCCGCGGCGCCGCAGCAAGACCGATGAACGGAACACCGGATCCACGGAGGTGATCCAGCCATGAACCAGGCCATCCGCAACACTTGGATCGTCGCCCTCGCGATGTTCGCACTGCTCTTCGGATCGCTCACGGTGGTGCAGTTTTTCGAGGCCGAGAACCTCAACGCCAACCCCTGGAAC
Organism: Arthrobacter sp. CAU 1506; assembly: GCF_005047635.1. Lineage (GTDB taxonomy): Bacteria > Actinomycetota > Actinomycetes > Actinomycetales > Micrococcaceae > Crystallibacter. The sequence continues at coordinate 55,130 of NZ_SUKC01000005.1, read as the reverse complement.
AGCCGGACCATCTACAAGGACTTCGATAAGAACCGCGGCGCCATCCTGGTGGACGGCGATCCCATCGCCGAGTCGGTGCCGTCAGACGACGAGTTCGCCTACCAGCGGGTCTACAACGAACCCGAACTGTATGCGCCGATCACCGGGTTCTACTCACTGGTTTACGGCTCCACCCAGATGGAGTCGGCAATGAACGCCCAGCTCTCCGGGTCCGGCGACGAGTTCTTCTACGAACAGATCGTGCAGATGTTTTCCGGCGGCCAGGTTGAAGGCGCCTCGGTGGAGCTGACCTTGGACGCCGAGCTGCAGCAGCTAGCCTGGGACCTGATGCCCGAGGGCGTGAAAGGCTCGATCGTCGTGATGGAGCCCGACACCGGCAACATCCTGGCCATGGTGTCCAAACCCAGCTTCGATCCGAACGAGGTCGCCGGGCACAATACCGAAAAGGTCACGGAGAACATGGCAGGGCTGGAGGAAGTGCCTGGCCTGTCGCCGTTCATCAACGCCGCCAACGAAAGCCTGCTGGCCCCAGGGTCCGTCTTCAAGCTGGTGGTAGCAGCCGCCGCGCTGGAGTCCGGTAAGTACGACGCCGACAGCGAGCTGGAGAATCCTCCGACCCTGAAACTGCCGGGCACCAACGTCGAGTTGCCGAACTACGTCAACGGCGGCTGTGCCGCCCGGACTACCGCCGACTTCTCCTTTGCCCTGGAGCAGTCCTGCAACACGCCCTTCGCCCAAATCGCGATGGACTTGGGTGAAGACGCGATCGCAGAACAGACGGCCAAGTTCGGCTATGGCGAGTCCTACCAGATCCCCACCCACGTCACTGCCAGCCGGTTCCCCACCGGCATGAGCGATGACCTGCTCGCCCAGTCGGCCATCGGCCAGTACGACGTCCGCGTCACGCCGCTGCAGGTGGCGATGACGTCCGCCGCCATTGCCAATGACGGCGTGCTGATGAAGCCGAACCTGGTCCGCACGGTGCGGGCGCCCGATCTTCGGGTCATGGACAGCCCAAAGCCCGAGGAACTTCAGCGTTCCCTTTCCGCTGACAATGCCAAGCTGATCCAGGACTGGATGGTCAACGTGGTGGACCGTGGAATCGGCGGGCGGGCGGCTATCCCGGGCGTCGAAGTGGCCGGCAAGACCGGCACGGCGGAACTGATGGCCGGCGAAGAAGGCAACAACTCCTGGTTCACCGGGTTCGCGCCCGCGGACGACCCCCAAGCTGTCGTATCAGTGGTCTTCGAAGACGTCGACGTGGCGACCGGTTCTTCTCTCGCAAGTTCAAGTGCTAAGCAACTCCTAGAGGCGGTGTTAAATAAGTGAGACCTACCTCGGGTATCACATTAGGCGGCAGGTACCAGCTCACTGAACGTATCGCCATCGGCGGCATGGGTGAGGTCTGGAAGGCGCAGGACCAGGTCCTCGGCCGCATCGTCGCCATCAAAATCCTCAAGGAGGAGTACACCGGCGATCCGGGCTTCCTCAACCGCTTCCGCGCCGAGGCCCGGCACACGGCGCTGCTGAACCACATCGGCATTGCCAACGTTTTCGATTACGGCGAAGAGGCTGGCTCCGCCTACCTGGTGATGGAACTGGTCCCCGGCCATCCGCTCTCGGCCATCATCGAGCGCGAGCGGGTGCTGTCCCCGGACCGGACGCTCTCGATCATCACCCAGACCGCCAAGGCGCTGGCCGTCGCCCACGCACAGGGACTGGTACACCGCGACGTCAAGCCGGGCAACCTGCTGATCACGCCCGAAGGACGGGTGAAGATCACCGACTTCGGCATCGCCCGACTGGCAGACCAGGTTCCGCTGACGGCTACCGGACAGGTCATGGGCACCGCCCAGTACCTGGCCCCTGAACAGGCAACGGGACAGACCGCCACCGGACAGAGCGATATCTATTCGCTGGGTGTAATCGGTTACGAGTGCCTCTCCGGATCCCGGCCCTTCTCCGGCGAGTCGCAGATCGCCATCGCCCTGGCCCAGGTCAACGACACCCCTCCGCCGCTGCCGGAGTCTCTTCCGCGGCCCATCCGGGCCTTGCTGATGTCGATGCTGGCCAAGGACCCGGCCGACCGTCCCGCCACCGCCGAGAAGCTCGCGGAGGCAGCCGACGCCATCCGCGCCGGTGACATCCGCGCCGCTGAAGCCGCGGTTCCCGGCATGCTGCTGTTCGAGGGCGATGACAGCACCGGAGTGATGACTGCCCCGGTGCCCACCACCGGAACGGCTCCTACCCGTGCGGTCAGCGCCGGAACCTCCCAGCTGCCGGCCGTCGCCGGGGCCGGAGCTGCCGGCCTTGGCGCCGAACGGAACTGGACCGACGAGGATCTGGACAGCGACGAACCGGAGGAGGCTCCGCGCCGGCAGCAGAAGAAGCGCAGCCCGTGGACCTGGCCGCTGATCGGTTTGATCCTGCTGGTCCTCTTCGCGGTGGCCGGAGCGATTCTGCTTCCCATGTTGACCCCCACCGGTGGAACCGAGTCGTCCACGTCCGCCACCAGTTCGGCAACGCGGTCTACGGCGAAGACTACGTCCGCTACGCCCAGAGAGACGCAGAGCGCGGAGCCAAGCACCACGGAGGCGGTGGAGACCAACCAAATCTCAGCCAATGCGTTCTTGGGCCGGCAGTTCAGCCAGGTCCGCTCCGAGCTCGAAAACATGGGGTACCAGGTAGTCCCGGACCCGGTGGAGAGCAACGAATCCGAAAACACCGTCATCGATATCTCGCCGACCGGCCCCGTGGAAGTCGGCAAAGCGATCACGGTCACCTATTCCACCGGTCCTGGGACCGTGACCATTCCCAATGGGCTGGCCGGTCAGTCCGAGCAGCAGGTGCGTGAGGCCTTGATCGGCCTTGGCCTGGTCCCGCAGTCAGCCGGGGAGGAACCCAGCGATCAGCCCGCCGGGACCGTCCTCAGCCTGTCTCCCTCCAGCGGCGATGTGCCGGCAGGATCCACTGTCAGCTACGTGGTTTCCAGCGGGCCCGAGGAACAAGAAACCCCCGAACCGACCCAGACCGAGACCCCGGCGGCAAAGGCTCCGCCGACGAAGGGCACTGATCAGGACGGCAAGCCGTGATCGGATCCCGGTCGGTTTGATGGAAGGAAGACAACCAGTGGACTCGCCACGCATTCTGGCTGGCCGCTACGAGGTTGGCGAACTCATCGGACGCGGCGGCATGGCCGACGTGCTGTTGGGCCGCGACATCCGCTTGGGCCGCTCTGTGGCGATCAAGCAACTGCGCGCCGATCTTGCCCGCGACCCGATGTTGCAGTCCCGCTTCCGGCGAGAAGCCCAGGCCGTAGCCGGGCTGAACCACCCGGCGATTGTTGCCGTCTACGACACCGGCGACATGGATATGCCCGGGGGAGCGGCGCACGACGTCAAGGTCCCCTTCATCGTGATGGAGTACGTCCAAGGCAGGACGCTGCGCGAGTTCATCAAGGGCCACGAGCTGGGCATCGACGACTCCATCGGCCACACCCTGGGCATTCTGGCCGCGCTCGAATACAGCCACCGCTCGGGCATTGTGCACCGGGACATCAAGCCGGCCAATGTCATGGTCACGCCGGACGGAAGCGTCAAGGTGATGGACTTCGGCATCGCGCGTGCGCTGGCCGATTCGGCGGCGACAATGACGCAGACCCAAGCGGTCCTGGGGACCGCCCAGTATCTGTCCCCCGAGCAGGCCCGTGGCGAAACCGTCGACGCCCGGAGCGATCTGTATTCGGCTGGCTGCCTGCTCTACGAAATGCTGGCCGGCCGGCCGCCGTTTATCGGCGACAGCCCGGTCTCGGTGGCCTACCAGCACGTCCGCGAACTGCCCGAACCAGCCAGCCGCTTCAACCCGGCGGTGACCCCGGCGCTGGATTCCGTGCTGGAACATGCCCTCCAAAAGGACAAAGCCGACCGATTCCAAACGGCCGCAGCATTTGCCGAAGCGCTGCGTGCGGCGTCAAACGGCGAACTGCACGCGCCGGCCGCTCCTGCCACGGAAGCGTTTCCGGTGCAGGCCGCCGCCACGGAACTGATCACCCAGCAGGCGCAGGCGGTGTCTGAGCAGACCTCTGCGCTGCCGGCCACGGATGATGACACAGCCGAGGAAGACGCCGGCCCCCACACGGCCGCCTACGACCGTGAGCAGATGCCCACTGCGCTGGCCGTAGGCAGCGAACACGACATCGAACCCGAACGCCGGGCAAGGCGCCGGGCCTGGACCGTGACGCTGGTGATCGCTCTCCTGCTGGTGCTGCTGGGCGGCGGCTACTACCTGTACAACGTGCTGGTGCAGAACGCCACCCCGGACACCGTTGCCGTTCCTGCGGTTGCAGAGCTGGACCAGAATGAGGCCACCAATGCCATCTGGGAGGCCGGCCTCAGGCCCCGCGTGGAACAGGAGTTCAGCGACGAGGTCGAGGAAGACATGGTGACCCGCACCGACCCCGGAGTCGGCGAGCAGGTGGAACCGGGCAGCCAGGTGACGGTCTACATCTCCCAGGGTCGTGAATTTGCCACCATCCCGGACAATCTGGCCGGCCGTACGGAAGCCGAAGTCCGCGACAAGCTCCGGCAATTGGGCCTGACGCCTGGGGACAGCTCGCCGGCAAACAGTGCCACGCTTCCGCGCGGCAACGTGGTCACCACGGAACCCGCTCCGGGCAAGAAGGTGAAGCAGGGCTCCACCGTGGACCTGATCGTTTCGAACGGATTGGTCAGCGTTCCCAACATGGTGGACGAAACCGTCGAGGACGCCGGCGCCATGCTCGACGATGCCGCGGTTGCGCTGCCGTACCGGGTGGAAGAGGTCGAGAACGAAGTCGTCAAGGCGGGCACCGTCGTCGGACAGAGCGTCAAAGCGGGAACCAACGTCGAACAGGGCACCGAGATTGTCCTGACCGTCGCGGTTGAGCCTGCGTCACCGGAACCGGACCCCGATGAGGAATCGGACGAGGGCAATGACCGCGGCAACAGCGGGGACGGAAACAGCGGGGACGGCGACAATTCAGGCAATGGGAACGGCCGCGACGGCGACGGCTAACCCCTCAGGGCCGAGGTTGCCCTTCGCCCTGCCCGGCGCGTTGGCACTGCGCAACGCGTCGGGCAGGCTGTGTCAGTGGGAAATCAGCGGGCTGAGCGTGGCAGCACGTTCAGCGGTTCCCTCTGCACCCAGCGATTCCAGCCAGTTCCCCAGCATCAGGTAGCCGCCTTCGGTCAACACCGATTCGGGATGGAACTGCACGCCCCACAAGGGGGCGCTCCGGTGGGCAAGACCCATGACCACTCCGCTGTCGGTCTCCGCGGTAATTTCGAGCTCGTCCGGGATGGTGCTTCGCACGGCTGCCAGGGAATGGTAGCGGGTGGCGGTGAACGGGTTCGGCACACCTTCGAAGGCGTCCTGGTTGCGGTGGGTGACGTCGGAGGTCTTGCCGTGCATCAGTTCGGGGGCGTGGGTCACGGTGGCACCGTAGGCTTCAGCCAACGCCTGGTGGCCCAGGCAGACTCCGAACATCGGCTTTGCCTCCCGCCCGCACCAGCGGATCAGCTCAATGCAGATGCCGGCCTCCGCCGGCGTCCCGGGCCCGGGGGAGACCAAGACACCGTCGCGGGCCCGGGCCAGTTCCACCGCCTCCTCCAACGTGAGGTCGTCGTTCCGCACCACGGTTGTTTCCGCGCCCAGCTGCTGCAGGTAGGCAACCAAGGTATAGACAAAACTGTCGTAGTTGTCGATGACGAGGATGCGCGGGGAGGTGCTCATGTGACGATCGTGCCAATCGTGGAGTTGGGGGATGGAATGCTGGTGTGCCGTCAGCAAGCCCCGATCCGGAAAACGGCGAGCCCTGCGTCAAACGGCGGCACTCCACTATGATCTGCCCGCGGCCGCGGTCCGGGCAAATGCGCGGCGGCGAACGTCACACACATTGGCTAGACTAAACAGTTAGACGGCCCGACGGCGGCGGACTCGTGAGGAGACGCAGCCCGGTCCCATCAAGCCAACCGCCCCTGTTGCACCGGAGGATCTGTGCCCGAGTCGAAGCGCCGCAAGAGGACCGAACGGCGTCCCGAAGAGTTGACTGCCAAGGGCAACGAGCCCAATGCCGCCTGGTTCAAGCCGGTCATGTTCGGTCTGATGATCGTGGGCCTGCTGTGGATCATCGTCTTCTACATCACGCAGGGAGCCTGGCCGCTGGCGGCAGCAGGTTCGTGGAACATCATGATTGGCTTCGGCATCGCCATCGCCGGGTTCCTGATGACCACCAGGTGGCGTTCGTAGGCAGTGGTGCTGGTAGATAACGGGATCTACGTCGACGGCGTACGTGCCTCCACCCCGAAGAACCTGGAGCAGACGTTTAGCGAACTGCACCGGTACGGGGGCATGGCCTGGATCGGCCTCTACCGGCCCAGCGAGCCCGAACTGGCCACCGTGGCGGCCGAGTTCGATCTGCACTATCTGGCTGTGGAAGACGCCCTGCGGGGCCACCAACGCGCCAAACTGGAACGATACGGCGGCACCCTGTTCACCGTGCTCCGGCCCGCGCGCTACATTGACGAGACGGAGAAGGTGGAGTTCGGTGAACTGCACACCTTCATGGGCCAAAATTTCCTGATCACCGTCAGGCATGCCGAGTCGCCGGATCTGTCGCGCGTGCGGCACCGGATGGAAGCTGCGCCGGATCTGCTCGCGGCAGGCCCGCCCGCGGCGCTCTACGCGGTCCTGGACCAGGTCGTGGATGAGTACGAACCGGTGGTGCTCGGTCTGGAGAACGATGTCGACGAAATCGAGGACCAGCTCTTCGGCGGCGATCCGAACGTTTCGCGGCGCATCTACGAGCTGCTCCGCGAAGTCATCGAGTTCCAACGGGCCCTGCAGCCGCTGGAGGACATTATTTCCATCCTGCACCGCGGCCGGGAGGACCAGGCCCCGGACCTGGAAGTGGCCCGGGGCCTGCGCGATGTCCAGGACCACGTGATCCGGCTGAACGAGCGGGTTAATGCCTTCCGTGCTGTCCTGCAGAATGCCTTGAGCCTGAGTTCGACGCTGCAGGCCCAGAAACTCACGGAGACCAGCGTCGCCCAAAACGAGCAGGTCAAGCGGATTTCGTCGTGGGCAGCGATACTCTTCGCTCCGACCCTGGTGGCCGCAATCTATGGAATGAACTTCACCGCGATGCCCGAGCTGCACTGGCCTCTGGGCTATCCCTTTGCGCTGGTCCTCATGGTCCTGACCGCCTTGGCACTCTATTGGTTCTTCAGACGCAACAAGTGGCTCTGATCCGGGCGGAACCCGGGTGAAACAAAGAGTCCGCTCCCGGCTCGGGGAACGGACTCTTGTCCAGCAAAGGCCGCGGCGCACTGCAGCGCGGAACGGTCAGCCTTCGTCGACGGCGGACATCACCGCGGCGGTAACCGCCGGAGCGACCCGTGCATCCAGCGGGCTGGGAATAATGTAGTCGGCGGCAAGGTCGTCCCCGACAATCTCGGCAATGGCGTTGGCCGCTGCGACCTTCATCGCTGCCGTAATCCGGCGGGCGCCGGCATCCAGGGCGCCGCGGAAAATGCCCGGGAAGGCCAGCACGTTGTTGATCTGGTTGGGGAAGTCGCTGCGTCCGGTGGCCACGACCTTCGCGAACTTGGCTGCAGTCTCCGGATGCACTTCCGGGTCCGGGTTGGACAGCGCGAAGATGATCGCGTCGTCGGACATCTTCTCCAGAGTCTCTTCCGGGATAGTGCCGCTGGAGACGCCGATGAAAACGTCCGCGCCGTCGAGTGCCTGCGCGCTGCCGCCGGTGATGCCCCGCGGGTTGGTCCGGGCCGCGTAGGCAGCCTTGATCTCGGTCAGGTCGCCGCGGCCGCTGTGGATGATGCCGCGCGAGTCCAGCAGCGTCACATCCGCGATGCCGGCAGTCAAAAGGATCTCGGCTACGGCGATGCCGGCCGCTCCGGCCCCGGAGATGACCACCTTGAGCGAGGAGAGCTCGCGATTGACCACCTTGGCTGCGTTGGTCAGGGCGGCAAGCGCCACGACGGCGGTGCCGTGCTGGTCATCGTGCATGACCGGCATGTCCAGGGCCTCGATCAGCCGGGCTTCCAGTTCAAAGCAGCGCGGCGCGGAAATGTCCTCCAGGTTCACGGCGCCAAAGCTCGAACGCAGCCTGACCAAGGTCTCGATGATCTCGTCGACGTCGGTGGTCTCCAGGACCAAGGGAATCGAATCCAGTCCGGCGAACTGCTTGAAGAGGGCCGACTTGCCCTCCATCACTGGCAGCGACGCGGCCGCACCGATGTTGCCCAGGCCCAGGACCGCAGTGCCGTCGGAGACCACGGCCACCAAGCGTGAGGCCCACGTGTACTTCTGCGCCAGTTCAGGATCCGTGTTGATCGCTCGACTGACTTGGGCCACTCCGGGGGTGTAGGCAATGGACAGGTCTCGCTTGCTCTCCAGCGGAGCCGTGAGACCGATCTGCAGCTTGCCACCCTCGTGGGCGCTGAAGATTTCTTCGCTGCTTAGATCGATGCGTGCGGAGTTGCCGGTTTCGGTAGTCACGTGTGATTCCTTCTGTTGATCCTTCCCATCACGGAAGGGCGCATGGATGGCCCGGCCGGGCGCAGGCTGAGAGGAGCAGGTCCCAGGAGGCCCAGTAGGCCGTGCAAAACGCGTGGGGCGCGGCACCTTCAATCGACTGTCAACGGGGTTCGGGACGGCCGCGCAGTCCCTGGCTGGTCGAGTCAGGGACCGGATCTTCAAGATTACCCGACCGCCGGGTTGCGGGGACTGCTTGTGTCTTTTGCCCGCCGAATGTGTCGCCTTCCACGGTAGCCGTGATCAACCTGCACGGGCTGCAGTCTTAGTTGTCCACGTTTTCACAGTTGTAGACCGGAGTTATCCACAGGGGTGTATAACTTTGGGGATTATTCCGGCTTCCGCCCGCTGATCTGCGGAACGACGTTATCCACACCTGTGGAATTACATGTGTGTAAGTTTTCCTCACTGTGGATGAGGCCTGTGGATAAAAACGTTTATCCACGATTTCCCAACGCGCATTCTCCACAGGTACGCCCACAGGGTGGGGAAACTGAAGCGGCGGGCAGGCACGCATCCGAAATGACGTGGTGCCTGCCCGCCGCTGGCGGACCGGAAATTCTCAGCGAGGGCCTCAACACCCTCGCTGCTAGGCGAAGGCCTTCAGTGCCGTCACTGCTATCAGGACCAGGAAGATAGCTGTCAGTCCGGTGAACTGCACAAGGTTGCGGTTCTTTCCCCGGGGAGCATAGGCCAGCACTACTGCAGACAGTGCGCCGACCAGCAGCCCGCCCAAATGCGCCTGCCAGGCGATGCCGGCGACGACAAACCCGAGCACGGCGTTGATGCCGATCAGGATCAGCAGCGACCTCACTTCGCCGCCACGCTGCCGCTGCACGATGAACAAAGCCCCGAAGAGCCCAAAGATCGCACCGGAGGCGCCGACCACGGGAACATTGGGCGCCGAGAGCAGGAGCACGCCCACCGACCCGCCAAAGCCGGACAAGAGGTACAGCGCCAGGAACCTCAGGCGCCCCAGCAGCGGTTCCAGATGCCGGCCCAGGATCCACAGAGCGTAGAGATTGAAGGCGATGTGCAGCAGGAAGTTCGGCGAATGCAGGAAGGCCGAGGTGATCATGCGCCAGGGCTCCGCCGGAAGGTACGGATTGGGAAGGGTGTACAGCGGCGCGTACAGGAACTGTTCCGTGAAGCCCGGGATGACCCACTGCAGCAGGTACGCCACGGCGCAGATGCCGATCAAGGTCAGCGTCACCACCGGCCGGCCCATCGTCGCGGCCCCGCCGTAGACGGTACGGACCTGCGGCGTGCTCCGAGAGGTTTCCCTGACGCAGTCGACGCACTGGATGCCCACCGAGGCCGTGCGCTGGCATTCCGGGCAGGCCGGACGGCCACAGCGCTGGCAGCGCACATAGGAGACGCGGTCTGGATGCCGCGGGCAGACGGGGACATCGGTCTGCGGCGGTTCGGCCGGCATTCCGTAGGACATGGAGGCGCTCCTGCAGGGACATGGTCCCCGCCCGGCGGTCCGGGCGGGGACGGTAGGCAAACTTAGAGCTGCTCTACGGTGATGTTGTTGATGACCACATCTTCCAGCGGCTTGTCCCGCATGTCCGTAGCCACGGCATTGAGGGAATCGACGACGGCGCGCGAGGCTTCGTCGGCGACGTCGCCAAAGATCGTGTGCTTGCCCTGGAGCCAGGTGGTGGGGACGGTGGTGATGAAGAACTGCGATCCATTGGTGCCGCGGCCGCCCTGGATGCCTGCATTGGCCATGGCCAGCTTGTAGGGTTCGTTGAAGTCCAGGTCCGGGTTGATCTCGTCGTCGAACTGGTAGCCCGGGCCGCCGATTCCCTGGCCCAGCGGATCTCCGCCCTGGAGCATGAAGTCCTTGATGATGCGGTGGAAGATGACGCCGTCGTAGAGGGGAGCGTTGGTCTCTTCACCAGTTTGCGGGTGCTTCCAGGTGATCTCGCCGGTGGCCAGACCCACGAAGTTCTTCACGGTCTTCGGGGCATGGTTGCCGAACAGGTTCACCACAATGTCGCCGTGGTTGGTGTGGATAGTGGCTTTAGCTGTAGCAATAGCAGTCATGGCACCATTCTTCCACGCCGTTTTGGGCCGCAGCCCGCCAGCGGCCGGTTCCGCGGTGAGTGAAAATGCAGCGTATTCCTTTACCGGCATAGCCGTGTCCAAGCGCAGGAAGTAGGCTGATGAGCGACCGTCACCATTTCCGGGAGGTAGTTGTGAAGAAATCCGATCGAGTAGCCCGCGAAGCAGAAGGCAATGTTTTGGTCGCCGTGGAAACAGCGAAGGACTGGGCCTCTCCCAAAGTAGAAGCCGCTTTGAACTGGGCAGTCCCGCGGATCGAAAAAGGTATTGGAACGGCAGCCAAGGATCTCTCGCACGGCGTCGCCACCGTGACACCGCGGATCCAGGGTGGATTGGACAGCTTGGCGCCGAAGATTGCCCAAGCGATGGATGAAGCGGCACCGCGGATCCAAGTCACCCTTGACCGGGCGACCCCTGCCATCACGCATGCCCGTGACAAGGTGGTCGGCGAATACATTCCGACCGTCTCCGCCCGTCTCGGCGCCACCGCGGACCAGGTCGCCAAGACCCTGGACAAGACGGCCGTTCCGGCCTCCGTCCAGGCCGTCGCGGCCAAGGCAGGCGGATCCAAACGAGCTCTGAAGAAGGCCCAAAAGGCGGCAGCCGCAAGCGCCAAAGTAGCCGCCAAGAAGCTGAACAAGGCACAAAAGTCGGCTGCCGGGAGCGCAAAACTGGCCGCCGCCAAGGAACTGAAGAAGCATCAAAAGTCCCACGGTGGCAAGGGCTGGCTGATCGTCGGCATCCTCGCTGCAGCCGCCGTAGCCGCGGTGGCCGCTTGGCGCGCTGCTCGTCCGGTCGAGGATCCCTGGAAAACACCGGTCCAGCCCACAACTCCGGCTGCCGCCCCGGTCCCGGGACCCAGCGCCACCAAGCCAGCACCAACTGCGGCAACCGCTGAGACCACGTCGGGAACTGCCCCGACGACGGCCTCTGCCAAGCATGCTGTGGACACCACCGGCACAGCTGCAGCTGCCGGCTCGGCCGCCTCAGGCCAGTCTGCTGCAACTACCGGCGGCAAGAGCACCAGCAATGGCACCTCCCGCTCGGCGCGTTCGGCCGGTCAAAAGGCGGCCGAAGCTGCGGACAAGGCCGAAGACAAGGACGCCAAGGAGTAAGTCCTTCCGATCCGCTATAGCGAATGGGAGCTCCCGGACGGGGGCTCCCATTCGCCGTTTCTGGCCCGGCGAGCCGCGGTCCGGACCTCCCCGCCCACGGCGAAAAGGGCTGATAGATTCATGCCGTGAAGAGCGCCGCACCCGGGGTATCGATCATCATTCCGGCCTTCAATGAAGAGGCCGTCATCCGCCAGTGCATCTACGCTGCGCTGTGCCAGTCCGTGGCCCCGTCGGAAATCATCGTGGTGGACAACAAATCCACCGATGGGACAGCAGAGCTGGTCCGCAATATGCAGGACGAGTACCCGCACGTGCCGCTCATCCTGCTCCAGCAGGATGCCGAGCAGGGCCTGATCCCCACCCGCAACTTCGGCTTCAAACGGGCCACCGGGGAAATCCTGGGCAGGATCGACGCGGATTCGGTGCTGGAACCTGACTGGGTGGAGCAGGTCCAGCGCGCCTTCGCCGACCCGGAGGTGATGGCGTGCACCGGACCGGTGCTGTACTACGACATGCCGATGCGCCGCTTCGGGTTGCAGGCCGACGACCGCATGCGCCGCTTTGTGCTGAAGCTGGCCAAGAAGCAATACCACTTTCTCTTCGGGTCGAACATGGCCATCCGGCGCGGAGCTTGGGACATCATCAGCCAAGAAGTGTGCCGCGACGAAGAGGATCAGTTCCACGAGGACATCGACATTTCCGTCCATCTGGCCGACCATGCCCTGAGAATCCAGTACGTGCCGGAAATGATCAGCGGCATGTCCGCCCGGCGGTTGGAGGATTCGCCCAAGGACTACCGCTACTACGTCACTCGCTTCGAGCGGACGTACCGTGCCCACAAGATCCACCGCCGCGTGCTTCAGGTGCCGATGCTGATCTTCATGACCGTGTACTACCCGGCAAAGCTGCTGCGCCGGGTCCACCAGGCCCGGACCCAGCTGCGCGTTCCCCGCGGCGGGTTGTAGCCGGTCACTGTAGCCGGTCGGTTCGTCCTGTCAGTCCTGGGCTGGGCCTGTGGACTCCGGGGCCGGCGCCGGTGCAACCAGCTTGGGCCGGTTCTGCGAGAGCACCACCGCCGCCAGCCCTGCCAAGATCATGCCGAGCCCGATGTAGGTGCCCCAGGGCAGGCTCTCGCCGAGGAAGATGGCCGCCAGCAGCGCTGCTCCGGGGATCTCCAGCAGGATGAACATCGAGACCACCAGCGGGCTCAGCACGGCCAGCAAGTGGTTGAAGACCGAGTGGCCCATCAGCTGGGCGACGACGGTCACGCCGAGGATCCCCACCCAGGCCTCGGCAGGGAATCCCACCAGCGGCTGTCCGAAGGCCAGCGCCATGACCAGCAGGATCACCGCGCACAGGCCGTAACAGATTGTGGTGTACGGTCCGGTGGAAAGCCGCCGCCGCACCCGTCCGCCGGCCATCGTGTAGATTCCGGCCATGGCCCCGCCGATCAGACCCAGCAGGTCGCCCAGGATCGCCTCGCTGGAGAGCTGCAGGTCGAACCCGGAAATCACCAGCACGCCGACGAAGGCGAGACCGACGCCGCACAAGATCAGCTTGGACGCCTTGATCCCACGCAACCTGTTGAACAGGACGATCCATGCCGACTGCAGACAGACCAGAGCGGTAGCCGCCGCCACGGAGGTCAGCTGCAGCGCGGTGATGAAGCAGGCGAAGTGGAGCGCCAGCGCGACCGCAGCCAGCGCGCTGAAGCCCAGGTCCGACGTCGTTAGTTGCCGGAACTCGCGGCGGCGGCTGACGGCGGATGGGACGCCCATCACTACAGAGCCGATCATGTTCCGCCAGAACGCGATGGCGAGGGCCGGCGCAGCCGTGGCAGCCATGATGGGACCGGAGGCGGAGATGCCGAGCACTGCCAGCATGGCGAGGAAAATGGTCACCCCATCAGCGTAGGGGCCACGCGGGGCAATCATGGCTCATGGCAAAAACAACGAGGCCCCGATCCGTAGATCGGGGCCTCGTTCATCCGGTGGAGGCAAGGGGACTCGAACCCCTAACCCCCTGCTTGCAAAGCAGGTGCGCTACCAATTGCGCCATGCCCCCGGAAGGGTTCGGCCGGAACTTCCCGACCGAGGCGGAGTCAGTCGACCTTATCAGTCGCCTTGCTCCATGCGGATCTCTCCGCTTCGGATTCCTGCCACTTCTTGTAAGCGAACACTCCCGCAGCCGCGGCTGCCAACAGCAGCAACTTCTTCACGGTGTCCTCCCAAAATCGGTGGGATTGGTAAATCCGTGGGCGTACCAGGACTTGAACCTGGGACCTCTTCGTTATCAGCGAAGCGCTCTAACCGCCTGAGCTATACGCCCCCTGCCCTTGCGGGCCGAGATACGACTTTACAGTACGCCGGGCCGGAACTTCAAATCGGCTCAGTCGTCCGTCAGCGTCACCCCGATACCGCCCACCAGCGTGGCCGAGATGTTGTAGAGCACCGCTGACAACATGGCCAGCGCGGTCAGCAGGACCACGTTCACGACGGCGATGATGGTGGCGAAGGACGCGACCTGTCCCAGGGAAGCATAGGAACGCAGGTCGAAGCCGCCGCTCTCGGTGCCGGCGATTTCGGACAGCAGCCCGTTTACGCGGTCAAAGATGCCGGTGATGTCCAGCGTTGTCCAGAGCACGATCGAAGCCACCACAGTGACAATGCCCAGTGCCACGGAGAGCAGGAACGCCATTTTCAACACCGACCACGGGTCTACCTTGCTGACCAGCAGGCGGGCGCGGCGGACCTTGGCCTTCGGTGCCGGCCGCACCAGGCCGGCGCTGCCGTTCTGGCCGGAGGGGCGCTGCCCGCCGTTGGCCGGACGCTGACCGCTGTTGGCCGGGCGCTGGGTGGGTCGGGCGGGAGTGCCGCCGCGAGTGGTACCAGCCCGAGGCGCGTTAGCCGGCTGCGGGCGGGTGCCCGGCCGTGGCGTTTTAGGTGTACTCACTCGTTACCTCCGTTTTCCGGCGCCGGCGATTCGGCTGCGGACTGCGTCATGTCTGCGTCCAACGGTACTTCATCGGTGGCCTGCGGCGCAGTTTCGGCATCGGTGGCGGTGCCGGTTTCGGCGTCAATTGCCGTCCCGGTTTCGGGGGCATCCGGAGCGTCCGGATTCTCCGTTCCCTCCTCGTCGTTGCCCAGGCCGCGCTCGGAGTTCCGTGCCACGGCAATGATCCGGTCCTTCTTGTCCGGCTTGGCAAAAATGACGCCCATGGTGTCGCGACCGCGGGCGGGAACGCCGGCGACCGACGAGCGGACCACCTTGCCGCTTTCCATCACCACCAGCACCTCGTCCTCTTCCTGGACGATCAGTGCGCCGACCAGGTGCCCGCGTTCCTCTTGGTACTTGCCCACCTTGATGCCCAGGCCGCCGCGGCCTTGGACCCGGTATTCGTCGGCCAGCGTCCGCTTGGCATAGCCGCCCTCGGTGACAATGAAGACGTAGGAGTCATCGCGCACCACGCCTGCCACCAGCAGCTCGTCGTCCTCGCGGAACTTCATGCCGGTCACGCCCGAGGTGGCCCGGCCCATCGGCCGCAGCGCCTCGTCCGTGGCCGTGAAGCGCAGCGACTGGCCGCGGCGGGAAACCAGCATCATGTCGTCGGTTTCGGCGACCAGCCGTGCCGAAACGAGCTCATCGCCTTCGCGCAGGTTGATCGCGATGACACCGGCGGAACGGTTGGTATCGTAGTCCTCCAGCCGGGTCTTCTTGATCAGGCCGCGTTTGGTGGCCAGCACCAAGTAGGGAGCCTGCTGGTAATCCTTCAGGTCCATCACCTGGGCAATGTGCTCATCCGGCTGGAACGCCAGCAGGTTCGCCACGTGCTGGCCCTTGGCGTCACGCCCGGCTTCGGCCAGTTCGTAGGTCTTGGCCCGGTAGACCCGGCCCAGGTTGGTGAAGAACAGCAGCCAGTGGTGCGTCGTCGTGACAAAGAAGTGCTCGACGACGTCGTCCCCGCGCAGCTGAGCGCCACGGATCCCCTTGCCGCCGCGCTGCTGGGACCGGTAGTTGTCGCTGCGGGTGCGCTTGACGTAGCCGCCGCGGGTAATGGTGACCACCATTTCCTCTTCGGGAATGAGGTCTTCCACGCTCATGTCGCCGTCGTAGCCCATCATGATCTGGGTCCGCCGGTCGTCGCCGAACTTCTCCGTGATCGCGGCCAGCTCCTCGCTGACGATGTTGCGCTGCAGTTCTTCGGAGGCCAGGATGCGGTTGAACTCTTCGATCATCCGTTCCAGTTCCGCGTGGCGGTCCTGGATCTTCTGCCGTTCCAGCGCGGCCAGGCGGCGCAGCTGCATGTCGAGGATGGCCCGTGCCTGGTTCTCGTCGATATCCAGCAGCCGCATCAGGCCGTCACGGGCCTCTTCCGTCGTGGAGGAGGCCCGGATCAGCGCGATGACCTCATCCAGGGCATCCAAGGCCTTGAGCAGGCCGCGCAGGATGTGCGCCTCCTCCTCGGCCTTGTTCAGCCGGAAGCGGGTGCGCCGGACAATGACATCCAACTGGTGGGTGACCCAGTGCCGGATGAAGGCGTCAAGGGTCAAGGTGCGCGGCACGCCGTCGACGATGGCCAACATGTTGGCAGCGAAGTTTTCCTGCAGCGAGGTGTGTTTGTAGAGGTTGTTCAGCACCACCTTGGCCACCGCGTCGCGCTTGAGCACGATGACCAGGCGCTGGCCGGTCCGGCCCGACGTCTCGTCCCGCAGGTCGGCGATACCGGCAACCTTGCCGTCCTTGGCCAGTTCGGCAATCTTCATGGCCAAGTTGTCCGGGTTCGCCTGGTAGGGCAACTCGGTGACCACCAGGCAGGTACGGCCCTGGATTTCCTCCACGTTGACCACCGCGCGCATGGTGATCGATCCACGGCCGGTGCGGTAGGCGTCTTCGATGCCCTTGTGGCCCAGGATCTGCGCGCCGGTGGGGAAATCCGGCCCCTTGACGCGCTGGATCAGGGCCTCGAGGAGCTCTTCGCGGCTGGCGGTCGGGTTTTCCAGGTACCACTGGACGCCGGAGGCCACTTCGCGGAGGTTGTGCGGCGGGATGTTGGTGGCCATGCCGACGGCGATGCCGGAGGAACCGTTGACCAGCAGGTTCGGGAAACGTGCCGGCAGGACGGTGGGTTCCTGGTTCTTGCCGTCATAGTTGTCCTGGAAATCGACGGTATCTTCGTCGATGTCGCGGACCATTTCCAGCGCCAACGGCGCCATCTTGGTTTCGGTGTACCGCGGGGCGGCTGCGCCGTCATTGCCGGGCGAGCCGAAGTTGCCCTGTCCCAGTGCCAGCGGATACCGCATGGTCCAGTCCTGGATCAGGCGGACCAAGGCATCGTAGATGGCCATGTCGCCGTGCGGGTGGTACTGGCCCATGACCTCGCCCACCACGCGGGCGCACTTGTTGAAGGAGCGCTCCGGCCGGTAGCCGCCGTCGAACATCGCGTAGATAACGCGCCGGTGCACCGGCTTGAGACCGTCACGGACGTCGGGCAGCGCGCGGCCCACGATGACCGCCATGGCGTAGTCCAGGTAGGACCGCTGCATTTCGGTCTGCAGGTCCACCTGCTCCACCCGGTCGGTGAGGATTTCGCCCTCGATCGGCTCCTCGCCGATGCCTTCGGGCAGGTCCGGCGTCTCTTCGTCGCTCATCGTTTATGTTCCTTTACGTGAAAGCCTGGTCGCGGTCCGGAGCCCAGGGGCCTGCCGGTGGCAGGCCCCTGGGGACGCGCTAGATATCGAGGAAGCGGACGTCCTTGGCGTTCTGCTGGATGAAGGAGCGCCGGGATTCGACGTCCTCGCCCATCAGCACCGAGAAGGTCTGGTCGGCTGCGGCAGCGTCCTCCATGGTCACCTGCAGCAGCGTGCGGCGGTCCGGGTCCATGGTGGTGTCCCACAGTTCGGTGTAGTCCATCTCGCCCAGGCCCTTGTACCGCTGGATGCCGTTTTCCTTGGGCAGTCGCTGGTTGTTCGCCAGGCCGCGGCGGACGGTTTCGTCCCGCTCACGGTCACTGAACACATAGTCGTGCGCGTGGTTCGACCACTTGATCCGGTACAGCGGCGGCTGCGCCAAGTACACGTAGCCGTTTTCGATCAGCGGCCGCATGTAGCGGAACAACAGGGTCAGCAGCAGCGTGGTGATGTGCTGGCCGTCCACGTCGGCATCGGCCATCAGCACGATCTTGTGGTACCTGGCCTTCTCGACGTCGAAATCTTCGCCGATGCCGGCGCCGAAGGCGGTGATCATGGACTGGACTTCGGCGTTACCCAACGCCCGGTCCAGCCGGGCCCGCTCCACATTGAGGATCTTGCCGCGCAACGGCAGGATTGCCTGGGTCTCGGGGTTCCGGCCGCGGACAGCCGACCCACCGGCCGAGTCACCCTCCACAATGTAGATTTCCGACTTGGATGGATCCCGGGACGAGCAGTCCTTGAGCTTGCCCGGCATGCCGCCGGATTCCAGCAGCCCCTTGCGCCGGGTGGACTCGCGCGCCTTCCGCGCGGCCAGCCGGGCCTGTGACGCCTGGATCGACTTCCGGATTACGTCGCGGGCCGGGCCCGGGTTGCGTTCTAGCCAGTCGCCGAGCTCGTCGGTGACAACACGCTGCACGAAGCCCTTGGCCTCGGAGTTGCCCAGTTTGGTCTTGGTCTGGCCCTCGAACTGGGGCTCGCCCAGCTTCATCGAGACGACGGCGGTCAAGCCCTCGCGGATGTCATCGCCGGTGAGGTTGTCTTCCTTCTCCTTGATCAGGTTCTTTTCCCGCGCGTAGCGGTTGATCAGGGAGGTCATCGCGGCCCGGAAGCCTTCTTCGTGCGTGCCGCCTTCATGCGTGTTGATGGTGTTCGCGTAGGTGTGGACGCTCTCCGAGTAGGAGGTGGTCCACTGCATTGCGATTTCCACCGAGAGCTTCCGCTCCGTGTCCTCGTTCTCGAAGGCGATGACCTCGGGGTGGATGACTTCCACCTTCTTGGAGGAGTTCAGGTGGGTCACGTAGTCCAACAAGCCGTTGTCGTACTTGTAGACGACCTGGCGGTGTTCGGCCGTCGTCTCGACCTCGGAACCGGCGGAGTCCAGGTCCACGTCTTCGCTGTCCGGGGCGTGGGTTTCCGGGCGGCGTTCATCGGTCAGGATGATCTTCAGGCCCTTGTTCAGGAAGGCCATCTGCTGGAAACGGGCGCGCAGCGTCTCAAAGTCGTACTCGGTGGACTCGAAGATTTCCGGGTCGGCCCAGAACGTCTGCGAGGTGCCGGTTTCGGTGGTCTCTTCGCCGCGGCGCAGTTCGCCCACCGGCATGCCGCCGTTGGCGAACGACTGGTGCCAAACGTAGCCCTGGCGGCGGATTTCGGTCTCCACCCGTGCGGACAAGGCGTTGACCACGGAGATGCCGACGCCGTGCAGGCCGCCGGACACCGCGTACCCGCCGCCGCCGAATTTGCCGCCGGCGTGCAGGATGGTCATGACTACCTGGACGGTTGGTTTGCCCTCGGTGGGATGCATGTCCACGGGGATGCCGCGGCCGTTGTCCACTACCCGGACGCCGCCGTCGGCCAGCAGCGTGACATCGATTGTGTCGCAGTAGCCGGCCAGCGCTTCATCAACGGAGTTGTCTACGACTTCGTAGACCAGATGGTGCAGACCGCGCGGACCGGTGGAACCGATGTACATGCCGGGCCGCTTGCGGACGGCTTCCAGGCCTTCGAGGACAGTGATGTCGCTGGCGTCGTAATGCGTGCCGTCGTTGCCCTCTGCCATTGCGGGTTCTGCGCCGGTGTTTTCCAGCTCGTTGTCCTCTGCCACAGTTGCCGTTGACTCCTTGTGTTCCGTCCGGATGGACTCGTGTGTCGGCGCCCCTCCAGCGTGAGGACGGGCGCCGCCCAGTCAATTCTACCGTGCCGGGACGGTGAAACCTGCACGAACATGCCTCTGAGCGGCACGGAAACCGGCTTTTAACGCCGCCGCCGGGTGCCCGATGGGACGGTGTATGTCCTTAGGCCCCCGCAGCGCTCTGCATGCCGTTTACGCAGGCGCCCCCGGATGCCTCCGATCTGCAGCCGTCAGAGGTGGAAATCAGCCGTAGGTATCCCGAGGCCCGCGGCCGCTGACGGTCCGTTTTCCCTTGCGCCAGTTGGGCGCGGCAGGTGCCAGGACCTGGATTTTGGTCACGACGCCGGGGCCCAGCTTGTCGGCGAACCGCTTCAGCAAGTCGGTGGTCATCAGCCTCAGCTGAGTGGCCCAGGCGGTGGAATCGCAGCGCACCTGCACTGTCGTGTCCTCGAAGCTTTCGGGCCGGCAGTGGGCCGCGATGTCCGGCCCGACCAATTCATCCCACCGCGAAATCACTGATCCGACCGCCACGGGGGAGTTCCAGCCACGTTCCGCGACAAACCGGTCGAACACCCTGCCCAGGCCCTGCGGGTCGCGGCCGAAGTCCTGCGGCGCGGCAGCCGGCCCGTTACCCCGGGATGGACGACGGCGGCTGCTGGCCCGGGTGCGCACGTCGCCGCGCGCCGCCGCTGCCAGCCGCACTCGGTTGAGAACCGCCTTCGCCGCGTCCAGGTCTTCCTCCGTCCTCGTGCCCGGGGCAGGCTTCTCCGTCTCGAGTTCGGCCGGCTTGTGGCGCCCGGCGACATCGGGCAGGCCGGGTTGGTCCAGAGGACCTGCCTGGTCCTGCGGGTCCGGCCGTCGCTCAGACGGTTTCCTGGCCACTGGCCACGCCTCCCGGCACTACTTTGAACTGTTCGCCGCTCAGCGCTTCGGGGATATCTTCGGCCACCGCGGCGGTAACGATCACCTGCTCCGCGCCGGCGACGATGCCCGCGAGTTTTGCCCGCCGCTGGCTGTCCAGTTCGGCAAAAACATCGTCCAGGATCAGGACCGGAGCGGCGCCGGGGGACGGATCGTCTTCGCAGAACACGTAGTAGGACGCCAGCCGCAGGGCCAGGGCCAGCGACCAGGTTTCACCGTGCGAGGCGTACCCCTTCGCCGGCGCCTGCCCCAGCATCAGTTCAAGCTCGTCGCGGTGCGGCCCCACCAGCGAGATTCCACGCTCAACCTCTCGCTTGCGTTGCTGTTTGAAGGCGGCAAGGTACAGCTCTGCCAGCTCCCCCGTGTTCAGGCTTGCCAACGGCGGAAGGCCTGCGCCGCCGTCGTTCTCCACCTCGCCGTCATCCGACAACTGGCTGTGGATGGTGGAACGGTACACGGCGGCAGCCTGTTTGGAGCCATCGGTTAGCGCCGCGTAGGCCGCGTTCAGATGCGGCTGCAGGAGGTCCACCAGCTCCAGCCTCGCCTTCAGGAGCGCGGCCCCGGCCTCTGCCATGTGCTGGTCCCACACCTCCAGCGTGGATTCGTGGGCTGCGGTGAACCGTCCGCTGGCACGGGCCGACTTGAGCAGCGCATTGCGTTGTTTCAGGACGCGGTCAAAATCGCTGCGCGTGGCCGCGTGGTGCGGTACCAAGCTGGCCAGAAGCTCATCCAAGAAGCGGCGCCGGTTGGACGGGTCGCCCTTGACGAGTGCCAGGTCTTCGGGGGCAAAAAGCACCGTGCGCAGGTGTCCCAGGATGTCGCGGGCTCGCACCGGAGCGCCCCGGTTGATGCGCGCCCTGTTGGCCTTACCCGCGGTGATTTCCAATTCCAGCGATGTGCTGCGCCCGCCGCGGTCTACCCGGGCGCGAACCAGGGAGCGCTGACTGTCGAACCGGATCAGCGGTGCATCATTGCTGACCCGGTGCGATGAGAGCGAGGCCAAGTAGCCAATGGCCTCGACGATGTTGGTCTTGCCGACCCCGTTGGAACCGACAAACACGGTGACGCCCGGCTTCAGCGCGATATCCAGTTGCGGGTAGGTGCGGAAATCGGTCAGCGAAAGGAATTCAACAAACAATGCGTACTGCTACTTCGGCTCGGTGCCGGCGGCGGGCTGGGGCTGTCCGGGCTTCCTGACCGCGTGGCCGCCAAACTGGTTGCGCAGGGCGGCCACCATTTTCATCGCGGGTGCATCATCTTCGCGGGACGCGAACCGGGCAAACAACGCGGCGGTAATGGCCGGGGCAGGAACAGCATGGGCGATGGCTTCTTCGACCGTCCACCGGCCTTCGCCGGAATCCTCGACGTACCCGCTGATCTGGCTCAGGCCGGGGTCCTCTTCGAGGGCTTTCACCATCAGGTCCAGCAGCCAGGACCGGACCACGGTTCCCTTCTGCCAGGCGCGGAAGGTGCCAGGGACGTCCTTGATGATGTCCTTGGCTTCGAGCAGTTCGTACCCTTCGGCATATGCCTGCATCAGCCCGTATTCGATCCCGTTGTGCACCATCTTGGCGTAATGGCCGGCGCCGACATCGCCCACGTGGACGAAGCTTTCCTCCCGGGGGCCGTCCGGCCGCAATGCGTCGAAGAGCGGCATGGCTGACTCGACCAGCTCGGCGCGTCCGCCGGCCATCAAGCCGTAGCCATTCGCCAGGCCCCATACGCCGCCCGAAACGCCGACATCGAGGAAGCCAATCTGCCGGTCGGCCAGAAGCGCTTCATGGTCCCGGTCGGCGCTGAACTTCGAGTTTCCGCCGTCAATCACCAGGTCCCCGGCGGAGAGCTTGTCCGCCAGTTCGGTGATGACTTCGGCGGTCACCGTTCCGGAGGGAACCATCACCCAGACGGTCCGCGGGACCGGCAGCGACTGGATCAGGTCGTCGACTGATGCAGTGTCGCTGACCTCCGGGTTGCGGTCGTACCCGGTCACCTCGATGCCGCCGTCCCGGAGCCGCTGCCGCATGTTGAAGCCCATCCGCCCCAAGCCGATCAGTCCGATGTGCATGGTACTCACTCTTTCCTCTCGGTCAATGGGCGGTTGGGTGCGGTTACTGGTTGGGCAACCTCACCGGCATCAGCAGGTAGCGGTAGTCTTCCTTGTCCTCGCCCTCAAGATCGTCCTGCGCGGATATGACCGCCGGCTTCGGCGGCGTGGTGAAGGAAAACCGGACATATTTGCTGTCGAACGCGCTCAGGCCTTCGGACAGGTAGTGCGGGTTGAAGGCAACGGTGATCTCATCGCCGGTCAGCGCAGCTTCGATCGCCTCGGAAGCCTGGGCGTCCTCGCCTGTTCCTGCGTCCAGCGTCAAGAGGCCGTCCGTGAAGGCCAAACGAACCGGGGTATTGCGCTCGGCCACCAAGGATACGCGGCGCACGGCTTCGATCAGCGTCGTCGTTTCAACGGTTGCATGGATCGGGGTGTCGTCCGGGAACAACGAGCGGATCTTTGGATAGTCACCGTCCACCAGCAGCGACGTGGTGCGGCGGCCGCCGCTTTCGAAGCCGATCAGTTCGCTGCTGTCGGACAGGGCAATATTGAGGTCGCCGGAGCCACCCAGGGTCTTGGCCACCTCGCTCAGCGTCTTGGCCTTCACCAGCGCGCTGGTGGAAATGCCCGGGGTGGTGGGACGCCAGTTCAGTTCGCGCAGGGCCAGACGGTAGCGGTCGGTCGACAGCAAGGTGATCAGGTCACCTTCGATTTCCATCCGGACACCGGTCAGGATGGGCAGGGTGTCGTCACGGCTCGCTGCGATAATCACCTGGCTGACGGCTTGGGCGAAAGCCTCTCCGTCCACAACGCCGCTGACCTCAGGCAAAGCCGGCAGCTCCGGATAATCGCCCTCCGGCATGGTAGCCAGGTTGAATCGGCTGTTGCGGCAGGTCAGCGTGACCTTGGAGCCGTCGGTTTCGATGTCGACCGGGGCTGACGGCAGGCTGCGGCAGATATCGGCCAACAAGCGTCCGGATACCAGGATGGTTCCCTCAGCAGCAACGTCCGCAGGAATCTGCAGGCGGGCCGAGATCTCGTAATCGAAACTGGCGAGGCTGACCATGCCGCCTTCGGCACGGATGAGCAGGCCTGACAGCACGGGCACAGGCGGACGAGGTGACAGGGAACGGGCTGTCCATGTCACGGCTTCCGCCAGAACATCCCGATCAACTCTGAACTTCACTGAAGTAAGCCGCCTTTCACAACGAACATGCTGGGGAAGGCCGCCTGCGTCTGGCCTGGTGCGAATGCTTGGACTAGGGCACCGGGCTGAAGCAGATGGCAACAATTCTCTGTGCAAGCTTAGCCGCAGCAACGGTCAATGCGCACCGGGTGCTTGGCAACGCTCGCTTGGGATGTTCTGGAGGTCGTCGGGAAACCGGGACAGGGTTAAATGTTATTTGAAAGAACTTCAAATATTGGGATTCGTAGTGTTAATAACGGGTGTGGATACTGTGGAAAACCTCGGAGTCACCTGCGGTTGCGCGGAAATTGCCTGTTCACAAGATGTGCAGGGAGTTCGAAGTCCCTGCGGAGCGGTTGTGGACGAAAATCCTTGGAATTTCGCGTGTCCACAGGCACCCCGGCAGTTGTCCTCTTAAGCACCGGAGTTCTCCACTTAACTATCCACAGCCTTATCCACACCTTTTAATTTCACCGGTGTAGTTCCGGTCCCGACGCCGCTCGGTCGGCTAGCTCTCGCGCTGCTGCTGCTTAATGCGGTTGGTCAGCTCGGTCACCTGGTTGTAGATCGCCCGGCGTTCTGCCATCAGCTCACGGATCTTCCGGTCGGCGTGGATGACCGTGGTGTGGTCGCGTCCGCCAAGCTCCTGGCCGATCTTCGGCAAGGACATGTCGGTCAGCTCCCTGCACAAGTACATGGCGATCTGCCGGGCGGTCACCAATGTCCGGGTCCGGGACTTACTGGTCAGTTCCTCCATGCTGAGCTTGAAGTAGGCCGCCGTCTGGCCAAGGATCGTTGCCGATGTGATTTCCTGCGCGCCCTCGTCGGTGATGAGGTCTTTGAGCACTATCTCGGCAAGGCCCATGTCCACTGCCTGTTGATTCAGGCTGGCGAAGGCGGTCACCCGGATCAGGGCGCCCTCAAGTTCGCGGATGTTGGTGGAGATCTTGGAGGCGATGTACTCGAGGACCTCGTCGGGCACGGACAGCCCTTCGCTGATGGCCTTCTTGCGCAGAATCGCGATCCGGGTCTCCAGCTCGGGCGGCTGGATGTCCGTCAGCAGCCCCCACTCGAACCGTGACCGCATCCGTTCTTCGAAACCGGAGAGCTGCTTCGGCGGCAGGTCCGAAGTGATCACCACTTGCTTGCTGTGGTTGTGCAGCGCGTTGAAGGTATGGAAGAACTCTTCCTGCGTCGCGTCCTTGTTGGCCAGGAACTGGATGTCGTCAATCAGCAGGATGTCGACGTTGCGGTACAACTGCTTGAAACTGGCGCCTTCGTCGTCGCGGATGGAGTTGATGAAGTCGTTGGTGAATTCTTCGGAATTGACGTAGCGGACACGGATGCCGTTGTAGAGGTGGCGTGCATAGTGCCCAATGGCGTGCAGAAGGTGCGTCTTACCGAGACCGGAGTCGCCATAGATGAACAGAGGGTTGTACGCCTTAGCCGGGGCTTCGGCCACAGCCACAGCTGCTGCGTGGGCAAAGCGGTTGGAGGAGCCAATCACGAAGGTATCGAAAATGTACTTCGGGTTGAGGCGGCCCAACTCCTGGGACGTACTCTCCTGTGCCGGCTGGGGCGGTGCCTCGTTCCGTACCACCGAAGGAGCCGGCCGCGTCTCTCGCTCGGGTTCCGGTTCGGCCTGCGGAGCCATATCTGTGTCCACGCTGAACGCGCACAAGATATCGTCTTTGAAAACTTCGAACAGCGCGTCGTGCAGCGGTTCCTTGAGCTGCTGCGACTGGAAGACTTCTCGGGTCAGTTCGTTGGGCAGGGCAACCAGCAAGGTTGTACCGATGAGCCCTTTCGCCTGGGCCAAAACGATGAAACCGCGCTGCCGCGGCGAGACACGATCATCTTGTTCCAGCGTACGGACCACCTTGCGCCAGGAACTTCCGACGTCATTAATTTGGTCCGTGTCCACCTAGATACCCCTCAGAAGCTCAACTTTGCTTCGGCCTCTGCCGACAGCCCGCCCGAAATCCACAGACTTATTCACAGACGGTGGATAAGGGGCTCCTGCAAGCGTAGAGCATGATTCTCCTTGATAACAGCCGGGATGCAGGGGCCTGTGGACGTTCGTCGCCGACTGCTTTGAGCCAGGCCGCCCACACTCAAGCTAGAGTTGTCCACAGGCGTTATCCACGGAAACGCCCGGGGAGCGCGGCAGCCGGTTTGACGGTTCTTGCAGCCATCGCCTAACGTTGACTAGTCCTTCATGTCTACTTTGGTATCCGTGCACGCCCAGCGTCCTGGCCCTGAAGTAGGCGCCTATATTAGAGCGTCGACCTGTTCTTCCCCCTGTTGCAACGGGTCCAACCGCATCTGTCGATCGTCTTGGAGTAACCACCGTGAGCAAGCGGACTTTTCAGCCGAATAACCGCCGTCGTGCCAAGAAGCACGGCTTCCGCCTTCGCATGCGCACTCGCGCCGGCCGCGCCATCCTGGCAGCACGCCGCAGCAAGGGCCGTACCGAACTGTCGGCATAAATAGCCAGTTTTGTCGATCCGGCTGTGAGGTTCCGTTCCCGCAGCAACGCGATCCGGCAGGCCGTGTAGCGACATGCTCTCCAGCCAGCACCGGATGCGCGCATCGGCGGACTTCTCAACAACTGTACGTTCCGGCGTCCGATCAGGGCGCCGGAACTTGGTGTTATATGCGGCAGCGGAAAACCGCACTCAGCCAACAGCATTCGGCTTCATTGTCTCGAAGGCTGTCGGGAACGCCGTCATCCGCAACCGCGTTAAGAGGAGACTGCGGGAACTCGCAGCGACTAGTCTGAGGGACAATCAGTATTCCCATGGACTCGCAGTTGTTGTGCGTGCTCTTCCGGCAGCGGCCAGTGCGGACTTTGACGCGTTGGAACATGATTACCGGAAGGCACTTAAAACGGCCGTGATCAAGTTGACTGCAACGCCCACCGCGCCTGCGCGCGTTGCGCCCGAGGAGGAGGGATGAGCCGCGTGAGTTCCACTGCCCACTACAGGCAGGCTTCCTCTTCCACCGTCACCGCCAAGAGGATCCATACGATCCCGCAGTCCGTGTTGGTTGGAGCTCTGACGGTCTACCGCAAGACCGTGTCGCCCTTGTACGGCCAGGTCTGCCGCTTTTTCCCCTCTTGTTCTGCCTATGCCCTTGAAGCTGTGACCGTTTATGGCGCCACCAAGGGCAGTTGGCTGGCTGCGCGACGGTTGTGCCGATGCCATCCCTGGAATCCCGGAGGCGTCGACCATGTTCCGGCGTCGCCTTCCTATGACCGCTGGCTGCAGGAAAACCCGGCCAGGATCCCCCGGATAATGGAACTCAATCACCCTGTTATTCCGGCCGACGATGAAGGCCGTGAAGCGGCCCGAGGAGCAAACTAGTAATGGACTTCTTATACACGATCCTGACCCCCTTCACGTGGGTCGTGTCCTGGATCCTGTGGGCTTTCCACGCAGGCTTCTCTTGGCTCGGCATGGACCCGGCCAATGGTTGGACTTGGACGTTTTCGATCATTGGTCTGGTGCTGGTCATCCGTGCCGCGCTGATCCCGGTCTTCGTCAAGCAGATCAAGGCGCAGCGCGGTATGCAGGCGCTACAGCCTGATCTTCGGAAACTGCAGCAGAAGTACAAGGGAAAGACCGACCAGCTCTCGCGTCAGGCTATGACGCAGGAGCAGATGGCCCTGTACAAGAAGCACGGCACCAATCCGTTCTCGGCCTGCCTGCCGATGCTGGTCCAGATGCCCTTCTTCTTTGCGTTGTTCAGCGTGCTGAACAACGCCTCGCGCGCCAATGACAACGGGGAAGGCATCGGCGCCCTGTCGCCTGAACTCATCCGGCAGTTCGACGAATCCACCATCTTCGGCGCTCCGCTTTCGGCTTCCCTGCTGCATGGCGGCGGCGGCGCGAACCAGACCGCGGTTATTGTCCTGTCGATCATCATGATCCTGGCCATGACGGCCTCGCAGTTCATCACCCAGAAGCAGATCATGGCTAAGAACATGTCTGCCGAAGCCATGCAGTCTCCGTTCATGAAGCAGCAGCAGATGATGCTGTACATCCTTCCGCTTGTCTTCGGTATCGGCGGTATCAACTTCCCGATCGGTGTCTTGATCTACTGGACCACCACCAACTTGTGGACCATGGCCCAGCAGTTCTTCGTGATTCGGCGCATGCCCACCCCCGGGTCGCAGGCAGCCCGCGAGCTGGCCGAACGGCGCGCGAAGAAGGGCCTGCCGATGGTTCCGCTGCTCGGTGAACGGAAGACAGAGGAGCCTGCTGTTGAAGCCCCCGCCGAGCCGAAGGGCCAGCGCAATCAGCCACAGCGTAAGAACAGGAAGAGAAAATGAGCAGCGAAAGCGTATCCGAAGTGACTGAAGAACTTTCCGGCGAAGCAGCTGCGGCAGACGAACAACAGGAAGCTGCCGTTTCGAATTCTGCCAAGCGTTTGGACGAAGAGGGAGACGTAGCAGCGGACTACCTCGAGGAACTGCTCGACATCGCAGATATCGATGGGGATATCGATATCGAAGTACGCAATGGTCGCACCTACATTTCGATTGTTTCCGAAGACGAGGACAATGACGCCCTCAAGTCTCTCGTAGGGGCGGACGGAGAGGTGCTGGAGGCCCTGCAGGAACTGGCCCGATTGTCGGTCCTGACGTCCACTGGCAGCCGTTCGCGGCTGGTTCTGGACATCACCGGTTACCGCGAAGGCCGCAGCAAGGAGCTGCTCAAGATCGCCCAGGAAGCGGTTGCCGAGGCCAAGGAGAGCGGACAGAATGTGGCGCTGGAGCCGATGAGCGCATACGAACGCAAAATCGTCCACGATGCCATCGCTGACCTCGGGCTGGTCAGCGAGTCGGAGGGCGAAGGTTCCAACCGCCACATTGTGGTGTCGGTGGAGTCCTGACCTTGCGCAACGGCCGGTTGGATAGGGCATAGGCATGTCCACAGTTGAGATGACGGTGGCCGAATCCAAGGCTGCCCAAGCGGTATTCGGCGAACGGCTGGATCTCGCCGAACGCTACGTGGCGCATTTGGCTACCTCCGGAATCGAGCGGGGGCTGTTGGGCCCCCGCGAAGTCCCACGGTTGTGGAACCGACACGTCCTGAACTGCGCGGTTGTCGCTACCCTGATTGGCCCGGATGCCTCGGTTGCCGATGTCGGGAGCGGTGCCGGCCTCCCAGGATTGACCTTGGCGCTGGCCCGGCCGGACCTGCACCTGACGCTGATCGAGCCGCTTGAGCGGCGCGTGGTGTGGCTCAATGAAGTCGTTGACGACCTGGGGCTCGACAACGTCACCGTGGCACGTACACGGGCAGAGCTTGCCGCGGACGAAGTCTCGGCGGACGTTGTGACGTCCCGGGCGGTGTCTGCTTTGGATAAACTCGCTCGGCTGTCCATTCCGCTGCTGCACGGTAGCGGGGAGATGCTTGCGATCAAGGGTCGCAGCGCCGCGGACGAGGTCGAGAAGGCCGCAAAGGTCATTCGGAAGCTGGGCGGCCGCGAAACCGAGATCTTGACCGTTGGAGATGGCCTCCTGGAGGAGCCCACGACGGTCGTCAGAATCGTCGTGGCCGCGTAACCTGCAGGTCCACACACCCCTGGATCGTCCGTGAATCCTGCCGCGCAACGATAGGCTAGGAGGGGTCGGTACCGGGAGAGTGAAAGCGGGCAAAGTGAAATGGCGATGAGCGACATGGTTTCGGGATTGGCCGAGGCTGAAGCCGATGAGTCGTCTGCATTTAGGGATGCCAGCCAACCTCATGGGGTTGCTTCTGGCCCCGAAAGTGACCTCGTTTCACGTGAAACCGCCCGCGCTAGTCAGGCCGAACTGGCCAACTCCGATGTCAAGATAGAGGCTACGGTTCCAAACGTTATGGATTCGATCGACGAAAGCACACCTCTCGCTCATGAATTAGCGAGTGAAAACCGCAGGCGTGAACGATTGATGGCCAAACAACTTCCTCGGCCGACACAAACCAGGGTACTGACCGTCAGCAACCAAAAGGGTGGCGTCGGCAAGACCACTACTACGGTCAACATCGCGGCGGCGCTGGCTACTGCCGGCCTGAATGTTCTTGTCATCGACATCGATCCCCAGGGGAATGCATCGACTGCTCTGGGCGTCGAGCATCACGCGGAAGTCGACAGCATCTACGACGTCCTCATCAACGACATGCCATTGGGCGAGGTAATCGCCCAATGCCCGGATATCGAACACCTGATAGTGGCACCCGCCACCATTCACCTGGCCGGTGCAGAGATTGAGCTCGTCTCCTTGGTGGCGCGGGAACAGCGTCTGCGCCGCGCCATTGAAGTTTATGCACAGGAGCGTGAGTCCGCCGGCTTGCCTCGCCTGGACTACGTCTTTATCGACTGCCCACCCAGCCTTGGTCTCCTCACCGTCAACGCTTTCGTTGCGGCCCAAGAGGTCCTGATCCCCATCCAGTGTGAGTATTACGCATTGGAAGGGTTGAGTCAGCTGCTGAAGAACATCGAGATGATCCAGAAGCACCTCAACGCAGGCCTGGTCGTCTCCACCATCCTGCTCACCATGTACGACGGCCGCACGAACCTTGCGGCCCAGGTGGCAGCCGAGGTCCGGGAGCACTTCCCGAACGAGGTTCTGAGTGCGGTTGTTCCGCGGTCTGTCCGCATCTCCGAGGCTCCGAGCTATCAGCAGACGGTTATCACCTATGACCCGTCCTCCAGTGGAGCACTTTCTTATCAAGAGGCAGCGGCTGAAATCGCCGAGCGCGGCAAGTAACCGAGAATTCGGTCTGTAACGGTAGACTTACGCCTTAAACGAGGTAGTGCGCGACAGCTCGGCGCATGACGGAAGAGGGTCCAGATGAGTGAAAAACGCCGTGGCTTAGGACGGGGCTTGGGCGCACTGATCCCCAGCTCTCCTGCAAGTGAAGCGCCCGAGCCAGCCCAAGACGGAGGTTCCCAAGCCAGGAAACGGACTGAGCGACCAGTCGATGTCTTTTTCCCGCCGTCCTCCCGCCGAGAAGATGCAAACGCGGCGATTCTCACCACCACCGACTCCGAGACTGTTTCTGGATCGAGCGCTGCCCAGATGGCAGAGGTTCTTCGGGCTCCCAGGCGGACCACGCAGACTGGTGCTAAGAAGCCGGCCGTCAAAAAGCCGGTGGCCAAGAAGCCGGTCAAGCGCGTGCCCGCTGCTTCTTCGCGCCCGGGGAATGAAAGCCCGGCGGAGGACTCTGCAGAATCGACCATCCCTGCCATCGAGCAGCCAGCCGTCGAGGTCACCGACAATGAGCAGGTTCCCGCCGACAGCAGTGTTTCACGTGAAACTGCGGCCCCGGATTTAGTCGAAGTCCCAGGCGCGACATTCGCAGAGGTCTTGGTTTCTGCAATTCAACCGAACCGCAAACAGCCGCGCAGTGTCTTTGATGAAGAAGACATGGCTGAGCTGGTGCACTCCATCAAGGAAATCGGTGTCCTGCAGCCTATCGTCATCCGCCCCGGTGACGACGTGGAGGCCCAGTACGAGCTGGTCATGGGTGAACGGCGCTGGCGGGCAACCAAAGCTGCGGGCTTGGAGACCATTCCGGCGATCATTCGGTCGACCTCGGATGACGATCTGCTGCGCGACGCGCTGCTCGAGAACCTGCATCGAAGCCAACTCAACCCGCTCGAAGAAGCGGCGGCCTACCAACAGCTGTTGGATGACTTCGGGTGCACGCACGACGAACTGGCGGATCGTATTGGACGTTCGCGTCCGCAGGTCTCCAACACTTTGCGGTTGATGAAGCTCCCTCCGCTGGTCCAGCGTCGCGTTGCAGCAGGCGTTCTCAGCGCCGGTCATGCCCGTGCCCTGCTTGGGCTGACTGATCCGGCCGAAATGGAGAAGTTGGCTCAGCGAATTGTTGCTGAAGGCCTCTCGGTGCGTGCCACAGAAGAAATCGTCTCACTGAGCGACGGTCTGCGCCGCCCGAAGCGCGAAGCAAAGCCCCGCGAGGGTGCCAGGCACGAACGGCTCGACTACTTGGCCAACTCGCTGTCAGATCGTTTGGACACGAACGTGAAGATCACCCTGGGTGCCAAGAAGGGTCGCGTCAGCATTGAGTTCGCGAGCGTTGATGACCTGAATCGCATCATGGATGTCTTGAATCCAGCAGCGCCCTAACTGTCGTTTCACGTGAAACAGAGGGACCCTCCGGTGTGGACGGTCCCTTCGTTTTAAGCGCCAGCCTGGAGTGCATATACGTGGTTCATGGCCCAATCCCTGGACCGGTCCCATGGGCACCCACTTCCGGGTCTGATACTTGCTAACCAGCAAAGCGCCGTCACCGGCGGAGGCTACATACTCATATTGCTGCCGGTGTGCGGTAAAGGACAGGGCTTCGACTTGGACCGTGCCATCGGTTCGCGGGCATGCCTGGCGACGTGGGTTATGCCGCGTCAGGTCTTCGGCTCATGAGGGCCGGCATGCTGTCGGAAGTTATCAGTGCCGGAATTGCGCTCTGTTTCACGTGGAACCCAGCAGTTTAGGGACATATTGAAGATTCGTGTCTGCACTGGAAACCCCTTTGCCATGAACAGACTGAGAGAAGACATCAACTATTTGGTCGGTGTTTCTGTCGTAGCACGTACGCATGACTACACGAATCGTGGGGAGGCGCGATCTAGAAGCTTGCGGTCTGCGTCTTCTGGCGTAGGTCCGTCGCGAAGTGCGGGCTTCTGCGGTTCGCCCGACGTAGTACTGCGCACCGTGATCCTGATAGTCCTGATCGCGATCGTGATGTAATCCAGCCCAGCTCGGGGGTGCGTAGCAGTTCGAGATCCAGGGCAGTGTGGTTAGAGGTGGTCTTGTTGACTCTCGGTGGCAACAGAGGTGTGGTCAGCGGAACTGGAAGACTCCGGGTACTGTGTCCGGAAGGCCCGAATGCAGCCGAACACAGACATATTGCGGGCCCCTTGACGGTCTTGTGTCATCAAGTGGCGGTGTTTCACCTGAAACACCGCCACTTATGATCTTTGCTATGAAGCAGGCGGATCTCCCGATACGAACAATAGCGTGGAGCTTGTGTGTTCAGGTGGGGTACTAGGCCCACGGGTCGGATGTGACTAGTGGAGCGCGGCCTTTGTGACCACCTGAGCCGTCGCGAACCGTAGGGTGACGAGCAGGGCGAGTGGGAAGAAGTGCACCTGAGTTCGGTCAAGCTCAACATTGTCTCGCCATTGAAAGTGGTCCGGGATCCTACATGCTCTAGACCATTGTTATCGAGACGGCGTTTCACGTGAAACAAGACTTGTAGTTCCGTCCGAGACGACATAGGTGCGTTCCCAAATATCCAGGCTGCGTCAGAACCGAAGTGCGGCGGACGGTTGGTACCTTGGCTTCGATTGGCCTACATCCTTGGGCCAGCGACGTATGCGGATGGTGCACGGGGTCTAGTTTCACGTGAAACAGTGAACCGTCGTCCTCGCTCGTTTGCTGGATTCGGCAGGCAATCCGCATCCTGGCCTAGATGGTCGCCCCGGCATGGCTTCGATAAACAAGGCAGCCTCTTGCCGGCCTTCGACCAACAAGCCTGACGGTCGGCGAGAGCATGGTGTCGATGAATCACGAAAGCCAGCTTGACCGTCCGTGTGGGGATGAATGGGAGAGAGTCCATGTTCGCCCTAGCAGGTGAGTTTCACGTGAAACACCTATTCTCTGTCGAGCCGAGTTGTTGCTGACCTGCTGCCTCGTGGGCCTGCACTTGAATTTGTCTATGCTGAATGGCCTTGCGACCGACACATCTGCTGACAATCATCCCAGACCATTGTCGGCAATTCGGTGCTGGGTTTCCCATGGAGACGAGGTGCTGGGCCTCCCATGGAGACGGGGTGCTGGGCCTCCCATGGGGACGAGCGGACGGCCAGCGGGGCTCGGTCCGGGTCTCATGGGAGTGGGACCTCGACCTATCGTGACACCCGGATCCCTTGAACTAGTCAGATGGAACCTGGTCACACTGAGCTACGCCAAAGAGTCGGCGACTATATGGCTGACCGATGCGTTGACACATGCCCATACCCACGTGGATGAAGGGCCATGATTCTCTCCCCAGAGTCCTGAGCCTCGTACGGTCTCTCGCCCGTGCCAGCCAGGTCCAGGTGAGTGGTTCCACGTGAAACATCGAGCTTGCACGATGCCGTTATTCCACCGGCGATGCCAGGCCCTGGCACCGACTGCACCGGAGCCCCGATCGACATAGATCTCAAGCCGCGGGTACAACGTTCGCGTGTAGAAACTGGAAGCGACTAAGACGAAGACGTGGGCATCTACTCAACTGCAGACCAATGGGGGGATAGTTGCCACGCAGGCCTCAGCATTGCGTGTTCAGCGGCGGGTAGACCTGCCGGAGCGGAGCGAGGAAGGCGCTACCCGCTGTGGCTGCATCTCTCTAGAACGGTTGTGGACAGTGGCGTGGTCCTAGCAGTGCGCGTGCTGCGCTGACTAACATCGCTAGACGGTCAGTTGCGGCCGGAGAGCCGATACAGTTCTCGCCACACTGGAGCGAGCAGGGCCGCGTTTCACGTGAAACAGAGGCAGTTGATCCACGGACGCCTGATCTTCAGCAGCTCGAGAGATGCTTTCAAGTTTGGCCAGGGCAGACTCTGAGTCTCATGGCGATCAGAGCGATGGTGGATAGCTGGTGACGGCTTGGCTTGGGGCAGGTACTCAGCGGGTTGGCGCCGATGAGAATAACCTCAACGCCCGGATCTGATGAGCATCAGTTCGGGTGGAGCAACCGAATGCCTGGAGGCGCACCCTGTATTTGAGTCCCGCCGATCGGACACCGAGGGCTGAGAGCTGCACCGGTTTCACGTGAAACCGGTCAGGATGGTCCAGAAGACGGGCGTTCTAGGTCGGCGGATTGAAGCGAAGCACGTCGTCTAACGCAAGTGTGCCAGTCGGCTCGTCGTCCTCTTCAAGAAGGTAAAGGCGTTGAATCGCGATGACGATGGAATCAGCCAAGATCTGGCGGTAGATCGGGTCGGCAAGCCGGGCGGCGTCAACCGGGCTGCTCAGGTAGCCGATATCTAGCTGTACAGACGGCGTGCTGGGAAGGCGGAGGATGTCCCAGCTACGCCCATGAAGCCCCAGGGAAGTCGAACCGGTCCGCGCGACGATCTCCTTCAGGATCAGCTCTGCGGCACGGTGGCCGATGGGGGAACGAACCTCACCAGATTCAGGCCGGCCCCAAAAGAAGGCGCTGACACCGTTAGCGGCTGGTTGCGGCAACCAATCACAGTGAATGGCAATGCTGAGGCTCGGGGAAGAGGCCTTAATCAGGTCTGCGCGGACATCGCTGCCGTCCACGGGCGGCTTCTCGATGATCTCTACGCTCGCGCCAAGCTCGGACAAGATCTTTCCGACCCGGCGGGACACATCGCCGGCGACGAGCTGCTCAGTCAGAGGTTTACCCGAGGAAGAGTCGACGACGTCTGATGGTGCATCGACGCCGGACCCTGGCGCGATGGTGATGGTGCGTCCGCGGAGTGTTGCAGACGCTTGGCTGAGGCGCTCGTAGTCGCGCAATGAGAATGCTTGGCTCGGACTGATGGTGCGGTTGATTCGCTCCATCGAGGCGAGCAGTTGTTCATTCACGATGCCTGAGGCGTCGAGGCCCAGGTTCAATTGGAGTTCGCGGACCGCCAGATAGGTTCGTTGCCCATACTCACCATCAATGTGGCCGTAGTAGAACCCGAGAAATGA
The DNA here is from genome assembly GCF_005047635.1 of Arthrobacter sp. CAU 1506. GTDB lineage: Bacteria > Actinomycetota > Actinomycetes > Actinomycetales > Micrococcaceae > Crystallibacter. The sequence continues at coordinate 19,656 of NZ_SUKC01000005.1, read as the reverse complement.
CAGCTGCCGCTGCAGCTCGGTGACATCGTCGCCGCGCAGCGCCGGACCCTCCGCGGAGTAGGCAAGTTGGCGGGCACCCAGCTTGAACTGGGCCTCGGCCAGTGCCCTTTCCGTCTCGGGGCCCGCGACGCCGTCTACCATCAATCCCCGGCCCTGTTGAAAGGTCCGGACGGCCGCGTCCACATGGTCATCAAACACCATGGGGTTGTTTACCTGGTCTGGAGCCAGATACGCCATAGAAACGCCAGCGCGTAGCAGCCCTTCCCGGAGGGCTACTACGCGCCGACTGATGTCTGAACGGCGCAGACTCTGGTCTGTCGCGTCGTTGTCCATCTTGTTAGTTGAGGAACTCAGCGAATTCCTGCTCGATGACCTGCTTCGGCTTCGCGCCAATGGAAGTGGCTGCTACGGCGCCGTCCTTGAAGACGTAGACGGCAGGGATGGAAGTGATGCCGTACTGAGCTGCGGTGGCAGGGTTGTCATCGACGTTGAGCTTGACCACTTCAACCTTGCCGGAATGTTCGGCAGCGATGTCATCAAGGATCGGAGAGAGCATGCGGCAAGGGCCGCACCACTCTGCCCAGAAGTCGACAATGACGGGCTTGGTGGACTTCAGGACATCCGCTTCGAAGCTAGCGTCGGTGACATCTTTTGCGTTGCTCATGCTGTTCTCTCTTTCTCGAACCGAATTTAGACGGTTGCAGGCTCAGCGATGGAGGCCTTGTTGCTCGTAACGTCGGCCAGGTAGTGTTCCACGTCGATGGCGGCGGCGCAGCCGCTTCCCGAGGCGGTGATTGCTTGGCGGTAGGTTGGGTCGATGACGTCCCCGGCAGCGAATACTCCAGGCAGGGAGGTCTTGGAGGAGCGGCCTTGCACCGCAATGGTGCCCTCGGGGGTCAGTTCCAACTGATCTTGGACGAGAGAGACCCGGGGATCATTGCCAATAGCGACGAAGACGCCGGTTACCGGCAGTACGGTCTCCGACCCGTCGACCGTGTCCTTGAGCTTCAAGGCCGTGACCTTGCTATCGCCTTCCAGGCCCACGACCTCGGAGTTCCAGACGAACTTGATCTTCTCGTGCGCCAAGGCACGCTCCTGCATAATCTTGGAGGCACGCAGGGTATCGCGGCGGTGCACAACGGTGACCGAGTCGGCGAACTTCGTGAGGAAGAGGGCTTCCTCCATCGCAGAGTCGCCTCCGCCGATGACCGCGATGTCCTGGCCCTTGAAGAAGAAACCGTCGCAGGTTGCACACCAGCTGACGCCGTGTCCGGCGAGTCGCTTTTCATCCGGCAGTCCCAGCTCACGGTATGCAGAGCCGGTGGAGATGATCACGGCACGGGCCAGGAAGGTTTCGCCTGATCCGATGGTGACCTTCTTGATGTCACCTTCCAACTCAAGGCTTGTGACGTCTTCGAAGAGGATCTCGGTGCCGAACCGTTCGGCCTGCTTCTGGAAGTTCTCCATCAGTTCCGGTCCCATGATGCCGCCGGGGAAGCCAGGGTAGTTTTCCACATCAGTGGTGTTCATCAGCTCGCCGCCGGCCTCAACTGAGCTGGCGATGAGCAACGGCTTGAGATTGGCTCGCGCAGTGTAGACAGCTGCCGTGTAGCCGGCCGGACCGGACCCAACGATGATGACGTCGCGGACGGACGGTGTGGTTTCTGTGCTCACTGCCTGCGAACCTCTTCCTCTGATCATGATGTAAACCTAATCCGGCCGCCTTGAGCGGGCAGCAGGGCCAACACTTCTCTCAACGGCACCCGGCACGGGCTTATTCCGTGCCGGGGCGGCATGGACCGCCCTCAGCCGCTAGGAGACCTCGATCTCCGCCATGCGGATGCCGTAAGGCGGGCCTCCCATGGGGTTGGAGAGCTTTGGCAACTGCGTGAAGTTGATCAGGACATATTGGGCCTTCGGAGCGGCGCCGTCCTGTTCAGGTACCGGGATGGTGGTCTTCTGTGCCGTGAAGCTTCCCTGGGCAACCTGGTCGGCGCCGTCCAGAGTGGGCTCGTCATTCAAGAGCACGGAGAAGTTTCCACCGGTACCGCTCAGCTGAGTCAGCACCACAGAACTGATGCTGGACGCTTCCTCCAGTTCGACGACCAGTGCCATGTTTCCGGCATAGCCACCGAACTTGTCCGATACGTACTGGAAACTGGCCCAGTAGGTGGCGGGATTACCGTCCACGGCTTCGGATAGCTTGCCGTCGTTTTCCGCGTCGAGTTCCTGCATGTCCGGAACTTGGCGGGTGAGGTCAGCGATGACGGGCTCGACAACTTCAGCGGCCGGTGCCGATTCTTCTTCGGCACCGGTTTCCGCCGGGCTGGAGGCTGCACCTGTTTCATTTCCGGCATTGGAGCCATCGGCGACCGGGCCGCCGCGGAAGAGATTCAGTTGGCTGACCGCCACCACAATGGCGACCACCAACAAGACGGCCAGCAATCCGCCCACCAGCAACTTGGACGACCTCGGGCTGTTGCGTTCCTCGTCGTCGTAATCGTCGTACTCGTAGTCGTCAGTCTCGGGTTGGTTGCCGGTGCGGGCCGCCGCCGGGAACATGGCGGCGGAGCGTACCTCGGTCTGATCGTCGTCGTCCTCCGGCCACAGGCTGACCTTGGGCTTCCCGACCGGCGGCTGGGCCGCTGCTGGTCGGGCAGCCGGGACCTGCCGCGAGACAGGCGCCGTCGCAGGGCTTGCATCCGCAGGGGCAGGAGGGGCTGACGGCGGCGGCGGCACGTGCGCGCCGGCAGAGGCAGCAGCGGCGGCGGCTCCTGCGGCGGATCCGGTGCCAGAGGGCACGCCTTCGGGCTGCCGGCCGAACCGGGCTTTGGCGGTCCCGTCCGGCGCGTTTTTGCCAAGCTTGGGCAGATCAAGCTTGTTCAGGCGGTCGCGCAGGCTCTGCCGGGGCTCTTCCTCATATTCCTCGTACTCGTCCTCGTACGGCTCAGGTTCGGTGGAGCGCACCTGGCCGAAGATTTCGGAGCCGAGCGTGTCGGTAAAGAAGGGCTCTACATACGGGCCGTCCCGCTGAATCACCAGGTCCAGCAGGTCGGCGGCCTGCGCCTCGTTGGTAACCAGGTAGGTGACCCCGTCGGCATTGCCAAGGTCCAGTATCTGAACGTTGCTGGCCCGCTCGCCGGTGGCGATTTCGCGGGCGCTCATGGCTACCTGGCTGGCATTTTCCGGCGCCGACACCAGGATGCTGACGGGCCGGTTGAGCACTTGGTCCACACCGTCGAGGACCAGATCGTGTTCGGCTGAGGCAAGCACTTGGGCAGTGACCTTGTAACGGCCACCAAGCAGCATGCCCACATCAACTGGCTGCGGCACTAGTTCCTCCCGGCTGTCCTGGACTGGCGCCCCGGACTAGATAATTTGCTTTCCATGCTAGCCGGTGACGGAGCCGATTCCCGTTTCTGTCAGGCGCGTCCGGGCAGCCGTTTCAGGATCGGCGCCAGGAAATCATTCAACTCTTGGACACGCATGGCCCGCAGCAGCAGCAGGTAAACCGGCGCCATCACCAGTCCGACGACGGCGATGGTCACCATCGCGGTAATGATGGACTGCCAGGCGAATCCGCCAGGAGCGTAACCACCGAACAGCCACAGCACCCCCGCGCCCACCAGTCCGGAGCCCAGGGCCGCGTAGCCGAGCCGAATGTAGGTGTCCACGACGTGCCCCGCGCCGTAGTCTCCCAGCCGGCGTCGGGCAAAGTGGTGCGCCAGCACGGCCGAGACCACATGGAACACCGCGAACAGCAGGGCCAGCGCGTAGACCACCATGGTGGGATCCACGAGCCAGGCGATCAGCATGGCCAGCAGTACCGAGGCGCCGGAACAGATGGCCTGCATGATCAGCGGCGTCCTGGCATCTTCCTCCGCGTAGAACACGCGTCCCAGGAAGAAGTAGATGCTCATGAACGGCATGCCGGCCGCCACGATGGCAAGGACCTGGCCCATCGACGCAGCGGAGGCCGCTGCGGTGGGGCCGGAACCGGCAAACAGCCGGGCCAGCGGACCGGCCAGCACCACCACAGCAGCCGAACCGAAAACGGTGGCCACACCTATAGTGCGCAGGCCCGAACTCACGGTGCGCCGGACGTCGTCCACCGCACCGGTTGACTGCTGGCGGGACAGTTGGTTGAACAGCACGGTGGCCACAGAGAGGACAAAAACCGAATGCGGCAGCATGGCGATCAGTTGGGCCGTGTTCAGCGCATACTCGCCGGGGACCGAGGCACCGGAACCGGCGAGCTCGGCACGGGCAGCGGTGGCGCTGGACGCGATCGTCCCGTAGAAGAGGTAGGCGGTGTTGGCGATGACCATGGTGGCAAGGCTCCAGAGCGCTACCTTTCCGGTGGCCGCGAAGCCCATCCCGCGCCAGCCCAGCTTGAGCTTCAGGCCCAGCCCCAACCGGCCCAGGGGCCAGAGCAGGATGAGCGCCTGCAACACAATGCCCAGTGTGGTGCCGCCGGCCAATACCGCGGTCTGTGCGCCGGTCCAGAGTTCCGGATCCCCCCGGCCGGGCAGGTAGCGGCCGTACAGCGCAATGTAGAGTCCCAGCGTGCCGATGGCCACCACGTTGTTCAGTGCGGGAGCCCACATGTACCAGCCGAAGCGGCCGTGGGCGTTGAGAACCTGGCCCACCACCGCATACAGGCCGTAGAAGAAAATCTGCGGCAAGCACCAGATGGCGAAAACGGTGCCCAGTTCCAGCATGACCGGGGTCCAGTCCCTGGTCAGGGCAGAGATGATGGGTCCGGCCAGAAGGGTTGCCACCGCCGCGATGCCGGCCAGCACCAGCAGCGTCAGGCTGAGCAGCCGGCTGACAAAGTCGGCGCCGCCGTCGCTCTTCTGGCTTGCTTTGATGATCTGCGGCACCAGCACCACATTGAACACCCCGCCCGCCAGCAGCAGGTAGATGATGTTCGGGATGGTGTTGGCCTTCTCGAAGATGTCGCCCATCGTCGTGTTGGCACCGATGGCGACCGCGAGCAAGGCGGTCCGGATGAAGCCCAGGACCCGGGACACCATGGTTCCGGCCGCCATGATGGCGCTGGACTTGGCCGTGCTGTGCTGCACGGGGTTTTGGGCGGGGGTCTTGGTCTCGGACATTGTCCTCTATGTTCTCACCTGAAAAACGGCCCGAGGGCCGCACCCGGCAGGCAGCCTCAGACGTGGCCGGGCAGGACTTCCCGGGCCAGGTCTACGATCCGCCGCTCGTTCGGGAAGGAGAGCTTCCGGCCCAGATCGGCCAACGGCACCCACGCGACGTCGACTGCCTCGTGGTCCGGGTCATTCTCGATGGTGAGCAGGCCGCCGGTGGCCTCGAGCAGGAAATGGTGCACGGTCTTGTGGACGCGATGGCCGCTGACAGTGAACCAGTAGTCGATGCTGCCGAGCGTGGCCAGCACCCGTCCCTTAATTCCCGTTTCTTCTTCAACTTCGCGGACGGCGGCCTCTTCATTGGTTTCACGGCCTTCGGGATGGCCCTTGGGCAGGCACCACTCAAGCCGTCCGCCGCGATTAAAGCGGGCGATGATCGCCACATTCAGGTCCGGGGTGGACGTATCCACCACCACGCCGCCGGCGGAGATTTCCTCCACGGTAGGCAGCGAATGGTGTCCGGGCGCGGCGCTGCCCACTGACGCTGTCAGCGGGGTGCGCTTCGGGGCGCTCGGGACCGGGTGTGCCATGCGTCCACTCTAACGATTTTTGTCACGACCTGAGGATGCCGACGCCGAGCCGCCCGGACATTGTTAAACATCGTGTCCGGCATCTGGCACGCTTAAGTCACTATGGTTCACCTTTTTGGTTCGCAGTTCCCTTCCGCAACCGGCTCAAACGCCCCGTCCCTACCGTTGCCGGACGTTGTGATCGAACTGGGAAAGCTTTTTGCGGACGCGGGACACGAGCTCTCGCTGGTCGGTGGACCGGTGCGCGACCTGTTCCTGGGCCGGATCTCCCCGGACCTCGATTTCACCACCGACGCCGACCCGGACGCGACCATCGCCGTCGTCAAGAAATGGGCGGACACGTTCTGGGAGATCGGCCGCGAGTTCGGCACCATCGGCATGCGCAAGGGCGATCACATGATCGAGGTGACCACTTACCGGGCGGAGGCCTACGACCCGGATTCCCGCAAGCCCGTGGTGGCGTTCGGCACCTCCCTCGAGGACGACTTGTTCCGCCGCGATTTCACCATGAACGCCATGGCGCTGCGACTGCCCTCGCTGGAACTGGTAGACCCCTACGGCGGCGTGAAGGATCTCCATGCCGGCTTGCTGCGCACTCCGGGCGCGCCGTCGTCGTCGTTCTCCGATGATCCGCTCCGGATGATGCGTGCCGCGCGGTTCGCCTCGCAGCTGGGGGTCACAGTGGCGCCCGAGGTGGCGGCCGCGATGAAGGACATGGCCAGCCGGATCGAGATCATCTCCGCCGAACGCGTCCGCGACGAACTGGTCAAGCTGGTCAACGGCAAGGATCCGCGGACGGGCGTGGATCTGTTGGTGGACACCGGATTGGCCGACCGCGTGCTGCCGGAAGTCTCCGCGCTGCGGCTGGAAATCGACGAGCACCACCGGCACAAGGACGTCTACCAGCACTCGCTCACCGTGCTGGAGCAGGCGTGCAGCCTGGAGACGGACGACGACGGCGCGCTGCCGGGTCCGGACTTCGTCCTGCGCTTCGCCGCCCTGATGCACGACGTCGGCAAGCCGGCTACCCGCCGCTTCGAACCATCCGGGGCGGTCAGCTTCCGCCACCATGACATGGTGGGCTCCAAACTCACCGCCAAGCGAATGAAGAAGCTGCGCTTCGACAATGACACCATCAAAGCCGTCTCCCGGCTGGTGGAACTGCACATGCGTTTCTACGGCTACGGCGAAGCAGGCTGGACGGATTCGGCTGTGCGCCGATACGTCAACGACGCCGGGCCGCTGCTGGAACGACTGCACCGGTTGACCCGTTCGGATGTCACCACCCGCAACAAGCGCAAGGCGGAGCAGCTCGCCTTTGCCTATGACGACCTGGAGCAGCGGATCGCCATCCTGCAGGAGCAGGAGCAGTTGGACGCCGTGCGGCCGGACCTGGACGGCGCCCGGATCATGGAACTGCTGGGTATCAAGCCCGGACCGTTGGTCGGCCGTGCCTACAGGTTCCTCTTGGAAGAACGGCTGGAAAACGGACCGGCGGCGCCGGAGGAGGCAGAGGCGAAACTCCTGGCCTGGTGGCGGGAGCAGCCGGAATTCGCTCCGGTGGTCGACCAAGGCGCGCCGGCGCCGCGCGGAGACCGGGAATAGCCATGGCCGGTGCCGATCCGCATGACTTCCCGGTGCTGTGGCTGATGCGCCATGGTGAAACCGAGTGGTCGCGGGACCACCGGTACACCGGACTAACGGATCTGGAGCTCACGCCTGCCGGAGTGCAACAGGCCCGCGACGCCGCCGCGAAGCTGGCAGGAGTCCGTTTCCGCACCGTCCTGACCTCGCCGCTGGTCCGTGCGCGCCGGACCGCCGCATTGGCCGGCTATCCGGAAGCGGAAGTGGTGCCGGAAGCGCACGAGTGGGACTACGGGGACTACGAGGGACTGCAGAGCGCCGCTATCCGGGCGGTAGACCCCTCGTACCTGATCTGGACCCACGGCGTCCGCGGCGGCGAGTCGCTGCAGCAGGTGGCGGACCGGGCCGACCATGTCATCGCGAAAGTACTCGACGGTGAAGACGATGCAGCTTCCGGCGGCGGGACTTTCCGCGGCGCTTCCGCGGGCCGGATGCCGGTCGGTAGCACGTCTGAATTCCGTGCGCTGTCCGCCGAAATGAGTCTTGGGACCTCCGGCGACGCGGGCACTCAAGCCTCCGGCGACACGGCCGCCGACGCGGCCGCCGAAGCATCCGGGCCGCGGCAGGTCCTGCTGGTGGCACACGGACATTTCCTCCGCGTGCTCGCTGCCCGGTGGCTCGGCATGGAACCGGTCGAGGGCCGGCATTTTGTCCTGGAGACCGCTGCCGTCTGCCGGCTGGGCTGGGACAAGAAGACGCCCGCAATTGCTGGCTGGAACCTCTAGCCACCGGGGCTGGGAACCTCTAGTCACCGGCGCTAACGCGGGTTGGGGTAGTCATGACCGCCGTTTCGCGGTCAGGCTCGAGGCACACGGCGGCCGGTTCCGCCTCGTGCCGGTGTTCGGTCAGGCTCGAGGCACACGGCGGCCGATCCCGCTTCCTGCCGGTGTGTGGTCAGCCGGCAGGAAGCCGCCCAGGGAACGTGGCGACATTCGACTTGCGAAAAGATGCTGCGACACGCCGGCGATAGCCGCAACTATTCCCCACTCGATGAGCTGCGGGCCTTCCGCGCTGTTGACCTTCTTGGTGGTTGTGGCCGATCGCGCGCCGTCGTACTGCGGCGTGTTTCCGAGGACACGCCGATGAAAAGAAGAAAAGCTCAACGAGTTCCGCGAACTGGCTAGGCAGAAACATCAGTTATCGGGTACGTTAAGAACGTCCGATTGAACTTTCTCAATCAGGAGGGTTGGATCCGGACTGTTTCTATTGGCGCTATCAAGAAAGGGAGGTGGGATCTGTGATTATGACCAAGACGCCGGGCGGAGTGTTTAACTCCTTCGCCGCGCTCCGACGACCCGCCTCCGCCATTTCTGCGCACTAGAACTTCGCTGATTGAACCGGTTCATTTCGTGAACCGCTGCCTTTCCTCAATCACCGCATTTCTCTAGCTCTCCCGCGCGGAGGCCTCACCTTCTGTTTGAGGACTTCGCTATGAGCATTCTTACCGCATTTCCTTCTGCCTACGTGGCCACCCCAGCCGGTGCTGCAACAACCGCCATGGGCTCCGTGCCGGCAGTTGAAACTCCCCTGGATTCCGCCATGCTTCCTGCCCAAAATCCCAAACACTCCCGAGAGGAAATCCTCATGAAACCGCTGGATGCAGCTCTAGCGCCTGCACCCGAACGATCCATCGGTCCCACCGAAGCGCCACTGTCCGATGCGGGGCGGTTCGGCCACGGCCAGCTGATCAGCGCCGGAAGTCTGCGCGACCTCGATGCAGCCACCGGTCGAGGAGACAGCGTTTCCGCAGTCGACGGGTCAGAAGCCGCCGGTTCCCTCCGGTCGGGAGTCGACGAAATTGCCGACTCAGCCTGGTCGTCGGCGGGCGAAGCTGCGGATTCCGCCTGGCCGTCGGTGGACGAGTTAGCCGACTCCTCCTGGACTTGGCGCGATCGGACCGTTGACTCCACCCGCCCGGCACCCGAACATGCCGCAACTGCGGGGATGCCGAATTTCTTGGATAGGCAGGAGGTGAATGCCATGATCCGCAAGCTCCGCCAGAGCGTCTCGCTGTGGAAACGAATACAGAACGTGCGTGTTGATGATCAGCTCTTGGAACAAGTGCGCGACGATTTGCTGTCGCACCAGCAGCTCATCCGCTGAAGTTCCCGGCTCAGCAAGTGCAATTAAATACGCCGTCCTGTAGGGGACACATTCGCGAGGAGGATCCGATGAATCACATTGGACCCGATGTAGCTACAGGCCCGCGCCGGGTTCCTGCCCGGCGCGGGCTTCCGCCTTTAACAACGCAGGTCCTCTTTTAACAGCGCAGGCGACTCCTTCGGCCAGGCCCAGCCTGAAGTGTTTGGACTAGTGCCACCAACAAGTTTCCGAGCGGACAAATCCGTTCAGCTAAGCATGCGCGTGCACGCCTAGATAAGGGTTGTAGCGGGGGATAGCGTCGTTTTTAGCCGGAGGGCAACCGGGCTTCCGAACCAGCAATGCCACTGGCTATTCCCGGGATCCACGTCAACGTCGCCCGCAGGAACTGCGAGAGCTTCCTGTATGCGTGCGGCTGGGGGCTGCGCGACCCGAACTGCACGATCCGTGCGATAGAACGTTTTGCGATGGATCGCTAAGTATGCTTATCGTAGAGGCGTCGCAACCTGAGGAGGCAACATGATCGGTTTCATTATCGCTGGGCTTGTCATCGGAGCACTTGCTCGCCTTATCAAGCCCGGAAAGCAGAACCTGGGGATTTTGGCAACGCTGCTGCTTGGCATTGTCGGGGCGATCATTGGCGGTGTCATCGCGAACCTGCTGGGTACCGGTGACATCTTCGAGCTCAACGTCCTTGGCTTCATCGTCGCGGTTGTTGCTGCGGTGCTCCTGATCGGTGTGGCGGAGAGCCTGTCCGGTCGTCGGGCGGTCCGCCGCTAACGGCCGCAGCACCCAACACGCAGAAGGCCTGCCGCGCGATTGCGCGGCAGGCCTTCGCTGTATCGCCGGCAGAACCCCGGCTTTCGCATGCTGCCCCAATTAGCCCGCAGCCCCGTGCCGGCGGCAGGGTCAGGACACGCGCCCGTAGCCAGCGATGCAGAGGCGGGAACGTTGCAGCAGCCGCTCGAATCTTGCTCCGGCACGGACCGGTGACGGCGGCGTGTGCGGCTGATACGTTGGCTGTGGCAGCAATGCTGCCCACATGGCCCATGCGAGGGAAGAAGGACGAAGATGTCTGAGCCGGCTCCGCTGACTGATCTTGAGATTGCCCGCCGCGCCACTTTGCGGCCGATTACCGAGATTGCCGAGGCGGTGGGAATACCGGCCGGGGCCTTGGAACTTTACGGCAGCTACAAGGCCAAGATCGATCCGGCCAAGCTCGGCGCGGGCTTCGAGGAACCCCGCGGCCAGGTGGTCCTGGTGACGGCGATGTCGCCCACACCGGCAGGCGAAGGCAAGTCGACGCTAACGGTGGGACTGGCGGATGCGCTGGCCAAGGCCGGCCACAAGACCATGGTGGCCATCAGGGAACCCTCGCTGGGCCCGATTTTGGGCATGAAGGGAGGCGCAACCGGCGGCGGCTATTCGCAGGTGCTCCCGATGGATGACATCAACCTGCACTTCACCGGGGACTTTCACGCCATTACCTCGGCCAACAACGCGTTGATGGCGCTGGTGGATAACCACATCTACCAGGGCAACGATTTGGGCATCGATCCCAGGCGGCTGACGTTCCGGCGGGTCCTGGACATGAACGACCGGGCGTTGCGGCAGGTGGTGATCGGGCTCGGCGGTCCCACCCAGGGCGTGCCGCGCGAAGCAGGGTTCGACATCACTGTGGCCTCCGAGGTGATGGCTGTCTTCTGCCTCTCGTCCGGCCCGGCCGACCTGAAGGCCCGGCTGTCGCGCATCACCGTCGGCTACACCTACGGTCGCAAACCCGTGACCGTGGCCGACCTGGGCGTGCAGGGCGCCCTGGCCATGCTGCTCAAAGACGCCATCAAACCGAACCTAGTGCAGACCATCGCCGGCACACCGGCCTTTGTGCACGGCGGCCCGTTTGCCAACATTGCTCACGGCTGCAATTCGCTGCTGGCCACCCAGACCGCCCGCCGGCTCGCCGACGTCGTGGTCACTGAGGCAGGCTTCGGCTCGGATCTGGGCGCGGAGAAGTTCATGGACATCAAGGCCCGGGCCGGCGGGTTCGCGCCGTCGGCCATCGTGGTGCTGGCCACCATCCGCTCCCTGAAGATGCACGGAGGCGTCCCCAAGGACCAGCTGAAGGAACCCAACCTGGAAGCTGTCCAGGCCGGCATCGCCAACCTCGAACGGCACGTGGACAACGCCGCCAAGTTCGGCCTCACCCCGGTGGTGGCGATCAACAAGTTCACCTCTGACAGCGCCGAAGAACTGGACTGGGTGCTGGACTGGTGCCGGCAGAAGGGGGTTGAAGCCGCGGTGGCCGATGTCTGGGGCCAGGGCGGTGGCGGCACCGGCGGCGACGCGCTGGCCGCGAAGGTGGCACAGGTGCTGCAGCAGCAACAGTCGTTCTCCCCGCTGTACGACCTGGACCTGACCGTGGAGAAAAAGATCGAGACCATCGCGCAGCAGATCTACGGTGCGGACCATGTGGAGTTCACCAGTCCGGCCCGCAAGCGACTGGCCGAGATCGAGGCGAACGGCTGGGGCAAACTGCCCGTGTGCATGGCCAAGACGCAGTATTCGTTCACTGACGATCCCTCGGTGCTGGGCGCCCCCAGCGGCTTCAGTATCACCGTGCGTGACCTGATCCCGAAGACCGGCGCGGGCTTCATCGTGGCGCTGACGGGCGACGTGATGACCATGCCGGGGCTGCCGAAGGAACCGGCGGCGGGCCGGATGGACGTGGACGACGACGGCGTCATCACCGGACTGTTTTAGCCCCGCCGGGGCGGTTCCGCGGGCGGCGCCTCGGCGGTTGCCTCGAGGGAAAAACCTCGGGCGGCTCGGCCGAACGAGCCCTGCGTTCGGGACACCGTGCACTGAACGCAGGGCGCAGCACACGGTGCACTCAACGCAAGGTTCAGCCCATGGGGTCAAAACACGCGGTTGAGTACCGGAGTCCGCAGGGCCAGCAGTGTCAGCGCGAACGAGCCGATGGTCGCTATGGAGAACTTCACCGTCATCAGTGCCAGCGTGGGCTCTTGGTCGGGGAAGACGTGGAACGTCAGCCAGGTCAGGAACAGGTAGTGGCAGAGGAACACGCCAAAAGAGGCGTTGGAGAGCTGGACCAGGGTGCGGCCCAGCCAACTGGCGGGCTGCCATCCGGCCAGCAAGTGGTAGGTGGCGGTAAAGATGCACAGGGCTGCCGCCGTGACGCCCAGCCCCACGTAGCTGGACGGCGTGATGATGTTCAGCGTCGGGGTGGAATCCTGATGGATCCAGTGCCAGATGTTGAAAATGGAAAGCACGACGGCGGCGCCTCCTGCCGCCAGGGCGGCACCGCGGGGGACGGGCAACCTGGGTGATGACCCAGCCGGCCATGAAGTAACCCAGATAGGGGACCCACTGGGTCAGGATGTTCCACGGATACTGCCAGCCCCACGCGAACTGGATGCTGGCGGCCTGCAAGCTGAACAGCGCCAGGGTCAGCACCAACACGATGCTGGTTGCGGCAGCGGCGCGCTGCAACGGAACCCGGTTCACGTAGCCGGCTAACGGCGGCGCGACCAGATACAGGCCCAGGATCAGCCAGAGGAAGTAGAGGTGCGGATAAACCTGGGTATCGAAGACGGACACCAGCACCTCGCCTGGATGCAGTTCGCGGCCCAGGATCAGGTAGTTGCCCACAAAGATATACACCAGATGCCAGACCACCAGGGCGGGCAGCAGCCGAAGCGCCCGCTTCCGGTAAAAGGCCTTGGCACCGTCGGCATGCGCCCGCGGCGCCAAGACCAGGGCACCGGAGATCGTGACGAAAACGGGCACCACCCAGATGAAGGCTATGTCGATGATCGCCGCCGGAAGCCAATCCGGCTGAGTGCGGGCGTCGTCGTCGCCTGCCAGCTCGCCGAAGGGAGTGGATGGCCACCACGCCGACGATGCTGACGATCCGGAGGATGTCCAGCGCATAGTTGCGGCGGGGGCGAGGGGCCGCCCCGTGAAGCTGCCCGGAAGGGGTCGGGGAGGGTACGGCCATAAATCCACACTACTCGGACGCAGTTGCCAGCCCGGAAAAAGGTGAAGGGGGCCGGTCCTGGTGGACCGACCCCCTTCGCCTGGAGTGCGTGTTAGCTGTCAGACTCGCCGCTGATGAAGGCTTCGACCTTTTCGCGGGCGGTCTCGTCGTCGTACTGTTCCGGCGGGGACTTCATGAAGTAGCTCGACGCCGAAAGGATCGGGCCGCCGATGCCGCGGTCCAGCGCGATCTTGGCCGCACGGATTGCGTCGATGATGACGCCCGCGGAGTTGGGGGAGTCCCAGACCTCGAGCTTGTACTCCAGCGAGACCGGGGCGTCGCCGAAGTTGCGGCCTTCCAGCCGGACGAAAGCCCACTTGCGGTCATCAAGCCAGGACACGTAGTCGGAGGGGCCGATGTGCACGTCGTCGTCGCCCAGAACGGCGGACGTGTTCGAGGTGACGGCCTGGGTCTTGGAGATCTTCTTGGACTCCAGGCGCTCGCGCTCGAGCATGTTCTTGAAGTCCATGTTGCCGCCGACGTTGAGCTGGTACGTCCGGTCCAGGACCACGCCGCGGTCTTCGAACAGCTTGGCCATCACACGGTGCGTGATGGTGGCACCGATCTGGCTTTTGATGTCGTCGCCCACAATGGGAACGCCGGCTTCGGTGAACTTGTCCGCCCATTCCTTGGTGCCGGCAATGAAGACCGGAAGCGCGTTGACGAAGGCCACGCCGGCGTCGATCGCGCACTGGGCGTAGAACTTGGCAGCCTGCTCGGAACCGACCGGCAGGTAGCAGACCATGACGTCGACCTTGGCATCACGCAGTGCGGCGACCATGTCCACGGGCTCGTCGTCGGATTCCACGATGGTCTCGCGGTAGTACTTTCCCAGGCCGTCCAGTGTGTGGCCGCGCTGCACCTTGACGCCGGTGGGCGGAACATCGGCGATCTTGATGGTGTTGTTCTCGCTGGCGCCGATCGCGTCGGCCAGGTCAAGACCGACCTTTTTGCCGTCCACGTCGAACGCCGCGACGAACTGCACATCGTCGACGTGGTAGGCGCCGAACGCGACGTGCATCAGTCCGGGGATCGTTGCGCTCGGGTCCGCGCCACGGTAGTAGTGGACACCCTGGACCAGCGAGGCCGCACAGTTTCCAACACCGACGATCGCTACCCGGATGGGGTTCTCTGCCACGGTTCTCCTTCGAAACACTTCTGTCTGGCCGCCGCGCCGATGGCGGGCAGCCTATCCAGTCTACGCCGTGTTTCAACGCCCCGCCGGGCCGGACCATTCCCGTGACGGCGGCGCCGTTTCCGCGGCGGCCCGGGCTATCCGCTCACCCCGGTGGAATCGTGTGGCTGCCCCACCGGCTTGGATTCGGGCGAACCACGCTGGCGCAGGTACACGGACAGGATCACCATGGACCACACGGCCAGGAATTCGGATTGCCAGTTCTGCAGGGTCCGGTTCCAGAGCTCCGGGGAGCCGACGTACTCTCCCCAGCTGCCCGGGTCCTGCACCCGGACAGCAGAGGTTCCAAACGGTGCCCCGCGGAGCGCGTCTCGATCAGGCCGGCAGGCGCCGGGCGTTGCGCAGCCGGCGCACCAGGTTCAAGGCCGGCGAGGGCAGCACGGTGCGCAGCTTCGAGCGCATCTTGCGGCGTTGCACCGCTGCCAGCCGGTCCGGGTCCGTCGCCAGTTTTCCGGCGCGGGCGCGCTCGGCGAAGTTCAGCAGCAGGCCGTCCAACGGCGCGGATTGGACGTGGAAGTAGTTGTCCCGCAGCCACCGGTGGTCAGGGTGCCGGAACCGGCCGGCCACCATATCCTCCAGATTCCCCACCAGTCCGGAGCCGTCGAAGACCTTGTTCAGCATCTCCTCGGAGAGGCCGAAGTCGTCGAGGATCAGCACCGGCAGACCGGCGTCGAGCGCTTCCAAGGCAGCCGTGGAGCTCACCGTGACCATCGCCGCCGCGGGCGTGAGCTGCGCGGACATGGGACCGGTGCAGAACTGCAGTTCGTGCCCGGCGACCGCGCGCGCCGCCACCAGGTCGGACCAGAGCTGGTCGAAGGGGTACTGCTCCAGGTGCGTCTGCGGTTCGCCGGCCCACGCCCGCAACTTCACCCGTACCGACAGTTCCGGCCGGCGCCGCGCCAGCGCTGCCAGGGCCTGCAGGATCGCCACGCGCTGGTCGCGCTCCACCGGAACCTTGGCCTGCGGCGCAAACACCACCGAACGCAGCGGGACCTGCTGCGGCTCCGGCCGGCCCGGGGAGGCCAGGAACGGCAACCGCGAGACCAGGATCCGCTGCGGCAGCCCCATGGCATCGGCCAGATCGCTGAACGCGCGGCATTCGGCATGGCTGTGCGTGATGAAAGCGTCGCCGAGGGCGCGATAGTTCAGCGCCTTGCGGGTGGCCGGGAAGGCAACACCCGGCAGTGCGGACAACAGCGCCGGCCGGTGCGGCATCCGCGAGGCCTGCGTGAAGATCTCTTCCACCACCGGTCCGGTGGCCGCTGCCAGCACGACGTCGGCGCCCGCCAGCGCGCTCTTCAGACCCGACGCGGCGATCACCCGGGGCGCTTTGCCGGCCAGGAACGTCCCGGCGGTCGCCGCCTGGATCTGTTCCAGCGTGGGCAAGATGGGGGAGCGGACCAGCAGGACTTCGCGCTCCCAGCCCTCGCCGAGCGATTCCAACGTGGCGCAGGCAAACTTCAGGTACGAATCGCTGTCTGCCACCGCCAGCACGCGGAAGGGGCGGATCCCGTTCCCGCCTGCCGCAGGCTCGGCTGTGCTGTGGGGCCCCGGAGCCATCACTTGCCTCCTTCGCGCAGCGAACTGCTCAGGTGCCGGCGCAGTTCTTCTGTTGTCTGCGGCAGCCACCAGTCATCCGGTACCGGCTGGCCCTTCAGCGGCACCCCGGACGGGGCCAGGATCAGGCGCAGCGACGCCAGTACCGTGGAGGGCAGGGCGCGGACCACCTGCCCGGGCCGCAGACCGCGCAGGCGCATTTCTACCGGAATCGTGTGCTGCTTGACGCGGATCAGCGGGTGCTCGTCCAGAGCCTTGAGTAGCTCCGGCTGTTCCCGGCGGTGCGGGAAATAGGCCACCGGGCCGTCCTCGGTCAACGACCGCACCCAGTCCACGTACGGTTCGGGCCGGATCAGCTGGTCGGCGGGCATGGCAGACCCCACCAGAATGGTCGGTTCGAGGATGTTCTCGGTCACCGGTTGGGTGCCCAGCCACTCGAACCGGTGCCGTTCCAGATGGCCCCCCAGTGCCCTGAACTTCTTCTCCACGGCGTCGGGCACGGACAATGCCGTGAACACCAGCAGCCGACCCTGGCTGGCCATCCTGCGCAGCGTCCACCAGGTGGCCAGACCCAACGCCTTACGCCGCACGGTCGGCACGGCCCGCGGACGGATCAGCGGGGTGGGCCCATCGCTGACCAGCATTCGCAGCAGGCTCAGCGTCGCCAGTCCGTCGTCCACAATGACCAGTTCGTCGGCGACGACGCCGCGCAGGAGCTCGGTCTGCACCTTGCCGGAGTAGGCATCGCCGGTCACCCAGCGGTCTAGCTTCCGGTTGCGGACCGCGGGCAGCGCGGACGACGGCGGGGTGAACCGCACGCCGCTTGGCACCTGTTCCATCAGCGACCTCAGTGTGCTGTCCATGCCCACGGCGTCGCCGCGCGGGTGGATCAGCGTTTCTTGTCCCAGCAGGCCGGCGCCGTGCGCCTCGACCGCGCTGAGCAACTGCAGCGGCGACTCGGCCCAGACGGCGGCACGGCCGAACCGCGGGCGAACCAGTTCGTTCCGGTGCCCCCGCCTGATGGTGGACCCCGCTTTCGGGTGGGCTAGCCTGCGGTCCACCACCGGACCCAACTGGGGGAGAAATGCTGCCGTGACTGCTGCTTGTGTCATCATTGCCGCCTCATGAGGCCACAGCCGATTTGAGTTTGCGGACGGCACGCCGGCCCATCCGCCCGACCTGGGCCAGCGGCCGCGGTCCGTCAGCCCGGGATAATCCGCCCGGGAGCTCAAGCTTGGTGAGCCGGCGCCGCTTGAAGTAGCGCCTCTCGGGTGCGTCTTTGATGCTGTGCAGATAGGTTTCGGCGCTGGGGCGGACCGCCGCCAGCGTGTCTGCCTGCATGCAATAGGAGACGGCTTCGACCAGCGGCTGGAGCCGCCGCGAGTCCGGCGTGTCCGTGCCGTCCTGGTCCGGCGCCTGGATGTTCCGTTCCAGGACGGCATCGACGATGGTGACCGGCACGCGGTTGCTGTTTTCGTAGGGACTCAGCCGCTCCAGCAGCAACGCGGTGCCGACCGCCGCGGCGTCGATGTTGAACAGGTATTTGGCAGTCATCAGCGCGGTGGAGAAGCAGCTCACCACCAGTTTCGGCTGAAGCTGCTGCATCACTACTTCGGCCGGGGCGGAGGACTCCAGGATGTCCAGCTGCACGCCGAGCTGCTGCGCCGCGGCCTCGACCGACCGGACGGCCCCCGGCCCGGCGCTGGGATGGGGCTTGAACACGCAGTGCAGGATCCCTTGGTCTTTGGCCTTCTCGATCATCTGGCGGTGCAGCGCCACTTCTTCCTCGGCAGAGAGGATGCCCAGGTCAGCCAGGTACTGGCCCAGCAGCAGGGCGGTCCCGGCCGGCGCCTTCTGGTGGTCGGCGGACGGCAGGGCAAGGGGCGGCAAGGACCGGTCCAGTTCTTCCATGGCACGGCGCAGGGACGCCGGATCCACCGGAAGCAGGTTCGGCTGGTGTTCGCGCAGCAACTGCGGCCGCAGGCCCGGAACCAAATCAACGTACAGCAGGGAATCGAGCCGCTGCGCCACGGCCAAGGGGACGGGGTTCCGGGTGGGCCCGTAGCTCATCAGACCGTCGGAATGCACCGACACCCGGGCACTGGCGAAGATGCGGGCCAACGCGATCGCGGGATCCACTTGGATGGATTCGACGAACAGGTGGACCGGGTCGCTTCCCAGCTCCCATTCCGACCGCAGCAGCTTCTGCCACAGGTCAAGGTCTTGCTCGCGGGGACTGAACTGCCCGGGCCGGCGGGGCCAGAGCAGGCTGCTCAGGTCCACCACGCGGTCGAATCGGCAGGCCGCCTCGGCGAAACCCGGCGACTCGTGGAACGGAACGGTGACCTCCGGAATCATCGCGTTGTTGGTCAGTACCAAAATGCGTTCCTGCCCGGTCTCCGGCAAGACGGCGTCGTCGATGGCCGCTGCCAGCGACACGCACTGATACAGGGTTGAGACGACAAATAGCTCTTTCACTTCAATGCTCCGATTGCTGTTTCCAGCGTCTTGCTCCGTCGCTCACCCAGCGCCTGCACCCCGGCGGCGACGGCAGCGGCCGGAAGGCCGGCCACGGCAGCACGCAGGCCCGAGATCAGCTCCTGGCGGACAGCCCGGCTCATGGAATCCGAACGATCCAGGTGGTGGCACGCGATGGCCAGGAACTGCCGGACGGCCTTGGGCCGAAAACGGTCCGCCTCAGGGTCTTCCGCCACCAGACGGAAGACTTCGGCGTAGCTGCGCAGGAAATCCAACTGCCGACGGTCGAAGACCTGGCTCAGCGACGTCGCCACGCCGCGCCGGTAAAAGGCCCCCAGCTGATCCGAGACGGCGTAGGAGGCTGCCTGCAGATGCAGGCGCCAGATCCAGGGACGGTCTTCGGCGGTATGCAGGCCGTCGAGGAAATGCAGCAGCCCGGCTTCTTTGAGCGCGCCGTCGAAGATGCCGAACGGCGCGAACGGGTAGTCCACCATGGTCGACTCGTCCGAAGGCCCGATGTCGCGGCGGGGATCGAGGGCGACGCCGCGCACGGCTTGCGGCGCGCGGTGAACGGTCCGGACTCCGTTCGTGTGGCGGATGTGGTCCACCCGGAGGAAGTCCACGCCGAGCTCGCTGATTTCTTCGGTGATCCGGGCCAGATGCCCGGGGGCGTACCAGTCGTCCGGATCGAAAAAGGTGATGTAGCGTCCGGTGGCGGCGTCCAGGCCTTGGTTGCGTGCCGCGGCCAGCCCGGTGGCGGTGTTGTTGCGGTGGATCTGGAGGCCGGGGAGCCGGCCGGTAAAGGCGGCGGCCAGCTCCCCGGTCCCGTCGGTGGAACCGTCATCGATCACGATGATTTCCATCACCGAGGGATCATCGAACTGGCGGGTCAGGCTGGTCATCGCGTCGCGGATGAAAGGTGCCTGG
>NZ_SUKC01000044.1 GCF_005047635.1 Arthrobacter sp. CAU 1506 | reverse complement strand
CTGATGCAGGCCCACGCCCGGAAACTGCAGACCGCCGAGGAAACCCGCACCCTCGGCCAACTCCGCGCCGACGTCTTCACCGACATGCTCCTGCGCTACCCCGACCACGCCTACCAACCCACCGTCCCGGACAACGGCACAACCACCATTGGCAGCGGCACCACCGCCGCGACAACAACCCTCAAAGCCGGCGCCACGACCGAACACGACACCGACCCGGCAACAACCCTCAAGGCCGGAGACGCGACCGAACACGACACCGACGCCAACAACACCATCACCAGCGGCACCGCCACCGAAAGAACGGCAACCCAGGACACCGACCCCGGGGAAACGACGGCCGGGGACACGGCCTCGGGCCACGCAGCCGCCGACGATGCGGCCGCCGGAAACTGTTCCTCCGGAAGCGGCGCCACCGGCAAGGGGTCCTGCACCTGCGGCGGCGGGAACACCACCGCGTCCGTCGCCGTCACCGCCCCGCTGACCACCCTGCTCGGGCTGGCCGAAGACCCCGGCGAACTCACCGGCTACGGACTGATCCCGCCCGAAATGACCCGCAACCTCACCGCACTGGCCAAATCCTGGCTCACCGTGCTCACCGACGACTACGGCCAAGCCATCGCCGCCGCCAAAGACCTGCGCACCCCGCCCGAATGGCTCAAACGCCTCGTCCGGCTACGCGACCGGCACTGCCGCGACTTCGGCTGCACCGTCCCCGCCGACCAATGCGAAATCGACCACACCATCGCCTGGGAAGACGGCGGCAAAACAGTTCCCGAGAACCTCACCGCCCGCTGCAAACCCGGCCACAAAACCAAACACCACGGCGGCGGCACCGTCACCCAAGACCACGACGGCACCCTTCACATCTGAACTGTGCTGGGTTTCGTAGAGGCTCGGGGACTGTGTAAATAACGGTGTATTCGGCTCGACACGCCGGGCAGTGGCCTGGCGGGGAGGAGCCGGACGTGGCCGCGACACTTGAGGCTGTGCCGAACAGCGAGAATCTGAGGAATCTGTCC
>NZ_SUKC01000043.1 GCF_005047635.1 Arthrobacter sp. CAU 1506 | reverse complement strand
GCTCGGTCAAGGCTCGTAGTTCCTGTCATTGATGAATGCGTCAAGAACATCCATCACAACAGGGCTACGGGCCCCTTCTGTCTAAAGACACGACCCGTCATTCACCACGAACCTTGGAGAGCCATGAAACTCGCTCCCCCGACGCCGTTTTCCACCATGATCTGGATGCTGTTGCGGAAAACCTTTTCGCCGCCATCCCGGGGCGACGCCGTCACGGTAAAGGCAATTTTGTCCTGTGTCACACTTTCCTCCTAAAGAATGTGCGGCATGTCCTTATGCGACTCCCCCGGTCATGCTGTCGCTAACGCTTTTCTTGTTGCCCCCGGATTTCATCCAGCCTATTGCCTTCGGGATGCCCGAAGCGCGAATTGCCGATGGCGCCATACGCTCCAGCAGCGGCGAGGATGAACCCCAGGACGGCGACGATGGCCAACTGGGTAGCGATACCGACGGGCAAGGCCATAACCCCGATCAGCAGCATAAGCGGCACCCAGACATGTGAAACCCTGACGGCAGTACCGCCGGATCCTGACCGCATTTTCCGGGCCAGGTCCGGGTCCTCCAAACTGAGGTGGCGCTCTATGGTCTTGAGTCGCTGTTGTTCTTCAGGTGATAAGGGCATCCGCTTCTCCTCACGGGCTGCACCGTCGAGAGCTTCCGTCGTCGTGGTGGTCTTGATATATCCGCCGCGATAAAACGGTTCTAAAAGAGCTTCATCACGACGCCTGGCTTCGGAATTCCCACAGACTTGGCATAGTGGAATTTGGCGAATTCAGTCGTGTTCCAGTACCAAAATGCAGGAGTGTCCGCCTACCGCAAGTGTATCCACGAATATGCTTTTAGGCCAATATCCGGTTCACGGCGAGCGAATATGGAATGGAATAGAGTTTGTTTGCTTTTATTTAACTGGCTCATCGGAATCGAGAGTGTAAATGCGGTCTGAATCCGCCGGCTTCGAGCAGTGATCTGGCGATGTAGTTGGTGAGGTTGCGGAATCCGAGGGCTGAGCCGCGAAGGTGCTCCAAGCGACC
>NZ_SUKC01000042.1 GCF_005047635.1 Arthrobacter sp. CAU 1506 | reverse complement strand
CTGGCCAAGCTACGCCGCTACAAGCTGCTCATCGTTGACGAAGTCGGCTACATCCCCTTCGATCAGGACTCCGCCAACCTGTTCTTCCAGCTGGTCTCATCCCGCTACGAACACGCATCCCTGATCCTTACCAGCAACCTCGCCTTCAGCAGGTGGGGCGAAGTCTTCAGCGACGCGACAGTGGCCTCAGCGATGATCGACCGGATCGTTCATCACGCCGAAGTCCTGAACCTCTCCGGAAGCAGCTACCGGCTCCGGAACAAGACAAGAAGCCAGCTTCAGGCACAATAGAACAGCAACCCGTGGCCCTGTTTTCAATCGGCGAAACTGGCCCCCTTTTCGGTTGGCGTTAACAGTCCTGCGGCGGCGGAGTTCGGCATCCACGTTACGGCCGACCTGCCGTGGTCAAAGCTTCGGCTGGTCTTGTCCCCATCAGCGATCCTCTGACGCCTATCGACCCCGGTGACAACACCCCCCCGGATCATGAACGACTGGGGGCAGGCATCATGCCGGGGCCGACAGGCCAGCAACCCTGATTCTTGCCTATTCAGGGCTTACGAAGAAGACATCTGATGGGGCTAAGAGGTCAAGCAGTGGCCCTCGCAACGGTGTTGGGGAAGGCAGCTGATTCGTCGTAGCTCGAGCCGGTTTGCAGGCAGTGATAGAGGCAGCCGAGGAGTCTGTTGAAGAGATTGCGCTGGGCGGCCATGTGTCTGTCGCCGGAGGTTTTCCGCCGGTCGTAGTG
Source organism: Arthrobacter sp. CAU 1506 (assembly GCF_005047635.1). GTDB lineage: Bacteria > Actinomycetota > Actinomycetes > Actinomycetales > Micrococcaceae > Crystallibacter. The sequence goes on along the minus strand of NZ_SUKC01000042.1, from coordinate 439 downwards.
AGATCGTGCACCTGCAGAGCTGGTCAGGGCGGAGAAGGCCCAGACGTAGCCGGCCGCGGCGAGCCTGTTGTTCTTCACCCGTCTGGCCAATACCGTGCGGGACTTGCCGCTGGCGCGGGTCACCGGGGCCGCCCCTGCGTATGCCTTGAGCGAGCCTCCGGTCGCGAACCGGGTGCGGTCATCGCCAATCTCGGTCAGGATCCGTGCCCCGGCGATCGGTCCGAGACCTGGGAAGCTGGTGAGGATTCGGGCATCCGGGTGCGTGCCAAAAAGTTCTTCGACGGCCATGGTCAGGGCGTCCAGGCCGTCACAGGCAGCGTCGAGCTGGCCAAGCAGGGCGGTGAGCTGGGTTCCGAAGGCGGCTTCCACACCGGGCGGTTGGTGCATCGTGGCTTCGCGGAGGACCGGGAGGAGACGGGCCACGGTGGCATCGATGTTC
>NZ_SUKC01000041.1 GCF_005047635.1 Arthrobacter sp. CAU 1506 | reverse complement strand
GTGAACCGTACTGGGTCTGGTAGAGACTCTTTCCTCACCGGAGAATGAATCATGACCAGCGGAATCAAGTACGAACAGGAATTCAAGGACCGTGCCGTGCGCCTGTATATGGAGCGGCGCGCGGAGCACCAGGAGGAGTCCAAGGCGGCCACGATCAGGCACGTGGCCAAGATCGTCGGGATTCCGGAAGACACGTTGCGGACCTGGTCGCGGAAGGCCGAGGTCGACGCCGGGGACCGCCCCGGGGTGACCAGCGATATGGCCGCCGACCTGCGCCGGCTGCGGCGGGAGAACGCGGAACTGAAGCGGGCCAACGAAATCCTGAAAACCGCATCGGCTTTTTTCGCAGCGGAGCTCGACCGCCCACGGCAATAATCGTTGAGTACATCGATGCTTTCAGGCACCGCTTCGGGGTCGAGCCGATCTGCCGCGTTCTCACCAAAAACGCCGGAATAAAGATCGCCCCGTGCACCTACTACGCGCATAAATCCCGCCCGCTTTCGGCCCGGGCCGCCTCCGATCTGGTGATGACCAAGGTGATCACCACCGTCCATAAGCAGAATTACGGCTGCTACGGAGTACTCAAAATGTGGCACGCGCTGAACCGGCAGGGGCACCGGATCGGGCGCGACCGGGTGGGCCGGCTGATGCGCCAGGCAGGCCTGGCCGGCGCCGTGAGGGGACGCCACCGCACCGTGACCACCCACCGGGACCGGGAAGCGCCCCGGCATCCGGACCGGGTCAACCGCGGCTGGGACATCACCGTGCCCAACACCGTCTGGGTGGCGGACTTTACCTACGTGTGGACGTATGCCGGATTCTGCTACGTCTCTTTCATCACCGACGTGGCCTCCCGGATGATCCTGGGCTGGAAAGCATCGATGTCGAAGGAAGCGTCGCTGGTGACCGGTGCGCTGGCCCAGGCGCTGTTCGCCCGCCGCCGCGGCAAGGTCAGGTTCACGTCCAACGGATTGATCCACCACTCCGACGCAGGCTCGCAGTACACGTCCATCGCGTTGACCGAAAAACTGGCCGAAGCAGGGATCGCCGGTTCGATCGGAACCGTGGGCGACGCCCTCGACAACGCGCTGATGGAGTCGACCATTGGTCTCTACAAGACCGAGCTGATCGACACCGATCCGACCCGCACGTGGACGTCGAGGCAAGCCGTTGAGACCGCGACCGCCGAGTGGGTGCACTGGTTCAACCATCAGCGTCTCCATTCATCCATCGGCTACCAGAGCCCGATAGAGTACGAACACCATTTCCACCTGAACCGCACCCGGGAACCCCTGAGTGCGTGAATCCCGAGCCTC
>NZ_SUKC01000040.1 GCF_005047635.1 Arthrobacter sp. CAU 1506 | reverse complement strand
GGGACTGTGTAAATAACGGTGTATTCGGCTCGACACGCCGGGCAGTGGCCTGGCGGGGAGGAGCCGGACGTGGCCGCGACACTTGAGGCTGTGCCGAACAGCGAGAATCTGAGGAATCTGTCCGAGGCAGAGGCCGCCCGCGAGCTCGTGCGGATGGCCAGGGAGCAGGGTCTGGCATTGACCGGTCCTGACGGTCTGCTGAAACAACTGACCAAGACAGTCATAGAGACCGCACTCGACGAGGAGATGACGGAACACCTTGGCTACGAAAAACATGATGCTGTGGCCAAGGAAACCGGCAATTCCCGCAACGGGACAAGGTCCAAGACGGTGCTGACCGAGACGACCGGTGCCGTGGAGATCGAGGTTCCGCGCGACCGCGATGGCTCGTTCGAGCCGGTCATCGTGCGGAAGCGCCAGCGTCGGCTGAACGGGGTCGACGAGGTGGTGCTCTCGCTCTACGCCAAGGGCCTGACAACCGGAGAGATCAGCGCGCATTTCGCGCAGATCTACGGCGCCTCGGTCTCGAAGGAGACGATCTCCAGAATCACCGACAAGGTGCTTGAGGAGATGGCCGAATGGCAGAACCGTCCGCTCGATGAGGTCTACGCCGCAGTGTTCATCGACGCGATCGTGGTCAAGATCCGCGACGGACAGGTCGCCAACCGGCCGATCTACGCCGCGATCGGTGTCACCCTGGCCGGGGAGAAGGAAATCCTGGGCCTCTGGGCCGGCAGCGGCGGCGAGGGAGCGAAGTTCTGGATGAGCGTGCTCACCGACATCCGCAACCGCGGGGTCAGGGACACGTTCTTCCTGGTTTGTGACGGGCTCAAGGGCCTGCCCGAAGTCGTCGGCAATGTCTGGCCGATGGCCATCGTGCAGACCTGCATCATCCACCTGATCCGCAATACCTTCCGTCTGGCTTCAAAGAAGGATTGGGATGCCATCAAACGGGCCATCAAGCCGGTCTACACCGCGGTGAACGCGGCCGCGGCGAGGTCGGCGTTTGACGAGTTTGCGGACCAGTGGGGGCAGCGCTACGGCGCGATCGTCCGGCTGTGGGAGAACGCATGGGAGGAGTTCATACCGTTCCTGGACTACGACGCGGAAATCCGGCAGGTAATCTGCTCGACCAACGCGATTGAGTCCCTCAACGCCCGATACCGGAGAGCGGTGAAAGCGCGCGGTCATTTCCCGACCGAACAGGCCGCGCTAAAGTGCCTGTATCTGGTCACCCGATCGCTGGATCCGACCGGTACCGGCGGCGTGCGATGGGTAACGCGCTGGAAGCCCGCTCTCAACGCATTCGCCATCACCTTCAGCGACCGGTTCCCGACCGCTGAAAACTACTAATGGAAACCGCCGGATACACCGTTAAAGGGATAGTCCC